>DASWOQ010000016.1:0-23709 GCA_036398675.1 Rhodanobacter sp. | reverse complement strand
TGGTGCCGGTCGATCTCGTCATCGACCATTCGGTGGTGGTCGATTTCTTCGGCACCAATCATTCGCTGCAGCAGAATGTCGACCGCGAATATGAGCAGAACCAGGAGCGCTACCGCTTCCTGAAATGGGGCCAGTCGGCCTTCTCGAATTTCCGCGTCGTGCCGCCCGGCACCGGCATCTGCCATCAGGTCAATCTCGAATATCTCGCCCAGACCGTCTGGACGCGGCCGGACGAGACCGGCGCCGAAGTCGCCTATCCCGATACGCTGGTCGGCACCGACAGCCACACCACGATGGTCAACGGCCTTGGCGTGCTCGGCTGGGGCGTCGGCGGCATCGAGGCCGAAGCGGCGATGCTCGGCCAGCCTTCGTCGATGCTGATCCCGCAGGTGGTCGGCTTCAAGCTCACCGGCAAACTGCCCGAAGGCGCGACCGCGACCGACCTCGTCTTGACCGTCACCGAAATGCTGCGCAAGTTCGGGGTGGTCGGCAAATTCGTCGAGTTCTTCGGCAACGGCCTGCAGCATCTGCCGTTGGCCGACCGCGCCACGATCGGCAACATGGCCCCGGAATACGGCGCGACCTGCGGCATCTTCCCGATCGACGCCGAATCGCTGACCTACCTGCGCCTGTCCGGCCGCGGCGAAGCGCAGATCGCGCTGGTCGAGGCCTATGCGAAGGCACAGGGCCTGTGGCACGAGCCCGGCGCGACGGAAGCCGAATATTCCAGCGTGCTCGAACTGGACATGGGCACCGTGAAGCCGTCGCTGGCCGGTCCGAAGCGTCCGCAAGACCGCGTGCTGCTGGAGAAGGTCAAGGAAAACTACAACGCCAACCTGCCCGTGCTCACCGCATCGCGCGACAAGCGCAGCAAGGAAGCGGCGAACTTCATCAACGAAGGCGGTGGCGCGGCGGTCGGCAACGAAGCGCTGCAGAAGGGTTTCGCCGACATCGAGATCGACGGGCAGAAAGTGCGCCTGAAGGATGGGGCGGTGGTCATCGCCGCGATCACCTCGTGCACGAACACCTCGAACCCGGCGGTGATGCTCGGCGCCGGCCTGCTCGCGCGCAACGCGGCGAAGAAAGGCCTGAAGCGCCAGCCGTGGGTGAAGACGTCGCTCGGGCCGGGTTCGCGCGTGGTCACCGATTACCTCGAAAAGGCCGGCGTGTTGAGCGAGCTGGAAAAACTCGGCTTCTACGTCGTCGGCTACGGCTGCACCACCTGCATCGGCAATTCCGGCCCGTTGCCGGCGGAAATCAGCGCGGGCATCGCCAGCGGCGACCTGGTCGTCACTTCGGTGCTGTCGGGCAACCGCAATTTCGAAGGCCGCGTGCATCCGGAAGTGAAGATGAACTACCTCGCTTCGCCGCCGCTGGTGGTCGCCTACGCGATTGCCGGCACCACCGACATCGACCTGACCACGGAACCACTCGGCACCGGCAGCGACGGCCAGCCGGTATTCCTGCGCGACATCTGGCCGAGCAACAAGGAAATCGGCGACACGATCGCGGCGACGGTCGGCCCGGAAATGTTCAAGCAGAACTACGCCGACGTGTTCAAGGGCGACACGCGCTGGAACAGCATCGCCTCGCCCGACGGCGAGCTGTACGCGTGGGACGACAAGTCCACCTACATCAAGAACCCGCCCTATTTCGACGCCATCACCCCGCAGGTCGGACACATCGCCGACATCCACGGCGCACGGATCATGGGCATCTTCGGCGATTCGATCACCACCGACCACATTTCGCCGGCGGGCAACATCAAGAAGGATTCGCCGGCCGGGCGCTTCCTGATCGAGCACGGCGTGCAGCAGGGCGACTTCAACAGCTACGGTTCGCGCCGCGGCAACGACGACGTGATGGTGCGCGGCACGTTCGCCAACATCCGCATCAAGAACCTGTTCTTCGGCGGCGAGGAAGGCGGCAACACGCTTTACTTCGGTTCCGATCCACCGGAGAAACTGGCGATCTACGACGCGGCGGTGAAGTACAAGGCCGCAGGCATCCCGACCGTGGTCTTCGCCGGCAAGGAATACGGCACCGGCTCCTCGCGCGACTGGGCGGCGAAAGGCACCAACCTGCTCGGGATCAAGGCGGTGATCGCCGAGAGCTTCGAGCGCATCCACCGCAGCAACCTGGTCGGCATGGGCGTGCTGCCGCTGCGTTTCCGCGAGGGCCAGAACGCGCAATCGCTGGGGTTGAGCGGGCCGGAGACCATCGCCATCACCGGCCTGGACGATGGCGCGTCGAAGACCGCGAAAGTCGTCGCGACCAAGGCCGACGGCGGCAGGATCGAGTTCGAGGTCGACGTGCTGCTGCTCACGCCGAAGGAAGTCGAATACTTCCGCAACGGCGGCCTGCTCCACTACGTGCTGCGCCAGTTGGCGGCGAAAGCCTGAGCATTCCGGTCTTGTGCACCGCATCAGGAAACGGCGGCGCAAGCCGCCGTTTTGGCGTCCATTGCACGAAAGCCGCAGGCGCGGCTTCGCCTTTTCCATGCGCACCGGTATGCTTGCCGATTACAATGCACGGCGGCGCGCATCGCGTCACCGCAACGCCAAGAACAGACTGCCCGAAGGGGGAAACAAATGAGTGGTGATCGGCCCTGGTTCAAGCACTACCCGGCGGGCGTGCCGCACGAAATCGACCTGGAACAGTACGGCTCCATCGTGGCCTTGTTCGACGAGGCCGTCGCCACCTACCGCGACCGGCCGGCATTCAACAACTTCGGCAAGACCCTCACCTACGGCGACCTCGAAGCGCTCAGCCGCCGCTTCGCCGGTTATCTGCTGGGCGAATTGAAGCTCAAGAAGGGCGACCGCGTCGCGATCATGATGCCGAACTGCCTGCAATATCCGGTGGCCTTGTTCGGCGCGCTGCGCGCCGGCTTGACCGTGGTCAACGTCAACCCGATGTACACCGCGCGCGAACTCAAGCACCAGCTCGAAGATGCCGGCGCCACCGTGATCGTGGTGATGGACAACTTCGGCCAGACCGTGCAGGAAGTGATCGACGAAGTGCCGTTGCAACAAGTCATCACCACCGGCCTGGGCGATCTGATCGGCTTGAAGGGTTTCGCCATCAACTTCGCGGTGAAGTACGTGAAGAAAATGGTGCCGGATTACGAACTGCCCGGTGCCGTGCGCTTCAAGGATGCGCTGGAGCTCGGCGCCAAGCACCCGTTGCCGGAAATCGACATCGCGCCGGACGACATCGCCTTCCTGCAATACACCGGCGGCACCACCGGCGTGGCCAAGGGCGCGATGCTGACCCATCGCAACATCGTCGCCAACACGCAGCAGGTCGGGGTCTGGATTGCAGGCCGGCTCGAACCCGGCAAGGAAGTCTCCATCGGCGCGTTGCCGCTGTACCACATCTTCGCGCTGACCGCGAATGCCTTCGTCTTCATGAAGATCGGCGCCAACACCTGCCTGGTCACCAATCCGCGCGACATGCCGGCCTTCGTCAAGATATTGAAATCGGTGCCGTTCTCGGTGCTGCCGGGCGTCAACACCTTGTTCAACGGCCTGCTCAATGCGCCGGGTTTCGATCAAGTGGATTTCTCGCACCTGAAGGTTTCGCTCGGCGGCGGCATGGCGGTGCAACGCGCCGTGGCCGAACGCTGGAAACAGGTCACCGGCTGCACCCTGGCCGAAGCTTATGGTTTGACCGAAACCTCGCCGGGCGCCTGCATCAATCCGCCGGATCTGAAGGACTACAACGGTTCGATCGGCCTGCCGATTCCGTCCACCGATGCCTGCATCAAGGACGACGCCGGCAATGTGCTGCCCGTCGGCGAAACCGGCGAATTGTGCATCAAGGGGCCGCAAGTGATGAAGGGCTACTGGCAGCACCCGGAAGAAACCGCGAAGGTGATGGACAGCGACGGCTGGCTGCACACCGGCGACGTCGCCAAGATGGACGCGGAAGGCTTCTTCTACATCGTCGACCGCAAGAAGGACATGATCCTGGTCTCCGGCTTCAACGTGTACCCGAACGAGATCGAGGACGTGATCGCGGCGATGCCCGGCGTGCTCGAAGTCGCGGCGATCGGCGTGCCGGACGAGAAATCCGGCGAAGTGGTCAAGGCCTTCATCGTCCGCAAGGACCCGACGCTGACCGTCGAGCAGGTCAAGGACTACTGCCGCGAGAACCTCACCGGCTACAAGCATCCCAGGTACGTCGAGTTCCGCAGCGAGCTGCCGAAGTCGAACGTCGGCAAGATCCTGCGCAAGGAACTGCGCGACGAGAAGCCGCGCCCCGCCGAACCCAACGCGCATTGATGGAAAACGCGTCGCAACGCGCGCGGATGGCGAACGACTGAATGATGAGAAAAGCCGCGGGAATCGCGGCTTTTCTCATGTCTGCAACTTGCCGTGTCGAGCCCGGCAAAGGAATTATTCCACTGCCACCGGCTTCATGTACGGGAACAACAGCACGTCGCGGATCGAATCGCTGCCGGTCAACAGCATGACGAGGCGATCGATGCCGATGCCCAAGCCTCCGGTCGGCGCCATGCCGTATTCGAGCGCGCGGATGTAATCGGCATCGAAATGCATCGCTTCGTCGTCGCCACCCTCCTTGGCTTCGACCTGGGCGCGGAAACGCGCGGCCTGGTCCTCCGGGTCGTTCAACTCGGAGAACCCGTTGGCGATTTCCTTGCCGTTGATGAACAGCTCGAAACGATCGGTGTAGCCGTCGTCTGCATCATTCGCGCGCGCCAGCGGCGACACCTCGACCGGATGATCGGTGATGAAGGTCGGCTGGATCAGGGTGTGCTCGACCGTGGCCTCGAAGATTTCCAGCAGCAGCTTGCCCCAGCCATACGACGGCTTGACCCGAATCTTCAAGCGTTCGCAATGCTTCAGCAGCGCGTCGCGATCGGTGCAATCCTGCGCGGAAATTTCCGGGTTGTGGTGGCGCACCGCTTCGTCCATGCGCCAGCGCCGGAACGCGGGCTTGAGGTCGATCTGCGCACCATCCCACTCGACTTGGGTGGTGCCGAGCACGCCTTGCGCGGTGTCGCGGATCACGTTCTCGGTCAGGTCCATGATCTCGGTGTACGTCGCATACGCTTCGTACAATTCGAGCATCGTGAATTCCGGGTTGTGCCGCGTGCTCACGCCTTCGTTGCGGAAGTTGCGGTTGATTTCGTACACGCGCTCCAGGCCGCCGACGACGAGGCGCTTCAGGTACAGCTCCGGCGCCACGCGCAGGTACAGATCCAGATCGAGCGCGTTGTGGTGCGTGGTGAACGGCTTGGCCGTCGCACCGCCGGGGATGTAATGCATCATCGGCGTTTCCACTTCGAGGAAACGGCGCGCATCCAGCCACGAACGCAGCGCGCGGATGATCTTGCTGCGCTTGATGAACACTTCGCGCGCTTCCGGGGTGACGATCAGATCGACGTAGCGCTGGCGATAGCGCTGCTCGACATCGCTCAGGCCATGCCACTTGTCCGGCAGCGGACGCAGCGATTTGGTCAGCAGGCGAATCCGCTGCGCCTTGACCGACAACTCGCCGGTCCTGGTGCGGGTCAAGCCGCCTTCGACCGCGATGATGTCGCCGACGTCCCAGGTCTTGAACGCGTCGTAGCTTTCGCCCAGCGCATTGGATTGCAGGAACAGCTGGATGCGCCCGCTTTCGTCCTGGATCTGGGCGAAGCTGGCCTTGCCCATCACCCGCTTGGCCATCAGCCGGCCGGCGAGTTTCACTTCGCGGCCCGACGCTTCCAGCGCTTCGGCGGTCCACGTTTCCGCGCCGGCGAATTCGGCGTGCAAATCGCCGGCGAAGTTTTCACGGCGGAAATCGTTCGGGAAGGCGATGCCCTGCCCGCGAAGCGCGGTCAATTTCGCGCGGCGTTCCGCGATCAGGGAATTTTCGTCGGCGGCAGGCGGGGTGTTCTGTTCGGTCATGGTCGTAGGCTCAGGAAATCAAACCGCATCGCTGCGCTTGGAACCGGCATCCAGGCCGGATTTCAGGCTGGCTTCGAGGAATTCGTCGAGGTCGCCGTCGAGCACCTTCTGCGTGTCGCTGCGCTCGATGCCGGTGCGCAGATCCTTGATGCGCGACTGGTCCAGCACGTAATTGCGGATCTGGCTGCCCCAGCCGATGTCGGACTTGGTCGCTTCCAGCGCGTTCTTCTCGGCGTTGCGCTTCTGCACTTCCAGTTCGTACAACTTGGCCTTCAACATCTTCATCGCGCGGTCGCGGTTGGCGTGCTGCGAGCGCTCGGTCTGGCAGGCGACGACCGTATTGGTCGGCACGTGGGTGATGCGCACCGCCGATTCGGTCTTGTTGACGTGCTGGCCGCCGGCGCCGGACGAACGATACACGTCGGTGCGCAAATCGGCCGGATTGATTTCGATGTCGATGTTGTCGTCCACTTCCGGCGCGACGAACACGCTGGTGAAGCTGGTGTGGCGGCGGTTGTCCGAATCGAACGGCGACTTGCGCACCAGGCGATGCACGCCGATCTCGGTCTTCAGCCAGCCATACGCGTAATCGCCTTCCACCCGGAACGTCGCCGACTTGATGCCCGCCACTTCGCCGGCGGAGGCCTCCATCAGCTCGACCTTCCAGCCGCGGCCTTCGGCCCAGCGCAGGTACATGCGCAGCAGGATTTCCGCCCAGTCCTGCGCCTCGGTGCCGCCGGCGCCGGCCTGGATGTCGACGAAGGCATTGCACGCATCCATCTCGCCGGAAAACATGCGCTGGAATTCCAGCTTCTCCACGCTGCCGGCGTAGCGTTCGACATCGACGACCACGGCCTGCGCGGTGTCCTCGTCGTCTTCCATTTCGGCCAGTTCGAGCAGCTCGAGCGCGCCGACCAGGCCTTCGTCCAGCTCGCGGATGCCGTTGACGTTCTTGTCCAGCAGCGCGCGTTCGCGGCCGAGCTTCTGCGCGTACTCCGGGTTGTCCCAGATGGTCGGGCTTTCCAGCTCGCGGTTTACTTCTTCCAGGCGTTCGCGCTTGGCATCGTAGTCAAAGATACCCCCGAAGCGAGGCCAACCGGGCTTGCAGGTCGGCGATGCGTTGGCGGACGGGATTGAGTTCAATCATGGCGGCAAAGAAATCGCAGTCGAAAACAGCCGCATATTCTAGCAGCGTCAATGCTTTGCGTGCGCCGGCCCCACCCCGTATAGTCGGGACGCCCGCCGCGCTTGAAGGCTGCGGTGCCCGCATCCACGGGAATCCACGATGGCCACTGGTTCCGAACCGCGAACGAACCACCTGCTGGCCATGTTGCCGGAAACCGAATGGCAACGCTGGCAACCGCAGCTCGAAAAGGTCGATATGCCGCTGGGCCAAGTGCTGTACGAATCAGGCAGCACCCTGACCCACGTCTACTTTCCCACCACATCCATCGTCTCGCTGCTGTACGTGATGGAGAACGGCGCTTCGGCCGAAATCGCCATCGTCGGCAACGAAGGCATCGTCGGCATCTCGTTGTTCATGGGCGGCGAATCCACGCCCAGCCGCGCCGTGGTGCAAAGCGCAGGCGAAGGCTATCGACTCAAGGCTCAGGTGCTCAAGGAAGCCTTCAATCGCTCCGGCCCGGTGATGCATTTGCTGCTGCGCTACACCCAGGCGTTGTTGACGCAGATGGCGCAGACCGCCGTGTGCAACCGCCATCATTCGCTCGACCAGCAATTGTGCCGCTGGATGTTGCTGAGCCTGGATCGGCTGCAAGGCAGCGAGTTGTCGATGACCCAGGAGTTGATCGCCAACATGCTCGGCGTGCGCCGTGAGGGCGTCACCGAAGCAGCTGGTCGGCTACAGGAAGCCGGCCTGATCCGCTACCGGCGCGGCCACATCACCGTGCTTGATCGCGCCGGTCTCGAACAGCGCACCTGCGAGTGCTACGCGGTGGTCAAGCAGGAATACGACCGCCTGCTGCCGGCGGTCACGGCGGTCTAGGCAAGCACCAGCGCCCATGTGCGCTGGCAGACAGACACGCGGCGGGGATGGGGCCAGTCTGGGTTTTCTCGGACACCCAGCAAGGAACCGCAATGAGAACTCCAAACCCGTACCAGCCCGGCGCGCCGGCGCTGGCCACCGTCGTGCTGCTCATGCTCGGCGGCTGCGCAAGTGCACCCATGCCCAGCACCAAACTGGCCGAAGCCGAGGCCGCCGTGCACCAGGCCAGCACCACCGACATCCGCGAGAACGCCCCGGGCGAACTCCAGGTCGCGGTAGGCGAACTGGCCGGCGCGCACCAGGCCGTGACCGACAAGGACTACGCACGCGCCGACCGGCTGGCCGAACAGGCGCAACTCGACGCACAGATCGCGGAACTGCACGCGCAGTCCGCGCACTCGCACAAGGCCGCGCAGGAATCGCAGGACGCCGCCGGCGCATTGCGCGAAGAAATCGACCGCAATACCCCCTCAAGCAATCCGACAGACCAACCAGGAACTCCGAGATGAAAACCCGAATCGTTTGCCTCAGCGCATTGACCATCGCCATCAGCGCTTGCAGCAGCATGCCCGCACGCAACGCGGCCCTCGACCAGGCCCGCGAGCATTACCAGTCCGCGAGCGCTGACCCGCAAGTCGTCGCCCTGGCCCCTACCGAACTGCAACACGCCAGCCAGTCGCTGCAGACGGCCGAACAGGCACAGACCAATCGCGACAAGGCCGTCATCGTCGACCACCTCGCCCAGATGGCCGACCGGCGCGTGGTGATCGCGCGCGAAACCGCGTCCAGCCGCGCCGCGCAGACCGTCACCGACGATGCCGCCGGCCAACGCGATCGCGTGCGGCTGCAGGCACGCACCAACGAGGCCGATGCCGCCCACCAGCAGGTGGCGAGCCTGCAGGATCAACTCAGCGAACTCAACGCTAAGAAGACCGACCGCGGCATCGTGGTAACGCTGGGCGACGTGTTGTTCAACACCGGCCAGTCGCAGCTCTCCGCCGCCGGCAACGACAACCTGACCAAGCTCGCCGACGTCATGCGCCGCAATCCGCAAAGCCGCGCATCGATCGAAGGCTATACCGACAGCGTCGGCAGCGCTGCCTCCAACCAGTTGCTGTCCGAGCGCCGCGCGATGGCCGTGCAGACCGCCTTGCAGGATCAAGGCGTGACCGCCGACCGCCTGAGCGTCCAGGGCCATGGCGAAGACAGCCCGGTCGCCGGCAACGGCACCGCGAGCGGACGGCAGATGAACCGCCGCGTGGAAATCGTTTTCGCACCGCAAGACAACGCGGTCTCCACCAACTGAATTCCGCCCCGGAAAGCGATGCGGCATTCAATCCCCGGCGGCATGCCTCGCGCATGTCGCCCTCCTTCCCCCTTCAACCCGGAGCAATGACATGAACCTGATCATCTGGCTTGTGGTCGGCGGCCTCATCGGCTGGCTGGCAAGCGTGCTGATGAATACCGATGCGCGCCAAGGCATCATCGAAAACATCATCGTCGGCATCGCCGGCGCCTTCATCGGCGGCCTTTTCATCGGCCGGCTGATCGGCGTGGGCACCATCAACCAGCAGAATTTCAGCCTGCCTTCGCTGCTGCTGTCGCTGCTCGGCGCGGTGATCCTGCTGGCGATCTTCAAGCTGCTGCGCCGCCAGTGGGCGCGCTGATCCGCAGCAACGTGACAAGACCCGCTCACTTCCCCAACTCCAACAGGCCATCGCCATGAACAATTCCCTCCTGCGCCGCGGCGCATTCGCCGCGTTCCTGCTCGGCAGCACGATTTCGCTGGTCGCCTGCGCATCGACGCGCACCCATGACGGCACCGGCCGCTACGTCGACGACGTCGCCATCACCACCAAGGTCAAGGCCGCCGTATTGAACGCCCCCGGCCTGAAGTCCTCGGAGATCAACGTCGAAACCTTCAAGGGCAAGGTCCAGCTCAGCGGTTTCGTCAGTTCCCAGGCCGACATCGACCGCGCGGTGCAATTGGCGCGCGGCGTCGAAGGCGTCGTTTCGGTCAGCAACGACATGCGCGTGAAGTAGGCGCGGCGCATCGCCGCATCAGCCTTGGCGGACTTCGCCGCCGAGGCGTTCGCGCAAGCCGCCGCGATAACAACTGCGGCTACTACAAGTTCGAGCAGTGCCACGATCAGGAAACAACTGCGCGCATCCTTGAGGTATTCGCAGGGCGCTGCTGGCAGAAACAACACAGGGCGCGGATCTGGCATCCGCGCCCTTGCGGGGTCGCCCCGACATGTGGGTTTGCCTCAGTTCGCCACGTTCAACTCGGTACGACGGTTCTTCTCGCTCTTGCACGCCGGCCAGGTCTGCGGCGTCTGCTCCAGCGGGTTGCTTTCGCCATGGCCGACCGGTCCGATCAGGCGCGAGGCGTCGATGCCCTTGCCGACCAGATAGTCGTACACCAACCGGGCGCGTCGTTCGGACAACTTCTGGTTGTAGGCATCCGAACCGCACAGATCGGTGTAGCCATCAATGTTCACGCGCAGCTCCGGAAAGCGGACCAGGGTGGTCACGTCCGCGTCCAGGATTGCCAAGGCAACCTCGTGCCCCACGGCACTGTCGAAATCGAAATTGACGCTCCTGATCGGCAGGACGGTCGGCGCCGGCTCAGGCGTTGCCACGGGTGCGGGCACGGGTACCGGCGCGGGCGGCGCTTCGGCTTCGGCCAGAAGCTGGCACTGGCGACGGCGCCAGACCTGCTCGCGCACGGCCGGCTGGACATCGTCGAACACCACCTTGTACTGGCAGACGATGAAGTTCGACGATGGCTCCAGCACGAACTTGAAGTTGTAGTCCCACTCGCGGCCGCGCTTGCCGTCGCTCTGCCGCAGTGGATCGCCGAGCTTGCCGCGCAGCTGGTCCTGCGGCATGCCCGGCACGATCTCGCGGAAGAAATTGGGCGGCTCCACCACGCCGTCGCGCACGAACACTTCGGTGAAGTCGTCGTGGCCCACGCTGACGTCGGTGAAGACCAATGCGTCGGGATTGCTGACCTTGTCCACCGGGTTGTGGTGCCCGGCCATCGCGGGCGCGGCGAAGGCACACAGGCAAGCGACCGCCAGCAACGCAGTGCGCGGGGGAAATTTCAGCGGATTGATCTTCATGGCATCCTCATCATTGTTGGGCGATCGACATGGTTCAACGCTCGCGCATGGCTTCGCGCACCTTGTTCAACGGCTTGGTCAGGTAATCCCACACGGTCTTGCGCCCGGTGCGGATGTCGGTGGTGGTCACCATGCCCGGCGTGATCGGCAGGCGATGCCCGGCCTTGTCGATCAGCACGTCGGACTTGGTGCGCACCAGCACCGGGTAATAGACGATCTCGGGTTTCACTTCATCGCGCACCGTGTCCGGGGCGATGGTTTCCACTACGCCTTCGAGGCCGCCGTAGATCGAATAGTCGTAGGCCGTCACCTTCACCAGCGCCGACTGGCCGGGGTGGATGAAGGCGATGTCGCGCGGCGCGATGTGCGCCTCGATCAGCAACTGGTCGTCGAGCGGCACCAGCGTCATCATCGAGCCGCCGGGCGCGACGACGCCGCCTGTGGTGGTCACGTCGATGTTCTTGACGATGCCACGCACCGGCGCGGCCAAGGTCGTGCGCACCAGCGTGTCCTCGCGTCCGCGCACCGTCGAGGAGAGCGATTTGACGTCGGCGTCGGCCTTGGCCAGGTCCTCGCCGGTCTTGACCAGGTATTCGGAGCGCGCCTGGCCGATCTTCAAGTCCAGGTCGGCGGCCTGGCGCTGCAGGCGGATCAGCTCGACGCTGCTGGCCGCGCCACTGCCCATCAGCGAGCGGGTGATCTCCAGTTCGCGCCGCACCAGCGCCAAGGACTGGTTCAGGCCGTTGACCGTCTCGTTCAGGCTGGCGCGATGCGAACGGAACAGCGCCGTCTCCGACGCCTTCAACTGCGGCCATGCGTCGAGTTCCTTGGGGAAGTCGATGTCCGCGCGACCTTCGATCTCGGCATGCAGGCCCGCGCTGGCCGCCAGCGCGGCGCGATAACGCGCGGCGGATTCCTCGACGCTGGATTCGCCGCGGGTCGGGTCGAGTTGGGCCAACACCTGGCCTTTTTCGACGATCTGCCCTTCGCGCACGTTGAGCTTGGCGAGGATGCCGCCTTCCAGCGACTGGATGACCTGTTCGTGCGAACTGGGGATGACCTTGCCGTTGCCGCTGGAGACCTCGTCGATCTTGAAAAACCACGCCCACAGGAAGAACGCCAGCAGAAACACGACGACGATCCACACCACGCGCGCCGAACCGCTGGCGCGGGTTTCGTCCAGATCGGCCATATCCGGGAGTTCGCTGCGTCCGGACGCGGGCCGGGCCAGTGCCGTGCCACTCATGCCTTGACTCCTTCGCCGGCCGCATCCAGCGGCAGGTCCTTGACCAGCCGCTTCACCATCACCCGCGGCTGACCGCCTGCCGGTGCGCTCGGCGCGGCAACGCCGCCGGTACGCAATCGCGCCAGTACTTCGTCCTTCGCACCGTCCATCACGATGGTCCCGCCATCGACCACGACGATCCGGGTCACCGCTTCCAGCACGGCGGTGCGATGGGTGGCGATCACCAGCGTGCGATCGGGTTGCAGCCTGGACAGGAAAGCGATGACCTCGCGCTCGGCGGCATCGTCCAGCGTCGCGGTCGGTTCGTCGAACAACAGCACGCGCGGTTCGCGCAGCAACAGCCGCGCCAGCAACAAGCCCTGGCGCTGGCCACCGGACAGGCCCAGCCCGCCCTCCTGCACCGGATGGTCCAAGCCCAACGGCAACCGGCGCACGTAGCCCCACGCGCCCGCGGTCTGCAACGCGGTCAGGATTTGCTCGTCGTTCGCGTGTGGTGCGCCCAAGGTCAGGTTTTCGCGCAACGTGCCGTGAAACAGGCGCGCGGTCTGGCTCAGCAGGCCGACATCGCGGCGCACGTCCGCCGGGTCGATGTGGCCCAGCTCCACCCCGTCCAGCAGCACCGAGCCGGCACGCGGCTCCATCAACCCGGACAGTGCCTGCAACAAGGTGGACTTGCCCGCGCCGTTGCGACCGAGCACGGCGATGCGTTCGCCGGCGCCGATCTTCAGCGCCTTCACCGTCAGCGCCGCGGTTTGCCCGTCGTAGCTGAACGTCGCATCGTTCAATTCGTATTCGCCGCGCAGCGCCGGGCGATGCACGCGACTGCCGTCGCTGGCGTAATCCACCGGCAACTTCATCAGCGAATCCAGCGCCTGGCCGGCGATCTTCGCCTGCTGCCAGCGGTTGAGCACCGCGGTCACGCTCGCCAGCGGCGCCAGCATGCGGCTGACCAGGATGCTCGACGCCACCAGCACGCCGGTGCTGATCTCGCCGCTCATCACCCACGGCACGCCGCAGAAGATCACCGCCGCGTAGGCACCGCCCTGCACCGTCTGCATCCAGTTGTTGAGCTTGCCCAGCAACTCGCGCATCTGCAGCGAGGAGTCGGCATTGACCGCGTTGTAGTGGTTCCAGTGGTTCTGGAAGCGCGATTCGGCCTGCAGCACCTTGATGTCCTCGATGCCCTGGACCGTCTCCACCAGCATCGCGTTGCGCAACGATGCCTCGCGCATGCCCGCCTGCGCCAGCGCACGCAGCCGCGGCTGTACCAGCAGGCTCGGCACCAGCAGCAACACGAACGCCGCCAGCGGCACCAGCACCAGCCAGTGCGCGATGAACCAGAACACCACGCAGAACAACAGGAAGAACGGCAAGTCCGCCACCGCCGCGATGGTGGTGGAGGTGAGCATGTCGCGCACCGGCTCGAGTTCGCGGATCTGCGAGATGAAACTGCCGGTCGAGCGCGGGCGGGCGCTGTTGCGTACCCGCAGCGCATGGCCGAACACGCGGTCGGAGATGCGCAAGTCCGCGCGCTTGCCGAGCACGTCGGTGATGTGCATGCGCGCGTTGCGCATCACCCAGGCGAAGGCGATCGACAACAGCACGCCGCCGAACAGCACGTACAGCGTCGGCATCGACTGCGCCGGCACCACCCGGTCGTAGACCTGCATCGAGAAAATCACTCCGCCCAAGGCCATCAGGTTGACCACCAGCGAGGCCAGCATGATGTGCGCATAGGGCCGCCAGTCGGAGAACACCAAGCTGCGCAACCAGTGCGGCTCGACCGGACGGATGTAGGCATCGACCCGCGAATCCGGCGCCGACTGCAGTGGCCGCAGCACTGCCAGCACCTGCACGTGCGGCTGCAGATCCTCGGCGCTTCGGGTAACGGGCGCGCCGCCGTCGCCGCTGAACAGCAAGGTCAGGCCATCGTTGGCGATGGCGGTGACCACTGCCACCTGCCCGCCTTCGAGTTGCACCACCACCGGCAAGCGCCATGGGGTCAAGGCGGCCAGCGCGGGCTGCACGCGTTGCAGAGACAAACCGGCTTGACGGGCCATCTGCCGGGCCTGCGCCTCGATCGGCGCGTCCGCATTCCACTGCGTCGCCACCCGGATGTGTTCGGGCGAGGCGTTCAATTGATAGTGCGCGGCCACCGCCAGGACCGCGTCGCGCCAACCGGCTTGCAGCGGACGACCGGCATCGCCCGGCTCTGGCGAATCGAGATTCCGTCCGGTCATCGGCCAGCTCCACCGGATGCATCCGCCGCACCGAGGCCGAAGGCGCTGCGCAGGCGGTCGCTGTTGTACAGGCACAGCACCGCCAGCCGGTATTGCTCGTGCAAACCCTGTGCTTGATCGATGCGCGCGGTGTGGAATTCCTGCTCGGCGTTGAGCAGGTCGAGCAGCGAGCGCGTGCCCATTTGCAGGTATTGCTGCTGGTACAGGTCGCGGGTGGCATGGATGCTCTCGACCCGCGTTTGCAGCACCGGCGCGCGCTGCGCCCAACCTTCGGCCTGCGCCTGCGCGTCGGAGAAGTTTTGCCGGGTTTCCAGCCGCGCCTGGTCGGCCGCTTCCGCGGCGGCACTCAATTCGTAGCGCGCGGCCCGCGCACGCGCATTGGTACCGCCGCCTTCGTACAGCGGCATCGCGAGGTTCACCCCCACCGACGATGTGTTCTGGTACTCGCCGTACAGTTTGGAGCGATCGTTCAGCGCATGCCCGACCGAGCCTTGCAGCGATAGCGTCGGCAGGCGTTGCGCGCGCGCCGCGCGCAGGTCCGCCTGCGCTTCGTCGCGCTGGGCAACGGCCAGCCGCACCGAAGGCGAGTCGCCACCCTTGCCGTCGATCCGGCAAGCATCGCCTGCCAGCCAATCCGGCGGGTCTCCGCTGATGGCCACCGGTTCGGCGCGCCCCGTCAAGTGCATCAGCGCGAGGCTGGCGCGCCTGACGTCCGCTTCCGCACCCAGCAACTGCGAACGCGCCGCGTCGACGCGCGAATTGGCCTGTTCCACGTCCGAGCGGGTGGTCGCGCCCTTGGCCGCGCGCTCCGCCACCAGCGCCGCCAGCCGTTGCACGCCATCGAGTTGTTCGCGGGCGATTTGCGCCAGGGTCAACTGCAAATGCGCGTCCACCCACGCCTGCGCGGTGGCGCTGGCCACTTGGTCTGCGGACAACTGCACCTGTGCCTCGCTGGCCCGCACGCCGGCCTTGGCCTTGTCCACTTCGCCGGCGACCTTGCCGAAATCGTACAGCGTCTGCGACACCGTCAGCGTGGCGGTGTAGACGTGGCGCGCATCGTCGTAGCTGGTGTCGTCGTAGCTGGTGTTCTGCGTGTCCACGCCCAGCCTCACTTGCGGCAGGTAGCCGGAGCGCGCCGCCTTGACGCCTTCGCCCGCCTCCAGGCTCAACTGTTCGGCGTTGCGCACGCCGGGATGCGTCTGCACCGCTTCGCGCACCGCCTCGGTCATGCCCAACGCCGGCGCAGCGGGATCGAACGCCTGCGCGCCAACCGTGCCCGAGGCGAGGGCAAGACAGCAGGCCAGCGAAACGCGGCGCGGAAACCGGATGGGAATGGAATGCGGAGAAGCAATGGAAAGCATCGGGAAATCTGCAGGAAAGAAAATCCGGCGGCGGCAAGTACCGCCGCCGGTCGCGGTCAGGCCGCGTAACTCACGTGATGGTTGTTGACGATGTCTTCGTCGATCAGCACCTTGGCGCCATCGGTGTTGGCGAAGGTGTAGTAGCCGTCGGTCGCCGTGCTGCTCTGCGTCCAGTCGGAGGTGCTGGACAACACCACGCTGTCGTCGGAAGTGCCGGTGATGTTCAGCACTGCGCTGCTTGCATTGCCGGCGTTGTGGCCGGTGATCGAAAGCACGTCGTCGATCGACAGGCCGCCGGTGATGCCGTTCGCGCCGGGAGCCGACAGGTCGATGCTCTCGACATTGCTCAGCTTGCTGGCCAGGTCGGTGTGGCTCGCGTCTTCGCCCTGGCGCAAGGCCATCGTGTCGTTGCCAGCCTTGCCGTTGATCGCTTCGCCATCCCAGATGAAGCTGTCGTTGCCCGTGGTGGCGGTGACCTTGGTCTCCGCGACCGTCAGCGTATCGGTCACGTGGGCCGAAGTGCTGGTGCCGTCGCTTTCCACCGTCCATGCCGTCACCGACAACTGCGTGCCGCTGGTCGCTGCATCCTGATCGGTCAATGCCGACGCCGCCTGCACGAAGCCCAGATCGTCCAGGTTGTCCTGCGACAGGCCGGTGACGGTGTAGGTGTCCGTCGCCGCGTCGTAAGCCACATGGGCGGCATCGACCGGATCGCTGCCGATGTAGAACCCCGCATGTTCGCCCAAGCCGACGATTTGCAGCGTCGTGGTTTCGTGGCTGGCATCGCCGGCGACCGTGGACGCCACCGGATCGGCCATCGATGCATTGAGGTTCAGGTCGATGATGTGGCCTTCGGTGCCGAACGAGATCGTCGGGTCGATGGTGATGCCGTTGGCCACCGCGTTCACGGTCATGTCGGCAAGCGGAATGGTCTCGACCTTGGTGGTGGACAGGCTGCTTTCGCCCGATTCCACCACCAGCGCCAGGTCGGAAAGCGTGCCGCTCCAGTGGGCAGCCGGCAGGATCGCCACGTAAGCCGGCAATGGACCGCCATCGGACAGCACCCAGGTGTTGGAGGTGCCGTCACTGCCCGCGTTGGAGGCCTGCGTGGCCAACGTGGCGTCGCCGGCGTTGTCGCCCACGAAGATCAGGAAGCCCACCGGGACGTGCGACAACAGGATCGAATGGATCGACTCGGAACCGTCGTTGTCGTTCAGTGCCACCGTCAGGCCAGCCAGTTGGATGGCATTGTTCTTGCCCGGCGTGGCGGCCTCGTTCCCCGACGACGCAGTGCTCGTCACCGTCACGCCGTTGTTGATGATCACCACATCGGCCGTCCCCGAACCCGAGGCCGCCTCCACGTTGCTGGCGCCGGTTTCCTGCGTCTGCGTCGAGGCGGTGAAGGTCACGTCGCCCGGCGCCAGCACGATGCCGTCCGCTGCCGTGTAGGTGAGATCGACCGAACCGCCCGCCGTGCCCACGTCGACGACGTAGTAATCGCCATCGGCGATTCCGCTCACGCCGGTGACGTGGGTGAGCGCGAGGTCGGTGCCGTCACTGGACACCGTGCCGCCATCGTTGTGCGTGGTCGAAACCTGCACGTACAGCTTGCCGTCGACGATCTGGCCGTAGCTGCCGTCTGCGGTGTCGTGCGCGGAGAGGGTCGCGGTGACGCTGTGGGTGCCCTCGTCCACGTCGCTCGCCGCCACCGTGACCACGGCCTTGTCGGTCACCGGGGTAACGGGCATGTCGGCGACGGTGTCCGCTTGCGCGCTGGGGCCGCCCGCGGCCGCGGCAGCCGCAAGATGGGCATCGAAGCCGAAGTTGGCGTTGTTGTCGTTGCTGTCCGCCGGCGGGGTGATGGTGATGCCGGCCAGCAGGTTTTCCAGCGCGGCCTGGCTGTCGCCGCCCGCAGGCACCGTGACCGTGGCGGTCCAGGTGGGCACGCCGCCGATGGTGGTCAGGATCATGCCGTCGACCTCGGAGCCTGCCGGCAGGTCGGTCACGGTCACGGTATAGCTGTAGGGCACCGTGGCGTCGCTGGTGGTGACGTGTGCATCGACCGCGTCGCCCAACTTGAACGGCGTGTCTTCCGTGCCCGTCGCGCCGTTGTAGTTCCACTCGTCGATGGTCGGTGGCGGATAGACGGTGCCGCCGGGGCCGAGATCCAGGACCAGCTTCCACTGGACCGAATCGCTCTCGACGCCGGCCGGCGTGGTCGCCGACTGGCCTTCGTCCTGCGCCTGGGTCGTCATGGTGATGGTGTTCGTGCCCGAACTCGCACCCGCGCCGATGAGGAACTGCACGGGCACATCGGTGCCGCCCGCGCCGATGGACTTCGCATCGCCGCCGTCGTAGACCAGCAGCCAGGAACCGGCGCCGACCTGCGACGCACCGTCCACGGTCACGCCCTCGGGCACGCCCTCGACCAGCACGCGGATCAGGTGCTCGCTGCCGTCGGTGTCGTCCGAATCGACGTGCAGGTTGACCGTGACCGCACCGCCATGGGTCACGGTGGCGGTATCCGGCGCGGCATGGTCGCCGGCCGTGTTGTCCGCCGTCGTGCCGGTGGCCGAGGTCATGTCGATGGCGGTGATCGAGGCGTGCACCGGATCCGTCATCGGCGTCGCCGTCAACGCCAGCGAGCCGGAATTGGTCACGGTCGTGGCAGCCAGCGTGCCGTCGCTGGACGGGTCGACGACCTCGTACTTGAAGTCCAGCGAACCCAGGTCGCCGTCCAGATTGAGCGCGCCCTTCGCGCCCAGTTCGTCCACCTTGTCGGCCGGGATCTCGTAGTAGTCCTTGCCATCGATGGTGGTGACGGTCAGCCCGGCAGCGGACAATTCGACGCCATTCAAGTACAGCGTGTAGTGGCTGCCGGCGGCGGGATCCACCGGCATGAAGACCTTGCCCAGCGTCTCGTCGGTGTCGCCGTTCTGGTACTGGATGGACAGATTCAGCGGCGTGACCTGGTCTTCCACCAGCGTGGCGTTGCCGTCGATCGTCGCCTCCGGCGACGGGGTGACGGTGAAGCTCACGTTGGTCGGGCTGCCGGTGTAGGAGTCGCCATCGTTTTCGGTGGTGACGCCGGCCACCTTGAAGTTCACCGTGCCGCTGTAGTTTTCCGGCGCGACGATGGACGCATCGGCCAGATGATCGGCCGACACCATCCACACGCGCTCGGTACCGGTGCCCGACGTGACCATCGTCGCGCCGGAGACGGAGAAGCCCTCCGCCAGCCCGGTGATGCGCATGGTGGTGGTCTCCGAGCCATCGGTGTCGGGCGAGGTGACGCTGGTCACCAGGTTGGACAACGCTACCTTGTGGTCGCCGGAATCCAGCGTTTCCTCGGCGGCATGGTAGGCGGGAGCCAGCGTCACCACGGGCGTGTCGGCGACGCCGGTGACGGAGACGTCGATGACGCGTGACGCCGTGTCCGAGGTGCTGCCGCCATCCACCGATATCGCGTCCACCGTCAACGGGAAGCCGACGTTGCTGTTCGCCGGCGGGGTGATCGTCAACGGCGCGGTGTTGCTGAAGTCGTCGATCTCGAAGCTGGTATTTCCCGCAGTCGCCGTGAAGGTCTGAACCGAAGCGCCCGTGCCGTAGGTGATCGTCGCCCCGACCGGAATGTCCTTGATGGTGACATTGAAGATTTCCGACGGATCGGAACTGGTGACCTTGACCGCCAGCGGGATGGCCGTGTCCTCGAGACCGGTGGCGTGGCCATTGAGCGACATCGTCACCGGGTCGGCAACCGGCTGGATGACGATGCCATCCAGGGTAGCCGTGCCACTGTATTGGACATCCACGCCCGTGCCGCTGCCGATCGGGTCGGTCGGCGCAGGCTTTTCGCTGTCATCGTCGTAATCGACCGTGACCGCCTGCACCTGGATCTGGAACGTGCCGGAGACGTTCGGCGAGGCCAGGTATTGCAAGGTGTCCAGATATTCCTTCGGCACCCAGATCGCATCGCCGGTATAGGTCTGGGTGACCCAGGTCGTGCCGCCATCGGTGGAATAGCGGAATTCCGAACCGATCGCGCTGTCCCCTGCCGCCGCATCTCCCCCCGACACCAGAACCGGCTTGAGCGCGGCGTAGGTGAACTCGTCCGCATCCTGGTTGCTCCAGCCCGAAGCCAGATCGTGGCCGCCGCTGCTGTTGGAAGCGCCCGTGTAGTTCGTGCCCAAGGCAAACCACGCGTCTTCCTTGCCGATCGCGCCGGTATAGGTCTCGTTGCCGTGCATCTGCACGTCGGCGGTGCTGTCGTGGTTGGTGTCGCCATCCGTGCGCTCGGCGACCGGGGTGACGGTGACTGTCACGTTCTTGCTGACCGTTGCCGTGTCGGTCGAGGTTGCGCCGTTCACCGTGTTGATGTCGGTGCTCGTGATCGACAGCGCAATCGTCTTGTCGTTGCTGTCGTTGCCGGGCGGCGTGATCGTGAAGCCGTGCAAGTAGTTTTCGCGAACCGTCTCGCTCACTCCATCGTCGAAGCTGATCGTGGCGTTGCCGGTGGTGGTGTCGAGGGTGTAGTGGGCACCCGTCACCGCAGCCGGCGCGGTCATCGTCCAGCCGGTCGGCACCGTGAACGACACCGAATTGATGACTTCCGTGCCATGCGTCGTTCCCGTGTCGGTGTCCTTGAGGCTACCGAGGAAGGCGACCGCCGTGTCTTCCTTCGTGCTCACGTTGCCGACCGACACGTCGCCCGCGACCGGGGTGACGTGCAGATTCAGCGTCACCGGCGAGGTGGTCTCGTTGATCGTGCCGGTCGAATCGGTGTCGGTGTCCTTGGTGTGCAACGTGATCGTGACGCCGTTGATGTCGCCGCTGTAGTTGGATGGCGGCTTCACCGTGATGGTCGGTGCCGCGGTGAAAGTGCTGCTTTGCGAGGAAGTCACCGTGCCGTCCGAACCGGCGGTGTAGTTGGTGCCGTTGATGCTAACCACCGTGCCTTGCGGCAGGCCGCTGACGGTGTACCAGTATTTCTCGCTGCCGTCCGTGTCGTTGCCGGGGTTGGCATCGGTGCTGGTCAGCGTCGCGTGCAAATACGACGACAAGTTGAGCGTGGCGTCTTCCTTGAAGGTCAATTGGGCAGCCGTGGGAGAACCGACCAATGCCAGATCGGCTCCGTCGGTCACCGCCTGCACATCAACCGTGACGACTTGCGAGTTTGGGGCACCGGCAACACCGGAGATGATCGCGCCGGCACTATCCACCTCGTAGCTGGTCGCGCCGACGGTGACAGTGAAGTTCTTGCCGTTTTCGGCGGCCGGATTCGCCACCAGCGCTTCGTACTCGGCCGTGGTCAGGTAATAGATGCCATTGGCATGGTCTTCCGCCGGCACGCTGGTGGTGTGCGGCACGTCCGTAAGGACGACGGTGACCGTGTCGTTGTGCGGCGTCAGCGTCGTCGCGCCGGTGCTCAGCGTTACCCCGTTCGCACCGGCGCCGCCGATCGCCAACGTGATCGCGCCGAGGCGTTCGGAATAGTCGTTGTCGGCGGCAGCGGCGGCACCGGGCATGCCGGTATCGGTGATGACCGGCGCATGCAGGCCCAGCGAGACGGCCGTGTCCTCATTGGTGTGCACCGTGGTCGCGGCATCCAACGTCGGCGCGTCGGACACCTTGGTGATGCCGAAGTCCAACGTCTGGGTCAGCGACAGCCCGCCGGTCTGTTCCTGCATCGTGTAGGTGACGGTCGGCACGTTGCCGGCGTAATTGGCGGCCGGGGTGAAGGTGTAATCGCCATTCGCGGCGATGGTCAGCGTGCCCAGCGTATTGCCGGCGCTGTCCTTTATCGTCGCGGTGTCGCCGGGGTTGAAGGTCTCGGGCGTCCCGTCGCCATTGGTATCGACCTTGAAGCCGGTCACGGCAAGGGTATCGTCCACGTCGTGGACGTAGTCCTGCAGCGTGCCGCTCTTGGCGTTGTCCTCGTTCAAGGTAACGCTGGCATTGCTCGTGCCGGTGGGCGCGTCGTTGGAACCGTGGACGGTGACGGT
Source organism: Rhodanobacter sp. (assembly GCA_036398675.1). Classification (GTDB taxonomy): domain Bacteria; phylum Pseudomonadota; class Gammaproteobacteria; order Xanthomonadales; family Rhodanobacteraceae; genus Rhodanobacter. The sequence goes on along the minus strand of DASWOQ010000016.1, from coordinate 1,812 downwards.
GACGACCTGCTCGCTGTACGCGCCATGTTCGTCGGTGACGCGGGCGGTGAAGGTCTCGGTCTTCGTGTCGCCATCATTCAGCGCCTGGGTGGCCGCACGCGAATTGTCGAGCGTGTAGGTCCACTTGCCCGTGGCCGGATCGATGCCGATCGTGCCGTAGGTTCCCGTCCCCGCGATGCTCCAGGCCTGGGTCGCATCGGTATCCACATCGGAAGCGGCCAGCGTGCCCGTGGTGGTGTCCGCTTCGGTCGGATTGGTCGCGCCTTGCTCGGTCACGTCGCCTTGCGCATCGGCAGTGCCCGAGGTGATCGTCGGCTGATCGTTGGTGCCGTGCACCGTGATCGTCAAGGTGCTGGTGCTGGTCGCGCCGTGGGCATCGATCGCCGTGTAGGTGAACACCTCGGTCGCGGTGGCGCCCTGCTTCAACGCCTGCGTGTCGGGATCGCCGTTGTCCAGCGTGTAGCTGTAAGTGCCATCGGCATTGAGCACCAACGAACCGTAAGTGCCCACCAGCGCCGTGCCGACGGTACCCGCCGCACCGCCGAAGCTCACGTCGCTGACGTGCAACGTGTCGCCCGCGTCCACGTCGCTGTCGTTGCCCAGCACGTTGCCGCTGGCCGTGGCAATACCCGGCTCAGGCGTATTGCCGCCATTCTTCACGCCCGATTCCGTGACCGCGCCGGTATCGACATCAGCCACCGGCGAATCGTTGGTGCCGGTGATGGTGACATCGATCGTCTGCGTCGCCGTACCGCCGTGGCCGTCGCCAACCTGCACGGTGAATTGCAGGGGAACCGTCTGGCCCTCGTTCAACGCCTGGGTCGCAGCCAAGCTGTTGTCCAGGGTGTAGGTCCACTTGCCCGTGGCCGGATCGACACCGAAGCTGCCATAGGTCGCGTCGGGTGTACCGACCACGCTCCATGCCAGCGCATCGCCATCCACATCATGCGCGTTGAGCGTGCCGGATACGCTCGGCGTGCCCGGCACCACCGTGCCGTCGTCAAGGTTGCCGGCTTCGATCACCACGCCTGCATGATCGCCGCCATCGATGACCGGCGGATCGTTGACCGGCGTGACCGTGATGTCCAGATGCGCCGTGGCCGTACCGCCTTCCCCGTCGCTGATCGTGTACGTCACCGTCGGTACCGCGCCGTTCCAGTCCGCCGCCGGGGTGAAGCTGTAGCTGCCATCGGCGTTGAGCGTCAGATCACCTTCGGTGAGGTGCACCGTGTCGCCCGCCGTGTGCGTCGTCGCATCGCCGGCCACCGCGAAAGTGGTGACTTTGAGCGGATCGCCATCCGGGTCGCTGTCGTTCGTCAACACGTTGCCGTTGACAGCCGTGTCTTCATTCGTCGTCGCCGTGTCATCCTGCGCCAGCGGCGCCGGGTTCGTCACCGTCCACGTGAACGTCTGATCGACCGTGCCGCCATCACCATCGTCGGCCGTCACCGTCACGGTGTACACGCCGTCCGTGCCGCCCTGGCTGGCCGAGTGGTCGATCGTGCCGCTGATCAGGCCCGTAGCCGGATCAATCGTCAGGCCGCTGGGCAGACCCGTGGCGCTGTAGGTCAACGCGCTGCTGTCGATGTCGTGGAAGTACGTACTAACGTCCAGACCGGTGACGCCATCAGCGTCTTCATTGCTCTGGTCGACAACCGTACCTACCGTCTCCGGCGGATCGTTGACCGGCGTGACCGTGATGTCCACCGTGCTGGTCGTGGTTCCACCATGACCATCGTCCACCGTCACCGTGAAGCTGTCGCCACCGTTGTAGTCGGGGTCCGGCGTGTAGGTGTAGCTGCCATCCGGATT
>DASWOQ010000015.1:0-32770 GCA_036398675.1 Rhodanobacter sp. | reverse complement strand
TCGTCGTCGAGGCCCTTGAGCGACCCCACGTTGCTCACCGACACGTTCCCGCCGGATGCCGACAGGCCCGTGGCGATCCCGCTCGCACCGCTCGCCGTGGCCACGACCAGGCTGCGTACGCCCAGCGCGATGGTGATGTCGGATGCGGTTGCCAGGATGCCGATCGCCTGGCTGGCGTTCGCCGATGCGGTGCCATTGTTGATGATGTGCGCAAAGCCATCGGCCGAGCCGTTGATGGCCGAGAGGCCGATCGCGGTGACGCTGCCGGTGACGCCGATGTCGGCGATGGCGTTTGCGGTCACGCTGCCTTCGTTGTCGATCGTGATGCCGTGGCCGGCACTGACCAGGCCGCTGCCATAGGTGCCGACAGTCACCAGTCCATCGAGTCCGCTTGCGAACGTGTCGCCGCCGAGGGTGCTTTCCGCGCTCGCGGAAACGATGCCGTCGCTGCCGTTGACGATCGAGATATCACCCAGTGTCAGCGTGCGCGCAACGCTGCCGGCATTCGAGATCACCGAGATGCCATTAGCCGTGGTGAGGCCGTCGTTGTCGAAGTAGGCCGATTTGGCGCTGGCGACGATACTGTTGGCATTGCTGACATCGAAGTTGCCGTACGTGCCGACCGCGGCGATGCCTGCACCCCAGGCGCCGTGTGTCGCGTGGAAAGTCGGCGTGCCATTGCTGGAGATATCGGCGGCGGTGATCGTGCCGGTGTTGGCGATGACGGTATCGCCGTAATGCGTAGCGTAGCCGTTCTTGGTGTAGACGCCGACCGCACTGCTGGACAACGGATTCGATGTTGCCGCCGTGGCCACGATGTCTCCACCGTTGTTGACCGTGGTGACGCCCGAGTAGTCGTACGTGCGTATGCCGATGGCTTCGGCGTGACTACTGTTCGAAATCGCGTTGTTGGAATAGAGCGTACCGGTGGCGATGTGCGCGCCGATGGTGCCGGTGTTGGTGATGTTGATCGCGTTGCCGGTGTAGTTGTAGTTGCGGGCGAACACGCCTGCCGCGCCGAGCTCGCTGGATATCTGCACATCGCCTTCGTTGGTGATGTCGATCGTGTTGCCGCCGGAAACGCGTGCTATCAGGCCGCGCGCGCCCTGTGAGCCGTAAACCTGCACCAGGCCGGTGTTGTCGATGCCGGCACTGCCGATCGTGGTCAGGCCGTTGAAGCCGGTCTGCACGGTGACGCCGTAACCGCCGAAAGTGTCGTTGACGATGATGTTGCCTGTATTGGCGACCAGCGCCGAACCATACTGGGCAATGCCGTAGATGCCGGTGCCCTGCGAGGTATGGATGTCGATGTCGCCGTTGTTGGTGATGGCGGTGTCCAGCGCGCCGTAGTAACCCGAGCCGAACCCGACATCGTGATGGCGACCGGTCTTGGCGTAGATGCCGGTCATCGTGTTGTGCGTATAGGGACTCAGGCCCGGAGCAGGCGTACCGGTGAGCGTGATGCTTCCGCTGTTGACCACATGTGTAGCGCCGTAGGCACTGAACGCGGCAATGCCGAAGCTCGATGCGCTGTACGAGCTGCTGTTGATGGCGATGCTACCGGCGTTGTTCACCTGGGCCACGTCGTTGTATGTGCTGGCACTGATGCCGGTGCCGCCGTGCTGGGTCGAAACGACGATGCTGCCGGTTGCGTTGTTGTTGACCTCGACGCCGCCGGCATAACTGGATGCTGCAAGAAGGCCGATACCCTCCGGCGTGATGCCGCTGCAGAAGCAGTCGCCCGTCTGTACGACATGGACCGCGCCATCGTTGTTGACGATCGCGCGATACAGCGGACCGTAGCCGACATAGGCCGCGATGCCGACAGGCGCCAACCCGCTGGCAAACACACTGCCGCTGGCGGTATTGGTCACGCCGACATCACCGTACAGCGCGATCGCCTTGATGCCGTCCGCATTCCACGGCCCCACGGCTTCGGCAATGCCGGAGTTGGTGACTGTCGTGCCCGAATAGCTCTGAGCGCCGATGCCCAGAACCGTGGTGAACGAGAAGGGGTAGCCAAGAATCTGGGTCGACTGGCCCACCGCAGTACCGGAGTTGTCCACCGATGCTTTTCCGGTGGAGGACACCGCGCGGATACCGGTCGCGTTGGCGAACAGGAAGTTTTCGCCGATCACCGTGCCGGTATTGGTAGCGGTTGCGTCGCCGCCCGCGGCATCGACCCTCATGCCGATGGCGACGCCATGACTGGAGTAGGCCGACGCGCTATCGCTGTTGCTGGCGCTGGCGTCGCCGTTATAGGTCTTGGCCGAGATGGCTGTGGCGTAATCCGAACTGTCACCTTTGGCGATGATCTGCATGTATGCACTGCTGCTCGCGCTGGCCGAGCCGTTGCCGCTGGTGGCGGACACGCCGATCGCGCTGCCGTTGTAAGCGCCGGAAAGATTGAAACCGTTGTTACTGGCGGTCGCGTTGCCGTTGGCCGTGTATGCCTCGATGACATGGCTGATGCCGCCATGACCGATCACTTGCGTGAATCCCGAGCCGGACGCCGATGCGTCGCCATTGCTGCTGATCGCGGAAAGGCCGACGGCGTTGTAGCCCGAAGTGATACTCAGGCCGCTGCTGCTGTCGATCGCCGCATTGCCATACACCGTCTGCGCGAGGATGCCGGTGGCGGTGCCGGTGGCGGACATCGCACTGATCGAACCGGAGCTGGTGACGCTGGCGCCGTTCTGTCCGAATGCTTCGAGTGCGATGGCCTGATCCTGGCCACCATTCACGGTGATCGAGCCGCTGTTGTCGACGGTGGTGATGCCCGTGGCCGAGGACGCGAGGAAGCCGACGGCCTGATAGGCCGAGGAATTCGCCGTGATGCTGCCGGTGTTGGTGACACCCACGTCGCCATACGCATTGACGATGGCGCCGACCGCAATGCCGTTGACCGAGCTGGCGGTGATCGTGCCTTCGTTGTTGAAGGTCGCGATGCCCACGGCGCTGGTTGCATTGAGCGCGATGGCGTTGCCGTCCTGCGCCGTGGCGGTGATGCCGCCACTGGCCTGGTTGTCGAAGGTGACGTCGCCGGTGTCGGTATAGACGCTGACCGCGGTGACGTCATCGACGCCAAAGCTGTACGCGTTGATGGTGCCGCTGTTGACGCTGCCGGCGTCACCATTGGCGACCACGTTCATCGCGATCGCGCTGGAGCCGGTCACGTCTGTGTTGATGCTGCCGCTGTTGCTGACCAGCGCGGATGTCGTGCCGACCGCATGGATGCCATCGGCACCTGCGGTGGTGATATCGGCAGCGCTGACCACGCTAACGTTGCCGCCCCAACTGGCGTCGATGCCGATCAGGCCCGCCGCCGGAGTCACACTGCTGGGCAAAGTGTCGCCAACGACCAGGGTGAGATCGGCGACTGGCGCGAATTCCGTGCCGGGCAGGGTGTTGGTGAAATCGCCGTTGCACGAAATAGTATTGGGCGCCGTGGTAAGGCAGCTGCCTGCAGCCATCGCGGCACCGCTGCCGCCCAGCGCGAACAAGGTGAAGGAAATCGCCAGCGCCGCGCGCACTGCGTGGGTGATGGGTGTGACCTTCGGCGACGATGCGGTTTGGTTCGTACATGTGCGATTGCGCGTATTTGCATTCATCAGCTACCCAGACCCCTTCAGTATTTTTGAATCGCACGGCCGGCGTCCGTATGGAACCGGACACAGACGCGAGCGTGCGTCGATGACGATCTTCAGCGTCTGCCCGCCGCGCTGGCGCGAACAGGCCGCGTCGGGATTACCTGGCCGGTACCGAGCCGATGGTCACGGTGGTGGTCTTGGCCAGGGCATAACCGGCGTTGTCGGTGACCGTTTCGGAAACGGTGTAGACGCCTGCCTTGGGATAGAGATGACTCGGGTTTGCCGCGGTGGAAGTGCCGTTATCACCGAACGACCACAGATGTGCATCGATGGTGCCGGCGTTGTCGGTCGAGTGGTCGGTGAACTTGGCGATCAGCCCGGTGGCGGTGACGCTGAAATCCGGTGTCAACGGACTCGGTGCGCCGATCTGTCCGACCAGCCGGTTGAGGATCACGCTGCCGCGGCCGGTGGTGAAGTCGTACCCGGTCTTCGCCGCTTCGCCGCCGTTGGTGCCGGAGATCACGTCGTGGAAATCGGTGGACGGCAACTGGTACAGCAGCGGCGGCGCGAAGCCGATCGTTGTTCCCTTGATCGCGATCATGCGTGCCCACAGGCCCACGAAGATCGGTGTTGCCAGGCTGGTGCCGCCCCACACCTGGATGCCGCCGTTGATGGTGACGTTCGCGCCGGAAGCCGGATCGCCTTCCATCGCGATATCGGGCACGCCGCGCTTGACGCCGGGCACGATGGCGTTCTGCCAGCTCGGCTTGAGTTCGTACGTGCTTGGGCTGCCGCCGCCACCGATCCAGGCCGTTTCGCCGCCCCAGGTGGTGGTCGATGCGCTGAGCGTGGTGCCGCCCACGGCAAGTACGTACGGGGAACTGGCCGGCCAGCTTGGCGTGGTGCCGCCGTTCTTGCATTCGTCCGCGCCGCTGTCGCCGGTGGCGACGGCGAAGGTCTGGCCCTGCGCGATCGCGGCCTGGAAAATCTGCGCGGCGGCGATGGCCGAGCCGTCGTTCTTCGCGCCGGTTTCGCACTCACCGAGCGAGACGTTGATGACCTTGGCGGCATTCGCGGCCATCGCGCCGTTGAAGTCGGCGACGATGTCCGGATTGGTCATCGTCGGAGCGACGTAGTAGATGATCTTGCCGAGCTGTCCACCGGCAGCGCCGACCACGTCCTGGCCGTCGATGTCCCATTCGGTGCTGCCGCTGGTATCGCCGCTGGCCGGGCCGGTGTTGACGACCTGCGTAGGCACGGTGGCCAAGCCGTTATTGGCGGTGAAGGTGTTGAGGTCGGCAATGGTCTGCGTGAGGTCGCCTTCGCTGATGATGCCGACGGCGACGCCTGCGCCGGTCTGCACGCCGGTACCGCCGTAGATCGAGGAGAACTCCAGCGGATTGTGGCTGGTGATCGAGATCGCGCCGTTGGCCATGGGCTTCGCGCGTTGCGCGAAGCTGTGCACCTGGTAGACGGTCTGCAGGCCGATCACCGAAAGCACGCTGTCCTGCAGTGTCGCGGGAATATGCGCGTCGCTGTCGTTGGCGAACGCCGCGCGTCCGTCCAGCGTCTGCACCCGCGCGAACGAGGTGAGGAAGGCTGCCTGCGCGGTGCCCGCGGTGCCGTCGGCCGACACCAGCATGTTGTTCGGTGCGATCACCACATGGGTGAAGCCCACCTGGGTCAGGTACTTCGCTACGGCCTGTGCCTGCGCCGAGGTGGGTGCATGCAGCGCGGCGAATTGTGCAGGCGCCAGCGTTTGGTGTGCGGCGACCAATGTTTCGAGCTGCGCCGGGTTGCGCAGTTTCAATGCGATGACGATGCGCAGAGGCTGGGTATGCGGCAGTACGCCGGTGAAGGCATCGCCCTGGCGCAGGGTGGTGGCACTTGCCACGGCCACATTCAAAGCGTTGCCGGTGGTGCTGATCTGAGCGGACGCGCCTGCGCTGGCAAGTGCGAGCGTGGTGCTCACGGCCAGTGCCGTGAGTGGAAATTTGTGGAACATCGTCATCGTCGTTGGACTCACAAAGTGGATTACGAAACCGCCGGATCGCTCCGGGAACATGGCCGCCCGCTCATCCGTCATGCGCGTGGCCAGGGATCAAACACCAGCGCCGTGCCGGCACTCTTCATGTCCATTGCTGGTCGTTAGACGCCCCGGATTCATCTCGCGAAATTCAGGGTGCAGACGACCGACGCCGTCCCATCCGGAACGTCGGAAAAAGCTAAGTCAGGAGTTTCCCGCCTCACCCGGAGCCAGCGGCCGGCGATTGCCGGATATCCGCTCGGGGATTACTGGAGGCCAGCCACAGCCGCCGGCTTTTCCTTCAGCCTCGTTCGAGTATCGGCCCGGCTCGAAGTCGTAGCAATAGGAAGTGCTGGTGGATTTCTCTCTTGGTAGAGATATGCCACTTGTTTCGCTACAACCGTCATGACGGTGTCACCGCGAGCTGTGCGGTCAGCGTGAACGCGGCAGTCCTTTTGGACGTCTGTTTGTCGGGGCACGCTCCGGAAACGCATCCAGTGCCGCGCGCCAGCCAAGCTGGAAACGCGTGCGTGTGCCGAAGCTCTTCATCAGTTCGGCGATGCGCCGGTTGAGTGTGGTGGCCGACATGCCCGCTTCGTGTGCGATCGCCTTGTCGTTCAATCCCGCCGCCAGCAGCGGAATCACCTGCCTGGCTGCTTCAGACAGCCGGTCGTCGGGCTGGCCTTCCTGCAGTTTTCCGGCAGAGGTTAAAACGATCGGCGTGGAGTGCTCCCAGGTGAGTTCGAACAGGGCGCACAACGCATCGAGCAGCGAGGACGAGCGCACCATCATCACCGGGCTGCCCGGATCGTCGGCATTCAACGGCAGCAGGCCGACGCGGCGATCGGCGACGAACATTTTTACCGGCAATGCGGGGAACACGCGCGCCTCCTCGCCGTCCTCCATATCGAGCCGTACGCGGTTGAGCGCGCCGGGCAGGGCCAGCAGTCCCGCATCGGAGATACTGCGCACGCGCACACCCGGTGGCTTCTGCGATTGATGTTCGCCATGCGGGATCAGCACCGGCGCGCGCTGGAAAAGAATCACCTCGTGCTGCACTGTCTGCCGCAGTTGCGAAATGATCTGGCCGAGCGCGGCGCGGCTGGTGATCAGTTCCACCAGTTGTTCGCGTTCGTGCGAGCCGGCCGCGTTGGCCGAATGCTCTTTCAACTGGGCGATGGTCGAGCGCGCGCGTTCGATATCCGCTTGGCGCTGGCTGGCGAGAGCCTCGACGGCGAGCTCCGGCGCCGCGGCGATATAGCGGCGTGGCCGTTCGGGCGAATGCGATGCCAGGCCCTTGGCTTCGATGCTGTCCAGCAGGCGCTGCGTCTTGCGCGGCGACAGCGCGAGCGCGGCGGCGATGTCCTCGGTACTGGCCATGCGATGGGAAAGCAGCGCGCGATAGGTGCGCTCCTCCATGTCGTCGATGCCAAGTACCTCCAATGGTCGCGCGGTGCTGGTCCCACCTCGTGGCGTGTTCATCGTGGTTCCCGCGTAGGTGGAATTTCTGGACGGACGGCTGGTCTGCCAGGCATGCGGCATGACAGATCTTCCGACTGAACACCCCGGCCGGGCGGGCACGCGGGCTACGCGTACCGGAAGCTCGACCGACACCCTCATGATAGTGGTTCGCGTCCCGCGGTGACCGGCGCCAGGTACGCGAGGAAATGGCTAAACGACGAGCCTGCGGACCGCCGCGAATGGAGGGTTTCCTACCAATGAACCACGAAAGCCAGCGTTTGCGACCACTGGTTGGTCGAGCCGTAGCGCTTCACCAGCGGACTGGCGGCAGCGTCGCCGAGCAGGCGGCCGTAGTTGATCGCCAGCGCGAAACCGGTGTGGCGGCTGGTGGGCACGAAGGCGTCGTATTCGAGATAGATGTTCTGGCCGCCGGCTTGCGGCCGCCAGGGTGTCGTGCCGATCGCTTCGGCCTCGGCGGGACGTACGCCGAAAAAGCGGCGCATCGCGGGACCGTTCATCGCCTGCCACTGCAGTTCGAGCGAGTGCTGGATATACCAGATATCCGGCAACCGCCAATCGCCGTAGATCGCCAGGTAAGCGCCAGCGCCGTTGAGATCGTGGCTTGCGTGCATGCCGGCGCTCCAGCGCGCGTCGAACGCATACTCGACGTAGCCGCCGCCATGGAACCGCGGCGACAGCGAGGCGATCTTGCCGCCCAGGGGACCGAGATCATCGTGTGTCCGGCCCCACAGATAGTTGCCGTAGATGCCTCCATGCCAGTGGCTGCCGCGGAGAAAATCCAAGGTCAGGCCGTCGGCGGTGGACAGCTCACCGACGTTTGGAAGATCAATGTCCACATAGGGCAGCGGTTGGTTGCGGTGCCCGCTTGCGCCCATCCAGGACGGCATTCGGTCGACCCCGGCACCGAAGGCATAGGTCGGTGCGTCCTCCGCGCGGGCAAGCGACCACGGCATGCCGGCCAGGGCGGCGGCCAGCACGAGATGGGACAGGGGAAATCGCAACAGCATGGGCGGTACCGCGACAGATCCAGCAGTCATGATAGAGGGCTGTCGTGAACGCGGGAAAGGCATCCGAAAGAATGAAGGTTTAGCCTGCGAAGCGGCTCTGGCTTTGGGCTGACTTGTGGATCGTCATTTTGGACAACACCGTTTCGTGGACCATCCTGTGCGATTTCGACGGCACCATTTCCGTCGAGGACGTGATCGACTCGCTGCTGGATCGCTTCGGCCGCCCGGGCTGGGAAGTGCTGGAGCAGGACTGGCGCGCCGGCCGCATCGGCTCGCGCGAATGCATGTCCGGCCAGGTCGCGCTGCTGCAGATGACCCGCGACGAACTCGATGGGCATCTGGGCGAGATGTGGATCGATCACGCGTTTCCGGGTTTCATTGCGAAGGTGCGCGAGCTCGGTGTGCCGATCCGCGTGGTCAGCGACGGTCTCGATTACGCCATCCACCGGATCCTCGGCCGCTACGGCCTGGACGACCTGCCGTTGGCGGCCAACCACCTGTCGACGGCGGCGACGCACGATCAATGGCAGCTCACCTCGCCGTTCCAGGCCGCAGGATGCCGCAGCGGCACCTGCAAATGCGCATGTGCGGCCAAGGCGCGCGCGACCGCTTCGAAGATCTTGCTGATCGGCGACGGCGCATCGGACTTCTGCGTTGCGGACCAGGTCGATTTCGTGTTCGCCAAGCATCGCCTGATCGAGCATTGCCGTGCCGCGGGCATCGACTACGTGCCGATCACCGGCTTCGAAGACGCGCTGGAATTCCTGCCGAAACTCCTCGACGGCAGCCTGGTCAGCCATGCGCATCACGAGCATGCGCACGGCTGCTGAACCGTCGCTTCCATTTCCCCTGAATCATCTGGATCCTTCATGAACATTGACAAGAACGCCGCCGGCTTCATCGACGACGCGCAACTGCTGGCGGACGAGGCGAAATACAGCTCGTTCGGCGATACCGTGCATTACGTGGACCCGCCGAAGATCTTCCGTCACGGCGAAGGCAGCTACATGTTCGATACCGCCGGCACGCCGTTCCTCGATCTGCAGATGTGGTACTCGGCAGTGAACTTCGGTTACGGCAACCAGCGCCTCAACAACGTGCTGAAGGATCAGATCGACCGCCTGCCGCAGGTCGCCAGCCAGTACCTGCATCAGACCCGCATCGAGCTGGCCAAGACGGTGGCGCTGGATGCGAAGAAAAAGTTCGGCCTCGACGGCCGCGTGCACTTCAACGTCGGTGGCGCGCAGGCGATCGAGGATTCGCTGAAGATCGTGCGCAATGCCAGCAACGGCAAGAGCCTGATGTTCGCCTTCGAGGGCGGTTATCACGGTCGCACGCTGGGTGCTTCGTCGATCACGTCGAGCTATCGTTATCGCCGCCGCTTCGGCCACTTCGGCGAGCGCGCAATGTTCCTACCGTTCCCGTATCCGTTCCGCCGCCCGAAGGGCATGACACCGGAAGAGTATTCCGACAGCTGCGTGCGCCAGTTCGAGCGTCTGTTCGAGACCGAATACAACGGCGTGTGGGACCCGAAGACGAACCAGTGCGAATACGCCGCGTTCTACGTCGAGCCGATCCAGGGCACCGGCGGTTACGTGATCCCGCCGCCGGGCTTCTTCAAGGGCTTGAAGAAGGTGCTCGACAAGTACGGCATCCTGATGGTGTCCGATGAAATCCAGATGGGTTTCTGGCGCACCGGCAAGCTTTGGTCGATCGAAAATTTCGGTGTGACGCCGGATATCGTTGTATTCGGCAAGGCGCTGACTAATGGCCTCAATCCGCTGTCCGGCCTGTGGGCGCGCGAAGAGCTGATCAATCCGACGATCTTCCCGCCCGGCTCGACCCATTCCACCTTCAACTCCAATCCGCTCGGTACCGCGCTGGGCCTGGAAGTGATCAAGATGGGCTACGAGCTGGACTACGAGACCAGCGTGCCGAAGAAGGGCGCGCATTTTCTCGAAGGCCTGCGCGATCTGCAGAAGCGCCACAAGGAAATCGGCGACGTCGACGGGCTGGGTCTCGCGCTGCGCGTGGAGATCTGCACCGAGGACGGATTCACGCCGAACAAGGCCCTGCTCGATCGCATGGTCGACATCGGCCTGGCCGGCGACCTCGAACACCACGGGAAAAAAATCGGCCTCGTGCTGGATGTGGGCGGCTGGTACAAGAACGTGATCACGTTCGCGCCGTCACTCGAAATCAGCCACGAGGAAATCGACCTGGCCATCGCGTTGCTCGATCAATTGCTGACCAAAGCCAAGAAGGCCTGATGGTTTCCGCGCACGCATCGCGCGCGGAAACGCCCCGACGATCGACTGCCGGATCGCTTTTTTTCGACAGGACAGGCCTTGCTCAGGGCGCGCGCTTGAGCGCCAGAACAGCATTCAGCCCGCCGAACGCGAACGAGTTGGTCAACGCGGCACGCACTGGCATCTCGCGAGCGACGTTCGGTACATAGTCCAGATTGCAGGCGGGATCGGGCTGGTCGAGATTGGCGGTGGGCGGCACCACGCCGTCGCGCAGCGCACCGATCACCGCGACGAGTTCCAGCGCGCCGGATGCACCGAGCGCATGGCCATGCATCGACTTGGTCGAGGACACAGCGAGACGATCGGCATGTGCGCCGAACGCCAGCCGGATCGCCTTCGTTTCGGTGGCGTCGTTGGCCAGCGTGCCGGTGCCGTGGGCGTTGATGTAGTCGACGTCGCCCGGCATCAGGCCGGCATCGGCCAGCGCCTGGGCCATTGCGGCGGCGGCACCGTCCGCGCTGGGCGACACGATGTCGGTGGCATCGGCGGTCATGCCGGCGCCGGCCAGTTCCGCCAGGATAGTGGCGCCGCGCGCCTGCGCCTGCGCGTGCTCCAGCGATTCCAGCACGAAGATGCCGGCGCCTTCGCCAAGCACCAGCCCGCGGCGGTTGGCGCTGAACGGACGGCAGGTATCGTCGGCCAGCACGCGCATCGCTTCCCACGCACGCAGCGCGCCGTAGCTGAGGCAGGCTTCGGTGCCGCCGCTGATGGCCACATCGGCGAGGCCATAGCGGATCAGCTGCATCGCCTGGATCACCGCGTGGTTGGTCGAGGCGCAGGCGCTGGCCACCGCAAAGGTCGGGCCGCGCAGACCGTAGGCGATGCTGATCTGGCTGGCGGAGGCATTGGTCATCAGCCGCACGATGGTGAGCGGGTGGGTGCGCGTGGAGTTTTCCGCATACAGCCGGCGGCTTTGTTCGTCGTGCGTGGTCTCGCCGCCGACGCCGGTGCCGACGACAACACCCGTGCGTGCGCCCAGCCCGTCGCGGCGGAAGTCCAGCCCGGACTGCGCGACCGCTTCGCGCGCCGCGTGCAGCGCGAATTCGGAGGTGCGATCGAGCTGGGGCAGGGTGCGCTCGTCGATGTTCGCGGCCGGATCGAAACTCGCCGGTACCTGCGCGGCGATCTTCACGCGCAGCTTGGCGGCGTCCGGATGGTGCAACAGGCGGATGCCGCTGCGGCCTTCGCGCAGACCTTGCCACAACGCTTCGGTACCGACACCGAGCGGACTGATCGCACCCAGACCGGTGATCACGACACGGCGCATCGGGACGTTCGACATTACTTCGATCCTTCGTCCCCGGCGGCCTTGGCGTCGAGTGCCGTCTGCACGGCATCGACCAGGTCTTGCGCGGTGTCGCTGTCGAAGTTGGCGCCCTGCTGTTCGGGGAAGCTGATGTCGAAATGCTCCTCGATGTCGAAGATCAGTTCGATCGCCTCCAGCGATGCGATGCCCAGATCCTTCAAGGTGGATTCGGACTTGATGGCGTTCACTTCGATTTTCGCCTGCTTGGCGATGATCTTGAAAACCTGTTGCTGGGTCGTATCGGTCATGGCGTTGGGGTTCCTGGCTGCAGCCGACATGCGACATGTAGTAGTCATGCAACAACCACACTAGGCAAACTTGCTTACTCAAGCCTTTCATCGCAAAACTCGAATTCGATCTCTTGCTGGAGGCCTTCCTGGCCTATCCGCCGGCGGCATGGTCTTCGTCTATCGGCATGCCGGACAGATGATCGGCTGGAATCTCCACTACGAGCGTGCGGGCAAGCTGCTCGACAAGTACATCGGTTATGCCTATCCGCAGGCACGCCAGCACAATCTTTATTTTATCCGCTGAATGCACAACTTCGGCGACGCACGGCGTCGCGGACTCACCCATTACGTCACCGGCTGGGCCGATCCCGAAGTCAAATCCTTCCTCGGCGCGAGCATGACGTTGGGCGGCAGTTCGTGGCAGCGAAGAGGCAGCATGCGCGCATGCGCAGCGTGCTCAGGCCGACGTAGTCGACGTGTTCGAATCGGGAACGCCATCGGGAACGTGCTCGCGGCTTTCGGCCAGGCCCAGGCACACGATGCCGGAGACGATCGCGACGGCGCCCAGCACGCGGGCTGCGTTGAGATGTTCGCCGAACAGCCAGATCGACAGCAGCATCACCGATACCACTTCCAGGTGCGACGCGGCGAATGCGGGGCCGATCGGCGCGTGCTTGAGCAGGTTCATCCAGGTGAAGAATGCGCCGATGTAGCCAATCACCGCGCCATATACCCACGGCTGGCCGAACACGCGCAGCAGCCATGCCAGGCTTGCCGCGACCGGCAGTGCCTGCGTGCCGGCATATTTGAAGCTGAGCTGCGCCAGCGTGTCGAATCCCATCAGCAGCAGAAAGCCGACCAGATAGAACCAGCCGCGCTTCATCCGGCGACTCCCACGATGATCACGCCCAGGGTCACCAGCAGCATGCCGGCCACGCGCAATTGGGTGAGCTTTTCGCCAAACAGGAAACGGCCGGCAACCATGATCGCGACGGTGCTGATCGAACCGAGCAACACGCCTTGCGACAGCGGAACGAACGACAGGAAGGCGATCCACACCAGGAATTGGATCGCGTAGCTGGCAATGCCGATCCACAGCCATGGCCGCAATGCCATGTATTTCCAGCGCGCCAGGCCATCACCGGCCGCGGGGTCGCTGGCAGCTGCCTTGAACGCGAGTTGGCCGCCGGTGTCGAGCACGACGTTGAGCAGCCATAGGCCTGCTGCCAGCGTGGAGATCCCGTTCGCAGGCATCGTCAGGCGGCGCGCAGCGCGCGGTCGGCCGCGGCGACGCGCTCGAAGAAATTCGCCGAGCGTTCGATCAGTGTGCGCCGATCCTTGTCGATGGTGATCATGTGGTAACTGTTTTTCAGCAGCAGTAGCTCGGTCGGCGCGCTGACGTTGCGGATCACCAGCTCGGCATTCCTCACGCTGGCGACATCGTCCTCGCTGGCGTGCACGACCAGGCACGGCGCGGTCACCTTCGGCAGCCGCTTGCGCACATCCGCCGCCAGCTCGCGCATGTCGGCCAGCGAATGCCACGGGTTGCCGGGTAAGCCGGCCGCGGCGCTGTCGCCGCCCAGCATCGCGGTGCTGATCTGTGCACGCAGCCGTTCGTCGCGGATGCCGTACGGCGGCTGTTCTATGAAGCTGCGGTGGCGGCCGATCCCGAAGCGTTTAAACCACGGCAGCAGGAACGACAGTCGCCCGGACCACGGAATACTCCAGCCGTCGTAACGGAACGTGGCGGCGTATACGCCGACGCCAGCAATGAGCTGCGGCCGGTCGGCGGCGAGTTTGAGCGCCAGCAGCGCGCCCATCGACAGGCCGCCGACAAACAGCTGATCGACCTTGCCGCGCAACTCCTCCGCGGCCTTCTCGACGCTTGCGTACCAGTCGCGCCAGCCGGTGGCGAGCAGATCCTCGACGTTGCCGCAGTGGCCGGCCAGTTGCATGCCATGCACGGTGAAGCCGGCGTTGTTCAGGCCCTTGCCGAGCAGGCGCATTTCCGTCGGCGTGCCGGTGAGGCCGTGGATCAGCAACACGCCGCTGCGCCCGCCTTCGAAAAAGAAATCAGTCTGCTGGATCACGATAGGGCCTGTGGGTGGTGCCGCGCCGGTTCAACCGGCATGGGCGGCGTGTACGTTACAACGCGGGCGATCGGCGCAGCGCCGACACCAGCGAACGGTTCGTGGTGCTTCATGGTGAGCCTGGCACCTGCGGGAAATGAATGACCACGCGCAAGCCACGGTCGTCGCCAAGTTCGTAGAGTGCCTGCGCGTGATGGCGTTCGGCGATCCGCTGCACGATCGCCAGGCCGAGCCCGCTGCCTTCCTCGTGGCTGCCGGGCGCGCGGAAGAACCGCTCGCTCAGCCGCGGCAGCAATTCCGGCGGCACGCCTGGTCCGTTGTCCTCGACCAACAGGCTGGCGCCGCCATCGGGTCGCGTCTGCAGGTCGACCGTGACGATGCTGCCGCGTCCGGCGTAGCGCATGGCATTGTCGATCAGGTTGTCGAGCAGGTCCTGAACGCTGGCGGCGTTGCCGAGGATGCACAGCGGCTGCTCCGGGCCGCGATAGCCCAGGTCCACGCCGGCGCCGAGCGCCTCATGCACGCGCAGCGAAACCGCGTCGGGAATCAGCCGGCTCAGGTTCAGCAGCTCACGGTCTTCCGCTTCCAGCGACGATGCCTGCGCGCGGGTGAGTGCCAGCAATTGCGACGACGTGCGCGCGGTGCGCCGGGTCAGACGCTGGATCTGCATGAGCGAATCGGCGACGGTCTCGGGCGTCGGGTCGGCCAGTGCGCGATCGACATGCAGGCTCAGCCCGGCCAGCGGCGTGCGCAGTTGATGTGCGGCGTCGGCGACGAAACGATCATGCAGCGCCAGCATGCCCCGAAGACGGCCGAATACCGCATCGATGGTGCGTGTCAGCGGTTCGATTTCCAGCGGGACGTCGGGGCCGTCGATGGGTGTGAGCTCGTGCCTGCGTGCCGCCAGCCGGGCCGTCAATGGGTCGAGCGCGCGCAAGCCGCGGCTGACCCCGAACCATACCAGCAGCAGCACGCAGGCGATCAGCAGCGATTGCATGATCGTCGCCAGCAACAGGATTTCCCGCGCTTGCTGATGGCGGTCGCGAAAGGTCTCCGCTACGGTCACGATCAAGCTGTCGTTCGGATCGCGGCTTGCGATGCGCACCGTTGCCGCACGCAGCACCCGGTGTTCCACCTGTGCGTCGTATAGGACTGGCGTACTGCCGATGGCGGGAACCTGCGCTGCCTGCGACAACCGGTCGTTGCCGGTCAGCAATCCATTCACGGCGCTGCGCACGGAGAAGTAGTTGCGGTCGTCCGGGTCGTACTCCAGCAGGAAACGCGCCTGCGGCGTGAGCGAGGCGCCAAGCTGTTTGTCGCCGGACATCTTCGCCAGGGTCAGTGCGTCGTCGCTGAGATCGCGATCATGCACCCGGTTGGAATAGGCCAGCGCCACGGCATAGGTGAGAACCGCATCCAGGCACAGCAGGGCCACCATCGGGATCAGCAGGAAGACCAGCAGGCGCCGACGCAGGCTGGGGCGCGAACCAGAAGACGATCGCTTCATTGCGGACGAGCCACCGACGACCCGGTTTCTTCCAGCAGATAGCCGAGGCCGCGAATCGTGCGCACGATGGTGCCGCTGTCGTGCAGCTTGCGGCGCAGCCGGTGCATCGCGATGTCCAGGCCGTTGTCGGTCAATTCCTGGTCCCAGTCGCACAACGCCTCGACCAGTTGCGCGCGGCTGGTGACGCGGTCGGCGCGCAGCACCAACGCTTCGAGCAGGCCGAACTCGCGGGCAGTCAGTTCGAGCGGCGCCTGATCGATCCACGCGCGGTGTCCGGGCAGGTCGAGGCGCAATCGGCCCAGCAGCATCTCGGGCACGCCCTTGCTGCTGGCGCGCCGCAGCAGCGCGCGCACGCGTGCCTCGAATTCGGACAGCGCGAAGGGTTTCACCAGATAGTCGTCGGCGCCCAGGTCGAGCACGCGGACGCGTTCCGGCAGCCCGTCGCGCGCGGTGACGACCAGCACCGGCAGACTGGCGCCACGGCTGCGCAACCGGCGCAACACGTCGCTGCCTTCGATCTCGGGCAGGCCCAGGTCCAGCACCAGCAG
Source organism: Rhodanobacter sp. (assembly GCA_036398675.1). Lineage (GTDB taxonomy): Bacteria > Pseudomonadota > Gammaproteobacteria > Xanthomonadales > Rhodanobacteraceae > Rhodanobacter. The sequence goes on along the minus strand of DASWOQ010000015.1, from coordinate 16,675 downwards.
GTCGTAGCCGTGGTCGTGCAGCGCCGCGTCGGCCAGCCGTCCGTTCGCCACGTGATCCACGGCGTGGCCGCCGTGCCGCAGCGAGGCGCAGATGCCCTCGGCGATGGAGAGGTCGTCCTCGGCCAGCAGAATGCGCATGAAGGGATCCGATGAATGGAGGCGCGACCGTTGCCGGCCTTTGCCGCGCGATGCGCATCAGACCAGTTTATTCGGTCGCGGGTTCCCGGTATTCGCGTTACGGTATGCATTCAGCGTCGGTATAGTGGCTCCCGGGCGATACACGGCAGGCCGGCGCACATGCGCCACCGATTGGGGAGAAAGGCATGGGATCAGTGACTGGGGCCGGCGGACGTTTGTCCGCTGCGATGGCGGTGGGCATGATCTGGATGGGCACGATCTGGTCGTGTTGCGCGTTCGGTCAGGCGGCGACGTATCCGTTGCGGCCGCCGCAAGCGGCCTTGCCGCCGACAAGCGTTCCCGCGCCATCCGGAACGGCTCCGATTCCGCTGGCTTCCGCGGTCGCGGCCGCGCCAACCGCGCCCAGCATGCCGAATGCCTGGGGCGGCCAGCGCACCGGCAGCGAGCCGACCCTATCCGACCGCGTGGTCAGCTACAGCATCGACGCCGAACTGGATGCGCCGCGTCACGCGGTCACCGGCAAAGAACATATGACCTGGCGCAACCGCAGCGATCGGGCGGTGAGTCAGGTGTATTTCCACATGTACCTCAACGGTTTCGCCAACGAGGGCAGCACCTGGTTCACCGAGCGCGAGGTGTTGACCGCGCACGGCCGTTCACGCGGTGCCGCTGCTTTGAAGAAAGGTGAATGGGGCTTTATCGATCTCAAGCAGGTCAGGCAAGGTGACGCCGCCCTGAAGTGGACTTTCGTGCAGCCGGACAACGGCCCCGCGACAGACCGCTCGGTGGTGCGCATCGATCTGGCCGAGCCGGTGCCGGCCGGTGGCACGCTGACCTTGGATATCGATTTCCTCAGCCAACTGCCGCGAGTGGTGGAGCGCACCGGCTGGTGGGGCGATTTCAACCTGGTCGGGCAATGGTTTCCGAAAATCGGCGTGCTCGAGCTGGCCGGCGAGCGCGGTGCGGTCGCGCCACGTTGGAACGTGCACGAATTTCATTTCAACAGCGAGTTTTATGCGGACTTCGGCCTCTACGACGTGCGGCTGACCGTGCCGAGCGACTACACCGTCGGCGCGGTCGGCAAGCTGCAGGGCCAGCCAACCGCTGCCAATGGCAAGACCACCTACCACTTCGTGCAGGGCGATGTGCACGACTTCGCATGGGTCGCCGCCAAGGGCTACAAGATGATCGAGAGCAGCTGGCAGGGGCCGGGCAGCCCGAAGGTGGACGTGCGCGTGCTTTATCCGGACGAGTACGTGGCCAGCGCCAAGCCGACCTTGCAGGCCACCACCGATGCGCTGACGTTCTTCTCCAAGACGCTGGGCGCGTATCCGTACGAGACGGTGACCGCGGTGGTTCCGCCGTACAACGCGGACGAAGCGGGCGGCATGGAATATCCCACGTTCTTCACCGGGGAAGGCTACGCCAAGGTCGAGCCGGGAACGGTCGCGCAGTACGCGGTGGACTTCGTCAACATCCATGAGTTCGGCCACGGCTACTTCTACGGCTTGCTGGCGTCGAACGAATTCGAAGAACCCATTCTCGACGAAGGCATGAACGAATACTGGGATGATCGCATGCTGCGCGAGCGCGGGCAGGGCGTCGATCTCGCCACCGGCCTGATGAAGTGGCTGGGCATCGTGCCGTCGATGAGCGGATTCGACATCGAACGATTGGGCGCGGGGCTCAGGAATCCACCGGATTCGCTGGGCGAGAACGCGTGGGACCGGTTGTCGAGCAGCAGCTACGCCACGGTCTATTCGCGCACCGCCACCGCCATGCACGACCTGGAAGAACGCCTCGGCACGCCGGTGATGGAGCGTGCCATGAAGGAATATTACCGGCGCTGGCGCTTCCGCCATCCGTCGGCCGCGGATCTGCGCGCCACCCTGATCGATGTCTCCGGCGATGCCACCAACGTCAACGCCGTCTTCGACCAGTACGTATATGGCACCGCGCATATCGATGACAGCGTCAGCAGCATCGATTCCGACGAAGTGCTGCCGCAGGCTGGCACATGGCCGAAAGACGGCACGCGCAATGAGGTGGCCGCCGACGCACTGGAAAAGCAGATCGACAAGCAGCGCGAAGACTGGAAGAAGGCGCATCCGAAGCCTGCGGAGGGAGCCGGTCCGTTCCCTTGGCGCAGCACGGTGACCGTGCTGCGCCAAGGGGCTGCGGTGCCGCAACTGCTGCGGGTGAAGTTTGCCGACGGCAGCAGCCAGGACGTGCCGTGGAACGACAGCCGCCGCTGGGCACGTTTCGTGTTCACCAAACCCAGCAAGGTGGTCTCGGCGACGCTCGATCCGGATCAGAAGATCATGCTTGATTCGAACAAGCTCAACGACAGCCTGACCACCAAAGCGAACGGTGCGGCAGCGCGCCGATGGGGTGCCGACGCTGCCGCGCTGGTGCATGTCTTCTACAGCCTGGTGGGGTCGCTCTGATGGCCAACTTACAATCCCGTCGCGTGAACTCCGGCGCCATCGCGCGCGCTTCGCTGTCGGCCGTCCAATGGCGGCTGTTGCTGCTATGGGCGTTGCTGCTGTGGCTGCCCACCGCCGTGGTCAGCCTGCCGTTGTGGAGCACCCTTGGCGATCTGCTTGACCATTCGGTGCATGCGCAGGACTGGGCCGCGCATTTCAACGCGGTGATGTTCGGCGATGCCGTCGCCGCAATCAGCGACGACACCGGCTGGTTCCACGGTGCTGCGATCCTCGGCCTGCTGCTGACCTTGCTGCTGATGCCTTTTCTCAATGGCATGATCGTCGGCAGCGGGCGTGCCGGTCGTCCGCTCGGCTTCAGTCATCTGCTCCAGTGCGGCATCGTCGAGTACGGGCGCATGTTCCGGCTGATGCTGTGGTCGATCCTGCCTTATGTGGTGATGGGCGGGCTGGCCGTGTTTGCATTCGGCGCCGCGCACAAGGTCGATGTCCGCGCGGTGCTGGAATCGAAGGCGGATAGCGCGTCGAACATGGCGACCTGGCTGGTGGTGGTGCTGTTCGTGCTGGCGCAGGCGATTGTGGAATCGGGGCGTGCCGCGTTCATCGCCGACACGGGGCTGCGCTCGGCCACGCGTGCCTTCGGCCGGGGTTTCATGCAGTTGCTGCGCAGGCCATTCAGCACGCTGCTGTGGTTTCTGCTGGTCAGTCTGGTCGGCTATGCGATCGCCGGCGCATTGGGCATTGCGCGCGTGCACACCCCGGCGATCGGTCTGCTCGGCACGGTGCTGGCGATCGTGCTGACGCAACTGGTGGTCATCGCGATCGGCTGGGCGCACGTGGGGCGTGTGTTCGCGCTTGCCGAGGTGGCGCGTTCGTTGCCGGGTTCGCGCCGGGTGTAGCGGAGGTTGCTGCCGGCGCTGCGATCATTGGTGGCGGGGGTTCGCCGCTGCTGTCAGCGCGTCGATGTTCGAACGTCGATCCATAAACGGCCGCGTTCTCGCGGCCGTTTGTCGATTCAGGCGTATGCGCGCCGGTGTTCGCGGTGCGGCGGGTAATAGGCAAACACGTGGCTATGGCTGCCGAAGAAATCCATGTCTTCGATGTGCTCGCCGCCGAGTCGCTCGGCCAAGCGGTCGGAGGCTTCGTTGCCGATGCGCACCAGGCTGATCACCCGCGGGGCATGCAATTGGCTCCAGGCAAATTCGAGCACGGCACTGCTGGCCTCGGTGGCGTAGCCTTGGTGGCGATGTGCCGGCTTGAGCATCCAGCCCAGTTCCAGATCCGGCCAGCCGTCGGGATACATCAGGCCGGCGCGGCCGATGAATTCGCCGGTGGACTTCAGTTCCAGTGCCCACATGCCGCACTGGCGCAGTTGCCAATGTCCCAGCAGCATCGCCAGCGAACGCCAGGCATTGGTACGGTCCAGCGGCTGGCCGTCGCCGATCCAGCGCGTACTCTCCGGATCGGCCAGCATCGCGGCGTAGTCGTTGAAGTGCTGTTCGGTCAGCGCGGTCAGGCGCAGGCGCGCCGTTTCGAGGGAGGGGATATCAAACATGGTGATCAGCGGTGGGTGGCAGCCAGCAGTTCGGCCAGTGCGCGGGTACTGCTGGCGAGACTCTCAGGCCAGGACAAGCCGACGATTATCTCACCTGTGACCGAATCGACAAAATCCTCGGCCTGGCCCGGCGGCAGCAGGTGCCGGTAGTCCACGGTGATCTCGCTGCCGGCGGGCAGCTCGGACAGGGCGAACACGAAGCCCAGATGCCATAGCCCGTTGGGTTCGAAGCTGTGGTTGATGTAGCACTCGTCGGGCCAGTCGGGCGACAGCGTGTAACGATCCTCGAACCAGCGGGCGCTGGCATGGAACTGCTGGCCGAGCTCGGGCGATGCGGCGATTTCGGCATGCGTGAAGGTGCGATCGATGCCGTCCGGCGCAGTGATGATGCGGCCCGCAGCCACCGTTTCATCCAGAAACAGGCCCTTGCCAGCGCCGCGGATCGCGGAGTCTGCAATGTGGTAGCGCGGAAGGATCATCGAAGTGCAGCGGCAGTTGGGGCGCGCGAGTGTAGCGCAGGCGGCGCGATCCACCGTGGATCGCGCCGCCTGAAGTCCTGCCGAAGTGCCGCTGCGGCTTATTCGCTGTCCGTTGCGGCCGCCGCCTTCTTCCTGCCTTCGTGTGTGGGCTTGGCAGGCGTTTCGGCCTCCGTGGCGGCAGGGGCGGGCGCTGCCGCGGCGTCGGCATCGTCGGCAAGCAGGATGGCGGAGCGATTGAGCTCGATGGTCGCCTTACCGATGCCCTTGACGTGGTTCAGGTCATCCACCTTCTTGAACGGACCATGCGCCTCGCGATAGGCCACGATGGCCTGCGCCTTGGACTGGCCGATGCGGTCCAGCGCCTTGGCGATGGTGGCGGCATCGGCCGTATTGATGTTGACGGGTGTGGCGGCGAGCAGCAGGCCTGGCGCAACGAGAAGGAGTGCAAAGGCGGCTGCTGCGAGTTTTTTGAACATGGCGTCTCTCCGTGAGCTGTGATGGCGGTATCCGGCACCGCATCCACACTTTCGCGCGCAACTCTGTGAGCTGCACAGTCGCGCAGGTTGCCTGCCGGTGTGCGTAATTCGCGTGGACGGATGTGGGCATCGCCTGATGGCCTGTCGGTACGGCGACGGGCACGCGGAGCGGCGCTGTTACAATGTCCGCCTGACCATCTGCCGGAGTCGTCCATGGATACCGCCCGCCTTTCCCGCTACGTCAGCGGCCTGTGGGACGACGAAATCGTGCCGCAGTTGGTCGAGTACATCCGCATTCCCAACAAGTCGCCGATGTTCGATGCCCAGTGGGCCGAGCACGGGTTCATGGATGCCGCGGTCGGACTGATGGAGGCCTGGGTGCGCTCCAAACTGAGCCAGTTGCCGGGAGCCACGCTGGAGGTGATCCGCCTGGAAGGGCGTACGCCGCTGATCTATATCGAGGTGCCGGGGCAGGGCGACGACACGGTGATGCTCTACGGCCATCTCGACAAGCAGCCGGAAATGACCGGCTGGTCCGACGGTCTCGGGCCATGGACGCCGGTGATCAAGGGCGACAAGCTGTACGGCCGTGGCGGCGCCGACGACGGCTATGCCATCTTCGGCTCGCTCGCCGCACTACTCGCGCTTCAAGAGCAGGGCATCCCACACGCGCGCTGTGTCGTGATGATCGAGGCCTGCGAGGAATCGGGCAGCTACGACCTGCCGTACTACGTGGATCATCTGGCCGCGCGCATCGGCAGCCCGTCGCTGGTGGTCTGCCTGGATTCGGGATGCGGCAATTACGATCAGCTTTGGTTGACCACTTCGCTGCGCGGCATGACCGGCGGCAACCTCACCGTGCAGGTGCTGGAAGAAGGCGTGCACTCGGGCGACGCGTCCGGGGTGGTGCCTTCGAGCTTCCGCATCCTGCGCGAACTGCTGTCGCGGCTGGAGGATCCGGCTACCGGCCAGATCAAGCCGAAGGAGCTCTACGTCGAGATTCCACCTCAGCGGATCGAGCAGGCGAAGCTTTCGGCCGAAGTCCTCGGTGCGGACATATACGACAAATTTCCCTGGGTGGAAGGCATGCAGCCGGTCACCCACGATCTGCCCGAACTGGTGCTCAACCGCACCTGGCGCCCGCAACTGGCGGTGACAGGCGTGGGCGGCCTGCCGCCGCTGGACAGCGCTGGCAACGTGTTGCGGCCGTTCACTTCAGTCAAGCTGAGCCTGCGCGTGCCGCCGACGCTGAGCGGCGCCAAGGCCGGCGAGTTCCTCAAGCAACTGCTGGAGAAGGACCCCCCGTATGGCGCCAAGGTCAGCTTCACGCTGGAGAAGGACGGCAGCGGCTGGAACGCACCGCAGCTGTCGCCGTGGCTGGAGCAGGCGGTCGCTGACGCGTCGGAGCACTACTTCGGTGCGCCGGCAACCTACATGGGCGAGGGCGGCAGCATCCCGTTCATGGGCATGCTCGGCGAGAAGTTTCCGAAGGCGCAGTTCCTGATCACCGGCGTGCTCGGGCCACATTCCAATGCGCATGGTCCGAACGAGTTCCTGCACATCCCCACTGGCAAGAAAGTCAGCATGGTGGTGGCTGAAGTGATCGTACGGCACCACCAGCAGGGCAGCGGGGCCTGATCGAGGGCGTCGTCGTGGACACAGGTATCGATATTGCCGCCAGCTGGACGCAGGTTCGCAGCCAGGTCGACGAGGCCTGCCGCGCGGCGGGACGCGATCCGGCATCGGTGCGGATCCTTCCGGTCAGCAAGACCTTCGGGCCCGACGCGATACGCGCCGCCGCCGCGCTGGGGCTTCGCCGTTTCGGCGAGAACAAGGTGCAGGAAATCCGCGAGAAGTCGGCGGCTCTGGCCGACCTTGGGCTGGACTGGGTGGTGATCGGCCACCTGCAAACCAACAAAGCCAGGGACGTCGCGCGCCTGGCGAGCGAGGTACAGACGCTGGACCGCCTTGAGTTGGCCGAAGCGCTGCACCGGCGGCTGGAGATCGAAGGCCGGCGCATCGACGTGCTGGTGCAGGTGAAGACCTCCGATGAACCGACCAAGCATGGCCTGCCGCCGGCGGAGCTGTCCGGGTTTCTGGCCGAACTGCGCAGCTTCGAAACCTTGTACGTGCGCGGGTTGATGACGCTGGCCGTCAACTCGGCCGAGCCGCATGAGGTTCGCAGCTGTTTCCGTCGGCTGCGCCAACTGCGCGACGAGGCGCAGCAGCATGGGCACGAGCTTCCCAGGCTGTCCATGGGCATGAGCGGGGACTTTCCGCTGGCCATTGCGGAAGGGGCGACCGAGGTGCGCATCGGCACGGCGATCTTCGGCGGCCGGCGCGTCGCCCAATAAGCCTTCGCATTTCCAGAATGCGCCAGCAACCCTTGGCGTCCCCAGACCATTTTATCGAAAGACTTGAAAATCAATCAGTTGGACAAAATGTGCGGCTGGTCTCTGTTTTATGAAACGACAGAGTTCACTTAACCTCGATCGAACATACAGCCTATGCCTTCTTGCTAACTTCACAGCTCAGTCACGTCGTCAGCTCTGCAGACGGCCAATCCTGATGTCGTTCAAGGGATTTCCCGCATGCAAAAACGATTGACCGCCCTGTTCGTGCTTGCTTCTGCCTTGCTCGTGACCGTACCGGTGCAGGCACATACCAGCAAAGCCCACGCCAAGCCGGTCCATGCGAAACACGCACAGCAGAAACAGGTTCACACCAGCGGGGCACACGCGAAGCACGGCAAGCTTGCAGCCACGCACAAGGCGATTCACCGGCATCACCATCAGACCCATCTGGCAGCGGCCACCCGAATCGCCAACAGCAGCATCCCGACGGCCGTCGATGCCGACGAGCTGAAACCGGATACCGCACTGATCCTGTCCGGATCGCAATACCTCACCGCCCATTCCACGAATGCTACGAACGCGGTGCCTGCCTGGCTTGGCCATGCGCCGGCATTCAACCCCGCGCGGATGATGGCGCAGTCCGATACGCCCACCTATTTCGGCAAACTGGCGGTTGGCGGCGATGCCGCGGCGACTGCCAACAGCGCTGCTCCGGCCACCGGCGACCTCGCCGATGCAAACCAGCGCGTGTCGGCGGCCGTCGGCAGCGGCGACACCGCCGCCGTGCGCCAGGCGTTGATCGCGATGGCGATGCAACTGCGCGATATCCGCTACGTGCGCGGCGGCCATGATCCTTCCACGGGTTTCGATTGCAGCGGCTTTGTCCGCTACGTGTTCGCCCATGCCATCGGCATGCAGTTGCCGACCAATTCCGCCTCGCAGTTCCTGGCGGGCCTGAGGATCAAGCGCGCGGACATGAAGCCGGGCGACCTGGTGTTCTTCCACACGCATGGCAAGCGCCGCATTTCCCATGTGGGCATCTATATTGCCGATGGCCGCTTCATCCACTCGCCCACCAGCGGCAAGTCGGTGCAGATTTCCAGCCTGGACGAGGCCTACTGGGCCAAGCATTTCGCCGGGGCCAAGCGTCCGCAGGCGATTGCCATGGCGGCACGCGGCTGATCCTTAGCCCAATGGCCTAACAACAATTTCCGATGGCCGCCGCAAGGCGGCTTTTTTGTGTCGACTGGCGCGACAACTGAACGATCCAGGTTCCCCAAGGTCAGCTACGGACCATCGGGTGATTCACCGCCCGCCTTGACCATGGCGGCGGCGCCTCACCACCGCTACGCTTGCGATCCGCTCTTGGACATGACCTGATGCCTTTCGACCTGCCGCCTGTCACCCGCAACCTGCTGATCGCGAATATTGCGGTCTTCCTGCTGCAGTTGCTATTGCATGATTCGACCAGTTTGGCGCTCACTCAGCATTTTGCATTGTGGCCGTTCGGACCGGATGTTACCGGCGCCAGCCCGGATGGCGGCACGCTGACTTGCGGTTTTCGCATCTGGCAGGTGGTCACCTATGCATTCATGCACGGTGGCTATGAGCACATCATCTTCAACATGATTGCCCTGTACATGTTTGGCGGCGCCATCGAACGCACGTTCGGCGCACGCAATTTCACCATCTATTATTTCGTCTGCGCGATCGTTGCGGCATTCGCCCAGTTGCTGGTGGTGCAGTATTTCACCCATGGCTTCTATCCGACGCTGGGCGCGTCGGGCGCGATTTTCGGGCTGCTGCTGGCTTTCGGCATGTTGTATCCGCACGAGAAGGTCATGCTGATGTTTCTGCCCATACCGATGCCGGCATGGTTGTTCGTGATCGGCTACGCGGTGCTGGAACTGTTCATGGGCGTGACCGGCACGCAGGCCGGCGTGGCCCATTTCGCCCACCTCGGCGGCATGCTCGGCGGCATCGTGCTGATCCAGTACTGGCGTGGTCGCCTGCCGATCAAGCCCAAGCGCGTGCTACTGCGCTGACGGGTCAGCGCAGCGCCAGGAAATCCCCGCTCACCACGAAGCGCACGGCATCCAGCCGCAGGCGTGATTGTGGCAGCGCGGCCAGCAGGGCGGAGCGCTCGTCGGTCACCGCGGCGATTTCCGCGTCGCTGACCGACGGGTTGACCGCGCGCAATGCGAGCAGGCGCGACAGTTCGGCGTCCAGCATGTCGGTGGCCAGCGCCAGCGCATCGTCGATGCTGGCTTGGCCGCGTCCGGTCGCGAGCTTCTCGGCACGCTCGAGCATCGGCGGCACCAGCTTGCCGAGGAATTTGCGATAGCGCGCCACTTCGATATTGCGGTCGCCGGCCTTGCGTACGGCTGCGTCGCTGGGCGCGAAATCGCCGCGCTCCGCCAATCGCGTATCCACTGTCACCACGATCGGCAGCGTCGGCAGGAAACGTTCGGCGTCGAGCTTGCGGTCGGCGACGCATTCCAGCACGTACACCGCCTGCAGCAGCGCAGTTCGCGCCGGCAGCACGTCGTCCACCATGAATGCAGCGTTGCCTTGTTCGCCGGACAACGCCAGATCCATCGCGCCGGCGACCAGCGGATGATCGAGCCGCAACAGCGGCAGGTCTTCGCGTGCCAGTGCCACGTCGCGATCGAAGGTCACCGATTGCGGGCCCTCGGCGAAGCCGGGCAGGGCATCGGTAGAGAGGTATTGCGGATCCAGCAGCAGCACCTTGCCGCCCAGTTCCTCGGGATGGATGCCGAACGCTTCGAGCAGGCGCTGCACGAACGCGTCGCGGCCCGGGTCGTGATCCTCGCGCGCGAAGGCCTGCTGCAGCTCGTCGGCGTGCAGGTCGCGGCTGGCGGCCAGTTCGAGCAGATGGTCGCGACCGGCGCTGATGAGCTCGGCCATCTGTTCGTGGCTGGCGCGGGTTTCGGCGAGCAGTACGTCGAGTTCCTGGTCGCGGTTGTCGTCGCCGCGGGAATGTTCGTCGGCCAGCCGGGCCAGCGGTTCGCCGAAGCGGCGCAGCAGTTCGCGGCCATCCGCCGGGCTTGCGCGAAAGGCGTCCACGCCCTCGTCGTACCAGCGTGCGAGCACATGTTGCGCACTGTCGGCGACGGCAACGATATGGATGCTGATGTCGTGTTTCTGGCCGATGCGGTCGAGGCGGCCGATGCGTTGTTCGAGCAGATCCGGATCGAGCGGCAGATCCCACAGAATCAACCGGTGCGCGAACTGGAAATTGCGACCCTCCGAACCGATCTCCGAACACAGCAGCAGGCGCGCGCCGTCGGGTTGCGCGAAATATGCCGCGTTGCGATCGCGCTGCACGATGCCCAGACCTTCATGGAATCGCGCCACACCGACGCCGCTCTTCGTGCGCAGCGCCTCCTCCAGCGCCAGCACCTTGGCCTGGCTGCGGCAGATCAGCAGGAACTTGTCCTGCGGATGGGCGTCAAGCAGTTCGATCAGCGTGTCGACGCGCGGGTCGGCGCTGTAATCGACTTCGATCAGCGCGGGCGGTTGCTGGATGTCGGCATGGAATTCGGCCAGTAGCGATTGGCGTGTACCCTCGCCCAGCTTGCCTGCATTGAGCAGATGCCACTCGGGCAGACGCCGGGGGAACCCGCCGATGCCGGCACGGCGATTGCGGAACATCGCGCGACCGGTGCCGTGGCGATCGATCAGCGCGGCCAGCAATTCGCGCGCGTTGGCCGGCTTGGTCGATTCCGCAAGTTGCGCGGTAAGGGTTTCATCGCCGCGGAAGGCATCGGCCAGCGAAGCGCGTTGAACATCGTCCAGCGCCTCGCCATCGAGCAATCGATCGGCGATCTTCGATAGCGCCTGGTAGGTGTCCGCCTCGGCCAGGTAACCGTCGAGGTCGTGGTAGCGCTGCGGGTCGAGCAGGCGCAGGCGCGCGAAATGTCCGCTGCGGCCCAGTTGCTCCGGTGTGGCGGTAAGCAGGATCACGCCGGGGATCGTGGCGGCCAGCCGTTCGACCATCGTATAACGCGGGCTGCTGGCTTCCGGCGACCAGGCGAGATGATGCGCCTCGTCGACCACCAGCAAATCCCACGGCGCGTCGAGCAATTGCGCGGCGTATTTCGGCGAGTTCTCGAGAAAGCCGAAGTCGGCGATCACCAGTTGCTCGTCCTCGAACGGATTGCTGTCGTCGCCGGATTGCTCCAGTGCCTCGCAACGCTCCTCGTCGTAGATCGCGAAGCTCAGGTTGAAGCGCCGCAGCAGTTCGACGAACCACTGGTACACCAGCGTGTCGGGCAACAGCAGCAGCACGCGCGAGGCGCGGCCGGTGGCGAGCTGGCGCGCGATGATCATGCCCGCTTCGATGGTCTTGCCGAGTCCGACCTCGTCGGCCAGCAGCACGCGCGGCGGACGCCGCGCCGCGGCGATGCCGGCCACGCGCAACTGATGCGGGATCAGGCCGATGCGCGCGGCACCAAGCCCCCAGGCGGGCGAACGACGGGCATCGGCCCGGCGCCGGAGGCCTTCGAGCCGCAGCTCGAACTGCGCCACCGGATCGGTGCGTCCGCCGATCAATCGGTCATCGGCCTGGCTCACGCTCTGCTCGTCGTCGAGCTGGCCTTCCTCCAGTTCGCGACCTTCGCCGCGATAGATCAGCAGTTCGTCGCGGATTTCCACGCGCTCGACCAGGAACGCGATGCCCTTGCCGGCGACACGCTGCCCGGCGCGGAACTCCGCGCGCAACAGCGGCGCGGAATCGATCGCGTAGGGGCGCAGCACGCCGGCCTTGGCGAACAAAACCTGCACGCCGCGTCCTTCGACGCGAAGCACGGTGCCGAGACCGAGCTCGGGTTCGGCAGAAGAGATCCATCGTTGACCAGGTACGAACATTGCGCAGCCGTGTTGCTCCAAGGAGCCGACAATTATCCGCCCCGCGGCGCCACGAGGGAACAAGCGATTAGGGATGGGAGCGTTGCACGCGGATGGCCGATGCGACGATACGACTCAGGTCTCGGCCCATTGGCGCAGCAGGTTGTGGTACACGCCGCTGAGCTGCAGCAGTGCCGCGGCATCGGCGCCGGATCGCATCAATGCCTGGATCGACGTATCCAGTTCGAACAGCAGGCGCCGCCGGCTGTCATCGCGGATCAGGCTCTGTACCCAGAAGAACGAGGCCAGTCGCGATCCGCGCGTCACGTCCTGCACCCGATGCAGGCTGCTGGACGGATACACGATCAGGTCGCCGGCCGGCAGCTTCACCTCATGCTCGCCGTAGGTATCGCTGACGATCAGTTCGCCGCCGTCATAGTCGTCCGGTTCGCTGAGAAAAAGCGTGCATGAGATATCGCTGCGCAATTGCTGCGCATCGTGCAACGCCATCACGGCACCATCGACATGGAAACCGTAATGACCGCCGCCCTCGTAGCGATTGAAGCGCGGCGGCAGCGTGCGCAATGGCAGGGTCGCGGCGTGGTAGAGCGGATGACGCGCCAGTGCCTCCATCACGACACGGCCCAGTTGCTGGCGCAGCGGCGAGGCATCGGGCAATTGCAGGTTCCGCTTTACTTGCGCGCCCTGGGCGCCGACTGTCTCGCGTCCATCGGTCCAACTGGCGGCTTCCAGCGCCTGCCGACATTGCGCGGCCTGCGCGCGGGTTAGTACTTCGGGAATGTGCACAAGCATGTTCGGTTTCCGAGAGCCAGCCCCCTGGAGGGGGCTGGAGTTAGCCGTATGCCCGCCGCCGATCAGAAGTGGAAGTTGGCCGTCAGCATCGCGGAGCGTGGAATGCCCGGAGTGTAGCGGTAGCCGCTCTTGTTGATGGCGGCGACGTAGTCCTTGTCGAACAGGTTGTAGACATTCAACTGCAGGTCGAAATGCTTGTTGAACGCGTAGGTCGCCATGGCATCGAACACCGTATACGACTTGGTGTAGTCGGGCGTGCCGACCGCACCGTCGGTACCGCGCTTGAGCTCGCCGGAATAGCGTGCTCCGCCGCCGATGGTCAGCCCGAACGGCAACTGGTAGGTCGTCCATGCGGTGAACGCATATTTCGGCGTATAGGCGATGCCGTCCGACCCGTCCTGGGTGGCCACCACGCCCTTGACGATGGTGGTGTTCATCGTCGTGAAACCACTGCTGACCGACCAATGGTCCGTCAATTTGCCTACGGCAGTCAGTTCCACGCCGCTGACGCGCTCCTTGCCGATCTGATAGACATTGCCGTCGCTATCGGTCACCAGGTTGTTGCTGACTTCGGTGCGATAGAGCGCAGCGGTCAGCAACAGATTGTCGGCAAGAAGATTCCACTTGGTACCGACTTCGGCGGTGCGTGCCTTCTGCGGATCCAGCGAAGGATTGTCGGCACTGTTGGCGGCGGTGCTCAACTGCAGTTGGGAGCCACCGGGGGGCTGTGCCGAAACGGCGTAGTCCGCATAGACGCTGCCGTTGGCGGCAGGCTTGTAGATGACCCCGAGCTTCCAGTTCAGCAAGTTGTCCGATGCCGTTGCGTTCACGCCCTGCACAATCGTGCCGGCCGGCTGGCCGGTCGGGCAGGGCACCGGGTTGCGTGCCGCACCGCAGGCCACCAGGCTGGTGAAATCGGTTTTGTAGTGGTCCATGCGCAGGCCGCCGGTGACCATCCATTGTTCGCCGAACTTCAGCGTGTCAAACGCATACGCCGCCTCCGTCGTGGTCTTGCCGGCGCTGTTGGCACCATTCCTGCCCCAGATCAGGCCGGAAGCCTGGTTCGGGTCGGGGTCGTACATGTTGGCGGGCGTCCACTTGCTGCCGTTCAACGCAGCCATGCCGATGGTGTCCAGCTTCTCCTGGGTCAGCTCGATGCCGGTGCTGAGGTCGTGCTCGACACTGCCGGTATGGAATGACGTGGTGAAGCTGGTCTGGTTGGTGATGATCTTGTCGGTGTTGTCCTTGAACGTCGGGTTGCTGCGCGCGACGGTCCAGGTGGATGGGTCGTTGGGATCGGGCGTGACGAGGTTCGCCGCGGTGTACATGAACGAGGTCAGCAGGTAGTCCTGCTGGGTTCGTCCCCAACGGGTGGTGTTATGCAGCGCCGCACCGTTGGCGAAGTCATGCTCGACGCGCACCGTCGCCATGTCGGCCTTGACATGATCGTGGTCCGCATCGGTGCCATAAAAATTGTCGGGATCGACCCTTGGGGCGCTGGCCAGCCAGGGGCGAGCCGGGTCGGGGCTGCTGTAGCCGGGCAAACCCATGGTCGAGACGCCGCCGTCAGGCACGTTGTTCTGCTTCACGTGCAGAAGGTTCACGTAGACGCGGGTCGGAGTTCCGAGGCCGAAGGCAATCGAGGGGGCGACTCCCCAGCGGTTGTTCTCGATATCGTTGCGACCAGCGACTCCGGCGTCTTGGCCCAGCACATTCAGGCGGATGGCAGCGTGCTCGCCGACCACTTGGTTCCAGTCCGCGGTAACGCGCCGGCTAGCGGCGTTGCCATAGGAGATGGAACCCGACAGGGCATTGGTGAGCTCGGGTTGCTTGCTGACCATGTTGATGGCACCGGCCGCCGAAGTGCGTCCGTTGTCGGTACCGGCGGGGCCTTTCTCCACTTCGATCTGCTCGATGTTGAACACATCGCGCGAGATCGAGCCGAGGTCGCGCACGCCGTCGACAAAGATGCTGCTGGATGCGTCGAAGCCGCGCATGTAGACGGCATCGCCGGTCGACGTGGTGCCGTTCTCGCCGGCATAGAAGGTGCCCACGCCGGGGCTGTTTCGCAGCGCCTCGGTCAGCGTGGTAGCGCCCTGATCGTGGATCAGGTCCTTGGAGATGATGCTGATGGTCTGCGGCGTATCCAGCAGCGGCTGGGTGAATTTTGGCGATGCCACCTTATCGACCCGGTAGTCGGTGCCGCGAGTGGCCTCCACCTTGACGCCAGGCAGGTTCTTGGCGTCCTGGGTCTGAGGAGTAGGAGTCGAGTCGTCGTTGGCTCGGGCCGTCAGCGGTGCGGCCAGGGCCAGGCCGGTGAGCAGGCTCGCCGCGATCATGTTCAGCTGTTGCGTCCGCGGGCAGGCAATGGCGTGCTTTCGACTCTTGATACTCATGAATGGTCCAGTTGGGTAGTGAAATGGGATCGCTCAGTCCCCCGGCCGCGTGCGTTTGCGCACGGCCGGGATGGCATGTCGTGTTCTGCCGGGATCAGCAACCGTTCTCAGGGTTTCGCCAATGGCTACCTACTTGGCTCACCAGCGAGATGCGAAATAGTATTTTTAATGAGAATGATTTGCAATACAAAATTAACGCGCCTCGCATCTTCCTACGTCCATGCGTCCCGAAAGGAACGTCATGGCTGCCCTGCTTGCCAGGGAACAGCAAGCGCAGGATCCGGTGGCACGGTCCTTTTGCGTCCGCAAAAAAAAGGCCCCGTCGAAACGGGGCCTCTGAAGGAATGTTGCTTTCAGAGCAACGACATCCCTCGACTTACCAGATCTTTACCTGCGTGTCGGCCGGACGAACCATCACATCGCCCGCCTTGCACTGGAATGCAGTGGCGAAAGCCGGCATGTTGGATGGCGCACCCATCGCGCGCAGGCCTTCGGGCGAATGCGGATCGGTGTTGAGCTGCAGGATTTCGGACTTCTCGCGCATGCTGCCGCGCCAGACGCGCGCCCAGTTGAGGAAGAAGCGCTGATCCTGGGTGTAGCCGTCGATTTTCTGCGTGGCTTCGGCCGGATTGGCTTTCAGAGCCGTCTGCAGCGCGTCGTACGCCACGTTCAGGCCGCCCAGGTCAGCGATGTTCTCGCCCAGGGTCAGCTTGCCGTTGACATGCAGGTCCGGCTTGTCCTTGATCGGCGTATAGGCGTCGAACTGCGCGACCAGCTTGCCGGTGCGGGCCTCGAACTGCGTCTTGTCGGCCTTGGTCCACCAGTCGTTCTGGTTGCCGTCGCCGTCGAACTGCGCGCCCTGGTCGTCGAAACCGTGGCTCGATTCGTGGCCGATGACTGCACCGATGCCGCCGTAGTTGATCGCGTCGTCCGCCTTGGCATCGAAGAACGGCGGCTGCAGGATCGCGGCCGGGAAGTTGATCGTGTTGTCGCTGGGGTTGTAGTACGCGTTGACCGTCTGCGGGGTCATGCCCCATTCCTTGCGGTCGGTCGGCTTGCCGATGTGCGCGATGTCGTACTGGTAGTTGAACTTGCCGGCCGCTTCGATATTGGCGTAGTAGTTGTCCGGCTTGACCTCCAGGCCGGACCAG
>DASWOQ010000014.1:0-54009 GCA_036398675.1 Rhodanobacter sp. | reverse complement strand
TTCTTGATGAAATTGATCGCCGAACTCTTCGCATACACCGCCGGGTCGTCGTACACCGTGGCGCCGAAGAACGGCGGCATCCACTGGTCGATCAGGTTCTCGCCGTAATAGCTCTGCCAGTTGGAGATGCCGGCGCCGGCGACTACCGCGCGGAAGCGTTGCGTCTGCGTTGGCACGAACATGCTCATGAAGCCGCCGTAGCTCCAGCCGGTAAGGCCGAGGCGCTTGTCGTCCACCGGGACTTTCTTTTCCACCGCGTCGATGCCGGCAAGGATGTCGCGCAAATCGCCGTAGCCGAAATCCTTGCGATTGGCCTGCACGAACTTTTCGCCCTGGCCGAAACTGCCGCGCGGATTGGGCATGAACACGAAATAGCCCATCGCCGAGAGCGGCGCGCTGCCGTAGCCTGCGCCGGGCCAGCTCGGAATCACCGCGCTGGACGGGCCACCGTGCACGCTGACGATCATCGGGTACGACTTCTTCGCGTCGTAGTTGGCTGGATACAGCAGCCAGCCCTGCACGTGGAAACCTTCGTTGTTCCACTCCACCGATTCCGCCTTGCCCCATGCCGGCTCAAGCGCTGCGTTGAAATGCGTGACGGCCGGCGGCGGCGTGGTCTCCAGTACGCCGGCATGCACTTCCGGCGCTGCCGCATAGGAGCTCTGCACGAAGGCGACGCGCTGGTGATCGGCGGACAGCGACAACGCCATCGACGCGGTGCCGTCATGGAAGTTCGCAGGCACAGTGAACAAGGTGCGTTCCGTCGCGGCTGTCGTGGCGTCGACGCGATAGAACGCCGCCTGGCTCTGACCGTTCGCGACCTGCGTCACCAGCATCTGCCGCGCGCCAGTCCACTGGAACCACACCGGCGTGACATGCGTTCCTGGCGTGAGGTTGGTCGGCGCGCCGCCTTCTGCCGCCACCGCATAAAGATCGCCGCCGGTCGCGCCCTGGTCGCTCATCAAGCCGCCGATGAAAGCGATGCGCGAGGCATCCGGCGACCAGCGCGGCAGAGCGATCTGCAGGTCGCGCAGCGATCCGCTGCCGCTTCCATTCGGATCCACCAGCACCGTCGCCTTCGCATCGGCCTTCGCCGGCTGTGCGTAGAGTTTGGCGATCCACCAGTTGTTGTCGCCCGGCGGTTGCGCGGCGGTGTAGACGATGCGCGAACCGTCCGGCGACCATGCGAATTCATAGGCGTAGACGTCCTCCGGCGTCAGCACGTGCAGTGCGCCACCGGTGACGTCGATGCTTGCCACATGCTGGATCTCCAGTCCGGTCACGCCCACTTCACCGACGGCGGGCTTGGCTGCGGCAAGCGCGCTGGCGTGGCGGGTGGCGCCGGGCACATAGAGAAAGCCGATCGACTTGCCGTCGTTCGTCCATTGCAGCGAGCGCACGTACCCCTTGAGCTGCGCCAGCGGCACCGGGGCATCGTGGCTCGTCGCATCCGCAAGGACGATGTCGTTCTGCATCGCCTTGGTGTTGGTGAGGTCCGTATCGCAACTGGACACGAAAGCGAGGTGCCGCGAATCGGGCGACCAGCTGGCGCCGGACTGCCGGCAGCTACCGGCCTTGCCGACGCTGCCGAGGGCACGTGCGTGGCTGCCGTCGATGCCGGCAACCTCGATCGTGGCCTTGCCCTGGCGTTCGGTCTGCCATGCCAGCTGCTTGCCGTCGGGCGAAATAGCCACCCCTTCGACCCGCTGCACTTTCGCCAGCTGGCCGAGCAACTGTTCGATGCGTGGATCGGCGGCAGGCGCTGCAGCGAACGCGCATGGTGCGGCGGTCAGCAACAGCAGCAGTGGAACGGACAGGCGCAAGCACTTCGACATGGGGGGACTCCGACGCAGGGAAGCCCGCACGCTACAACCTATGGATCGGGCCGGCCAAGTGCAGGACGGCACGGCCTGGAGCATCGCAGTGCGATCAGTGCGTGGCTGCCGGCACGGTTGCGGATTGACGTGTGGCCACCATCGCGGCGAGCTTGGCACGGATGGCCGGTATCGCGGCCAGTGCCGCCCGTTCGCCTTCGAGGATCGCCTGGTTCTTCTGTTCGAAATCGGTCGGGCCGATGCCGCCGATGTCCGGGCGGATCACCACGTCCGCACGCGCCATTTCCTGCTGGCCGAGCTGCTGGCCCATGATCGCGATGGTCTGCCCGACGATGTTCACCATGCCCTCCGGATTGCTGCCGCTCGGTCGCGTCGAGATGTCCACCGCGATGACGAAATCCGCGCCGAGCTGGCGTGCCGCGTCCACCGGCACCGGGCTGACCACGCCACCGTCGACGTAGTGCTTGCCGCGCACCTCGGTCGGTTCGAACACGCCGGGGATGCTGCTCGACGCGCGCACCGCCTGGCCGGTATTGCCGCGTACGAACACCGTGCGCGTACCGGTTTCCAGTTCGGTCGCCACGGCCGCGAACGGCACCTTCAACTGCTCGATCGACTGGTGGCGGACCAGCTGGTTGACGTAGTCCTGCAGCGCCTGGCCCTGCACCAGGCCGCCGGAGAAAAGTCGCACGTCGCGGATCTTCGATTCGTCCAGGCCGAACGCGGTTTCCTGCAACGCGAACGCGTCCATGCCGCTGGCGTACAGCGCGCCGACCACGCTGCCGGCGCTGGTGCCGGAAACCACGTCGGGATGGATGCCGCTGGCTTCCAGCATCTTGATCACGCCGATGTGCGCGAAGCCTTTCGCCGCACCGCCACCGAGCGCCAGCCCGATCTTCAGCTTCACCGGCGCCAGCGGAGGGATCACCGGGTTGGGTATGGTGGGCTTGCTGTGGCCGAAGCAGCCGCTCAGCGCGAGCGTGGCGAGTAGCGGCAGCAGGTGGCGGCGGAAGGACATGGTCGTGTGCGCTGGAGAGAGTGGGTGGCGTGCTGCGAGTTTATGGTCGGATCATGACGTGGCCGGGGCGACGGACAGGCCATGCTGTTGCTTGAGCCCCTCCCCCTGCTCGCAGGGGGAGGCTGGGAGGGGGTAAACCTTTTGACTTCGCGGGGCGAAGAGCGACCCCTCTCCGGCCCTCCCCTGCAAGCAGGGGAGGGAGCAGCAGCCTCAGCCTTGCGCGTCGTCCGCTTCCAGGTGATAGCGCGTGACCACCTCGACCTCGTTCTTCGAGCCGAGGAACACCGGCACGCGCTGGTGCAGCCCGGTCGGTTGCAGCTGCATGATCCGCTCGCGACCGGTGGTGGCCGCGCCGCCGGCCTGCTCGACGATGAACGCCATCGGGTTGGCCTCGTACATCAGCCGCAGCTTGCCGCCCTGCTTAAGGATCTTCGCGTCGAGAGGGTAATAGAACACGCCGCCGCGGGTCACGATGCGGTGTACGTCGGCCACCATCGAAGCGACCCAGCGCATGTTGAAATCCCGCCCGCGCGGGCCGTCCGTGCCGGCCAGCAGCTCGCCGATGTAGCGCTGCATCGGTGCCTGCCAGTGACGCTGGTTGGACATGTTGACGGCGAACTCGGAGGTCTCCTCCGGGATGCGGATCCCACGCCGGCTCAGCATGAAGCTGCCGACCTCGCGCTCCAGCGTGAACTCGTGGGTGCCGTGGCCGAAGGTCAGCACCAGCACGGTGGCCGGGCCGTACACCACGTAGCCGGCGGCCAGCTGGGTCGTGCCCGGTTGCAGGAAATCGGCCGCCTTCGCTTCGGTCACGCCATCGGGGCAGCGCAGCACCGAGAAGATCGTGCCGACCGAGATGTTGACGTCGATGTTCGACGAGCCGTCCAGCGGATCGAACAGCAGCAGGTGGTGGCCTTTCGGATAGCCGTCCGGAATCTGCTGCGGCTCTTCCATTTCCTCCGACGCGCAGGCGGCGAGATGGCCGCCCCAGGCGTTGGCTTCCAGCAGGATCTCGTTGGAGATCACGTCGAGCTTTTTCTGTGCCTCGCCCTGGATGTTCATGCTCAGCACGCCGTCGCCGCCGGCCATGCCCAGCACGCCGCCGAGCGCGCCCTTGTTGGTGGCCACGGCAATGCGCTTGCACGCGCGCGCGACCACTTCGATCAGCAGCGAAAGTTCGGCGTTGATGTGGCCGGCACGGCGTTCCTCGATCAGGAACTGGATCAGCGAGATGGGCTTCATGGCGGGTTCCAGGCGGAGGAAAGCGCATTGTCCGGGCTGCGCATGAACAGCGCCAGCACGTTTCGCGACGGCGCGGACGAGGCACGGATTTTCACGGACCGGCGGGCTGCTGACACTATGTTGGCAGCAGGGGGTGCGCATGCTTCGCTTCCATAGTGGAGGGAGCGACATGCGCGATACGGTTTATTTCCTGGTATTCGACGGCTATGCCGACTGGCAGGCCGCGCTGGCGTTGTGCGAAGTCCGCCGGCCCGGCGACTGGCGCGTGCAGACGGTGGGTTTTTCGACCGCGCCGGTGATCTCGATGGGCGGCCTCAACGTGCAGCCCGACCTGTCGCTGGCGCAGCTGGAACTGCCGCGTGCGGCCTTGCTGATCGTGCCCGGCGGTCACCTGTGGCAGCGCGGCGAAGGTGCATCGGCGGTGACCGCGATCGGCGATGTGCATGCGGCGGGCGCGCCGGTCGCCTGCATCGACAGCGGCGTGCTGGCACTGGCCCGGGCCGGTCTGCTCGACGCCTGCCGGCACACCGGCAACTGGACCGGACAGATCGCCAGCCAGGTGCCGACGTACGCGGGTGCGGCCCAGTACGACAGTGACGTGCTCGCGGTCAGCGACGGCGGCGTGATCACCGCCAGCCACCTGGGCAGCGTGGAATTCGCGCGCGAAATCATCCGCACG
The DNA here is from genome assembly GCA_036398675.1 of Rhodanobacter sp. Lineage (GTDB taxonomy): Bacteria > Pseudomonadota > Gammaproteobacteria > Xanthomonadales > Rhodanobacteraceae > Rhodanobacter. The sequence continues at coordinate 49,235 of DASWOQ010000014.1, read as the reverse complement.
CTGGATCTCTACAGCCCCAGCGATCGCGACCACTGGTACCGCTTGTTCAAGCACGCCCAGTTGCCGCCGTGGTGCATCGGCGAAGCCGTGGCCGCATGAGGAGACGAACATGAAATCACTAGCGAACCGCATGCTGCAGGCTTATCGGCCGCTGTACCTGCATGGCCTGCTGATCGACGGGCACTACCGGATTCCATCCGCCGACGCGCCGGTCGATCCATCCAGGCCGGCGTCGCGATCGGCATCCCGCAAACGCATGCGGCTGGTCGCACTGGCCGGCCTGCGTAATGCCGCCTCATCCTGAAGGAACCGTCCATGACCAAGACTTATCACGGCAGCTGTCATTGCGGCGCGGTCCGTTTCGAAGCGGATATCGACCTGGCCGCAGGCACCGGTCGCTGCAATTGTTCGATCTGCACCAAGACGCGGGCGTGGGGCGTGATCGCGAAACCCGAGGCGTTCCGCCTGCTGGGCGGCGAGGATGAGATGTCCGACTATCAGTTCGGCTCCAACAGCATGCACCACCTGTTCTGCCGCCACTGCGGCGTGCGTCCGTTCGGGCGCGGTTATCTCGATGTGCTCGGCGGCGATTTCTACAGCGTCAACCTTGCCTGCCTCGACGACATCGAACCGGCAGAACTGATCGATGCGCCGCTGCGCTTTTCCGATGGCCGCAACAACAACTGGCAGTCGCCTCCGGCGGAAGCCCGCCATCTCTGATTCACCCATCCGACATTCCAACGACCAGGAACTGCCATGAGCTCACCGGACATTCTCTTTTTCCACGCGCCCAACAGTCGTTCGAGTGGTACGCGGGCCTTGCTGGAGGAACTCGGCGCCAGCTACCGCATGCATGTCCTCAACCTGAAAACCGGTGACCAGCGACAGCCGGACTATCTGGCGATCAATCCGATGGGCAAGGTGCCGGCCATCCTCCACGGCGAGGCGCTGATCACCGAGCAGCCGGCGGTGTTCCTGTTCCTGGCCGATCATTTCGCCGGCGCGAAGCTGGCACCGCGGATCGGCGATCCGTTGCGCGGGCCGTACCTGCGCTGGCTGGTGTACTACGGCTCGTGCTTCGAGCCGGCCGTGGTCGACAAATCGATGAAGCGCGAACCCGCACCGCCGTCGACCTCGCCCTACGGCGATTTCGAGACCATGCTCAACACGCTGACCGACCAGCTGGCCAAGGGACCATGGCTACTCGGCGACCGCTTCACCGCCGCCGACGTGCTGTGGGGCGGGGCACTCCACTGGACCACGCAGTTCAAGCTGGTGCCGGAGACGCCGGTGATCCGTGCCTACATCGACCGCGTGCTTGCACGGCCGGCGATGCAGCGTGCGGCCACGATGGACGCCGAACTGGCAGCCGCGCAATCGGCGTGATGCGTGGACTGTGGCATCGTGATTCGTGACGTCCGGCGCTGGTTGTCATCGCCCGGCTCGGCGATGATGCGCCGATGCGCCGTGCCGATCGCCTGTTCCTCATCATCAACGCCCTGCGCGGTCGCCGCACCGCGCTGCAGGCGCGCCAGCTCGCGCAGACGCTCGGCGTTTCACTGCGCACGGTTTACCGGGACGTGGCCGACCTGCAGTTGTCCGGGGTGCCGATCGAGGGCGAGGCCGGCGTCGGCTACGTGCTGCGCAAAGGGTCGGATATCCCGCCGCTGATGTTTACCGCCGACGAGCTCGAAGCGCTGGTGGTCGGTTCGCGGTTCGTGCGCGCCTTTGCGGGCACCTGTCTGGCGAAGAGTGCGCAGACCGCCTTGTTGAAGATCGAGGCCGTGCTGCCGCCGGAGCTGCGCGAACGCTCGACGCGCACGCGCATCTTCGCGCCGGTGTGGCGCGACCAGCATCGCGAGGATTTCGCCGCGCTGATCGATCGCCTGCATGCGGCCATCGTCGGCAACCAGGTGCTGCGGCTGGACTACCGCGACGAAAGCGGAGCGATCAGCGCGCGCGAGATCGAGCCGTTGTGCCTGTCGTTCTGGGGCGGCAAATGGACGCTCGGTGCGTGGTGCCGGTTGCGCGAGGATTTCCGCAATTTCCGTCCGGACCGCATCGATGCCAGCGAACCCAGCGGCGAGATCTTCGTGGAGACGCCCGAGCGCAGCCTGTCCGGCTACCTGCGCGCGGTCGGTGCGGACAAGCTCGACTTGCGCTAGCCCGTTGCGCCCGCCCGATTCGCGCGGCGCCAGCGTGTTCAATCGCCCGCCCGCGCAGTACGCTCACGATTCAGGCCCATCCAAGGAGTTCGTGTGAACAAGACGCTGATCGTCGGCATCGCCATCGCCATTTCGATTGCCGCACTGCCGCTCAGCGCGAACTCCATTCCGGCCACAGGCACCGACGCCCGTTTCAGGAGCATCTACACCACCGAATGGACCTGGCGCACCGGCCAGGCCGGGATCAGCGCCTCGGGCGAATCGCAACCGGACAACGACCGGCTCGATGACGTGGATGCTGCCAGCCAGCAGCGACGGTTGGACTACTGGCAGGACGTGTTGCGGAAACTCGACGGCATCGACGTGGCGCAACTGTCGCCAGCCAATCAGGTCAACTACGCCGTCTATCGCGAGCAGATCGGCAACTTCATCGCCGACCAGCGCTTCATGAACTGGCAGATGCCGTTCAACAGCGACTCGGCATTCTGGTCCGACATCGGCTACGAGCTTGGCGCCGACCATTTGCGCACGGTGGACGATTACCGGAAATACCTCGATCGGCTCGCCCAGATCCCGGCGTATTTCGACCAGCAGATCGACAACATGCGTGCCGGCCTGCAGCGCGGTTTCAGCGTGCCGCGCGAAGTGCTGAAGGGCCGCGACGTGTCGATCGCTTCCGTGGCCGAATTGCAGGACCCGACTCGCAGCGATTTCTACGAGCCGTTCAATCATTTGCCGGCATCGATAGCCGCCGATGAGGCGCAGCAGCTGCAGGGCCAGGCGGTGCGACGCATCCGCGACGGCGTGATTCCGGCCTATGCCAAGTTGCTGGCGTTCTTCCGCGACGACTATGCACCGCACGCGCGCACCACGCTGGCCGCCGAGGCGATGCCCGATGGCCAGGCGTTCTATCGCCAGCAGATCCACGAATACACCACGCTGGACCTGAGCCCCGATGCGATCCACCAGATCGGCCTGGAGCAGGTAGCCAAGATCCACGCGCAGATGCTCGACACCATGCGCGACAGCGGCTTCAAGGGCGATTTCCCGCAATTCCTGCAGTTCCTGCGCAGCGATCCGCAGTTCTACGCGAAGACCGCGGACGAGCTGTTGATGCGCAGCGCGTGGGTGGCCAAGGAAGTGGACGGCCAGGTGTCGCACTACTTCGGCCATCTGCCGCGCGAGCGCTTCACCATCGAGCCGGTGCCGGACGCCATCGCGCCGTACTACACCTCGGGACGCGGCGGCCCGGACGTCTATCTGGTCAACACCTATGACCTGCCGTCGCGGCCGCTGTACAACATGCCGGCGCTGACCCTGCACGAGTCGTATCCGGGGCACGCGCTGCAATTGGAGCTGGCCGAGGAGGACCACTCGCAGCCGGAGTTCCGGCGCAACAGCTACATCTCCGCCTACGGCGAGGGTTGGGGCTTGTATTCGGAATTCCTCGGCAACGAGATGGGCATCTACAAGACGCCCTATCAGCGCTTCGGTTTTCTCAGCTATCAGATGTGGCGCGCATGCCGTCTGGTGGTCGATACCGGCATCCACCACCTGGGCTGGACACGCCAGCGCGCGATCGATTTCCTGACCGTCAACACGGCGCTGTCCGATCGCGAAATCGCCAACGAGGTCGACCGCTACATCAGCTGGCCGGGGCAGGCGCTGTCGTACGAACTCGGCTACCTGAAAATTCTCGAACTTCGCGCCAGGGCGGAGAAGGCCCTGGGCACGAAGTTCGACATCCGCCGCTTCCACGACACCGTGCTTTCCACCGGCTCGGTGCCGCTGCCGGTGCTGGAGCAGCGCATCGACCGCTTCATCGCCGAGGATGGGCCGGAACCGGATTTCGGCTGCAATTGCGCGAAGAATCGGCACGCAGCCAGCCGCTGAGCGTTCCCCTTGCCGCGGCTGGATGGATTCTTCCGGCACGGATCGAGCAGCGTACAGGCCAGTACTGGGAAGTTTCGATGCGGCCCCGCAACGCCGCGGAAGCGAAATCCTGTCGCCGCTGGCCTGTGGTACATATATAAAGTAATATGGAACAAAACTTCACCAAGGAAGTTCACCCATGCTGGCCCAAGTGCATTCCGAAAGCCTTCCTTCCAGTGAGCTTGGCGGTCCGGCCCTGCGTGCGTTTTTCAGCATGGCCGAGCAGTGGAACCTGCGGATCGCCGACCAGCGCAAGCTGCTGGGCGATCCGCCGGAATCGACGTTCTACAAATGGAAGCGTCAGCAGGGCGGCGCGGTGGGGCGCGATGTGATCGAACGGATCAGCTACCTGCTCGGCATCTGGAAGGCCCTGCAGATCTTGTTTCCCGATCCGGCGCAGGCCGATGCGTGGCTGCACAAGCCGAACCAGTCGCCGTTGTTCGGCGGCCACTCCGCGCTGGAGCGCATGCTGTCGGGCAACGTGGCCGACCTTTTCGTGGTGCGCCAGTACCTGGACGCACAGCGTGGCTGGAACTGAGGCCGCCAGCGGCGTCGCAGTCGGCGATATCGCGTTGCCGCATCATCGGTTTGCACACGCGCTGCTTGCCGCAGCGCGGATCGCATGACACGCACGCGCCGGAATGTCGATGCCCGTTGAGTCGCCACCCTTGAAACGCATCCGCTGGAACCAGGCGTACCGGATCGTGCCGAGCCGCTTTCCGCCCAGTGGCCTGTTCGACCGCATCGCCGACCCCGCCGACCTCGATGCAGTGTTCGCGGTCGAGGCGCTGACTAATCCGCGCCTGCGCGAGGAGGCGGGAGCACTCAGGCTGATTCCGCCGGGCCGGCGCATCAGCGGGCCCGGCAGCACGCCGGTGATGGCCGCGTTCACCCATATCAATCCGGAGGGCAGCCGGTTTTCCGATGGCAGCTGGGGCGTGTTCTACGCGGCGCACAGCGTGGCCACGGCGGTGGAGGAAACTGCGTATCACCGCGAGCAATTCCTTGTGGCCACCCACGAGCCATCCTGCGATCTGGAGATGCGCTGCTACCGCACCAGCATCGACTGCAAACTGCACGACCTGCGCGGCGGCTGGCCCGCGGCGCAGGCGCCGGACAGCTATGTCGCCAGCGTTGCGCTGGCGTTGCGCCTGCGCGCGGCGGGTTCTAACGGCGTGGCCTACGAAAGCGCGAGGCATGCGGGTGGCGAATGCGTGGCGCTGTTCTATCCCGACCTGGTTGCGCCGTGTGTGCAATCCGAGCACCTGATCTACCGCTGGGACGGTCGGCGCATCGCGATGGTGTTCAAGGTGTCGGAACTGCCGCGTCCGCAGTAGCCTTGTGTGCTTCGCCATCAGCATCCAACGAGGTCCACGATGATCAAGACACGCTTCCTGCCGCTCCTCCTCGTTCTTCTGCCCGTGCTGGCGCAGGCCAAGAACAACCAGCCGTACGACCACGCGCAGTGGAACCCCGACATCGCGGCGTTCGAGGCCGCCGATCGCGCGAACCCGCCGCCATCCGGCGCCGTGCTGTTCATCGGCAGCTCGTCGATCCATGCGTGGAAAACCGTGGCCACGGATTTCCCCGAGGTGCGCACCATCAACCGCGGCTTCGGCGGATCGGAGCTCGACGACTCCACTTTCTTCGCCGACCGCATTGTGGCGCCGTACCATCCGCGGGCCATCGTGATGTACGCCGGCGACAACGATCTGCAGGATGGCGACAGCCCGGCGCACGTACGCGACGACTTCGCGGCGTTCGTGCACAAGGCGCGCTCGCTGGACCCGAACGTGCCGATCGCCTTCATCGCGATCAAGCCGAGCATGGCGCGCAAGGTACTGCTGCCGCAGATCCGCGAAACCAACGGCCTGATCCGCGCCTATGCCGCCACGCAGAAAGGCGTGACCTACCTGGACACGTTCACCCCGATGCTCGGCAGCGACGGCCAGCCCAAGCCGGACTGGTTCCTCGCCGATGGCCTGCACATGAACCGCTCGGGCTACGTGCTGTGGATCGGCATCGTGCGGCCATGGCTGGATGCCGTTCTGCACTAGCTCAAGGGCGCGCCAGGTGCATCAGGGTTTGCAGTGGGTAGCCTAGCCATCACGCTTGGCGCTTCGTCCTTCTCCGCAAACAGACGGATCAGCGACTCTGGCTCACAGCGGCGATGTACTCGAATTACGCGATCGCGTGGGTTTTCGAAATGCCCATGTGGGCCGCATCGAACACCATGCGCTGTTGGGATAGGATGGAATGGTGTTTGGCAAAGGAGTCGTCATCGTGAAAACCACACTCAGGATGGTTGGGCTGTTGCTCGGATGTTTTGGGCTTCCCTCCGGAGTGGCGTGCACACCAGCTTCCCCTGCGCATCGAGCATTGCCGGTGACAGTTCCCTTTGCGATGGACAAGGCGGGAAATACGACTCGTATTGATTTTTCGGCGCTTGAAGGTCAGGCGAATCTCAAACGACGCTTCATGGTTGGCCTGGATTTCCCACAGACGCAAAATTACAGCATCGAGAATGTCATCCAGCAAAAAGATGTGCCCGTTCATGTCGAAGTCTTTTTTGTCGACCACGGCAAAATGACACCAGTCCCAACACAAGACGACGAGGCCATCGTGTCGGCTGCCAATGGAGCCAAAACAAAAGCAGATAACTCGTTAGCAAACTTGCATCTTCATGCACACGATGGAGAGACATCCTACGTTCTGGTTGCGGGGTTCTACCTATCGCGATACGGGCAATATGTTGCAGTGGTCAAGACGGTGGAGGACCTTCCCATGTTCAAGAACATCGAGACTAGGCTAAAAGTGGACGAGTTTTACAACACAGGAGAGTGAGGATTGAGCCATGGATGATGATAAATACACGGTCACTGTTTACGTTGCGGCTCCCGGTACGCCGCTGGCCAACGAAGCGCCTGGAACGACGTCCGAACCAGGGCATATGTTTTATGTAACAAGCAATGGACATGACAAGCCGCAGAGTTTTGGTTTTGCCCCACTCCAGCATGGAAGCATGGATGGGCTAGGCACCATCGTTGTTGACGACAACGAAAATTATAAGAATCCCGTCTACGCAAGGACAATGGAAGTCAGCAAAAGCCAATACGACAAGTTGAACGAATTCGGGTCGAATCCCGAAAAATTCGGCTTTGATGTGTACTACAAAGATGCTCGGCACAACTGCGTCGACTTTACGTGGTCCGGTCTGAATCATGTAGGCATCGAGCGCCAGAATCATGCCGATATCGCTCTGCCCGGCATGCCGTTGGGGCCAAGCGTTCGACTCCCGTTACCGGGCCATGGTGAGGGTAAAAGTGCCTATCGGCCTGCTGAAAACGTGGACGATGTCAAAAGCATCAAAGATCCGGTGCCGGGGAGTCATCTCAACAGTGACCACTCCAACCCGATGCCGGCGCACCGAAGTGTCTTGCAGCATCTTTTGAGCGAGCAACGTCTGGATGACCCCGCACACTCGGATTTCACCCTGTATCAACAAGCAAGGGAAGGCGTGCATAAGATTGATGCGGAACATAGCCGTGTTCCGACCGTACACAGCGACAACTTGGCGGCGTCCCTGGTTATCTCTGCGCGTGCCAGTGGCATGAATCAGATTGACCAAGTGCTGGTTGGCCGCGATGCGGGTCGCATTTTTGCCGTGGAAGGCAATCTCAACAGCTTTTACAGGCTGGACCAGAAGTTGGCCCATGTGGAACCATGGAAGCGCTGAACACGCCTGTTGCGCAAAGCAGTGCCAATTGGGGACAGGCCATGCAGCAAGGTCAACAAGTCCAGGCACAGGCGCAAGCCCAGCAGCAAGAGTTCGCACAGAATTTGGCTGTGCAATGGGCCAATCAGCCACAGGGGCCAGTGATGCAAATATAAGTGCCCCAATGGGGCACTTCGAATAACCCATGTTCCGCCTCATCCTGACCGACAGCAGCACTGCCACGGTCACGTTTGTTGCTGAGGGCGATCAGCGTTCGATACGTGACCCGTTCGGGATGCGAGTGTCAGGTATCCGCACCGGTCGCCCAGCCTGCGCGCGTGCCGCGGTTGAATACCCGGTCACCCGCGTCGAGCACATCGCCGGCCGCATGCGCCGGTAGTTCGCGCAGCTTCGAGTAGATCGGCGTGAAGTCCGGGCGGGTCGCATCGAACAACTGCTCGAAGCTGTCGATTACGAAATAGGTCTGCTGGTAGGTGTCGATGCGGTAGCGCGTGCTCATCACGCGTTCCAGGTTGAAGCCAATGCGGTTGGGCGCGGGCGAATCGAGCGAATGGATCGATTCCCCCTTGGAGCTGACGATGCCGGCGCCGTAGATGCGCATGCCTTCGTCGGTATTGATCAAGCCGAATTCCACCGTGTACCAGTACAGCCGCGTGAGGTTCATCAGCGCATCGGGACCGATCGCAAACGCCTTCATGCCTCCGCGGCCATAGGCCTGCATGTAGTCAGCGAAGACCGGGTTGAGCAGCAGCGGCACATGGCCGAACAGGTCGTGGAACAGATCCGGTTCGCTGAGGTAATCGAGCTGGTCGGGCTTGCGGATCCACCAGCTCACCGGAAACCGCCGATGGGCCAGATGATCGAAGAACACTTCATCCGGCAGCAGTCCTTCCACCGCTACCACTTCCCAGCCGGTCTCGGCGCCGAGCACCTTGTTGAGCTCGGCGAACTTCGGAATGCCGCCGTCGCCGAGGCCGAAGCGTTCCACCCCGGCCAGGAACTCCTTGCACGCCCGCCCCGGAAGCATCTCGCGCTGACGCCTGAACAGGGTGTCCCATACCTCGTGGTCGGTGTGGCTGTAGCTGCCCCAGGGCTGCTCCACCACGCCGGTGGCATACACCGGCACGTAGCCACGGTCGGTCTGCTGGTGTTCGATCTTGCGCGGCGTGTCCATGGCGGCTCCGGTGACGTTGACTGCAATTGCAAAGTCTACGGCCGGCCGCATCGACTATGGTTGTTTTGTTGTCCGAATTGCCCGTGAATATGCACTATCCTTGTGTGTAAGGACAACAAAGCGGAGATATCGTGCGTGGCCAGCCTTGACCGCACCGACCTGCGGATTCTCGCCGTGTTGCAGGGCGAGGGCCGCATCACCAATGCCGACCTCGCCGAACGGGTCAGCCTGTCGCCGTCGGCGTGCCTGCGCCGGCTGCAGCGGCTGGAGTCGGATCGGATCATCACCGGCTACGCCGCGCAGATCGATCCGGAGGCGATCGGGCTTGGTCTGCAGGCATTCGTGCGCGTGCAACTGACCAAGCACGAGAGCGCGGCGATCGAGGATTTCGTGGCGCGCGTCAACGACTGGGACGAAGTGGTGGCCTGTCATGCACTGACCGGCGACATGGACTACCTGCTGCACGTGCATGTCGCCGACCTCAAAGACTTCTCCCGCTTCCTGCTCGATCATCTTCTCAATGCTGCCGGCGTCGCCGACGTCAATTCCAGCTTCGTGCTGCGCACGGTGAAACGGTCTCTATCGCTGCCGTTGACCCAGTTGGGCACCCGCGCCGGTGCCGACTGACGCTAAACTAATCGACTGATGAGCACCGACACCGCGACCGCCCCCGAATACGACCTGCTGCGTCCGTTGCGCTACCTGCTGCGGGTGCCGCTGTTGTTGCTGCATATCGTGCTGGGCATCCTGCTGTGTGCGCTGATCCTGAGCTGGAACCAGGACGCGGTGATGAAGAACGGCCGCGAGCCGTTCGTGCACCGGATGATCCGCTGGTGGTCGCGTTACCTGTTGCGCATCTTCGGCCTGCGCTCGGTGCGGATCGGCCAGCCGCTGCCCGATCCGGTGCTGTTCGTCGCCAACCACACCTCATGGACCGACATCGAACTGCTGCACAGCCAGCGCGCGACTTGTTTCGTGGCCAAGGCGGAGATCGCGCACTGGCCACTGGTCGGCTGGATGGCCGCCAACGGCGGCACCATTTTCCACCGTCGCGGCAACAACCATTCGCTCTCCACCGTGATGCAGGCCATGGTCGAGCGGCTGCGCGAAGGCCGCTCGGTCGGCGTGTTTCCGGAAGGCGGCACCGGCTACAACGGTGTGCTCAAGACGTTCCATGCGCGCATCTTCCAGGCCGCGCTGGATGCGCCGGTGCCGGTGCAACCGGTGGCGTTGCGCTTCGCGCGCAACGGCCGGCGCGTCGTCGATGCGGGCTTCCGCGAGAACGAAAGTTTCGTCGCCAACATCCTGCGTCTGCTCGGCGGTCCGTCGATGGATGCCGAGGTGCATTTTCTGGAGCCGGTACCGGCCACGCCGGATGCGCGTCGCCGCATGGCCGAGCTGTCGCGCGAGCGCATCGCGGCGGCGCTCGGTGATCGCGATGTAGCTCGCCAGGACGAACAGAGCATGGGCGACGCGGTCGCATGAGCCTGCCGCGCGGCGCCGATTTCCGTCCGCCCTGGCCGCTGCGCAGCGGCCACATGCAGACCATGCTTTCTTCCAGCGGCGTACGCCGCATGCTGTTGCCAAGCGCCGCAGAAGCGGTGATGCAGGGAGCGGAAGCTATGGTGGTCGACGGTGGCGACGGCGTGCGCCTGACCGGCGCGTACACCGCACAGAAACTGCGGCCCACGCCGCGCGGACTGGCCGTGCTGTTCCACGGCTGGGAAGGCAGCGTCGATTCCACCTATGTATTGCAGACCGGCAGCCGCCTGCTCGCCGACGGCTGGGACATCTTCCGGCTCAACTTCCGCGATCACGGCGACAGCCACACGCTCAACGAGGCGCTGTTCCACTCCTGCCGCATCGATGAAGTGGTGCACGCGCTGGGCGACATCGCGAAGCGCTGGCCGGCACGGCCGATCGCCCTGGCGGGGTTCTCGCTGGGCGGCAATTTCGCGCTGCGCGCCGCGCTGCAGACCTCGCGGGTCGGCATTCCGCTGGACTACGTGCTGGCGGTGTGTCCGATCATCGATCCGGGCGAGGGATTGTTCTCGCTGGAAGAATCCGCGCCGTGGTTCTACCAGGCGTATTTCATGCACAAGTGGCGCCGCTCGCTGCAGGCGAAGCAGGCGGCATTTCCGCAGCACCAGTACTTCGAGCTGTCGGAACTGAAGCAGAGCCTGCGCGGGCTCACCGAGGCGATGGTCCTGCGGCATACGGATTTCAAGACGCTGCAGCAGTATCTGGACGGCTACTCCGTCGCGGGCGACGCGCTGCTCGGCATGCAGATACCAGCCACCATCCTCACCGCGCGCGACGATCCGGTGATTCCGGTCGATGCGTTCGAGAAGCTGCAGTTGCCGTCCAACGTCGAGCTCGACATTGCCGAGCATGGCGGCCATTGCGGCTTCATCCGCGGCTACGGCATGACCAGTTTCACCGACGACTACATCGCGGCGCGGTTCAACGCGATCGCGGACGCACGCTGACCCGTCACGCGGCGGCCATCGTCCGCTGCCGCATCCAGCAGGCGATGCTCATGCGGTCGCGTGTCGCCGGCAGCACCTCGTGCTCGAACTGGGAGGACAGAAACAGCAGCAGGGTGCCGGCGCGCGGATAGATGTCGCGGTACGACAGGTCGGCCAGGTGCAGCCGCAGCGCGCCGCCTTCGGATTCCAGCCATGCATCGTTGAGGTAGAACACCGCCGAGATCACACGCGCATCGCTGTCGCGCAGCCGATCGAGATGACGCGCATAACCTGCGCCGGGCGAATACATCGCATAGTGCGATTCTTCGTCGACCAGCCCCAGCAGCAGGTTGCGATTGAGTGCGATCCGCAGCACATCGATGCGGTCGGCGAATACCTGCTGCGCCACGCTCAGCGCCCCCGGCTCGAACCACAGCGTGTTGTCGCCGCGCAGCAACGAGCTCGCGCGACCGGCACCGATGCCCGCCGGCAACAGCAGCTGTGCGACATGCATGGCGGCACATTCGTCGGCGAGCGCCTGCGTCTGGATGGCCGGCATCAGATGGTCCAGCAGGCACCAGCCATCCGTGGCGAGCACAGCCGTCGCGGTGTCGAACTCGTCGGGTCGAGGAATCATCGGCGCATCGCCAGGAAGGACCGGCAGCATACGCCGTATCGGGCCTGGAACCGCGCGATGGATCAGCGCTTGCGCAACGGATCGAGCAGCGACGACAGGCCGTTGTGATCCAGCTCGAGCATCAGTGCGAGCAGCCTGCCCAGTTCGCCTTCGGGGAAGCCCTTGCGCGCGAACCACGCCAGGTACGCGCCGGGCAGGTCGGCGATCAGTCGTCCCTGATATTTGCCGTACGGCATGTGCACCGTCACCAGCTTCTGCAGATCCTGGGCTTCCATCGACAAGGCTCCGCCGTTATTTCGCGAACAGCTTCGAGATGTCGGCAAACGCCTTGAACTCCAACGCATTGCCGCAGGGATCGAGCAGGAACATCGTGGCCTGCTCGCCCGGCTGGCCCTTGAAGCGGATATGCGGTTCCACCACGAAACGCGTGCCCGCGGCCTGCAGCTTCCCGGCCAATGCGGTCCATGCGTCCATCGACAGCACCAGTCCAAAATGGCGCACCGGTACGTTGTCGCCATCCACGTCGTGCGCCCGGGCCGGCCGGGCTTCCTCCGGCGCGAGGTGCGCCACGATCTGGTGACCGTGGAAGTCGAAGTCGACCCAGTCGTCGCTGGAACGGCCTTCCGGGCAGCCGAGCAGTTCGCCGTAGAACGCGCGGGCATGGGCCAGCGAGGTGACCGGAAAGGCGAGATGAAACGGCGGAAGATTCGACATGAAGCCCACGGGCGATGCGCAGAGACGAGCGCGAAGCATTGCCCTCCTTGCACATGCGGTCAATGTCCCCGGGGCTATGCTCGCGCGATTCCCGAGGACGTTCGCCAGCGTGATCGAGGATGTGCTTCTCAGTGCGCCGCATTGACGGCGGTCGCGGCATTGATCGCCTTGAGCTGGAGCATCGCTTCGCGATCGCCCAGTTCGGATGAGCGCTTGAACTGCTCGGCGGCTTCCCGGGGTTTTCCCTGCGCGACATAGGTGTAGCCAAGACCTTTGTACGCCGCGGCTTTCTGTGGTTGCACCGCCGAAACATCCAGCGCCACCTGCTGGAATTTTTCCTGTGCGCCGACGATGTCGCCGCGCGCGAATGGCGCCCATCCGCACGAAGCGCCACCTTCCCGGGTACACGCCTTGTCGGCGGCGGCTGCCACGGGGTTGGCCGCGGAAGACGCGGCAGCGACGGCCCCCATGGACGAATCCGCCTGACCCATTCGCGCGGCGGCGATCGCCGAGGACGTGCTCTTTTCCACCGAGGCAAGCTGATCGATCAGGCCGTCCTGCTGCTTCTGCGCCGAATCGTAGGCGCGCAGGATGCCGGTGATGTCCACCTTGACGTAGTCGGCGTCCTGCACCAGCACCATGTCGTGATCGGGCTGGCTCGAAAGCTTGCTGCGGATTTCCGGCAGCGGCAGTTTCAGATCGCCCGGATTCGGATCGACCATCACCTCCACATGCACTTGCGGATTGCGGGTACTCAGATAGGTACCGAAGAGACCGCCGACGACCAGAAAGCCCAGGCCGAAACCGAGCATGACCTTGAGGACGGGCGTGGGATCGTTGTTCACTTTCTTCCATGCCACGCCCAACGCGAGCGCGGCGAGAAAGATGCCCAGCGCCAGTCCGGGCAGACCGTATTTCAGCAGGCTGCCGAGTGCGTCGATCTGGTTCGTCGAACAGCTGACGCTCGTGTCGGCTGTCGTGGCCGGAAAGGTAAGCATGTCGTTTCTCCCCGCGTGATGCGGATCCGGCGGGAGTTCCTCTCCGGCCGCCATAAACCACAGCGTACTCCCGCGGCAACGCCGCACAATGCGCGCGAAAGAGCTATGCAAGTCGATATAGGGAGGACACGCACGGTCGGATTCCGGTTGTGGCGCGACCTGTTCAATCCGTCGTGCATTTATCTCTTCGCGCACCAGCGCCGACAGGCCGGGAGGGTCATGGCCAGGCGCTGCCGTCGCACGAGTTCGCGCAGTTGGCGAAGGCTTACCATGTCGGCGCGATTGCAAAATCGGTGTTGGTTGCACTGAAGCGTCATGCGGGTCGGGGTAGCATCGGCCCCTTCGTCGAAACGTTGGAGAATGCCCATGCGCACGCTATTGCTTTGTCTGCTCTGCCTGTTGGCGATGCCCGCCATGGCGTCGCCGCAACTGGACAAGCTGGTGTTGCCGAAGGGTTTCCATATCGCGGTGTATTCCGCCGATGTGCCGGATGCGCGCGAAATCGCACTGGGCACGAATGGCACGGTATTCGTCGGCTCGAGCGGTGCCGGCAAGGTCTATGCACTCACCGACAGCAACGGCGACGGCGTGGCCGACAAGGTGCAGGTGGTCGCCAGCGGGTTGCAGTCGCCGATCGGCGTGGCCTTCCATGACGGCGATCTGTATATCTCCGCGATCAGCAAGATCGTGGCGCTGCGCGATATCGAACATCACCTCGACAGCCCGCCCGCGCCCGAGCTGGTGACCGACAAGCTGACCAGGGAAACCCATCATGGCGGCAAGTTCCTGGCCTTCGGCCCGGACGGCAAGCTGTACGTGCCGATCGGTGCGCCCTGCAACATCTGCGATCCCGCACCCGACCACGGCAAGCTCACCCGCATGAACAAGGACGGCAGTGGCGTCGAGGACGTGGCGCGCGGCATCCGCAACACCGTCGGCTTCGACTGGCAGCCGGGCACCAAGCGCCTGTGGTTCACCGACAACGGTCGTGACGAACTCGGCGACGACATTCCCAGCGACGAGTTGAACGAGATCACCAAGTCCAACGAACATTTTGGTTACCCATACTGCCACCAGGGCGACACGCTCGATCCGGAATTCGGCAAGGGCAAGAGCTGCAAGAGCTACACGCCGCCGGTGGTGAAACTCGGCGCACACGTGGCCTCGCTCGGCATGCGCTTCTACGAAGGCAAGCGATTCCCGGCGAGCTACAAGGGCGCGATCATCGTGGCCGAACACGGCTCGTGGAACCGCACGCAGAAATCCGGCTACCGCGTGATGACCGTGCGCCTGAAAGGCAGCAAGGTGCTCGCGTACGAACCGCTGATCGCCGGCTTCGAGCAGAACGAAAGCGCCTGGGGTCGCCCGGTCGACGTGCAGCCGCTGCCCGACGGCAGCGTGCTGGTCAGCGACGACCTGGCTGGTGCGGTGTATCGGGTGACGTACACGCCCTGATTCGGGTCTGACATTGCATCGCATCCTGGCAATGAGCGCAAAGGCACGTATCTGACTATCGAGGAATCACCATGCAGCTACGCAGCGACAATTTCGAGAATGGCCAGGCGATCCCGGCCGAGTTCGCCTTCGGGAAAAGGGCCGATCCGTTTGCCTTGTCGGACAACCGCAGTCCGCATCTGGCATGGAAGAACGCGCCCTCGGTCACGCGTTCGTTCGCGCTCACCTGCATCGACTACGACGTGCCGAGCGTCGGCGACGACGTGAACCAGCCCGGTCGGGCGGTGCCGGCAGATCTGCCGCGGGTGGAGTTCGTGCACTGGCTGATGGCGAACATTCCAGCCGAATGCGGCGAACTGGCCGCGGGTGCGTGCAGCGACGAAGTCACTCCGCGCGGCAAGCGCGATCCGTTCGGCCCGCCCGGCAGCGTGCAGGGGGTGAACTCCTTCACCGGCTGGTTCGCCGGCGACAAGGACATGGGCGGCGAATACCTCGGGTATGACGGCCCGTGTCCGCCATGGAACGATGCCCTGCTGCACCGCTACCATTTCAAGGTGCATGCGCTGGATGTGGCGTCGCTGCCGCTGATCAAGGGGTTTTCGCTGGCCGAGCTGCGTGCGGCGATGGTCGGCCACGTGCTGGCGGAGGCCGAACTGGTGGGTAATTACAGCCTCAATCCGGCGCTGGCAGCCTGAACGGGCGTCGGCGCCGCGTGCAGAATGGCGCCGGCTTTCTTCACACCCGCATGGCGTGCGCTGTGGATGAATGGGGGCACGGTTCGAGAGGCCGCAGCCTAACTTCCATTCATGAGGACACCGCCATGCTTCATTACGCGCTGGTATTTTTGGTCATCGCCATCATTGCCGCCGTGCTCGGTTTTGGCGGCATCGCAGGCGCTGCTGCAGGCATCGCGAAGATCCTGTTCATCATCTTCCTGATCTTGGCGATCATCGCGTTTTTCCGCCGCGCGAGATAACCGGCATTCGGCTACGGCACCCACGATTTCCAATCGGAGCATGCAATGAACAAACAGGTACAAAATCACGATCCGATCACCGGCAACCGCATCGACGAGAGCGCCGCGCGCGTCAAGCAGGCAACGTCCCACGTGGTGGCAAGCACCAAGGATGCCGTTGATCGCGCCGCTGATCAGGTCGAAGCTGGCCTGCACACCGCCACCGACAAGGCGGCCAGCGCGGCGAACCGCGCCACCGACAAGGCCGCCGAACTCAGCGACCGCGGTCGTGAGGTCTACGACGAAACCATGGATCGCGCCGACGCGTGGCTGGAGACGGCGCGTGACTACGTGCGCGAAAAGCCGGTGCAATCGGTGGCCATCGCGCTTGGCGCGGGCTGGCTGCTTGGCCGTATCCTGCGTCGTTGAATCATCCGACGCCGGGGGAACCCATGCCGAGCCAGCACGAACCGCAGGGTGAGCCACCCCTTGAAGCAACGGCGCCTGATCCGGCGCCGTTGTCGTCTGGACTGCTGGACGACCTTGCCCGTTTCGGCCGCGCGTTCAAGCAACTGTTCGGCGCCCAGTTGCATCTGCTGGGTGCGGAGCTGGGGCTGGCGCGCAGCGCGGTATCGTGGATGCTGCTGGCAGGCCTCGCCGCCACCGTGGCCGGTGTCGGCCTGGGCCTGAGCGTGCTTGCGCTGATCGGCATGCTGCTGGCCAAGTGGTTCGGCTCGTGGCTGTGGGCGATGCTGGTGCTGTGCCTTTTGCAGGTGTTTTTCCTGCTGGGGGCGGTGGTGCTGTTCAGGCGTTGCATGCACTGGATGAGCTTGCCCGCCACGCGCGGCGAATGGGGTGCGATGATGCGCGACACTTTGCGCAAGGCCGATCGCCGGATCGAAGCCGGGCATGGGGACAAGGGGGCGCCATGAGCATCTTCCAGCGACTGTCCAGGGTCAAAATGGCGCGCGCACGCATGACGGCGGCGCGTCACGAATTGAGTACCCCCACCGCGGCATTGCTGGCGCGCGGCCATGCGCATCCGCTGACCACGGTCGGCACGGCGGCCGGTGCGGGTTTCGTGCTCGGCCGCCTGAACGTCCATCCGCTGCGCATTCCCGGCCTCGGTTCGCTGCTCGGTGGTGGCTTGGCCGAAGCGGTGGCGTACGGCACCAAGCTGATTGCCGAACTCGGCCCGGCCGTCTTCGCCGCCGAACGCGCAGGCGAGCGTCGCGAGGGCAGGGACGAAGTTCGCGCCGACGATCCGGGCACGGACGGCGGCCTTCCATGAGCAACGAGGGCGAGACGCTCGCGATGCCACCGCGGGACATGCTCGATGTCGCCACGGCGCCCACGGAAGAGGCGGGGCCGGAGGTTTTCGATGTTCCGCAGCGCAAGACGATGCGTGCGTTCCACACCACGCATGGTATGCGCCGCCACCTGCGCGCGGTGCGCGTGTTGTTGAACGTGCTGGTTTTCCTGGCACTGATGTACACCGCCACGCTGACCAGGTCGCTGCTGATTCCCCTGGTGCTGGCCGCTTTCCTCGGGCTTGCGCTGAACCCGGTGGTCGCCGCGGGCGCGCGCCTGCACGTGCCGCGCTGGCTCAGCGCCAGCGTGCTGATGATCGCGTTGATCGTGGGTATCGGCGGCGGCATCGGCATGCTGGCGCAGCCGGCGATCGGCTGGTTCCACGGTGCACCCGCGGCGATCAAGACGCTGGTGCCGAAACTCAAGAACATGACCAGGCCACTGGAAGCGGCCAACCGTGCCACGCAGAGCCTGGTCAACGCGCAGAGCAGCAATCGCGGTGCTGTGGTCGCCGCACCGGCGTCGGCCAGCGTGGCGATCAGCGCGTGGGATATTGTCTCCACGGCGCCGAAGATCCTTGCCGCGATCCTCAGCGTGATGCTGCTGGTGTTCTTCTTCCTGATGTTCGGCGACTCGATGCTGCGGCGGCTGGTCGAGATCACCCCGGGCTTCGCGTACAAACGACATGCGGTCGTCATCGTGCGCGGCATCCAGACCGAAGTGTCGCGCTACCTGCTTACCGCGCTGCTGATCAATGCGAGCCTGGGCGCGCTGACCGCCGGCATGCTGTGGCTGTACCACATGCCCGACGCATTGCTCTGGGGAACTGTCGCGATGTTCGCCAACTTCATTCCCTACGTCGGCGCGATCAGCACCGCGGTCATCCTGGCGCTGGTCGGCATGCTCTACGCGAACGATGCCTCGCTGCATGCGTTCCTGCCGGCCATCACCTTCTCGGCCATCACGGTGCTGGAGGGCAACCTGATCACGCCGATGATCCAGGGCCGCAGCATGCGGCTGAGTCCGATCGCGATCCTGCTGTGGCTGCTGGTGTGGGGCTGGCTGTGGGGCGTGCCCGGCGCATTGCTGGCGGTGCCGATGCTCACCTGTACCAAGCTGATCGCCGAACGCGTGCGCGGCTGGAGCTGGTTCGCGGTGATCGTGGGGCGCTGAACGGCTCCGCCACGCGTGGTCGGTTCAAAAAGTCACCAGGCGATGCGCTCGCGGTCGCGGAAAAAGCCGCCGGTGGTGGCGACGTGCTCGGGCAGGCACGCGGCCCACACGATGCCGGCGGCGCCTTCGTTCACCGGCCGTCCGCCCGGCCCGCCCATGTCGGTGGCGACCCAGCCGGGACACACCGCGTTGACCAGGATGCCGCTGCCGGCCAGTTCGGCAGCGAGCGAGCGGGTGTAGGTATTCAGCGCGGCTTTGGAGACGCGATAGGCCGGGCACTGCTCGCTTTGCGTGGCGGTCGAGCCGCAACCGCTGGAGACGTTGACCACGCGGCCGTAGCCGTGGCGGCGCATCAGCGGCAGCAGCGCTTCGCTCAACCGCCATGCGCCGAGCAGGTTGGTGTCCAGCGCGGCACGCACCGTGTCGATCGCCACCGAGGAGGGGCGATCGCGCACGTCGTAGTTCGATCCGGCATTGTTGACGAGGATGTCCAGACGGCCATAGTTGCGCTCGATCAGCCGGGCCGCTGCATCGATGTCTTCCTGCACGGTGATGTCGAGTTTCACCGCCACCACGTCGGCGCCATCGCGACGGAGCTGCTTCGCCATCTTTTCGCCGGCCGCCAGTTCGCGCGCGCCGAGAAGCACCGTCATGCCGGTGGCGGAAAGCTGGCGCACCACCTCCAGTCCCAGCCCGCGGTTCGCGCCGCTGACCAGCGCCACCTGCTGTGCCAGCGGCGGCGCCACCATCAGCGAGCGGCCGCTGCGCCGCGGAAGCGCGGTGACCGCCGCGCTCACGGCGTACTGGCCAACTGGCTGCAATGCTCGTCGCCGCAGGCCTGCCAGCCGCCGCCGAGCGCCTTGTACAAGGCCACGGCGCGGGTGTTGATGCCCGCTTCGGCCTGCGCTAGGTCGTCCTCGGCGGCCAGCTGCGTACGCTCGGCATCGAGCAGTTCGAGGAAGCCGGTTGCGCCCTCCTGGTAGCGCACGCGCGCCAGATCGGCGGCGCGCTGGCTCTGCGTGCTCTGCTCGATCAGCCGGTCGACGCGCACGCGCTGCTGGTTGAAACCGGTGACCGCGTTGTCGATGTCCTCGATCGCCAGCAGCACGGTCTGCTGGTAGTTCGCCTGCGCCGCATCGGCGCGTGCTTCGCTCGCGTGCAGGTTGGCGCGCACGCGCTGGATGTTCAGTCCGCTCCAGCTGATGCCGGGCGTGAGCGACCATGCGCGCGTCGACGGACCGCCGAAGTCGTTGCTGCGCCCGGCCAGGAAGCCGAGGAATCCGCCCAGCGAAATGTGCGGAAAGAGATCCGCCTTGGCCACGCCGATGCGTGCGTTGGCGGCGGCGTATTCGCGCTCGGCGACGTGGATGTCCGGGCGGCGCGACAGCACGTCGCCGGCATCGCCGATCGGCAGGTTCACGGCGATCGGCTGGAAGTCCTTCGGCGACACGTCGATGTCCAGCTCGCCCGGACGCTCGCCCAGCAATACCGCCAGGCGGAACTCGCCGGCGCTGGCCTGCGTCTGCAGCACCGGCAGCTGCGCCTGCACCGAACTGAGTTGTGCCTTGGCGCTGGCAACATCCTGTTCGGAACCCGCGCCGAGTTGCTGGCGTACTTCGGCGAGGTGCACGGTCTGGCGCTGGTTCTCGATGTTGCGATTGGCGATGTCCAGTCGCAGCTGGCTGCCGCGCAATTCGAAATAGTTGCGCGCGACTTCGGCCAGCAGGCTCACCTGCGCGTTGTGCAGCTCCGCTTCGCTGGCGCCGAGGTCGGCGCCAGCGGCTTCCACCGAACGACGCACGCCACCGAACAGATCCAGTTCCCACGATGCATCGAAACCGGCCTGGTAGCTGGTGACCGTGGTGCGCTGGGTGGTGAAGCCCGGCTGCTGCTCGCGGCTGCGGCCGTAGTTCACGCCGGTGTCGATGGTCGGCAACTGGTCGGACTTCGCGTCGCTGAACAGTGCGCGCGATTCGTGCAGGCGGGCCACCGCGATGCGCAGGTCGAGGTTGCTGGCCGCCGCGCGCTGGATCAAGGCATTGAGCGTCGGGTCGTTGAACTGCTTCCACCACGCGGCCTGGAATTGCGCATTGTTCTCCTGCGCGGCATCGAGGCCCTGCAATTGCAGTGCGGCGATCTTGGTCGGGTGGTAATCGGGACCGACGCTGGCGCAGCCGGCGAGAGCCAGGGCCGCGCTGAGCGCGGCCACCTTGAGGAACGTTTTCATCAGTGGTTCTCCAGCGCCGGCTGCGCGTGCGCGGCGGCACGTTCGAGTGCGCGCGCCTCGCGACGTTCGACCAGCGCGCGAATAAGTACATAGAACAGCGGCGTGTAGATCAGTCCGAAGATGGTCACGCCCAGCATGCCGGCGAACACCGCCACGCCCATCGCGTGACGCATCTCGGCGCCGGCGCCGTGCGAGGTCACCAGCGGCACCACGCCCATGATGAAAGCGAACGAGGTCATCAGGATCGGCCGCAGGCGCAGCTTCGCCGCTTCCAGCACTGCTTCGTGGCGCGACATGCCTTCATGCTGGCGTTCGCGGGCGAACTCGACGATCAGGATCGCGTTCTTGCACGCCAGTCCGACCAGCACGATCAATCCGATCTGGGTGAAGATGTTGTTGTCGCCACCGGACAGCCACACGCCGGCGATCGCGGACAGCAGCACCATCGGCACGATCAGGATCACCGCCAGCGGCAGCGACCAGCTCTCGTACAGCGACGACAGCACCAGGAACACCAGCAGCACGCACAACGGGAACACCAGGATCGCGGTGTTGCCGGCGAGGATCTGCTGGTAGGTCAGTTCGGTCCACTCGAAGCTGATGCCGTTGGGCAGGTTGTCCTTCGCCAGCTTTTCCATCGCCGCCTGCGCCTGGCCGGAGCTGAAGCCCGGCGCCGGGCCGCCATTGATCTCGGCGGTCGGATAACCGTTGTAGTGCTGCACGCGGTCCGGGCCGACACCCTGCTGCACGGTGACGAACGAACCCAGCGGCACCATCTGCCCCTGCGCGTTGCGCGTCTTCAGGCCGAGGATGTCCTCGGGCGTATGCCGGAACGCGGGATCGGCCGACACGTTCACCTGGTAGGTGCGGCCGAAGCGGTTGAAGTCGTTGACGTAGATCGAGCCCAGGTAGGCCTGCATCGTCTCGTAGACATCGGACAGGTTCACGCCTTCGCCCTTCGCCTTTTCGCGATCGACGTCGGCATCCACCTGCGGCACGCTCACCTGGAAGCTGGAGAACAGCCCGGCCAGCGCCGGCTCCTTGTGGCTGGCGGCGATCAGCGTCTGCGTCTGCTTGAACAGCTCCTCGAAACCGCGGTCGCTGCGGTCCTCGATCTGCAGGCGGAACCCGCCGATCGTGCCCAGGCCCATCACCGGCGGCGGCGGGAACACCGCGATGTACGCATCCTGGATCGATGCGAATTTCTGGTTCAGCGTGGCCGCGATGGCACCGGCCGACAAGTCCGCACTGCGGCGTTCCTCGAACGGCTTCAGGGTGACGAACACGATGCCGGAGTTGGTCGAGTTGGTGAAGCCGTTGATCGACAGGCCGGGGAACGCGACGGCGTGTTCCACGCCCGGCTGCTTCAGCGCGATGGCGCTCATGCGCTGGATCACGTCGTCGGAACGATCGAGCGAGGCGGCATCGGGCAACTGCGCGAACGCCACCAGGTACTGCTTGTCCTGCCCCGGCACGAAACCGGTCGGCACATGCGAGAAGCCGAGCCAGGTCAGGCCGATCAGGCCGGCATACACCGCCAGCGCGACCGGGCCCTTGCCGAGCACGCGCTTCACGCCGCCGACGTAACGATCCGAGCCGCGATGGAACATGCGGTTGAACGGACGGAAAAGCCAGCCGAACGCGCGATCGATGCCGCGGGTCAGGCGGTCCTTTGGCGCGTCGTGCGCTTTCAGCAGCACGGCGGCCAGCGCCGGGCTCAGGGTCAGCGAGTTGAACGCGGAGATCACCGTGGAGATCGCGATGGTCAGCGCGAACTGGCGATAGAACTGGCCGGTGAGGCCGCTGACGAACGCGGTCGGGATGAACACCGCGCACAGCACCAGCGCGGTGGCGACGATCGGGCCGGTGACCTCGTGCATCGCCTTGCGCGTGGCTTCGCGCGGCGACTGTCCGAGTTCGATATGCCGTTCGACGTTTTCCACTACCACGATCGCATCATCGACCACGATGCCGATCGCCAGCACCAGCCCGAACAGCGACAGCGCGTTGAGCGAAAAGCCGGCCAGATACATGATCGCGAACGTGCCGACCAGCGACACCGGCACCGCCACTAGCGGGATGATCGATGCGCGCCAGGTCTGCAGGAACAGGATCACCACCAGCACCACCAGCAGGATCGCTTCGAGCAGCGTGTGCACCACCGCCTCGATCGATCCGCGCACGAACACGGTCGGGTCGTACACGATGGAGTAGTCGACACCCTGCGGGAATTCCGTCTTCAGCTGCGCCATGGTGCTGCGCACTTCGTCGGAGATCTGGATCGCGTTGGAACCCGGGCGGGCGAAGATCGGCATCGCTACCGCCGGCTTGTTGTCGAGCAGGCTGCGCAGCGCGTAGCTGTCCGCGCCGAGATCGACGCGGCCGATGTCGCGCAGGTGCGTTACGCCGCCGTTGGCGTCGGTGCGCACGATGATGTCGCGGAAGTCGTCTTCGCTGACCAGCCGGCCGCGGGTATTGATGTTGAGCTGGAACGCATTGTTGCCCGGTCCGGGCGGCGCATTCAGCGCACCGGCGGCAACCTGCACGTTCTGTTCGCGGATCGCATTGATCACGTCGCCGGTGGTGAGCGAGCGCTGCGCAAGCTTCTGCGGGTCGAGCCACACGCGCATGCTGTATTCGCCGGCGCCGAAGATCTGCACGTCGCCGACGCCGTCGAGCCGGGTGAGCACGTCTTTCACGTGCAGCCGCGCGTAATTCGACAGGTACAGCATGTCGTAGCGCTGGTCCGGCGAGGTGAGATGCACCACCATCGTGAGGTCCGGCGAACTCTTCTGCGTGGTCACGCCGAGCCGCTGGGTTTCCTCCGGCAGCTTCGGCAAGGCCTGCGCCACGCGGTTCTGCACGTCGACCTGCGCGGTGTTGAGGTCGGTGCCGAGCGCGAAGGTCACGGTGAGCGTCATCGCGCCGTCGCTGGTCGCCTGCGACGAGGTATAGAGCATGCCTTCGACGCCGTTGATCTGTTCCTCCAGCGGCGTGGCGACGGTTTCGGCGATCACCTCGGGGTTGGCGCCGGGGTAGCTGGCCTTCACCACCACGGTCGGCGGAACCACTTCCGGGTATTCGCTGATCGGCAGCTTGAACACCGCGATGCTGCCGGTGATCAGGAACAGCAGCGACAGCACCGCCGCCATGATCGGCCGGTCGACAAAGAATTGGGCAACGTTTTTCATGCAATGAATCCTCAACGAAGCCCTCGCAGGCCCCGGTTTTCTTTGCCCCTCCCCCTGCAAGGCAGGGGGAGGTTGGGAGGGGGTAACGCTCTTGGCTTAATGCTTCGCTGGAGAGGAAGTCCTCAGCCTTGCGGAGCCTTCGCTGCCGCCGCATTGGCTTGCGCGGTGCGCGAGTCGCCGGCGTCCGTTGCATCGCCGCGCTCGACCAGCGCCTTGTTGCCGGTATCGAGGCGGTACTGCATCGCGACTTTCTGCGGGTTGACCTGGGCGCCGGGACGCACGTGCTGCAGGCCGTTGACGACCACCACGTCATTGGCGCCGAGGCCGCTTTCGATCACGCGCAGGCCATGGAACAGTGCGCCGGTGCTGACCCTGCGGTATTGCACCTTGCGCTCGCTGTCGACCACGTAGACGAACTGGTTGCCCAGATCGGTGCCGATCGCGCGATCGTCCACCAGCAGGCGCGGGCGGGTCTGGCCGCTCTGCAACTGCACGCGCGCATACAGGCCGGGCGTGTAGAGGCCGTCGCGGTTGTCGAACACCGCACGCAGGCGCATCGTGCCGGAGCCGACGTGCAACTGGTTGTCGACGAAGTCGAGGCGGCCGTCGTGCGGGTAGCCCGGTTCGTCGGCCAGGCCCATGGTCGCTTCGATGCGTGCGCTGTGGCCGGCCTGTGCCGCGCTGGTGCGCAGGTGATCGAGCTTCAGCCAGGTCTGCTCATCGACGTCGAAATACACGTAGACCGGATTGACCGATACCACACTGGTCAGCACGTCGCTGCTGGTCACCAGGTTGCCCGGCGTGACGCGCGCATTGCTCACGCGGCCGTCGATCGGCGACCGCACCTGGGTGAACTCGAGGTTCAACCGTGCGGCGGCGAGCGCGGCCGCACTGGCGGCGAGCTGGGCACGCGCGCTCTGCTCGGCGGTGTCCTGGCTATCGGCCTCCTGCTTGGCGACCGCGTGCTGGGCCAACAGCATGCTGGCACGGTGCTGGTTGGTCTCGGCCAGCGCCAGTTCGGCCCGCGCCTGCGCCTGATTGGCGCTGAGCCGGTCGACTTCGGCCTGGTACGGGCGCGGATCGAGCTGGAACAGCACGTCGCCCTTGCGCACCAGCGCGCCCTCCTGGAAATGCACCGAATCAATGAAACCGCCGACCCGTGGCTGCACTTGCACGGTGTTCACCGCTTCCAGCCGGCCGGTGAATTCGGCGCTGTCGCTGACCTGGCGAGTCAGCGCCTGGGCCACGGTCACCTCCGGCACGGGGCCGGCTGCGGGGGTCTGCGCCTGGCTGCTGTTGCCGTGAAACAGGGCCCAGCCGCCGAGCAGGCCGGCGGTAATGAGGGTGGTCAGCATCAGTTGCTTTTTCATGTCGCGCTCCCGGAACCATGTGGCCGGACACAAAGTCGCCCGGCGAGGGTCGAAAGAATAGGTGTACCTTCGGGTATAGAAAATCCACTTCTTGCGCATTACACTCGTGACTCGCAATCACGAATCACCCGGAAACCGAGGCAATGGAAGACTTTTCAGCAATTTCGACCTTCGTTCGCGTGGTTGAGGCCAAGAGCTTCGCCGCCGCCGCCAGCCAGCTGGGCATGACCCCGTCCGGCGTCAGCCGCGCGGTGGCGAGGCTGGAGACCCAGCTCGGCACGCGCCTGCTGTTCCGCTCGACCCGCTCGCTGCGGTTGACCGACGACGGCGCCTCGTTCCATGCGCGCTGCAAGGAGATCCTGGCCGACCTCACCGAAGCCACCGAGGCGCTGGGCCACGCGCGCAGCCACCCGGTCGGCAAGCTGCGGGTTGCCGCGCATTCGGCGATCGGTCGCGCCGCGCTGATCCCCAATCTCGCCGAATTCGAGCAGCGCTATCCGGATATCCGGCTCGAACTGGCGATGTGCGACTACCACTTCGACCTCAACGAGGAAGGCTATGACTGCGCCATCCGCATGGGCGAGCTGGCCGATTCGAACCTGATCGCGCGCAAGCTCGGCTACTTCAACAACGTGCTATGCGCCTCGCCCGAATACATCCGCAAGCACGGGGCACCGCGCAGCATCGAGGATCTGAAGCAGCATCGCGCGATCAACTACGTCTATCCGAACACCGGCAAGCCCTATCAGTGGCAGTTCGATACGCCGAGCGGAAGGGTCGGACTGGATATCGAAGCGCACATGCTGATAAATGATGGCGAGTCGGTGATCCAGGCCGCGGTCGCCGGCCTGGGCATCATCCAGATCGCGCACTGCCTTGCCGCCAGCGCACTGGCCAAGGGCCAGCTGGAAATCGTGATGACCGATACGATTTCCACCGGCTCGCCGGTGTGGATCGTGTATCCGCAGAAGCGTCACCTGTCGGCGCGGGTGCAGGCGTTCATCGAGTGGAGCAACGAACTGTTCCAGCGCACCAGCGAACCGCAGTGCCGCATCAACGCGCGCATGAATGCGGAGCGGGCCGAGCAGGAGAAGCCGCTGCTAGCCGTGGCCTGAGTCCGCGCATCGAAGACGCAGCGAAGCCATGCCAGGCCTCGCTGCGCCACAGCTTCAGAATTCTTCATTCGGGTTTCAGGCGCTTCATTCGCGATCGGGTTCCGATGGTTCTCCCACCACGTTGCGGAGAATTGCATGCACCCCCTCGTTTCCCGATGGCTGTTGCTCACGGCCATGGCCGCCCCGGTTGCCTCGCTGGCAGCCGCTGATTACAAGCCTCCCACGCATCGTGATGACGGCTGGGCGGTGGCCGATGCCGCCGCTTCGCACTGGGATCTGTCGCGCTTCGACGCGCTGCAGGCCAAGCTTGCCGATGGCACGTACAAGGGCATCACCAGTGTTGTCGTGATCAAGGACGGCAAGCTCGTCTACGAGCGTTACTTCAACGGCGGCGACGCCGAGCACCTCAACGATATCCGTTCGGCCAGCAAGAGCCTCACGGCGATGCTGGTGGGCGCGGCGATCGACCGCGGATTGATTCCGAACGTGCAGGCCAAGGTCTACGGCTACTTTGCGGACAAGCAGCCGGTACTGCACCCCGATCCGCGCAAGCAGGTGATCACCTTGGAAGATCTGCTGACGATGAGTTCGCTATGGGAGTGCGATGACGAGAACGAATTTTCCAGTGGCAACGAAGAACGCATGTACGTGACCGAAGACTGGCTGCAGTTCGCGCTGGATCTGCCGATCAAGGGTTTTGCGCCGTGGATGAGCAAGCCGCAGGACAGTCCGCATGGCCGCTCGTTCTCCTACTGCACCGCCGGTGCCTTCGTTGCCGGGGCCATGGTGGAACGGGCAACACGCAAGCCGCTGGCGGACTTTGCCGCCGAGACGATCGAACGACCGCTGGGCATCAGCCACGTGCAATGGAACCGTTCGCCGCTCGGTATCGGCATGGGCGGCGGCGGTACCCGCTATCGCAGCCGCGATCTCGCGAAAATCGGCGAGATGGTGCTGGATGATGGCCGTTGGCAAGGCCGCCAAGTGCTGTCGAAAAACTGGGTCAACGCAATGCTGACCATTCATGCCCAGGCGCGCGACGATGCGGACTACGGTTACTTCTGGTGGCGCTTCCGTTTTCCGGTGAAAGGCGTCGATCAAGCGGTCTGGGCGATGTCCGGCAACGGCGGCAACTACGTGATGGTGATGCCATCGCAACGGCTGGTCACGGTCATCACCAGCACCGCCTACAACCAGCGCTATGCGCATCCCCAGTCGCAGGAAATTTTTCGCGACTACGTGCTGAAGGCAATGCCCTGATACATGCGTGATGGACGGCATGCGGAGGTCATGCGCTTGCTGTCAGGGCACAGCTCCATGCAGTTCGGCTGGCCGCCATTCGGCGGCCAGCACCTGTCGACGCTCATCCGCTATGCGTCGACTGATGGTATCGATCGCCGCCGCATACACGGGATCCGCAGCCAACGGCTGCAGCAGCGGCGAGGTCTGCAGATAGGCGCGGTCGCTGTAGCCGGCCTGCACTGCGCCAGTGATCGTGGCCAGCGCCGATGCACGATCACCCCGTGCAGATTGCAGCATGGCCAACTCCAGCCGTTCGGCCGGAGAACCTGCACCCGATACGAACTGCGCACGCATCGCGGCGATGTGCTGATCAAGCCAAGGCAGCGATGACGGATTGCTGCCATAGATTGCGCTCAGCGTCGCGGGCAAGCTCATCTGTGGACGCAGCAATGCGGCCTTGGAAAAATATTCAGCCGCCGCTTTGCGGTCGCCGCGCAGCAAGGCGAGTTCTCCGCCCAGCAGATACAGGTCGACGTGTGGCGTGTGGCGCGTCAGGGCCTGGTCGAGCGCCGTCTGCGCCTCGGCGTAGCGGCCTTGAAGAAAGAGATGCTGTGGCCAGCCAATATTGGAGAACACGCTGTCCGGATTGAGGGTGAAGCTGCGCTGGAAGCGCTGTTCGGCGGCGTCGCTAAAACCAAGCAGATCAAGCTCGCGGGCGATCTCCACCTCGCGGAAACGGACCTTGGCTGGATCGCCGCGCATGTCGAGATTGGCGTGCAGCGCTTCCACCAATCGTCCCTGTTCCTGATAGAGATAGGCGGCGGAAGAACGACTGGCATCGTCCTCAGGATCGAGCGTGATGGCTTGCTGGTAAGCATCAAGGGCCGGCTGCAGCTCGCCACGGCAGTCATACGCATAGCCCCGCGCTGACCAGGCGGATGCATTGCGTGGCTCGACCTGCAACACAGTCATCGCCAGGCGTTCGGCAATCAAGGTGTTTTCGTAGGGAAAGTTGTAGAGGCAGACGCGCGCGCTGTACGCGCGACTGAGGCCGATCAGCGCGGCGGTATTCTTCGGTGCGCTTTGGAGAACTTGTTGGTAGAGCGCGATGGCCCTCTCGTTATTGTCGGACTGACCGATGGCGGCGTAGTACGCCGCGCGTTGCATCAGCTGCTGACTTGCGCTCGGCTTGGCGGCACTTTGCGTCGGCCTTGAATGCAGCCACCACGCATTAGGAAACACCCAGCACGATGATCGCGATCATCGTTGTCGCCCCGACAAGGCGAAGGCGACGCGACGGTACGCGGGGTGCTTGCGCAACCGCTTCGTCCAGCGCTTGCGGCGGCCCGCAAAGCTGATAGCCGCGCCCTCGTATCGAACGGATGTAGCGTGGCCGTCGTCCGTCATCGCCCAGCGCCTGCCGCAGCAGTTTCACGCGCTGGGTGACGGTTTCCTCGTTCACCACCGCCGGTGCCCACACGCCCTCGATCAGACGATCGAAGCTGGCGACTTCCGTCCCGTTGCCAATCAGAAAAGCGAGCAACTGAAAACTCAGTCCCTGCACATCGAGCGGCATGCCGTCGCGGCTGACCTCCTGACGAACCAGGTCGATGTGCAAGTCAAGCAGCTGATAGCACCGAACATCGGTCATGCGCTTCAGGCCGCGCCGACCCGACGCAGCCATCCATCTTCAGAATGTGACTGAACGTTCAAGCGCTCGCCGGTATCAACAACAGCAGCGCGACACCGAACGCAATGCGGTAGATCGCGAACGGCGTGAAGCGGTGGCTGCGGATGTAACCGAGCAGCCATTTCACCGCGATAAAGGCCACGATCGCCGACACCACGAAACCCACCACCAGCGCGGTCCAGTCCTCGTGCGCGGCGCCGCCGCCCTTGAGCACTTTCAGCAGCTCGTAGCCGCTGGCCGCGTACATGGTCGGAATGCCGACCAGAAACGAGAACTCGGTGGCCGCTGCACGGTTGCTGGTACCGCTGAGCATCGCAGTGAAGATCGACGCAGCCGAACGCGAGGTGCCGGGCAGCAGGCCGGCGATCATCTGCGCCACGCCGACCAGAATCGCCACCGTCCAGGTGACTTCGCGCCGATCCGGCTGACGCGCGGCGATCGCCTCGGCGCCAAGCATCCAGAAACCGCCGATGACCAGCGCCCATGCGATCGGGGTGATTTTTTCCGGCAACTTGAAACCCATCTTCACCGAGATAAAGCCGAGCACCGCGGTGATCAGAAACGCCACCGTCAGCTTCAGCAGATAGTCGCGATTGACCGGGTCACGCCACTGCGTCAGCAATTGCCAGATGCGTTTCCAGTAGATCAGCGTCACCGCCAGAATCGCGCCGGCCTGGATGCCGACATTGAACAGATCCGAGCGCGCACCCAGCCCGAACTGTTCGGCGATCAGCAGATGGCCGGTGCTGGAGATCGGCAGGAATTCGGTGATGCCTTCGATGATGCCGAGCAGGATGACGTGAAGCAGATCGGTCACGGGCGGGTTCCGCGGAAGAATTGAAAGTGCGCAGAGGGTATCTGCCGGCTGGCAGGCAACGCCATAGCTTGCAGAGCGGTTGAGGAAAATCGATGACCATGCGCTGGCGTTTGACCGCGGACATGCCCGGCGTGGATAGAGCCATCGAGACTCCATCGCGCCTTGAAGCATCGCGTGTCGGCCAGCAACGCTCCGATGGACAAGCCGTTCATTGGTCGCGGTGGCAGTCCATCGCATTCGAATCGCCAGGGCAATCTGCAATGCGCTTCGATCCCCATATCCGGATGCTGCGGCTGCGCAAAATAAAGCGCCAACCCTGCAAAAACCCGTCGTAATTTCCTATTGCATCGCAACAATATTTGGTGCAGGATCAAATCGAAGGGGAAATACGGCATACGGAACGTGGCAGCGGATCCATCGCGCCCACCGAGCAGACGACACGCCATTTGACGGCCGGATTTCTCCTTCAGCTTGCACCTCCTCCGGAGCGTGCACGAATGCCTGAGACCGATCGGCACACGATCGGTTTGCATCCGCCTGCAGCCTGAAATCCGCATCCGATCGTTTTTTCGATCGGGACGGTAGGCGCTGCGCCGGAGAATGCCCATGCCGCCACGCAACGATGGTTCCGCGTCCCTTGCGCCGGACATCCGCGCAGCGCCTCCGTCGGCCCTGCGTCCGCTGCGAATGAACTCGCTTGTCTTTCCTGCCGCACCTTACCTGCACGAAGAGCGATGGACGTCCATACGCCCAAACGGATCGTGCCAACCCGACGGAGGAACAAGCCGATGAAACGATGTACTCAGTGGATCCTGGCGGCGGCGGTGGCGTGGGTCTTCTCGACCCCGTGCCGCGCCGACGATGCGCCTGCCAGCAAAGTGGTCGGCAGCGTGAGCATCGTGAGCGACTACCTGTTTCGCGGCTTGTCGCAGACCAACCGCAAGCCGGCATTGCAGCCGGGCATCGAATACGACGACGTCAGCGGCTGGTACGTGGGCACGTGGGGCAGCAACATCAGCTGGCTGTCGGATGCTTCGACCAGCGACGCGCCGGTATCCAGCAGTGTGGAGCTCGATTTCTACACCGGCTATCGCGGCAGCCTCAGTCCCGACTGGAGTTACGACGTCGGGCTATACGAGTACTACTACCCGGGGACCTATCCCGCCGGCTTCACCCGGCCCTATACCACCGAGGCCTATGCATCGCTGGGCTGGAAGGGCGTCACGCTGAAGTATTCGCACGCATTCACCAACCTGTTCGGTTTTGCCGACAGCAAGAACAGCGATTACGTCGATCTTTCCTGGAACTACGAATTCGTCCCGAGCTGGACTCTCAACACGCACGTGGGTCACCAGGATGTGTCGAACACGCCCGGCTTTGCCTACTACGACTGGAAAGTCGGCGTGACCAAGGCGTTCGCCAACGGCTACAGCATCGCGCTCGGCTACTACGACACCAACGCGGCGCGCAGCGGCTACACCAACCGCTACGACCACTATGTCGGTCGCGCCACCGGTGTGCTCAGCCTCGGCAAATCGTTCTGAGCGCACAACCACGGATGCGACGCATGCCGACGCAGCCACAACCCGGGAGACATGCATGAACTTGATCAGTTGCATCATCCGGCCCTACAAGCTGGACGAGGTGCGTGACGCGCTTACCGCCGCAGGGGTCAGCGGCATCACGGTGAGCGAAGTACGCGGCTTCGGCCGGCAGAAGGGTCATACGGAGCTCTATCGCGGCGCGGAATACATCGTCGACTTCCTGCCCAAGCTGAAGCTTGAGGTCGTGGTGGACGATGGCCTGCTCGACACCGTGCTGGAGGCCGTGCAGAAGTCCGCCAAGACCGGCAACGTGGGTGACGGGAAGATCTTCGTCAGCACGGTGGACCAGGTCATCCGTATCCGTACCGGCGAACTCGATGCCGACGCCCTCTAACTCCCACATTGCGAGGTTCCCATGAAAGACATGGCTGTAATGCGCCGTTCGCGTGACCTGCCGGCGTGGCTGCCGGCGCTGCTGCTGATGTGTCTGCTGGTGCTCGCGCCGGATGCGCATGCCGCTGCGGCGGCACCCGTTCCGACGGTGGACAAGGGTGATGTCGCCTGGATGCTCACGTCCACTCTGCTGGTGTTGCTGATGACCGTCCCGGGTCTGGCACTTTTCTACGGTGGCCTGGTGCGCTCCAAGAACGTGTTGTCCGTGCTGATGCAGGTGATGACGGTGTTCTCGATGATCCTGGTGCTGTGGGCGATCTACGGCTACAGCCTGGCGTTCAACGGCGGCAACGCCTTCATCGGCAACCTCGACAAGGTATTTCTGCGCGGGGTGACTAAGGATTCACTGGCGGCTACGTTCACCACGGGTGTTGCCTTGCCCGAATACGTGTTCGTGGTGTTCCAGTCCACCTTCGCGGGCATCACCGGCGCGCTGATCGTCGGCTCGTTCGCCGAACGGATGCGCTTTCGCGCGGTGCTGGCGTTTACCGCATTGTGGTTCACCTTTGCCTACCTGCCGATCGCGCACATGGTCTGGTACGGGCCGGACGGTTTCATGTTCGCCAGGGGCGCGCTGGATTTCGCCGGCGGCACGGTGGTGCACATCAATGCCGGTATCGCCGGCCTGGTCGGCGCGTACATGATCGGACCGCGGCTCGGCCTGGGTCGCGAGCCGATGAAACCGCACAACGTGACTTTCACCATGGTCGGCGCGGCACTGTTGTGGGTGGGCTGGTTCGGCTTCAACGCGGGCTCCAACCTTGAAGCCAACAGCGGCGCGGCGCTCGCCTTCATCAACACGCTGCTGGCCACCGCGGCGGCGGTGCTGTCATGGCTGGTCGTCGAGGCGATTACCAAGGGCAAGCCGTCGATGCTGGGCGGTGCGTCGGGCGCAGTGGCCGGCCTGGTGGCGATCACGCCGGCGTGCGGTACGGTCGGGCCGATGGGTTCGTTGGTGATCGGTGCGCTGGCCAGCATCTTCTGCGTCTGGGGCGTCACCGGGCTGAAGAAGATCCTGCGGGCGGATGACGCACTCGATGTCTTCGGCGTGCATGGCATCGGCGGCATCGTGGGCGCGCTGCTCACCGGCGTGTTCAGCGCCGTATCGCTGGGCGGTACCGGTTTCGGCGCAGGCAACACGACGATGGGCCAGCAGGTCGGTGTGCAGGCATTGGGGGTGGGCATCACTCTGGTATGGAGCGGCGTGGTGTCGGCCATCGTCTATACCGTGGTGAAGCTGGTCTTCGGTCTGCGGGTCAGTGCCGAGGCCGAACGCGAAGGTTTGGACATCACCTCGCACGGCGAGAGCGCGTACGAGGCATGAGCCATGGCGGAGCCGTGCAAATCCCGCGCGGCTCCGCCGCTTGTCTTGCTGCCACATGGTGCAAACATCCATCATGGTTGCCCATGTATGATGCGTTTCATCGCCCTGGCTGCGCACTGGAGGCGCGCAAGTGCTTGCTGCAGCGGGCTTTGATGCCATGGCATCGGTCTTGCTAAAACACTGACCACCCACCTATCGAGGTTGTTCTATGTCCGCCAACAAAGTGCTCGACCTGATTCAGGAACACGAGGTCGAGTTTGTCGACTTCCGTTTCGCCGACATGCTTGGCGTCCATCACCATGTGTCGTTCCCGGCGCATGCGATCGACGAGTCGACTTTCGAGGACGGCAAGATGTTCGACGGCTCGTCGATCACAGGCTGGAAGGGCATCAACGAGTCGGACATGATCCTGATGCCCGATCCGGACACTGCCCACCTCGACCCGTTCAGTTCGCATGTGCAACTGATCATCCATTGCGACGTGCTCGAGCCGTCGACGATGCAGGCCTACGGCCGCGACCCGCGCTCGATCGCCAAGCGCGGCGAGGCCTATCTCAAATCCACCGGCATCGCCGACACCGCGTTCTTCGGCCCGGAGCCGGAGTTCTTCATCTTCGATTCGGTGCGCTGGCAGAACGACATGGGCCGCGTGTTCTACGAGATCGGCTCGCAGGAAGCCGCGTGGAGCTCGCGCTACAAGTACGACGGCGACAACACCGGCCATCGCCCGGGCGTGAAGGGCGGCTATTTCCCGGTCAGCCCGGTCGATTCGCTGAGCGACCTGCGCGCGGACATGTGCAAGGTGCTCGAATCGCTGGGCCAGACGGTGGAAGTGCATCACCATGAAGTGGCCAACGCCGGCCAGTGCGAGATCGGCGTCAAGTTCAACACGCTGGTGAAGAAGGCCGACGAACTGATCACCATGAAGTATGTGGTCAAGAATGTCGCGCACCAGAACGGCAAGACGGTCACCTTCATGCCCAAGCCGATCGTCGGCGACAACGGCAGCGGCATGCACGTGCACCAGTCGCTGTCGAAGGACGGCACCAACCTGTTCGCGGGCGACCTCTATGGCGGCCTGTCGCAGACGGCGCTGTGGTACATCGGCGGCATCTTCAAGCACGCCAAGGCGATCAATGCCTTCGCCAACTCCACCACCAACAGCTACAAGCGGCTGGTTCCGGGTTTCGAGGCGCCAGTGATGCTGGCGTACTCGGCGCGCAACCGCTCGGCGAGCTGCCGCATTCCGTACGTGGCCAGCCCCAAGGGTCGCCGCATCGAGGTGCGCTTCCCCGATCCGATGCAGTCCGGCTACCTCACCTTCACCGCGCTGATGATGGCCGGCCTCGACGGCATCCTCAACAAGATCGACCCGGGCGCACCGGCCGACAAGGATCTCTACGACCTGCCGCCGGAAGAAGAGAAGAACATCCCGCAGGTATGCTCCAGCCTCGACGCCGCACTTGAAGCGCTGGACAAGGATCGCGACTTCCTCAAGGCCGGTGGCGTGTTTACCGACGACTTCATCGATGCCTACATCGAAGTGAAGATGAAGGAAGTCACTCGCTACCGTGCCAGTACACACCCGCTGGAATTCCAGATGTACTACACCCTCTGACGCCAACGCCGCGCGGAACGCGCGGTTCATGGGCCGGTAAAGAAACGGACACTTCGGCGTCCGTTTTTCGTTGCGGCATCGCGTCGAACTGATGCGCGATGTCCGCGCCGTGGCAAGCAGCCTGCTGGGGGATCTCAGCTATTCCGTGCTGGAAGCAGAAATCGGACGCGATGCGCTGGTGCTGATCGAGCGCGGCCAGCCGGTCGACCTCGTGGTTACCGACGTGATCATGCCCGGCGACATGAACGGCATCAACCTGGTGCGCGAACTGAAAACCAGGCACGCCGGGATTCCTGCGCTGATGACGTCCGGCTATACCGCGCAGCGCATCGTGGCCGAGGACATGGTCGAAGGCCTGCAACTTCTCCGCAAACCGTATGACCAGGTCGAGCTTTTGCTGGCGGCCAGGTTGGTGCTGAACGATCCCGGGTCATCATCGTCGCATCTGCTTCACCGGCATCCCGGCCTACTGTGCAAGAAATTGCAGGAGGGCATTCGCCTTCCCGTAGCGCCACAAAAATCATCTTGCCTTGTGCGTCCGCACCGGCCGGACCAAGGACTGGACATGAATGCCGCCCCCAAACCTTGTGTACTCGTCGCCGAAGACGAGCCGATGGTGTCCATGCTGCTGGAAGAACTGCTTGAATCCGCCGGCTACAGGGTGCTGCTCGCCGAGCATCTGAGCGATGGGCTGGCGCTGGTGACCAACGAATCCATCGATGTCGCCATCCTCGATGTCACGCTGGGCCGCGAGCAGAGCTTTCCGATCGCCGACGAACTGGGGCGCCGCCATATCCCGTTCCTCTTCGCGTCCGGGTACGGCATGGACGGTATTCCCGCGCGCTATCACGATGCCGCCATGCTGCAAAAGCCGTACGACATGAAGAGCATCCTGCTCGCGCTGGAGAAATTGCAGGCCGGGACGTGACCGGACGGCAAATACTTAGCGATCAGGGCTGTCAGACAGAGTGGTTGGCCTGAGTTAGCGGGCGAGCTGATCGGAGTCCGAGAACCGAACCAGTACGGCTTCGGCATCGACGAAATCGCCTTGCGAAGCAGTAATGCTTTCGATCGTTGCCGCACGCGGCGCCTTGAGCGCGATCTCCATTTTCATCGCCTCCATCACCAGCAATTCCTGCCCTTTCTCGACAGCCTCACCCACGGCAGCCTTGACGAGGACGACCCGGCCGGGCATCGGTGCCACGATGTGGTTGCCCACCGCGCTGTCGGCCGTTATCCAGGCGAATGCAGGTGCAAGCGCCATGCTGTAGCGCTGGCCGGTGGCGTCATGAGCGAGAACGTGGGAGGCATCGACGACCAAGGGAATGCGGAGCGCTCGTTCATCCAGGCGCATGCTCAACATCCGGTCGAACAGCTTGGCGCCCTGGACATGGCGCGCTTCGCCGTCGTGGCTGAATCGATAGTCGCCGCCATGGCCATGGGCCTGGATGTCGTAGCGCTGGTCCCGCCAGGTCAGCGCTACCGTTCGTGTGCCGGCATGGTCGATGCGCCATGCGTCCATGCTGGCCCAGGGCGAGTACGGATCGGCCGGGGAGGCATCGTTCGCAGACTCTTCCCGGAGCAGCACCGCCGTCGCGGCCGCGAACAGGATGACCGCCGGCGGCGCGGCATCGCCAACGAGAAACTCATCCAGGTGGCGGTCAAGATAGCCCGTATCGATGCGGCTTTCGACAATCGCAGGGTGGCTGGCGAGGCGTTCGAGGAACGCGATGTTGGACTTCGGTCCGACGATTTCGCAGGCGGCCAGCGCGTCGCGCAGCCGTTGCAGTGCCTTCGTGCGATCGGCATCGAACACCACGAGCTTGGCGATCATCGGGTCGTAGAAGATCGTGACCGTGTCACCCTCGATGACGCCGCCATCCAGCCGAACGTGCGCAGACGAAGGCGGAAGCCGCAGCATCTGCAGCTTGCCGGATCCCGGCAGGAAGTTCTGGTCGGGATCTTCGGCGTACAACCTCACCTCGATGGCGTGACCGCGAGCGCGGACGTCGTTCTGCACTAGCGGCAAGCGTTCCCCTGATGCCACCTGCAATTGCCATTCGACAAGGTCGAGGCCGAGTGTCATTTCCGTCACCGGATGTTCGACTTGCAGGCGCGTATTCATTTCCATGAAGAAGAACTCGCCGTCCGCGCCGACGATGAATTCGACTGTGCCCGCGCCGACGTAACCCACCGCGCTGGCGGCCGCCACGGCCGCCGATCCCATCGCCGCGCGGCGTGTGTCGTCCAGGAACGGGGATGGGGTTTCTTCCAGCACCTTCTGGTAGCGGCGCTGTGCCGAGCATTCGCGCTCGTTGAGGTGGATCACGTTGCCATGCGTGTCGCCGAATACCTGGAATTCGATGTGACGGGGGTGCTCGATGTAGCGTTCCAGGATGACGCGGGTGTCGCCGAAGGCGTTGGCGGCTTCCCGCTGGGCCGATGCCAGGGCGTCGGCAAATTCCCCGGCGCTATGCACGATGCGCATGCCCTTGCCGCCGCCGCCCAGTGCCGCCTTGATCATCAACGGAAACCCGGTCCTCGCGGCCTGTTCGGCCAGATGGTCGGAATCCTGGTCTTCGCCGTGGTATCCGGGCACCAGCGGCACGCCGTGCTTTTCCATCAGCGCCTTGGCCGCGGCCTTCGAACCCATGGCGTCGATCGTCTCGGGCCGCGGCCCGATGAAGACGATGCCGGCGTCCGTGCAGGCCCGGGCGAATGTCGTGTTTTCGGAAAGGAAGCCATACCCCGGATGGATGGCCTGGGCACCTGTCTTCTTCGCCACCTCGATGATGGCTTCGCCGCGAAGATAGGAATCCGCCGGACGTGAACCGCCGATCGGCCATGCCTCGTCGGCCAAGCGCACATGCTGCGCCTCGGCATCGGCTTCGGAATACACCGCCACTGTCCTGATACCGAGGCGACGGCATGTGCGGATGACACGGCAGGCGATCTCGCCCCGGTTGGCGATCAGTACGCGCTCGAACATGAGTGCTCTCCGGTCGGCCGCTTCATACGATGCATCACGAGTTGATGACGCCTTGTGCGCGCAGTGAATCGATGCGTTCCGGCGGGAAACCCAGGACGCTGCGGAGCACGTCTGCCGTGTGTTCGCCGAGTGCGGGCGGCACCACAAGCGGCGTGCGTTCCGCGCCGGCGAACCGTATCGGACTCCTCACCATCTGGATATCTCCCAGTTCCGGATGGGATACGGTGCCGACCATGCCGCGGGCAGCCGTGTTGGGCTGGTCGAGCGCTTCGCCCACGCTCAGCACGGCAGCATGCGGCACGTCGAACTTTGAAAAGCGTTCTTCCCACTCGGCGGTGGTGCGCGTCACGGTGCGCTCCTCGACCAGGGCGTCGATCTCCGCGCGGTGGGCGAGTCGATCCTTGTAGTCGGTGAAGCGGGGATCGGTGAGAAGGTCTTCGCGGTCGATCGCACGCGCGAGGTTCTGCCAGAAGTTGTTGGTCAGGCAGGCGATGATCATCCGGCCATCGCGGGTGTCGAACGAGCCGTAAGGGACGATGTTGGGATGTTTGGAGCCGACCGGCTTGGGCGACTGCCCGGTGACGAAATAGATCTGCGCCAGATAACCGAGCAGGCCCGTGAGGCCGTCGAGCATCGATATGTCGACAAAGCGGCCTTTGCCGGTCAGTTCGCGTTCGTGCAATGCGGTAAGGATGCCGATGGCGCCATTGATGCCGCCGATCATGTCGCCCATCGGCAGGCCGAGCTTGGAAGCGACCTCGCCCTGTTCGCCATTGATGCTCATGACGCCCGAAAGCGCCTGCACGACGATGTCGAAGGCCGGCCGGTCGCGAAACGGACCCTCGGCACCGAAGCCGCTGATGGCGCAGTAAATCAATCGTGGGTTGCTGGCGGAAAGCGCCTCGTAGCCCAGGCCGATGTGATCCATCACGCCCGGCCTGAAATTCTCGACCACCACGTCGGACTGTGCGGCAAGGTCGCGCGCGATCTGCTTTCCTTCTTCCCGGGAAAGATCCAGCACGATGCTCTTCTTGTTGCGGTTGAGCGCCGTGAAGTAGTGGCTGAGGTCGCCGCGAAACGGCGGGAAGTGCCGGGTGTCGTCGCCACCCGTCGGCGACTCGACCTTGATGATCTCGGCGCCTTGGTCGGCCAGTGTCAGCGTCGCGAACGGTCCGGACAGCACTCGGGTGAAATCGAGTATCCGGACATCGTGCAGGGGGCCCTTGGGCATGTGCCGCTCCTCAGAATGCAGTGCTATATCGGAACCTCATGACTCGAAGGTTCGACCTGGACACTGCACACGCGGCGAAGCCGGATAGTATTGGCGTGGTGACCCGTGTAATCCATGCACCCTCGCACTTACACACTTTTTTGCGGGTTGGAACGTCGCTTGTCCGCTGTGTCCCGTTTAGTTAAGCTTGCCCACACATCATTGTCAATATGTTCCATGTATTGTACAAGTACAACAAATCAGCAGGGTTCGTGCCTTGAAAGAGAAGACAGCCCCGGACAAATCGGCCGGTGAGAAAGCCGGCCTGCCCGAACGCCGCGTCAGGCAGGTGCCTGCCGTCGAGCGGGCCGTTGCGATCCTGCGCCTGCTCGGCAGGAGCGACCAGCCCATGGGCGTGAACCATGTGGCTCGGGCCCTGAAACTCATACCCAGCACCTGCCTGCATATCCTGCGCATCCTTGTCGACGAGGAGCTCGTCGCCTTCGATCCGGTGACCAAGCATTACCGGCTCGATGTCGGCATCCTGCCGCTGGCCCGCGGTGTCATGCGGCGCAACCGCTTCAATGAATTGATCCAGCCTTCGCTGGACGAAGTGGCCGAACGCTTCGGCGTAACCACCGTCGGCGTGCAGGTGACCGCGGCCAGGCACATGGTGGTCGTGGCGATCTCGCGCGCCGAGCAGCCGTTTCGCCTGCAGGTGGATATCGGCAGCCGTTTCCCGGCGCTGCTCAGTGCGACCGGCCGCTGCTTCGCGGCTTTCGGAGGACAGTCCTGGGACGAGTTGGAAAAGCAGTTCAAGACCTTGCGCTGGGAGAACCCGCCGTCATTCGACGCATGGCGAACGGAAGTCCAGCGCGTGAGAGAACTCGGCTACAGCATCGACGAAGGCGCCTATATCCAGGGGGTCACGGTGGTTTCCATGCCCGTGTTCAGTGCGCACGATGCCATGTCGCACGCGATCGTCGCCGTTGGCGTCGAGGCCCAGCTGAAAGACGATGTGTTGAAAGAAATGATCGGCGACCTGCGCCAGGCCGCAACGCTCGCCTCGGGGCAGCTCGGAGGCGAGGCCGACCGCGTGTCCGTCGAGTCAGGCCAGGCCGGGAAGGGCTGAAGCCTGGAGGGGTCTGGCTTTTCCGGGCAACTTGCGAACGAGGTCCATATGTTGAGATCCGACCCTGCCGAGGATGGCTGGAAAAAGCGCGACTTTCCCGGTTTCCTGGCCTTGATCGGTCCGCTCTGGTCACGGCGCGAAGAACACGGCTGGGCTTACGGCATGATCGCCGAAGCAAACCACATCAACGCGGCGGGACTCGTGCACGGCGGCATGCTGATGTCGCTGGCCGACCAGGCCCTGAGCGTCGTGGTCTGGGAAGCGATGGACCGGACACCCTGCGTGACCGTGCAGCTCGACACGCATTTTCTCGCGGCGGTGCATCCGGGCGACTTCGTCCAGGCGCGGGCACAGGTCACGCGCAAGAGTCGCAGCCTGGTCTTCGTCCAGGGAAGCCTCGTCGTCAAGGGTGATCCGGTGTTGACGGCCAGCGGTGTCTGGAAAGTGGTGAGTGCGGCGCGCGGCTCTAGCTAGCCGGTTTTTTTCGCGTCTTCCAGCGGTTTCGCGCGGGAGAGAAACTCGATTACCGCGCGGCCGAACACGTCGTTGCGGTCGCCTGCCACCATGTGGCTCGCGCCAGTGATGTTGACGTACTCCGCATGTGGGCAAAGCGCCAGGAATTCCTGCGCGCCTTCTTCGGTGAGGACATCGGAGAGGCCTCCACGCACGAGCAAGGTCGGCAAAGCGAGCTTGCGGACGCAGGCTCGCAGGCGCTCCTGGCGCCGTCCCAGATCCAGCCGATTCGTCCGGAAGCGTGGGTCCCAATGCCAGTGATAGCGGCCGTCGTCGCCAAGGCGAACATTCTTGGCGAGGCCGGAGAGGTCTTTGGGGCGCTTGCGATGGGGCTGGTACTGGCGGATGGCTTCGGCGACCTCTTCGAGTGAGGCAAAGCCCTCGGGCATCTGGTTCATGAAGGCATGGATTTTCTCCACGCCAACCTGCTCGATGCGCGGGCCGGTATCGACCAGGGCCAGCGCCGTTGCATCGACCTGGCCCTCGCCGACAGCAACGAGGCAGGTGCCACCGCCCATGGATGCACCGATAAGCACCGGCCGCGGATGGCCCAGTTCCCGGAGGATGCATTCCAGGTCTTCCAGCATGAGATCCTGGCCGTAGCGTCCGTCCGGCGCCCAGTCCGAATCCCCATGCCCGCGGGCGTCGAAGGCCACGGCGTGGTAGCCGGCCGCACCGAGTGCCTTGCCGGTGTCGCGCCATGCATGCCGCGTCTGTCCGGCGCCGTGCAATAGCAGCACGAGGGGACCAAGCGGATCGCCCCAGACATCGCCGGCGAGACGAACCCCGCCGGCGCCATGCCAGAACCGCATCGGTTGTGGCGTGCCTGGCAGTCGCTCGCCAGCGCTCACCGGCCGTTACCTCGCGACTTTGCTTTCGATCTCTTCAAGCGACTGCTTCCTGGTTTCGATGCCCCACAACGCCACGCACAGGGCGGTGATCACAAAGATCAGCGTGATGATGAAAAACACGAACTTCGGGCCGTAGTTCTTGAGGATGAAGACCACGAGGAACGGACTGAAGATGGTGAAGAAGCGGCCCACGGTATTGGTGACTCCACAGCCGCGCAACCGCAGCCGTGTTGGAAACAGCTCCGATACGTAAGTACCGAAGCCGATGGCGTTGTAGCAATACATGCTGGTCATCAGCAGGAAGCCGAGCGCGACGAGCACGTGGATATTGCTCTGCACGGCGTACACGTAGCCGAGCAGCGCGCTGCTCAAGGCGAACACCACCGTGGTCCATTTTCGACTGAAGCGGTCGGCAACCAGAATCCCGATCAGCGAGCCGAGAGGGCCGCCGAGGCTGATCACGGCCATGTAACCGAGCGAGCTGGAAAGATTGATGCCTTGCTTGACGAAAATGCTCGGCAACCACGAGATGTAGACATACAGCGCGGTCACCATGGCGATGAAGATCATGCATGCTGTGAACGTGCGAGTCAGCATCGGCGGCTTGA
Source organism: Rhodanobacter sp. (assembly GCA_036398675.1). Classification (GTDB taxonomy): domain Bacteria; phylum Pseudomonadota; class Gammaproteobacteria; order Xanthomonadales; family Rhodanobacteraceae; genus Rhodanobacter. Next base: position 6,623 of record DASWOQ010000014.1, on the reverse strand, counting down.
AGAGCTCCCATATCGAGCTGCGCTCCGTATCGACGCGGGGACTGTCGTCGACGACCTCGGGGAGCCGGATCGATTTTTCCGCCTCGATTTCGTTCTCGATTCCAACCAGCACGGCCAGGGCTTCGTCCTGGCGACCACGCGATTCCAGCCAGCGGGGAGATTCGGGCAGCGATTTGCGCATGTACCAGACGATCATCGCGCCGATGCCCACCAGCCCGAACATGTAACGCCAGCCCAGGTGTGGAATGACCCAGTAGCCAAGCAGTGACGCCACTGCGAACGAGGAATTGTTGATCAGGGAAAGCCCGGCCTGCCATCGGCCGCGCGATTTGGCAGGCACGAACTCGGCCAGCGCACCGAAGCCGATGACGATCTCGGCGCCAAGCCCGATGCCCATGATGCCGCGAAGGACGATAAGGACGGTCATGTTCGGCGCAAAGGCTGCCGCCAGAGACGCCAGCCCGAAGATCATCAGATTGAACTGGTAGGAAAACTTCCTGCCCAGGTGATCGCCCAGCAGACCCGCCAGGAAAGCGCCGATCACCAGGCCCACCACGGTGCCGGAAATGAACATGGCGTTCTTGTCGATATCGGAAAAACCTTCCTGCACCATGGCGGCGAGGACTCCGCCGGTCAGATAGATATCGAAGGTATCGAGGAACATCCCGAGGCCGATCAGCCACAGTATTTTGTGGTGGAATCTCGAGATGGGCAGGCGATCCAGCCGTGCGCCGATGGCGGCTCCTTGAAAAATAGTCATTTGACGCCTCTCTTCTCTGATTCACACATTAAAAGGTAACGACCAGCTGCGTGCCGAAGACCCAGGCATTGCGGACGTTGGTATGGGAGAACGCGCCGGGATTGACGACGTATTGCACGTTGGGATTGATCAGCAGCCAAGGCGCGATGCGCAGGCCGTAGCCAAGCTCGTAGTCGGTTTCTCCGTATTGCCCGTAGGCCTCCAGCGTCTCGCCGATCTGGTCAAAGCGGCCGGCATCGACGAGCGCGTCGACGCTGTTCTCGACTCCTACGCTCCGCGAACGGTTGTTGACCTGGGCATGCCCGACGCCGAAGTCGATGTAATCGGTGGGCCGGTGCGCCCATGGGCCCTGCACGATGAAGCCGAGGTTGAAGAACTCGGGCACCGGCGATGTGCGGGTGTCACCGACCACGTCCTCGGCGAACCCGATCAGGCCGCGCTCGGTGTCGGGCTGGAACCGGACCAGCATCTGGTTGGCCATGAAGTAGCCGCCGTAACGCCCATGCCGGTTGATCTGGGGGTAGGCGACGTCCTTGGCCGTCGAGGTTTCGTAGTACACCCCGAGCTTGTAGTCGCCATGCAACTTGTCGCGACCTATTTGCGGACGCCATCCGAGCTCGATCGGGACGATGGCGCCATCCGAATCCTTCAGGCTGACGTCGAAGCCGTGATTGGACTTCAGATAATCATTGTTCACCGCCCATACGCCCGCCTCGATATAGACGTCCGGTCGCATGAAGGCCCTCAGGTCGCCGCCCCAGTGCCCGTCGGGATACACGCTGTCGCCGCTGTTGAGGAAGAGCGGATTGGCGTGTCCGCAGAACGAGAAGTTCTGGAAGTCGCAGAGCGGAATCACCATGTTGTCGTAATCGTCGCCGACCGGCAGGAAGCCGAACTTGGCAATGTACTTGCCGCCGTCGAAGCGCTGCTCGTACGAGAACTCGCTCAGCCGGAAATTCTGCCCGGATCCATAGTTGGACTGCACCTCGAGTTCGTTGCCGATATTCCTGGCCGACGTGCCGGGTCCGGAGCGATCGTCGAACTTGACGTGGATGATCCCGCCCTGCCAGCCGGCGAGCTTGCCCATGTCGAAGTCGGCGCCGAAATAGTATTGCTGGGCCACCCCGCCGCCGCGCCGCTTGCCGCCCGAGAACAGCCGGGCGTACTCGTTCAGCACGGCAGCGTAAGGCGTGATGCCGGCGTCCTTGAGCGCGGTACGACCGCCGTTCCAGTCGCCGGACATGGTCGGCTGTGAGAGCCATCCCGGCGAATCGTCGGCGTGAACCACCTGCGTGACCGCAAGCGTGGACAGCGCCAGCGCCAGCACGATACCGGCGCGCAGCGAACGGCGCGGAACCCGAAGTTCCTCACCCGACCCTTGAATTTTTGACATGACCTTCCCCTCCTAGCAATAGGCTCGAATCGAAATTTCATGACGCGAAAGTTCGATTTCTCATCGGTTCCGATTCCGCCCGCGCGGAATCGGTCTTGAGAGGGCCATTTGCGAGGAGTGAAAGAAATCAATCGGCTGAACATGACCGCTCCGGGTCATGTGACACTCAGTTGGATCTGGCCGATATCTCGAAAATCTAGCCCAGCTCTGACTGCGTTCGCAGCGATGCAACTACTTTTTCGGCAACTCCACGACACCGGTGCCGAGCACCGAAAGCTCACCGTCCTGGTTGTGCGCCTCCTGCTCGATCTCGACGAGGTGCCGGTCTCCTTCGATGTACTTCCGCTTCACTTTTCCCTTGATGAAGACCATGTCGCCCTCCGGGTTGTGGCGGCGAATCTTGCTGGTCGCGCGGCGAAGGAAACCCTCGTCGCCCATCCAGTTCGTCATGTGATGGGTCAGCCATGAGCAACGCTCCGGGCCGTAGTCGTAGGCGCCTGGCGCGCCGACCTGCAGGGCGAAGTCCTCGTCCCAGTGCACGCGCTCCGGGCAATCGGGTACGCCGAATCGATTCTTGATGCCCAGCCCCGGATGCGCCGACGACTGCTGCCATGCAAGCCGGTTGGCGCGGATGTACAGGCCGCCCCAGCCTTGCGCGTAGGCAATGAACCCGGTCACCGTCATCGGGCCCTTGAGCATGGTGGGCAACGCTTCGCCCTCCACGACATCGTCCCAGTAACGCGGCGTCGCGCCGCGGATTTCCTCGTTCCGGTACAGCTCGAATGCCTCGGCGAGTTCCTTGTCGGTGTAGCGGCGGGGCGTGCGGTTCCTGACGTTGCTGTACTTCGTGCCATTCTCGCGCGCGTGGTCGCGCTCGGTACGGAAGCACCAGCTATCGGCTTCGGCCAGCAGGTCGCCGTCCTGGTTGTAGAAATTGACGTGATAGGTCTGCTGGATCGCACGACCTGCGAAGTTGGTCTGGTGCTCGACCAGATCCTTGAGCCACGCTTCGGTGGAAATGACGTCGTTGCGCCGCGCGATCTTGTGCCAGTTCCAGTCGGCGCCGGACCACATCGCATGCACGCCGGGCAGACCGCCGACGTAGCCGGAAACAATGCGGCTGGTGCTGAACAGGAATGAAGGCAACGCGATGACGTCGCCGTATTTCGTTCCTGCCGCGTATTTCGGGTCGCACCAGAGCGGATTGGCGTCGCCGATGCCGTGGGCGTAATGGCGGATGCCGTCGCGCGTGGCTTCGTGGTTCCATGGTTCGGCGGTATCGGTGATCTTGACGCCGATGCGCTTGCGCAGGTCGTCGAGGCCTTCCTGCGTTATCTTGGGAAACGCGTCATAGGTCTCTTCCGACTTTTGCACCTGTGCTTGCATAGTATTTCTCCGTAAATCTTGCCGTAGTACGTTGTTGGATCAGGCGGCGGACTGGCGCGCGGCGTGTTCCTGGTCCCGCAGGACCTTCCGGTTGACCTTGCCCGCGGGTGTTTTCGGAAGCTCGTCGACGAACACGACGAGCCGGGGGTATTCGTGCTGGCTCAGGCGCTCGCGGACGAGATCCTGGATTTCCTTGGTAAAGGCATCGTCGGCGTCGCGTTCGCTGACCAGAAAAGCCTTGACCACCTGGCCGCGCAGATCGTCCGGCACGCCGATGGCGGCCGCCTCCAGGACATCGGGGTGCTTGAGCATGGCGTTCTCGATCTCGAACGCACTCATCGTCCAGCCGGCCGAAATGATGACGTCGTCCGCGCGACCGGCATGATAGAAATAGCCGTCTTCATCGATGCGGGCGAGATCCTTGGTGGGAAACCAGCCGCTCTTGCGCCAGACCATCAGTTCGCCGATGGCGCCCGGCTTGCATCGCGTCCCATCGGGGTTATGCACCTCGATGCGAGCGCCGGGCACCGGCTTGCCGAGCGATCCGGGCTTGACCACGTAATCGGCAGCGCCTGGATAGTTGACCAGAATCACTCCGATCTCGGTCGTGCCGTACATGCTGCATGCCGGCGTGCCGAAGGTGGTTTCGACAAACTCCAGCGTTTCGGCGTCGATCGGCTCGCCGGTATAGGTCAGCTTGCCGATCGTGAATTTGTACTTTCCGGCCGCGCCGGAGTTCTTCATCATCCGGTAGTGCGTCGAGGCCGCCGAAAGATTGGTCACGGCATAGTCCTGCAAGGCCTTGAGCAGACGCTCGGCGTTGAACTTGCCGGCATAGGTGCCCGTGGTGATGCCGAGCGCGAGCGGTGCGAGCGTTCCATGCCAGAGGCCATGTCCCCATGCAGGCGACGACGGGCAGAAGAACCGGTCGCCCGGCCGCAGGCCCGTGCCGTACAGCGCCGCCACCATCAGAGTGACGATGGAGCGATGCGTGTGCCGCACGGCATCGGGAAGTTCCCGCGTGGTTCCGGACGTGTACTGGTATGCCGCCATGTCGTCGCCGCGCGTGGCGACTTCGAACGTGTCGGGATAGGCCTCGAGGCTCGCGATGAAGGCGTCGTCGGCCACGACCACCTGGACCTTCTCGATCCCGTCGGCCATCGGCGCGTTTGTCGCATTCGTCAGCAGCAGGCTCGGCTTGCAGTCTTCCACGCGCAGGCGCAGTCCATCGGGGCCGAACAGCGTGAACAGCGGCACCGCGATGGCGCCGGCTTTCATCGCGCCGAACAGGCCGGCATAAAACGCCAGCGACGGCTCCAGCATGATCGCCACGGCATCCCCGGCTTTTACGTCGTGCGCGGCCAGGTAATGGGCGAACCGCGAGGAGGCCTGCGCAATGGCCTTGAAGGTGATGGTCTCGTCGCTGCCGGCCGCATGGGCGATGCGAACGGCCACGCGGTCGCCGTCCACATGCCGGTCGATGCACTCATGGGCAATGTTCAGGTGCTCGCGATTGCCATCGAAGAGATCCCACAGCTTGTCCGGCGAGAAATGCCGCTGAACATCCGCAAAGCTCGTGTAGCTGATCAATTTCGGCACAACGCCATGCTCCGTGTGGAATTCAGACGCGCTTGTCGCTGGCGACCCCTGCAGTTAAGCTCGCCGCGAAATCATTGTCAATATGATTCTGTTATTGTGTAGAGACAATAATTGCCGAGGAGGCGATATGACGGACGAGACAGATACGGCCGGCTATCCAGGCTGGGGTGCACTCAGCGGCGTGCGGATCCTCGATCTTTCGGTGCTGCTGCCGGGACCGTTCGCGACGGAGATCCTCGCGGACCTCGGTGCGGACGTGGTCAAGGTGGAGCCGCCGAAAGGGGACAACGCACGGCACATGCCGATGGAAATGTTCCGCATGGCCAATCGGAACAAGCGCAGCATTTGCCTGGATCTGAAGAATCCGGCCTCCCGTCCGGCCATCGCTGCGCTGGCGCTGTGGGCCGATGTCGTCGTCGAGGGTTTTCGCCCCGGCGTGACGGAGCGACTGGGAGTGTCCTGGGCACAATTGAGCGAGCTCAACGAGCGGCTGGTCTATTGCTCGATCTCCGGATACGGGCAATCTGGTCCCTCGCGGCTACTGCCCGGGCATGACCTGAATTACATGGCGGCCGGTGGCGCGCTCTCGCTGAAGGGACGATGGCTCGACGACAAGCCTGCGCGATCCGGCTTGCCGGTATCGGACGTCGCCGGCAGCAGCTTTGCCGTCATCACCATCCTCAGCGCCCTGCTCAAGCGCGAGCGCGACGGCAAGGGCAGCTACATCGATGTCGCGCTGGCCGATGCGGCCCTCTCGTTCACCGCGTTGCGCCGCGGCCTGGACATCGACGATCCGGAGCGCCTGCACCTCTATCCCACCAATGATCTCTTCGAAACGGCGGATGGCCGGACCATCGTGCTGGGACTCGTCGAGGACGAGTTCTGGCAGAACTTCCGGCGCTTGCTTGCCAACGAAGCGCCCGAGCTCGGTCACGCCCGCTACGACGACGAGACATCCCGCCGCCGGCATGGCGATGAACTCAGTCGTGCCCTTGCTGCGGTCATGCGCCGACGCACGGGCGCGGAATGGCTGGCACTTCTTTCGCCGCATAACATCCCCGTACAGCTCGTGCTCACTCCCCGCGAGGCGGCGCAAAGCGCCCAAGTTCGCCAGCGCCGGATCGTCCGCGGCATCGATGGCGAAAGCCACATTCCTTTTCCGGTGCTGGTTGACGGCGAACCTGCCGGTGCGGCGCGCACCGGTGCACCCGAAAAAGGTCAGCATGGGAGACAGATCCTGGCGGAGCTTGGACTCCCGGAAGCGCAGATCACCGCTGCGCTCGCGACCGGCGAGATCGGCGCATGAGTGTCATCGAATCCCAGGTCGATCCGCGCTCGCCGGAGTTCCAGGCCGGCAGCGCGCAACTGCGCGCCGTGGTCGACGACCTGCAGCGTGAACTCGCACGCAGCGCCGAAGGCGGCGGCGCCAAGGCACGCGAGAAGCACACCGCCCGCGGCAAGCTGCTGCCGCGCGAGCGCATCCGC
>DASWOQ010000013.1:0-6247 GCA_036398675.1 Rhodanobacter sp. | reverse complement strand
TGAATCGCCCCGGGTTTCGTGGAGGCTCGTTCGGTTAAGTCATGCCACCGCGTGGGCGGCTTGACTGGCAAGTTGCCGATAGTAGTTTGCTTCAGCCTCTGCAGGCGGAATATAGCCGATGGGTTCCAGCAGGCGATGGTGGTTGAACCAGGACACCCATTCCAGCGTGGCCAGCTCCACTGCTTCCTTGGTTTTCCAGGGCGCACGACGATGAATCAGCTCGGCCTTGTAGAGTCCGTTGATCGTCTCGGTCAGGGCGTTGTCATAGCTGTCCCCCTTGCTGCCCACGGACGGTTCGACGCCGGCCTCCGCCAGGCGCTCGCTATATCGAATGCTGACATATTGCGAACCTCTGTCCGAGTGATGAACCAGGCTGTTGTCCCGCTCGGGCTGACGCGCATACAACGCCTGCTCCAGCGCATCGAGCACAAAGTCGGTGCGCATCGACGTGCTGACTCGCCAGCCTACGATCCGGCGTGCGAACACATCGATGACGAAGGCCACGTACAGCCAACCCTGCCAGGTCGACACATACGTGAAATCGGAGACCCAGAGCTGGTTCGGTCGTTCGGCCTTGAACTGCCGATTGACCTTGTCCAGCGGACAGGGCGCTCTGCCGTCGCTGATCGTCGTGCGCACCACCTTGCCGCGCATCACGCCGCGCAAGCCGAGCCGGCGCATCAACCGCTCGACCGTGCAGCGCGCCACCGCTGTGCCTTCGCGCCCCAACTGCCGCCAAACCTTATCGGCGCCATAGACCTGCATATTGGCCCGCCAGACGCGTTCAATCTGCGGCATCAAGGCCTCGTCCCGTTGAGCCCGGGCGCAGCGTCTGTGAGGCTCACGTGCAAGCGCCGCGTGACGGCGATACCCCGACGGGGCGATCTGCAGCACTTTGCAGATCGGCTCGACTCCGTGGGTGCTGCGGTGCTTGTCGATAAACGCCCTCAGGACTTGAGTCGGCGGTCGAGCTCCGCCTGGGCGAAAAACGCGCTGGCCAGCTTCAGAATCTCATTGGCCCGGCGCAGTTCCTTGACCTCGCGCTCCAACTCCTTGACGCGCTGCGCCTCCGTCGTTGTTACGCCCTCGCGTACGCCACTATCGATCTCCTGGCGCTGGACCCAGCCCAGCAGCGTCTGCGGCACGCAACCGATCTTCGGGGCGATCGATTCGACGGCAGCCCATAGCGACGGGTACTCCCCGCGGTGCTCCTGCACCATGCGCACTGCGCGCTCGCGGACCTCAGGTGAGAACTTGTTCGACTTGTTCATGGCTCCATCTTCTCAAGAGTTGGAGCCTCCTCAAAACCCGGGGCGATTCACTGCAGCTGGTGTGGCCACTCCAAGTGCCGATCTCGCCCACAAGCACTTCATCGTGTCCGTAGATGAGATCCAGAAGAATTTTGCGTTCGCCGACGAGTTCGATGGTCACTATTCCAAGACCGTCACCCTTTCGGATGGGACCATAAGAACAATCGAGCTAGTCCCAATACTTCACGACGGCATGCAGGTTATCGAACTCAAAGATACCGGCGGCCATACGTACATGGGTCTCAATGGCACAACGACAAATGGCAAGCTCATGGTTCAAATTCACGACCTGGATGCTATGCGCACTCAACTCAAACAAGAAGGCTGGTCATCACCGATTGGTCGCTAACCCTCGTTCAACGCGGGCGGCTTCGCCGCCGCTTAACTCCAATGTTAGGCACCATGAATCCCCCTTCAGCGCCAAGTCGCATTTTCATGGGAACTTCGCCATGGTAAATATCGCAGCACAGCCGACTTGATGGGGAGAAACATGAGCAATGCTTGTCCCGCTTTCTGCGCCATCTACCGTTGGCGCCTGCATCCCGGAACCGAAGAGACTTTTGTACAAGCCTGGTCGCGGATTACCCAGCTACTACTGGCCGAGCGAGATTCGTTGGGCTCGCGCTTGCATCGTGGCCCGGACAATATCTGGTACAGCTATACGCAATGGCCATCCGCTGCGGCAAAGGCTGAAGGGCTCGCTCGCCCGTCCGTCGATCCCGAAGCTTGGCAGCAGTTGCGTGAAGCCATTGCCGAGAGCCTGCCGGAATTGATCCTCGAGCCGATATCGGATTTCCTGGCCCCGCTTCGGCACGATGGCACCTGACAATTCATTCAAGCCGCATCCGCTTCACGGCGACAGCACATTCAATGCGACCCGGCACGATTTACACGCCGATTCGCCTCGCGCACCGCGTCGACGAAGCCGCCGAACGGAATATCGGTGATGCCGACCAGTCCGATATGGCTGTTCTCGCCATCGAGCAGGCGGCCAGTGACGGGCTGATCCACATACTCGAACCAGTGCGCGCCGACGATGTCGGGATCGCCGGCAGCGGCTGTGACGAATCGCGCATAGGCTTCGCCGCGCTGCTGCTCGTTCCATACCGACACCACGCCCTTGCCGAACGGGCCGCGGTCGTCGGAGCCGAAGTGGAATTCGCCGATCAGCACGGGCTTGTCCAGCTGTTGCATCGCTGCGGCATCGAAGCCGTGCTGCGGAAGATCGGCGTAGACGTTGAAGCTGACGACGTCGCAGTACTGCGCGCAGGCCGCGACAGCTTCGGGGGTGTTCACCGCGAAGCGCCCGCCGAGGAAGAGGTGATGTGCATCGTGTCGATGGATGGCCTCGGCCACGACGCGGAAATAAGTGTCGGCATACCTTCGCAGCCAGGCGCTGTAATCGGCGGCGATCGCCGGATGGGCTTCGTCCGGCGCGGGTGCGGCGAAGCCGGTGACGTTCAACGCATCCCATGACGGCAGCGACATGCCCCAGGCCGCGGCCAGCGTTTCGGGTGCCACGTACTTCATGCGCAGCATGGCGATGAAGGCCTGCTTGGCCGGGCTTTGCGCATCGCCATGCAAGGTGCCGGTCGCCAGGCCCCAGCGCCCTTGCGGACCGCTGCCGGCCCAGGCCAGTTCGTTGTCGGCGAAGTAGCCGAGCAGCCACGGATCGTCACGCACATCGGCGCTCGCCCTGGCCACCGCCGTCTCCGCCGCCTGCACGAAGCGCGGATCGAACGGATCGGGCATGCGGCCCCAGTAGTCGAAGCCGCTGGCGACATTGGCGTAGTCGCCGACGATGTTGATCGGTCGCGTGTACGGCAACCGGTGCGCCCTGCCGAGCGCATCGTCGCTCCAGTTGCCGATGGTGTTGAAGCCCCAGTCCTGCAGCCGCTCCAGTGTGCGGGTGCGCCAGGCATCCAGCCAGCTTCCGCCGTCGACGCGATACAGGTTGGCGGCGTAGAAATCGAACCATCGGCCATGGTTGTAGCCGATGCCCTGGCTCGCGCCTTGATCCGGCCGGCGACTGTCGCCATGACCATAGAAGGCGGCCCATTCATCGCGCGCCGGCGGCAGATCGTTGAACATGAATTCGCGGCCTTCGACATAACTGCGACCGCCATCGGCCACCACCGCGTTCACGCCGAGCGAGAAGAAGGCGTGGCCATCCGGTGTCACCAGTTGCCACCGGCCGCCGAGCTTCTGCGTGTGGAACCAGCCGGATTTGTCGAGGCCTTGGACGTCCGTGCGTCCGCCGTAGGGATCGAACTGCTCCGGTTTCAAGTGCTCCGCGGCCAGCGCTATCTGCTCGCCGGCGTGGGCGGCCTTCAACGCAGCATCCGATCCGATGCGCTCCGGCCAGCGGCTGCGCGTGGACTGGCCGTAGCGATCCACGATGCCCGTGTACGCATCGCGCGTGGTCTCATTGCCCGGCACGGCTTCGACGCGGCCCAGCAACAGCGTTTGCGGCGCCTGTGGTGCCGGCATGCCGAGACGGATCGAGCGGACATCGCGGCGATCCAGCACACCCTGCACCGCGGTGGCGAGCAGCATCGGTTTGCCGTGGTCGTCGAACGGCATAGGCGGCGGCGCCTGCATGCCTTCGCTGCGCGGCGATGAAGCGTTCAACGGCAGCACCACCGTCTGCGGCGGACCGGCCGGCAGGCCGACGGTCGCCTGCAATGCATGCCGCGCATTGGCACCGTCGACTTCGATCATCAGCGTTACTGCCCAGGGCATCGCGTTCTGCACGTGAACATGCAGTTCGCCCTGCTGCGTCCAGTTCCAGGACGTGCCTGCGGGCGTGATGACGATCTGCGGATGTGCCGACGGCTGGAACGCGTATCGTTGCTGTGCCACGCCATCGCCCGCATGTTCGACAGCGCCGCCGCGCTGCACGTGATCAAGCGTGACGTGGCTTGCCATGTCGGATGCTGCAAGATCGATCGCGTCGGGTGTCGCTGCAGGACTGCAGCCGATCAGGCCCAGGGAAATCAAGCCCGCGCAGATCGGCGCGCGACGTTTCACGGACGACCTCGAGGCTCGATCGCCATCGCGGCAACTACGCCGGATGCCGACGCGTCCACGCCCGCCAGCCGTAATACACCGGCACGCCCAGCGCGATGATCAGCAGGCTCATGCCCGCGTCGCCGGGATCATGGATCGCGCTGGCCACGATCACCCCGAACACGGTGACCACGAATACCAGCGGCAGCAGCGGATAGAACGGCACGCGGTACGGCGCCGGCTGGTCGATGAAATGCTTGCGATACCAGAACAGCGTGGCGATGCCGAACACATGCCCCAGCCATTCGCCCACCGTGGTGTAGTTGAGCAACTGGTTGAACGTGCCCGACAACGTCAGCACCACCGCCCAGACGCCGAGCACCACCAATGCGATCTGCGGCGCCCGCGTGCGCGCGTCGACGCGCGCCGTGGCGCGGAAGAACACGCCGTCCGCACCCATCGTCTGCAGCACGCGCGCGCCACCGGCGATCGCGATGCTGCAATAGCCGAAGGTGGAACACGCAATGCCGACCTCGATCACGGTGGCGCCGTGCACGCCGAACAGCCGCTGCATCAGGTCCGCCGCCGGTGCCAGGCTGGCAGCCAGCCCGGCGTGGCCAAGCCCGCCCAGGTAGGCGAGGTTGACCAGCAGGTAGCAGACCACCACGCCCGCCATGCCCATGCCCAGCGCGCGCGGCAGGGTGCGCTGCGGATTGCGCACTTCGCCGGCAAGATCGTTGAGGTAGTGAAAGCCGCCATAGGCGAACAGCACCGGCAGCAACGCACCGGCGAATGCCCACGACGACACCGGATGCGCCACTTCCGGCACCAGCACGAGGCCGAGATGGTTGTGCGCCACGATCAGGCCAGTGACCACCAGCAGCGCGATCGCCGCCACTTTCAGCACCGTGAAGATGTTCTGCATCCATGCGCCGGCACGGATGCCGAACAGGTTGATGCCGACGATGAACACGATCGCGCCCACCGCGACCGGCAATTCGTAAAGCCGGCTCATGCCCAGCGCCCGGCAGAAATAGACGGCGAACTTGCTCGCCACCGCAGCCACGCTGCCCGGATAGTTGATCAGCGCCATGGTCCAGCCGAACAGGAACGCCGGCAGCAGGCCGAAGGCCTCGCGCAGGTACACATAGATGCCGCCCGCCTGCGGCCGGCGGGCGCCGAGCTCGGCGTAGCAAAGCACGCCGGCCAGCGTCAGCAGGCCGCCGATCGCCCACAGCGCGAGCACCTGCGTGCCGGACGAGGTGTTCTGCGCCACCGTCGCCGGCGTGATGAAGATGCCCGCCCCGATCACGCCGCCGATGACGATCATCGCGGCGTCCCAGGTATTCAGGCGACGGGCATAGGCATTGGCGGGTTCGGTCAGCATGGACGCTACCTTGCCATTGTCGATGCCACTACGGCCAGTCCCGCATGACATCGGAAGTGTGCGCCGGGGCAACGGGTGAAAGGAAATCGCGCTGGCGTGTATATAACTCAGGAAGGCCTGCAAGTGCTGCGGCCAATGGAGCGATCATGAACAAGGCAATCCGATGGATCACAGGCTGTGCCATGACGGTGCTGCTCTGCGCCTGCCATGCACCAGATAGTGCGAACGGCAACAAGAGCGTCAGCGGCCCCATGGAATTGAAGATCTACGACGTGCCTCCGGCAAAGACCGACGTGCTTCGCGGCGCCCTGTCCGAAGCACTGGCCTCCGACAAGGCCAAGGTCTCGATGCCGGCTCCGGGAAAATTGATGGTGTATGCATCGCGCGATGCGCAGCCATCCATCGAACAGGCCATCGCGGATCTTTCCAAATCATCGCCCAAGGATCAGACCGACGAACGCTTGCAGGTTCGCTTCCTGGTCGTCGACACGATGCCGGGTGACGGTGCGGACGATCCGGCGCTGAAAGACGTCGCTGGCTC
>DASWOQ010000012.1:0-22447 GCA_036398675.1 Rhodanobacter sp. | reverse complement strand
GGAGCCGACGTGCACACGTCCGTTTCCGGCGTGGCCGATCATTTTGCGGAGAACGACGCGCACGCGCTCAGCATCGCGCGCGACATCGTCGCCAGCCTCAACCGGAAAAAATCCATCGCGCTCGCGCTGCGCGAGCCGCACGAACCGCTGTACGCCGCCGACGAACTCTACGGCGTCGTGCCGCGCGACACGCGCATCCCGTTCGACGTGCGCGAAGTCGTCGCGCGTCTCGTCGACGGCTCCGAGTTCGACGAGTTCAAGGCGCGCTACGGCCGTACGCTGGTGACCGGCTTCGCGCACGTGCACGGCTACCCGATCGGCATCGTCGCCAACAACGGCATCCTGTTCGCGGAGTCCGCGCTGAAGGGCGCGCATTTCATCGAGCTGTGCAACCAGCGCAACGTGCCGCTGGTGTTCCTGCAGAACATCACCGGCTTCATGGTCGGCAAGAAGTACGAGCAGGCTGGTATCGCCAAGGACGGCGCGAAGATGGTCACCGCGGTGGCCTGTTCGCACGTGCCCAAGTTCACGGTGGTGATCGGCGGCAGTTTCGGTGCCGGCAACTACGCGATGTGCGGCCGTGCCTATGGCGCGCGTTTCCTGTGGATGTGGCCGAACGCACGGATCAGCGTGATGGGCGGCGAACAGGCCGCGTCGGTGCTGGCGACGGTGAAGCGCGACGGCATCGAAGCGGCCGGCAAGAGCTGGAGCGCGGACGAGGAGGAGGCCTTCAAGGCGCCGATCCGCGACCAGTACGAGCGTCAGGGCCATCCCTACTACGCAAGTGCGCGCCTGTGGGACGACGGCATCATCGATCCGGTCGATACCCGCCGCGTGCTCGGGCTGGCGATTTCCGCTTCGATGAATGCACCGATCGAGCCGCAGCGATTCGGTGTGTTCCGCATGTAAGTGAGCCCCGAACATTTGCACCAATCCAACGCATTGCCCATCATGGTGCAATGAACGATGCGGGCTGGCGTAGGTGGGCAGAGCAGTTGGCGACAGGGCTGGCCTTGGTCGATGCCGATTTGCGCCTACGCTGGATCAACCCGGCGCTGGCCGAACAACTGGACATGGGGCCGCGCAGTGCGGTCGGATTGCCGCTGGACGTGCTGCTCGCCGATCCGGACGCTTCGGCGCAGGCCAGGTGGGTGGTCCAGGAGCAACGGCCATTGCAGTGGCGCGCTGTTGTGCTGGTCGCGGCAAACGGCAGCGAGGTGCTCGCGGATATCGCGCTGCAGCCGTTTGACGGCGGCATGCTGATCGAAGTGCATGCGCTGGTACAGCGGCTGCTGACCAGCTCGCCGCTGTCGGCCACGCTGCGCGGCTTCGCGCATGAAGTGAAGAACCCGCTCGCCGGCCTGCGCGGCGCGGCGCAGTTGCTGCAGCGACGCGTGGACAACGAGGACCTGCAGTCGCTGGCCGGCATGATCATCGATGAGGCCGATCGGCTCGGTGCGCTCGCCAACCGGCTGTTGCACCACAACGGCGTGGCGCGACTCGGCCCGGTGAATGTCCACCAGTTGCTGGAGCGATTCACCGATCTGTTGCAGGCCGAGCCGTCGCCGCCACAGTTGCGCCATGACTACGACCCCAGCGTGCCGGATCTGCATGGCGACGCGGACCGGTTGCAGCAAGTACTGCTCAACCTCGCACGCAATGCGATCGAGGCGGGTGCGAAGACGCTCACTTTCCGCACGCGCGTCGAACACGGTCTGCGATTAGGCGAACGGATGTTGCGCATGGCGTTGCGCGTGGATGTGATCGACGACGGCGCCGGCGTGCCTGCCGCCTTGCGCGATACGTTGTTCCAGCCGCTGGTTTCCGGCCGCGCCGATGGCAGCGGCCTGGGCCTGGCGCTGTCGCGCGAGATCGCACACGAACACGGCGGCGAGCTGCGCTATGCAAGCCGGCCGGGCGAGACGGTGTTCTCGCTGTACCTGCCGCTGGAGCGCACGCATGACTGACTGGCACGCCCCGCATTTCTTTACCCCCTCCCATGCAAGTAGAGGAGGGTCGGAGTGGGGTGCTTTTGATCTTCCCGTGTACACGCGTTACCCCCTCCCAACCTCCCCCTGCTTGCAGGGGGAGGAGTCAAACGAGGCAAGTGATGACTGAAGACATCTGGATCGTCGACGACGATCGCGGCGTGCGCTTCGTGCTGGCGGAGGCCCTGCGCGATGCAGGCCTGAAGGTGCGCGAGTTCAGCGATGTCGCATCGGCGCGCGCGGCGCTGCTCGAAGCGCGGCCGGCCTTGCTGCTCACCGACGTGCGCATGCCGGGCGAGGACGGCCTCAGCCTGATCGGCGATCTGCAGTCTCGGAGCATCGGTCCGGTGATCGTGATGAGTGCCTATACCGATGTCGCCACCACGGCGGCGGCCTATCGCGCGGGCGCGGTGGATTACCTGGCAAAGCCGTTCGACCTCGACCACGCGGTGGCGGTGGTGCAGCGCGCGCTGGCCAGCGTGGCGGAACCGGCGCCCGTCGCTGCCGCCAGCGTTGCAGCGAATCATGCACTGCTCGGTGAAAGTGCGCCGATGCGCGAAGTGTTCCGGCTGATTGGCCGCGTCGCCGCCAGCGATCTCAATGTGCTGATCACGGGAGAAACCGGCACCGGCAAGGAGCTGGTGGCGCGCGCACTGCACGAGGAAAGCGCTCGCAGCGCCAAACCTTTCGTCGCGTTGAACACCGCCGCGATCCCCAGCGAATTGCTGGAGAGCGAATTGTTCGGCCACGAAGCAGGCGCCTTCACCGGCGCCACCCGGCGCCATGCCGGCCGCTTCGAACAGGCCGAGGGCGGCACGCTGTTCCTCGACGAAATCGGCGACATGCCGCTGGCCCTGCAGACGCGACTGCTGCGCGTGCTGGCCGGCGGCGAGTTCTATCGCGTCGGTGGGCGCGAGCTGATCCGCGGCAACGTGCGCATCGTCGCCGCCACGCATCAGGATCTCGCCTTGCGCGTGGCCGCCGGACAATTTCGCGCCGACCTGATGCACCGGCTCGATGTGGTGCGCATCGAACTGCCGCCGCTGCGCACGCGTCGCACCGACATCCCGCTGCTGGCGCAACACTTCCTCGCTGCCACCGCGCAGGAGTTGAAGCTGCCACCGAAACGGTTCTCGCGTGCCGCGCTCAAGCTGATCGCGCAACGGGAATTTCCTGGCAACGTGCGCGAACTCGAAAACCTCTGCCGGCGCTTGGCCGTGATCGCTCCCGGAAGCGAGATCCTGCCGGCCGACCTGGGCAGCAGCGCGGACGGCCATGCCAGCGGCGAATGGACTGATGCCTTGCGCGACTGGGCCGTCGCCGCGCTGGCCGGCGGCGAAGTGGATATCCATGCACGCGCGCGGGACGCGCTGGACCGCACCTTGCTGCAGGCGGCGCTGCAAGCCAGCGAGGGGCATCGGCAGAATGCGGCGCAGGCGCTGGGGGTAGGGCGCAACACGTTGACGAGGAAACTGGGGGCATCGCGGACACGACGGCGCTGATCTCCTTTGCCATCCGGCGAAGGGCGGTAGCGATGCACTTCAGTTCTCGTTGTCGGGTTGCTTTGAGGCAAGAGCTTTCGCGCTCATGCTTCATGGGGGCGAATGCTTTTGGTTTATGTTTCTTTTTGGCGGCTCTGCAGCCGAGTCGCCAGTTCGTCATTCGAGGCATTCGGCACTTTCAGTATTCCAACATTTTGCGTCCGCAGATTTAGTGGCTGCATACGCACAGAGCGTGTGCGCTGGGGGCGTTTGCAACGTGCTTGCCCGAAAAATTCCCGGGAACGGCCGCTGCAGGCCCGATGCGGCATGCAGGATTCGGGAAAGGGGTTCTACGGATTTCCTGCCTTGCTGTGCAATCGTGGCCGAGCGCCAATATGGAGAGCGTCATGAAGTTTTGGGCCACTGTCCTGTGCCTGCTGGCCGCATACGGAAGCGCGTATGCGCAGACGACGGTCTGGCAGCCTGCTGCCGGGCATACGCAAATACCGATTTGGCCCGGAGCGGCGCCTGATGCGCAGCCTGTTCCGGGGCCGGAATCCGCAACGAAGCCTGGG
This sequence comes from Rhodanobacter sp., assembly GCA_036398675.1. GTDB lineage: Bacteria > Pseudomonadota > Gammaproteobacteria > Xanthomonadales > Rhodanobacteraceae > Rhodanobacter. The sequence goes on along the minus strand of DASWOQ010000012.1, from coordinate 18,403 downwards.
ATGGCGGTGACCAACGTCACCCGCCCCACGATGACGGTTTACGCTCCGACGGGGAGGAATACAGGCACTGCGGTCGTGGTGTTTCCGGGCGGCGGCTTTCAGATCCTGGCCATGAATCTCGAAGGTACTGAAATCTGCGCCTGGCTGACGTCCAAAGGCATCACGTGCATTTTGCTGAAGTATCGCGTCCCGAGTGTGCCGTATGTCTGGAAATGCGATTGCCGTCCGCACAACTACGCGCTATCGGTGCCTTCGTTGCAGGATGCCCAGAGAACGTTGAGGCTGGTGCGCCACCACGCCATGGAATGGCACATCGATCCGCACAAGATTGGAGTGATCTGGTTTTCGGCGGGTGGCTATCTGGTGGCGGAAGTCAGCAACAATTACAAGCGACAGCTTTATGCACCCGTCGATGCCGCCGACAAGGAAAGTGCCCGCCCGGATTTTGCGATGCCCATCTATCCGGGGCACCTCGCGGTCGAAAACGACAGCAAGTTGAATCCGAATGTCCCGGTCTCTCGTGAAACGCCGCCTACGTTTCTGGTGCAGGCAGAAGACGACAACGTGGACGGCGTGGAGCAATCCCTGGTTTATTTCACTGCGTTGAAGAACGCCGACGTGCCGACGGAAATGCATCTGTATGCACACGGCGGGCATGCGTTCGGCCTGCGGCGGACGCATGATCCAATCACCGCCTGGCCTCTGCTGGCCGAGGCATGGCTGCGGACGATCGGGATGTTGCCGAATTAGCCAAGGGCATTTGGCATTTGTGCAGTGGCCGGCGTAGGTATGGAGATGCCTCCCGACAATTCATCCACACCGAACCCGTCCGCATATCGAATAATTGCAGCGTTAGGCAGCAGGGAGCATTCAGCGGCACATGAACTTGGCACTTTTCGATTTTGACGGAACGATTACCACTCGGGAGATGTTCCCCGCTTTCATGTATCTCGCCGTCGCGCCCCGCCGCCTTGCCGTCGGCAAAATTCTTCTTTCGCCGTTGATCGTCGGTTACAAACTGGGTCTTGTATCCGGCACGACCGTACGTGCCGCGATTGTCAGGTTTGGCTTCTCTGGAGTTTCTCTCGCCAAGCTGGAAGACCACGGGCTCGCCTTCGCCCGATCCACGCTTCCGTCGGCAGTACGTCCTGAAGCCCTTGAACGCATCCACTGGCACAAAAGCCATGGTGACACGGTGGTGGTTGTTTCAGGGGCTTTCGATGTCTACCTGCGCCATTGGTGCCAGGAGCATGATGTTGGCCTTATTTCCTCATCCTTGGAGCATCGGGATGGTATTCTTACCGGTCGCTATTTCGGGCGCCAATGCGTGGGGAAAGAGAAGGTACGGCGAGTACACGAGGCGTTTGACCTTTCCATGTACGACCGGATTTACGCTTACGGAGATACACGGGAAGATCTGGAACTTCTTGCCCTCGCACACGAGCGCTACTATCGGTGGCAGCCGATGCCTGTGTGATCGTCGACACCCCATCTCATGAGCAATGTCCCATCACCGGTCCGCGATTACCTGAGAACTGCTTTCCGGTGGCAAAGGGGCCGGCAGCGATCTGGTTACGACAAGATGTTGTTGCTCCAAAGCATGTGGCCGCTGCCATTCGATCTTTACATTCTTCGCTTCCCCGAAGGGTCGGAGATTGCACCACACACGGACCCGGTTTCGCACGGCCGGCACTTTCGCCTTAACCTTGTTTTTTGGCGCGCGGCGGCTGGTGGCGAGTTCATTTGCGCTACGCCTATCTACGCATCGTCACGCATCAAGCTTTTTCGGCCTGATGCATGCGAGCATCGGGTTACCCGTGTCACTCGCGGTTCTCGTTACGTACTGAGTATCGGCTGGATCCGTCCGTGAGCTTGTTGGTTCGCTTGCAAAGATCGCCACCGGGTTGATCCCAAAAGAACAAGAGCGCAGCGGTCACTCCTTCTTGATCGCATGCCCGCCGAATTCGTTGCGCATCGACGCCAGCAGCTTGTCCGCGAACGAGTCATCATCGCGCGAGCGGTAGCGTTCCATCAGCGACAGCGTGATCACCGGAATCGGCACGCTCAGCTCCATCGCCGCGTCGACCGTCCAGCGGCCTTCGCCGGAGTCGACGACATATGGGGCGATGCCGGCCATCTCGGGATTCTTGTCGAGCGCGTCGGTGGTGAGGTCGAGCAGCCAGGAGCGCACCACGCTGCCGTAGCGCCAGATTTCGCCGACCTGATGCAGGTCGAGGTTGAAGTCGGTCTTGTGCTTGAGCAGCGAGAAGCCTTCGGCATAGGCCTGCATCATTCCGTATTCGATGCCGTTGTGGACCATCTTGGTGAAGTGGCCGGACCCGACCGGGCCGACGCGGCCCCAGCCGGTGTCTTTGGTGGGCGCCAGCGTCTGGAAGATCGGCTTCAACGTGTCGACGACGGCCTCGTCGCCGCCGACCATCATGCTGTAGCCCTCGGCCAGGCCCCAGATGCCACCGCTGGTACCGCAGTCGACATATGCGAGTTTCTTGTCGGCGTAGGTGGCGGCGCGGCGCAGCGTGTCCTTATAGTTGGAGTTGCCGCCGTCGATCACGATGTCGCCCGGATCGAGCAGTGCCAGCAGCGTTTCGACGGTGTCGTCGGTGATCTTGCCGGACGGCACCATCAGCCACACCACGCGCGGCGTCGGCAATGCCTTGACCAGCGCCTGCAGCGATTCGGCCGAGCCTGCGCCCTTGGCCTCAAGATTCTTGCGCGCATCGGCGTTCGGGTCGAAACCGGTGACCTTGTGCCCGCCCTGCAGCAGACGTTCCGCCATGTTCGCGCCCATGCGCCCCAGACCCACCATGCCAAGCTGCATACGTTGTCCTTGTCGTGAAGTGATAGTTGATCAGATATCGAGTTTACGCAGGTTGTCGAAAAGCGCGCGTGACTGCCGCTTTCGCTGACTCCGGCTGCCGTCAGCGCGACAGCCATCGCTTGAGCCGTTCCCGGATCCGCGGGCTTATCCGCAAGCGGTTGTATGCGTTGGCGGCCTGGCGGATCGCCTCGCCCTGGGTGGGGTACGCATGGATCACCCGCGACAGTGTGCGCAGCCCGATGCCCGCAACCATTGCCAGAGTGATCTCGTTGATCATGTCGCCCGCGTGTCGCGCCACGATGGTGGCGCCAAGGATGGTATCGGTGCCTTCGCGGACATGAATCTTGACGAAGCCGTCCTCCTCGCTGTCGGTCACTGCGCGATCGATCTGGTGCATCGGCACGGTGAACGTCTTCACCGGGATGCCCTTGCGGTTGGCGTCGCGCACGTAGATGCCGACATGCGCAATTTCCGGATCGGTATAGGTACACCAAGGAATGATCTGTTCGCTCAGGCGCATCCGGCCATTCAACATGGCATTGCGCACCACGATGCGAGCGGATGCGGCGGCAATGTCGGTGTACTGATCCTGCAGGCAGACGTCGCCGGCCGCGTAGATGCGCGGATTGGCCGTGCGCAGGAAATCGTCGACGCGGATACCTTCCCTGGCGTCGTAGTCGACCCCGGCTTTCTCCAGATCCATGCCGTTGACATTGGGCAGGCGGCCTACGCCAGTGAGGATGGCGTCGACCGTGACCGTGCTGTGGTAATCGTCGCTGACGAGGTCGACCAGCTTTTCGCCATTCTCCACGCGCACGACGACCATGCGCGTATTGAGCCGCACTTCGATGCCGTCGCGGGTGAACGCGTCGGAGAGGATCTGTGCGGCATCGCGTTCCTCGCGCTCGAGGAACAACGGCATGTCCTGCACGATGGTGACCTTCGAGCCGAGCCGGCGGAACGCCTGCGCCAGTTCGCAGCCGAGCGGGCCGCCGCCGACCACCAGCAGCCGTTTCGGCAGCTCGGTGAGGTTGAACACGTTGGCGTTGGTGAGGAAGCCGGCTTCCTTCAGGCCGGGGATGACCGGGATGTGCGGCCGCGCGCCGGTGGCGATCATCGCCTTGCGGAAGTGCAGCGGCTGGTTGTTGACGGTCAGCGTGTCCGTGCCGGTGAACCGCACGTTGCCGAAAAACACGTCGATGCCTTTGGCCGCGAGCCGCCGCACCGAGGCGTTGCCGGTGAGGTGGCTGCGGATGCGTCGCACGCGTTCCATCGCGGCGGCGAAATCGACCTCGATGCGGTCGGGCGCTTTCGCGCCGTAGCGGCCGGCATCGCGCATCTCGGCATACACGCGCGAGGTGCGGATCAACGCTTTCGACGGCACGCAGCCGGTGTTGAGGCAGGTGCCGCCGATCAGGTGGCGTTCGATCAGCGCCACCTTGCCGCCGAGCGCGGCGGCCAGTTCCGCCGCGGCCAGCCCGGCCGGGCCGGCGCCGACGATCACCAGCGAGTAGCGATCGGCGGGTTTCGGGTTGACCCAGGCCTCGGGATGCACGTCGGCAAGCCGCCTTGACTCGAACGCATCCTGCGGCACGCCCACCGAACCGTTGAAAGGCAGCGACATCAGCGTGCTCCGTCCGGCATGGGTTGCCGCAACCAGCCGCCTTCGAAGCCGGCGCACTTCAGGCCCTCGCGCAGGTAGCTGCAGCCGCGCATCAACTGCCAGATCCGGTCGCTGCGGTAGTTCTCGATCATCATGAAGACGATGCCCTGGTCGAGCCCGTAGTGCCCGGCCGACACCCACGGCTGATCGCTGATGCCCACGCTGGGATTGAAGCCGCTGGCCAGCCGGTCGTCGGTGAGCATCTGCGGATAGCGCTTCAGCATGCTGCGCATGGCCTCCAGCACGAACTCCGGCGCGAACGGCAGCGAGCCCAGCACTGCCGGCGCGGACAAGGTGCCGTCGTCCGGGCCGTAGGGCACGCCACGCGCGGCGTAGCCGAACAGGCGCCGGTTTTCGTTGAGCACACCCGGCTGCTCGTCGCTGGGGCCGTCGCCGGCGGAGAGTCCCCAGCAGTTCTCGTCGTAGCCCACCGCTTCGTGCGGGTTGAGCTGCGCGTACTTGCGCTGGATCAGCACCGCATGCCGGCTGTTCTCGAAATAGTCCGAACTCTTTTCACGCATGAACGGGTCGCGGATGCCGCGCAGGTCGATCCACGCGTGCGAGAACTGATGCACGAACAACGGCCCCGCGTAGAGGTAGTCGTGGCCGTAGAGATTCTCCCACTGGTAGGTGGAGGTCCAGGCCGTGTAGCAGTCGCTGTTCACCGGATGCGTGGGCGAGCCCATCGCCAGCACGTACAGCACGATCGCCTCGCTGTAACCCTCCCAGCCGTAGTGCAGGAATCCGCATTCCGGTTTCCAGCCCTGCCTGATGGTGTCGCCGCCGTCCTGCGACCAGCGCCAGTCGACGCGCCGGTACAGCAGGTCGGCGATCGAGCGCAGTTCGCTTTCGTCGGGCGTGCCGGCGTCGAAATACGTCGCGGCGGTGAGCACGCCGGCGATCAGCAGCGCGGTGTCGATCATCGACAGCTCCGACTGCCACACGCGCACGCCGGTGTGGATGTCGAGGAAGTGGTAGTAGAAACCCTTGTAGCCGGTGGCGGTGGGCAGACCGCTTTGATCGCTGTCGCGAAAGAAGCGCAATGCCGCCAGCGTGCGCGCCATCGCGTCGCTGCGCTCCATCCATCCACGCTCCACCGCCATCGGATAGACCGAAAGCGCAAAGCCGACCACCGCGATGCTCACCGGCGAATTCGCGCGCGAGGTATCGGGCACCAGCCCGTTCGCCGGGTTCGCCGTCTGCGCGAAATACTCGAAGGCGGCATGTTGCAACCGTTCGAGGAAATCCTGGTCGTCGAGGGCGGTCAACTCGTTCATCGAAAAATTTCCAGAAAACATCACAGCTCATTCCGCAGGTACTTGCGTGGGTGCCTTGAACATCCGTATTCGCAACATGGTGGCATGCCGGCCGTTTGCTGCATGTTTGCAAGCGCGTGACCCGGCAGCGGGCGAGCTTGCCCTACGGCATGCATCGAATGTGTATAGGAGTGAGCGGGATTTCACATGAGATTACCCCGCCGAGGCCGTACGCTTGGACATGGACCGCGCGAAATGATTCGCGCAGAACGCACCCACAGGAGTCTCCACGCCATGCCACACTCATCGCCGTCGCGCCGCCCCGCGCGCATGCTGCTGTCCAACGGACGCTACACCGTGATGCTGGCCGCGAACGGCTCGGGCTTCAGCCAGTGGAACGGCCTGGCGGTGACGCGCTGGCGCGAGGACCCGACCTGCGACGGCTGGGGCAACTATCTGTTGCTGCGCGATGAGGAAAGCGGAGCGGTGTGGGCGGCAACGCAGCAGCCGTTCGGTGCCGGGGTCGGCGACGATGCGGCGGCGTTCGACGCCGGCCGCGCTTCGTTCCACCGCGAACACGATGGCCTGAGCTGCACCTTGGAAATCGCCGTTGCCGGCGACGCAGACATCGAACTGCGCCGACTGACGCTGACCAATCGCGGCAATCGCACGCGCATGCTTTCAGTGACATCGTATGCGGAGCTGGTGATCGGATCGATCGGCGCTGACAACGCGCACCCGGCATTCTCGAAGATGTTTGTGCAGACCGAATGGGATGCCGCACGCGGCGTGCTGCTGGCGACGCGGCGACGCCGCGCGGACAGCGAGCCGCAGATATGGGCAGCGCATGCGTTGCAGGTCGAGGGCGGATCCGCGAACGGATCCATCGAGTACGAAACCGACCGCGCGCGCTTCCTGGGCCGTGGCCGTACCCTGCGCGATGCGCAGGCGATGCAGCCCGATGCCGTGCTGTCCAACGCCACCGGCTGCGTGCTCGATCCGGTCTTCAGCCTGCGCCGCCAGGTCACGCTGCAGCCCGGCGTCAGCGTGCGCGTGCTCGCGTGGATGCGGCTTGCCGATACGCGCGAAGGCGCAATGGAGCTCGATGCCCAACTCGCCGCCGCCGATGCCGGCGAAAAACTGCTGGCCGGCTCGATGCGCCGGGCCGAGGCAATCCGGCAGCAATTCGGCATCGATGCCGCACACGCAGAGCAACTGGCACGGCGGATGGCCGCGCTACTGGTCAGCGATCCGTCACAGCGCGCGGTGCCGGAGGCGCTGGCGCTGGGCCGCGGCGGCGCACCGACGTTGTGGGCCGCCGGCATCTCCGGTGACCGGCCGATCATGCTGGTCCGCCTCGGCGATATCCATGCGATGCCGTTGATAAAGGAGGCGCTGCTGGAACAGAACTACCTGCGCAGCCAGCAGTTGGCTTTCGATATCGTGGTGCTGAATGCCGCGGGCGATGCGGCGACGAATGCGCTCGATCCGCTGGCCAGGGCACAGCAGGAGCGGCTGAAGACCGACGGACACCTGCCCAAGGCCGAACTGTTCGTGCTGCATGACAACGCGATCAGCGATGAACTGCGCCGTGGTTTGCTGACGGTTGCCCGTGTCGTGCTAGGCGAGCCGGATGCCGCGTCCGTCAAGCCGTCGCCCGCGAAAGTCACGCCCGCTTCCACGCCGATCAGGGCCACCATGCCGGCATCGGCGATCGAGGAGCTGGCGCTCAGCGAGCTGGAGTTCGCCAACGGCAGCGGCGGCTTCAGCGACGACGGTCGGGAATACCGGATCGAACTCGACGACGAACACGGCACACCCGCGCCGTGGGTGAACGTGATCGCCAATCCGGCATTCGGCTTTCTGGTGTCGGCCGAAGGCGGCGGTTACGCGTGGTCGCTCAACAGCCAGCAGAACACGCTCACGCCGTGGCCGAACGATCCGGTCAGCGACACGCCGCACGACGTGATCTACCTGCGCGACGAGGACAGCGGCGACGTGTGGAGCGCCACCGCGCTGCCGATCCGCGTGTCCGGCGCAAGCTATGTCGCCACGCACGGCAAGGGCTGGAGCCGCTTCACCTGCGATGCGCACGGCCTCGGGCTGGCGTTGACGCAGTGCGTGCCGGTGGCCGACCCGGTCAAGCTGTCGCGGCTGTGCGTGGCCAATCGATCCGATCGCACGCGCCATCTGTCCGTCACTGGCTATGTCGAATGGTTGCTGGGCGCGAATGGCACCACGCCCGCGCCGTTCGTGGTCACCTCGCGCGACGAATCGACTGGCGCCCTCCTGGCGCGCAACCGCTGGCGGCCCGACTTCGGCGATCGCGTGGCGTTCTTCGACATGGGCGGCAAGCAGCAGTCGATGAGCGGCGATCGCGGCGGCTTCCTCGGCGCGCACGGCGACGTCGGAAAGCCGGCAGCGCTGAGTACAAGCGCGCCGCTTGGCGAGAATCTCGGCGCAGGCATGGACCCGTGCGGCGCCTTGCAGACGCGTATCGAACTGCCGCCGCATACGCAGATCGAGCTGACCTTCGCGCTCGGCGACGCGGCCTCCGACGCCGATGCGCAGGCGCTGATCGCCCGCTACCGTGACATCGACCTGGACAGCGTGCTGGCCGAGGTCGCCGCGCAATGGATCGGCGTGCTCGACACCGTGCAGGTGCAGACGCCGGACCGCGCGATGGACGTGCTGCTCAACGACTGGCTGCTGTACCAGGTGCTGGCTTGCCGCGTCTGGGCGCGTACCGCCTACTACCAGGCCAGCGGCGCCTACGGCTACCGCGACCAGTTGCAGGACGTGATGGCGCTGTGCGTCAGCCGACCCGATCTCGCCCGCGAACACCTGTTGCGCGCCGCCGGCCGCCAGTTCGCCGAAGGCGACGTGCAGCACTGGTGGCTGCCGCCGGGCGGCCAGGGCATCCGCACCCGGATCAGCGACGACCGCATCTGGCTGGCCTACGTCGCCATGCACTACGTTCGCACCAGCGGCGATGCCGCGGTGCTGGACGAAATACTGCCGTTCCTCGCCGGCCAGTCCATTCCCGACCATGCGAGCGACGCGTTCTTTCAGCCGTCCATGTCGGACCAATCGGTGTCGGTCTACGAGCATTGCGCACGCGCGCTCGACTCCAGCCTGACACGCGGCGCGCACGGCCTGCCGCTGATCGAAACCGGCGATTGGAACGACGGCATGAACGCCGTCGGCGAAAAGGGCCGCGGCGAAAGCAGCTGGCTCGGCTGGTTCCTGTTGAGCGCCATCGATACGTTCGCGCCCTGCGCCACGCAACGCGGCGAAAACGAACGCGCCGGACGCTGGCTGGACTATGCCGACGATCTGCGCACGGCGTTGGAACACGCCTGGGACGGCCAGTGGTATCGGCGCGGTTACTACGACGACGGCACGCCGCTCGGCTCGAAGGACAACGACGAATGCCGGATCGACGTGATCGCGCAATCGTGGAGCGTGATGGCCGGCGCAATCCATCACGAACATTCGGCCGAGGCGATGGCCTCCGTCGATCGGCTGCTGGTCGATCACGACAACGGTATCGCGAAACTGTTCACGCCGCCGTTCGACCACAGCGCGCAGAACCCCGGCTACATCAAAGGCTACCCGCCGGGCGTACGCGAGAACGGTGGGCAATACACGCATGGCGCGACATGGTCGATCTTCGCGTGGGCAAAGCTCGGCGACGGCGATCGCGCCGCGGCCTTGTTCGACCTGCTCAACCCCATCCGCCACAGCGACAGCGCCGCCGCCGTCGAACGCTACAAGGTGGAACCGTACGTCGTCAGCGCGGACGTCTATTCGGTCGAACCCTACGTCGGTCGCGGCGGCTGGACCTGGTACACCGGCTCCGCGGCGTGGCTATACCGCGCGGGGCTGGAAGCGGTGCTCGGCTTCCATCTGCTGGGCGACCGGTTGCGCATCGACCCATGCATTCCGCACGCGTGGCCGGGATTCCGGATGACGTTTCAGTATCGCGTGGGAACGCGAGTCACGCGCTACGAGATCGGCGTGGAGAATCCATGCCGGGTCTGCCGCGGAGTCGTGCTGGTCGAGATGGATGACCGGATGGTGGTGGACGATGGCGGGGTAATGCTGGTGGATGATGGCGGAGTGCACGCGGTGCGGGTGGTGCTTGGGTAATGCCGTGGTTACAAAGCTTTCGCCTCTCCGAAGGAGGGTGAAAGCCCTTCGCCTTCAGCCCGATATCAAAGGCGCCGCTGGAGAGTCAGGGCATGATTGCCGCGCAGCTTCTTGACGAGTCCGAACCAGAACCCGAGTTCCAGCAGCAGACCGATACCCACAAGCGCCACTGTGCCGGTGGTGCTGCCCGCGATGTAGAAAGCCAACGCAGCCAGAAGTAGAGTCGTGAGTACGAGCGTATGTTTCATCGGCTTCTCCACTTATGAATTCAATGCGTTGCTTCAGCGCCGGTCTTCAGGTCGCCCGCTCGAATGATTGAATGGACTCCGCGCCAGATTGAGCCGTTGCCGTTCAATCGACGGGATGACAAGAAGAGTCCGCCGACTGCCGCCACTGACCTGGCAAAAGTTGTGTTCGGATGGGCGTATGCCAATGCCGACCATTGCATCCCGGAGCGCAAGCGGCTGTCGCACTGTGCCCTTGCGAAGGTGTCGGATAACCGTGCGCCACGGCTGATCGTGATCCGCATGATTTGATCCGTTGCGTATCTCCCGAATCGAGGTGCCTTAGCCACTCGATTTGCTGGTGGTAAAACGCCTCGCGCTGTCTGGTCGGATCGTTCAGCCCAGTCGCAACAGCTTCCGCACCGCCGGCAGGTTGCGGCGGCTGATTTCCGGACTCTGTTCGGTGCCGTCGAGCCGTGCGAGCACGCGGCCGTCGGCGAGGGTGCGGATGCCGAGCAGGCGCGCGGGCGGAACGAGGCAGTTGCGGTGCAGGCGGATCAGTTGTTCGGGATAGGTCTCTTCCAGTTGGCGCAGCGATTCCTCGATCAGCAGTTCGCCGCGGTGGTGCTGCACGGTGACGTATTTGTCGTCGGCGACGAGGCTGATGACTTCGTTGAGCGCGATGCGCACTTGTTCGCCGCGCATGCGGCCGTGCAGATACGACACGGGCTCGCGGGGAATGTCGTTGAGTCGTCGTTGCGCGCGCTGGAGTGCATCGCGCAGCCGTTCGAGGCGCACGGGCTTGAGCAGGTAGTCGACGGCGCCGAGATCGAAGGCTTTCAATGCGTGCGCCTCGTAGGCGGTGCAGAAGATCACCTGTGGCCGCGCCCGGCCGGCCAGCCGTTGCGCAACGGTGGTGCCGTCGATGCCGGGCATGTTGATATCGAGCAGCAGCACGTCGGGACGCAACTCGCCAAGCGCGCCGAGCGCCGCTTCGCCATCGGCGAGGCTGCCGGCGATCTCCACGTCGTCGCACTCGCCGAGCAATGCCGCCAGGCGCGCGCGCGCAAGCGGTTCGTCGTCGATGATCAGCACGCGCATCACGAGGATTGCCCCGGCAGTTGCAGCAGCACCGTGAAGTGTTCGCCCTGCGGACCGGCCTGCACCATGGCTTGCGCACCGTAGCGATAGGCGATGCGCCGGCGCACGCTGTCCAGTCCATGGCCGTTGCCGCCGGTCGGCGGGGTGGCCGGCAGCGGATTGATGATCTCGATATGCACGCCGTTGCCGTTGCGGCGACCGCGCAACGTCACCTCGCCACCTTCGCGCAGCGGCTGGATGCCGTGGCGCACGGCGTTCTCGACCAGCGGCTGCAGCAGCAGCCGCGGCAGCGGAAAATCGGTGGGCAGGTCGCCGAGTTCGCGCCGCACGCGCAGGCGCGCGCCGAGGCGCAGTTGCTCGATGGCGAGGTAGCGCTCGACCAGCGCCAGTTCTTCGCCCAGCGTGCCGTCACCGGTGTCGTGCTGGCCGAGGGCGGCGCGGAACAGTTCGGACAGATCTTCCACCGTTCGCTCGGCCGCATCCGGATCGACGCGGATCAGCGCCGCCACCGTGTTCATGCTGTTGAACAGGAAGTGCGGGCGGATGCGTGCCTGCAGCGCCTCGACCTGCGCGCGAGTCACAGCGGCCAACCGCGCCTGCCATTGCGCGAGCACGTAGAAGTAGCGCAGCATCGCCGCGCCGAGCAGCGCGGCGATCACCACGTTGTCGCGCACGAACGTACCCATGCTGCTGCCGATCAGGTACATCTGCAGCGATCGATCGAACCAGCGTGCCAGCGCACTGGCAATGCCGACGATCGCCACGATCAGCAACCACATGCCGAGGTACGGCATGTGGCGCGGCAAGCGTTGCAGCAGCGGGCGCAGTTTGCACAGGGTCACCGCGATCACCAGCGCCAGCCAGGTCGCGAACAGCATGCTCACACTGTATGCAGCCCATTCGCGCGGCTGGTCGCGCGCCAGCCACATCACGGTGACCGTCAACGCACCGACCAGGAACAGCGCGAACAACGCCGGCAGCCGGCAGAAGTCCGGTAGCGGCGTGTGATCGACGCGGTCGCGCGGCGCGCTGGCGGAAACAGTTTCGGGCATGCGCCCAAGTATGCCGCAAGCGCGGTCGCAGCTACGCCAGCCGCCGGGCCATCCACTGGCGCAGGTCGGCGACCTCTTCGGCGCAGACCGAGTGCGCCATCGGGTAGGTATGCCATTCCACCGGATAGCCCAGCGACTGCAGCACGTCGCGCGAATCGAGTCCGCGCTGGATCGCCACCACCGGGTCGGCGCTGCCATGGCCCCAGAAGATCGGTGTGGCCGCATTCGCCGCGCTGCGCTCGTCGGGCAGCGCAACGTGGGCGGGCAGATACGTGGACAGCGCAATGATGCCGGCCAGTTTTTCCGCATGGCGCAGGCCGGCGGCCAGCGCGATCGCACCGCCTTGCGAAAAGCCAGCCAGCAGGATCCGTTCGCTCGGCACGCCGCGCTGATGCTCGCGCGCGATCAGCGTTTCCACTTCGTTGACCGACGCGCGCATGCCGGCCACGTCCTGCCGCGCGTTGAGATCGAACGCGGCGATGTCGTACCACGCGCGCATCGACATGCCGTTGTTGATCGTCACCGGCCGCACCGGCGCATGCGGGAATACGAAGCGCAGCGGCGGCCACGCCGCATCCACCAGCTCCGGCACCATCGGCGCGAAGTCGTGTCCATCGGCGCCCAAGCCATGCAGCCAGATCACGCTGAAGCGGGCGGCGGGAGCGGTTTCATGTTCGACAGCGGGGAGGGTCATTCGGATTTCTCGATGAATCAGAGATGCAAGGATATCGGGCGGATGTCGCTCGTCTGGAGAACGCTGGAAGTTTCGAGGTCGCTGCCGGCCCGAACCGCCAGCGCATACCCTCATCGATGTGCCCCCTGATGGAGGGTGGATCGTGACGCCAGCGGCCATGATGCCGCAGTCCCGATGGGCGCGCCATCGAGGCCATGTCCCTGACTTCCGGCATGGATGACCGCGCTCCGCTGCCGCCCTCGGTTATCCTGATTTTTTGCCCAGGGACATCTTCCATGCGCCGACTGTTGCTCGCCGGTCTCATTGCATCGTCCGCCGTGTCGGCCATGGCCGCGATGCCACCCGCTCCGCTCGACATGGAAACCGTCATGGCCAATCCCGACTGGATCGGGCAGGCGGTGGAGTCGCCGTACTGGAGCGTGGACGGGCGCAGCCTGTACTACGCGCTGAAGCGCGACGGCAGTCCGGTGCATGACCTGTACAAGATCGATCCGGCGAATGGTCAGGGCCGGAAACTCGACGCTGCCGCGATGGCGCAGGCCGAGGGCCCGTCGGTGTTCGATCGCACGCATCGGCATGCCGCCTTCGTGCTGCATGGCGACGTGTTCCTGGTGGACGTGGCCAGCGGCCGGCGCACGCAGGTCACGCGCACGCCGCAGAAGGAGTCGACGCCGCAGTTTTCCGCCGACGGTGGCGCGCTGCAGTTCCGCGACGACAACGACTGGTACAGCTACGACCTCGCCAGCGGCGTGACGTCGCCCGCGGCGGTGCTGAAATTCGCCGACGACCCGCAGGCGAAGCAGCCCGACGCGCTGGGCGAGCAGCAACTGGCGTTGTTCAAGACACTGCGCGAGATCAAGGCCGACAAGGACGCGCAACGCGCCGAGCAGAAGGCGCTGGACGTCGCGGACCCGGGCCGCGTGGCGCAACCGTTCTGGCTGGGCGGCAAGGTCAAGCCGGTCGATACCGAGCTCTCGCCGGATGGCCGCTGGATGCTGGTGATCACCACACCGAAGGATTACGACGGCGGCAAGGCGCCGCAGATCAGCCACTACGTCACCGACAGCGGCTACACCGAGCCGGAAGACGCGCGTACCTATGTCGGCCGTGCCGATCCCGCGCCGCAATCGCTGCTGCTGCTCGACCTGGTCGATCACCAGCCATACCTGTTGAAGACCGACGCGCTGCCCGGCATCAAGGACGACCCGCTCGCCAGCATCCGCAACCGGACCATCGCCGCGCTGGAGAAAGCCGGCAAGGACGAGCAGGCCAAGGCGCTGAAGGCGCCGGAGGTGCGGCCGCTGACCATCCTCAGCGCCGACAACGGCGGCGGCATCGTGTGGAGCGACGACGGCCGCAACGCCGCGGTGCAGTTGCGCACGATCGACAACAAGGATCGCTGGATCGCCAGCGTCGACTTCGCTCGCCACGCGCTGGTCAGCCAGCACCGGCTCACCGACCCGGCGTGGATCAACTGGAACTTCAACGATTTCGGCTGGCTCAAGGACGGCCGCACGCTGTGGTACCTGAGCGAGCAGTCGGGTTACTCGCAACTCTTCAGCAAGCCGCTCGACGGCAAGGCCGCCGCGCTGACGCCGGGCGGGAAATTCGAAGTCAGCCATCCGCTGCTCAGCGACGACGGCAAGTGGTTCTACGTGCGCACCAACCAGGTTGCGCCGTACAGCTACGACGTGTATCGATTGCCGACCGGTGGCGGCACGCTGACACGAGTCACGAACTATCAGGGTATGGACGATTTCGAATTATCGCCGGACGGCAGCCAGCTCGCCGTGCTGCATTCGTCTCCTTATGTCTTTGCGCAACTGGCCGTGCAGCCGAGTGGTGGCGGTGACCCGCACGAACTGACCAGCACGATGAAGCCGGCATATACCGCGCATGCGTGGATCGCGCCGAAGATCGTCGAGATTCCCTCCAGCCATGGCGCCGGGACGATCTACGCGAAGTACTACGGTCCGGCCGACGAAAGCGGGGCGGCCAAGCGGCCGGCGGTGTTCTTCGTGCATGGCGCGGGCTACCTGCAGAACGTGACGCTGTCGTCCACGTATTACTTCCGCGAGCAGATGTTCAACAACCTGCTGGTGCAGCAGGGCTACGTGGTGCTCGACATGGACTACCGCGCCTCCGACGGCTACGGACGCGCATGGCGCACCGCGATCTACCGCCAGATGGGTCATCCGGAGCTGGAGGATCTTCTCGACGGCAAGGCCTGGCTGGTGAAGAACCACGGCGTCGATCCGCAGCGCGTCGGCGTGTACGGCGGCAGCTACGGCGGCTTCATGACCGAGATTGCCCTGCTGCGCGCACCCGGCGCATTCGCCGCCGGGGCCGCACTGCGCGCGCCATCGGACTGGACCAGCTACAACGACGAATACACCTCCGACATCCTCAACGACCCGCAGCTCGACCCCGACGCGTACAAGGCCAGCTCGCCGATCGAGTACGCCGCCAACCTGCGCGACCCGCTGCTGATCGAACACGGCCTGATCGACGACAACGTGATGGCCAGCGATTCGATCCGTCTCTATCAGCGTTTCATCGAGCTGCATAAGCAGGACTTCTGGATCTCGCTGTATCCGCTGGAGCGCCACGGCTTCGAGCATGCGGACGACTGGTACGATGAGTATCGGCGGATCGATGAGCTGTTCGGTACGTATCTGAAGCCAGCGAACGAATGATCAAAAGGCGGGGTACAACGTGATCGAACAAATCGAGGCAATTGGATTCGTGCAAGCCGAGCGTCCGCACGCGGAAGACGATTACTGGGGTGGCGAAGAAGCCTGCATCCAGCTTGCCGAACGCTTTTCGGCGGATGCGTTGCAAGGGCTCGATGCGTTCTCGCATGTCGAGGTGTTGTTCCTGTTCCACCAAGTCGAGCCGTCGAAAATTGTCGGCGGCGCGCGCCATCCACGCAACAACACGGCATGGCCTGCCGTGGGTATTTTCGCGCAGCGCGGAAAGAACCGGCCCAATCGCCTCGGCAGCACGATCTGCCGGATTTTGCGCGTTGAGGGGACGCAACTGATCGTGGCTGAGCTTGATGCCATCGACGGCACGCCGGTAGTCGACATCAAGCCGGTGATGGCCGAATTTCTGCCACGCCAGGAAATTCGCCAGCCAGCCTGGTCACATGAACTGATGCGCGAGTACTGGCTGCGAAAAAGCTGATTCGTACGTTTTACGGCTTTGTGTAAGTGCCTGCGAGTGCGCTGGATTCAGAACGACCGACGCAGCCCCGCTGCTTCACGCGCCAGCAACTCGATGCCGGCCCAGTCGCCGTTGGCGAGCTTGTCCGCCGGCGTCAGCCAGGAGCCGCCGACGCAAAGCACGTTCGGCAACGACAGGAAATCGGTGGCATTGGCGAGGCTGATGCCGCCGGTGGGGCAGAAGCGGATCTGCGGCAGCGGGCTGGCCCACGCGCCGAGCAGCTTGTGGCCGCCCGCGGGCACGGCCGGAAAGAATTTCAGGAAACGGTAGCCGCGCTCCAGCAGCGTCATCACTTCGCTGGCAGTGGCGGTGCCAGGCAGCAGCGGCAGTTCGCAATCGTCGGCGGCATCGAGCAGTTTCGGCGACACGCCGGGCGATACCGCGAAACGTGCGCCGGCGTCCTGCGCCGCTTTCAGGTCGCGGGCGGTGAGCGCGGTGCCGCAGCCGACCACGGCGCCTTCGACTTCGGCGGCGATCGCGCGGATCGCATCGAGCGCGGCCGGAGTGCGCAGCGTGACTTCAATCGTCGGGATGCCGCCGGCGACCAGCGCGCGTGCCATCGGCACGGCGGCCTTGGCGTCGTCGATGATCACCACCGGGATCACTGGCGCCAGTCGCATGAGGGTTTCGACCTGCTGCTGCTTCTGTTCGATGGTGCTGGTCACGTGAGGCTCCTGGTTTCTTGGCCCCTCCCCCTGCTGGCAGGGGGAGGCTGGGAGGGGGTCGTTCAGGCTGGCGAGTGTGTCGGAATCAAGATCAGGAGCGACCCCACCCCGCCCCTCCCCTGCGAGCAGGGGAGGGGGAAGGCAGTTACAGCACGCCGGCGCCGAGATCGGCGGTGGTGGCGGCCTGGCGGAACAGGCCGAACAGTTCGCGGCCCATGCCGTGGTGCTCGCTGGAAAGATCGGCGGTGACCGGCAGTCGCGCGGCCAGTTCGCTCTCTTCCATCAGGACGTCCAGACGTCCATTCGCCGCGTCGAGCCGGATCATGTCGCCGTTGCGGATCTTCGCGATCGGGCCGCTGGCCACCGCTTCGGGCGTCACATGGATCGCCGCCGGCACGCGGCCGGAGGCGCCGGACATGCGCCCGTCGGTGAGCAGCGCGATGCGATGGCCGCGATCCTGCAGCAGCGCCAGCGTCGGGGTGAGCTTGTGCAGCTCCGGCATGCCATTGGCCTGCGGCCCCTGGAAGCGCACCACCGCGACGAAGTCGCGGTTCAGTTCGCCGCGCTTGAACGCATCGGCGACCTCGTTCTGGTCATGGAACACGATTGCCGGCGCTTCGATCAGCAGGCGATCTTCCGGCACCGACGACACCTTGATCACTGCGCGGCCGAGATTGCCGGTGAGCATGCGCAGGCCGCCGTCGGCGCGGAACGGCTCGTCGGTGCCGCGCAGCACGCCGCGGTTGTTGCTCTGCTTCGGCACTGCGGTCCAGCGCAGTGCGCCGTCGTCGTCCAGCTCCGGCAGCTGCGCGTAGCCTTGCATGCCGGTGCCGAAGATGGTGCGGACATCGGCATGCAGCAGGCCGGCACCGAGCAGTTGGTCGATCAGGAACGCCATGCCGCCGGCCTGGTGGAACTGGTTCACGTCGGCGTAGCCGTTCGGATACACGCGCGCCAGCAGCGGGATCACGCCGGACAGCGCGTCGAAATCATCCCAGCGTAACTGGATGCCGGCCGCGTGCGCGATCGCCACCAGATGCAGCAGATGATTGGTGGAACCACCGGTGGCGTGCAGGCCGATCACGCCGTTGATGATCGCGCGCTCGTCGATGATGTGGCCGATCGGCAGCAGGTTTTCGCCCGGCGCGCTGAACGCGCCGATGCGGCGCACCACGTCGGCGGTCAGCGCGTCGCGCAGCGGCGTGTCCGGCGGCTCGAAGCTGGCGCCGGGAAGGTGCAGGCCCATGATCTCCATCAGCATCTGGTTGGAATTGGCGGTGCCGTAGAAGGTGCAGGTGCCGGCGGTGTGATACGACGCGGCTTCCACTTCCAACAGTTCGGCGCGGGTCGCCTTGCCGTCGGCCCAGGCCTGGCGCACTTTCGATTTCTGTTCGTTCGGAACGCCGCTGGGCATCGGCCCGCTCGGCACGAAGGCACCGGGCAGGTGACCGAAGCTGAGTGCACCGATCAGCAAACCCGGCACGATCTTGTCGCAGATGCCGAGGTACAGCGCGCCGTCGAACATGTCGTGC
>DASWOQ010000011.1:0-6558 GCA_036398675.1 Rhodanobacter sp. | reverse complement strand
GAACTGAGCAACCATCCGGACTGGTCGTTCTACGGCCCCAGCTTTCCCAGCAACGCGGAGCTGCTCGCCGCGCGTGACCGGCTGATCGCGCGCCATCCCAAAACCACGTTCGCTCTGCTGCATGTAGGCAACAACGCGGAGAACCTCGCTGCCGTCGCGGCCTGCCTGGATCGCTTTCCGAATACGGTGATCGACATCAGCGCGCGCATCGGCGAGCTTGGCCGCCAGCCACGCACCGCCAAGCGCTTCTTCGACCGCTATCAGGATCGCATCCTGTTCGGCACCGATGCGGTGCCCTCGCCGTACGGTGATGACGTGCCGCAGCAGTTGTTCGGCGACGAGCTCTACGAGATCTACTATCGCTTTCTGGAAACCGAGGACGAGTACTTCGACTACGCACCGTCACCCACTCCGCCGCAGGGGCGCTGGTCGATCTACGGACTGAATCTGGCAGAGGACGTTCTACGCAAGGTATATCATGACAACGCCGCCCGACTTCTGCATATCGACCCATGAGTGAAACCACTGCTGCATCGCCCCGACTGCTGGTTGAAGAACGCCGTCGCCTGATCGTCGAACTGGTGGAACAACAGGGACGGGCCACGGTGGATGAATTGGCGACCCGCTTCGGTACCTCGGCCGTCACCATCCGCACCGATCTCGATATGCTGGCACGCAGCTCGGCGATTGCCCGCTCGCATGGCGGTGCATTGCCGATAGCGGCCGCGACGAACGATACCCCGCTCAATATCAAGGAGACCCGCTCGCACGCGCAGAAGCTGCGCATCGGCCAGGCCGCGGCAAAGATGATCCAGGACGGCGAAACGATCATCCTCGATTCCGGCTCGACCACGGTGGAAATCGCGCGACAGATCCGGCAGATGAGGTTCGAATCGCTGACCGTCATCACCAACGCGCTGAACATCGCGATGGAACTGTCCGGGCTGCCACAGATACGCGTGATGATGCTGGGTGGACTGCTGCGGCAAACGTCCTATTCGCTGGTCGGACCGGACGCTGAACAAGCGCTGGCAAAGCTGTCCGCCGATCGCCTGTTTCTCGGCGTCGACGGCCTCGATCCGGAAGTGGGCGTGACCACGCCGGACCCGCTGGAAGCAGCGTTGAATGCGCTGATGATTCGCGTGTCACGTCAGACCGTCGCCGTACTGGACGCCAGCAAGCTGTGGCAACGCAGCCTGTCCGTGATCACGCCGGTGAAGAACCTGCAGGTCGTGATTACCGACAACAGCGCCGATGCCGAAGCAGTCGAGACGTTGCGTGGCGCCGGCGTCGAGGTCGTGCTGGTCTGACGCCGAAACCACGATCGATATCGGCTTGCGGTGACGCCATGCCGCTGACACGAGGTCACCGGTTGCCGTGGATCAGACTCTCGCCTGCTCAGAACGCCCAGCTGAAATTCGCGGTACCCATCTTCGATTCCTGTCCCTGGCCGACGTATTCGTCGTAGCCGATCTGCAGGCTGGCATGCGGACTCATGCTCCAGTTCAGCGTGCTGCCGATCACGCCGCCGTAGCGCGCGAGTCCGACGCCGCCGAGCGGTGCGAACTGGTTGATCCCGCTGAAGCTAGCGTCGAACACTTCGCCGCGCATGCCGAACGACTGCTGCCACAGCACGCGGGTCTGCAGGCTGAGGCTGCCGCCGCCGGCAAACATCCACTTGCGCGTAGCACGCAGGCCCACGCCGGCCTGCCAGCGCGCGACGGTCTGCGCATCGGCCTTCAGGCCGAAGCCGTCCGCGCCCTGTTCATCGAAGCCGTCACGCTGGATCTGCGCGTATTGCAAGTTCAGATACGGGGTGATCTGCGTACGGCCAATATCCATGCGGTAACCGCTTTCGCCATAGGCAACGCTGTAACGGCCATTGCTGTCGCTGCCGACGCCTGCCTCCTGATTGCCGAGCTGCAGGAAACGTCGGATGTTTTCGCGATAATCGCCAATGCCGAACCGGCCCATGGTGTACCACGAGCCGTAGATCACGCCGCCGTACAGCATGCCTTCCAGCGCATGGCTGCGTCCCTGGTCCGCGCTTTCGGCGAGCCGGCCGAGGCCGTTGCTCTGGCTCAACGCGTAGCCGGCGTAACCGTTGCTGCCGATGCGCTGGTCTTCGCCGACCATCGTCCCGCTGAGGTCGTAACCGACATTGCTGTAGCCGCTGCGCGACATGCCGCCGTGGTAGCCGAGGCTCTGCGTCCAGCCGCCGGCGAGCGGCTTGTCCAGCAACGCGTCGAAACGGTCGGACAACGCGCGGGTGCCTGCGTCGATCGCCTCGAACGTCATCGCCGTGCTGGCCGCATGGATCTGCCCGGACAGGCTTTCGAGCGATTGCTGCGCAGCAGCCACGCTTGCCGACTGCTGGATGCTGGCGGCGCCGGCCATGAAGGATGCAGCGACAGGCTTGCCGCTGACCGGTCCGGTTGCACCCAACTGGCTGTTGATCTGGTCGAACGCGTTCTGCACGCGCTGTGCCGCGCCATAGGACGCTGCGGTGAAAGTCGCTCCCTGGATCGCCGTCACCTGCACCTGCTGGACATCCAGCCACGCGTTCTTGGCGTCGTAGCCGATCGTGGCGGTCAGCATGACGTTGGATGCATTGCTCAAGCCACTGAACGTGCCGGACAGTCCACCGGTGGTGTCGAGCACATCGGTATGCGAATTGGCCACATAACCCTGGTTGGCGCCGGTGACGTAGAGGTCACCGCCGCTGATCGTGGCAGTGCCAGTCACGCGAAGCACCGAGCCCAGCGAAACAGCGAGGCGGCCCGCGCCCGACTGGGTGTAGTTGCCAGCCACGGTGGTATCGCCGCTGCCCAGGGCAAGCACACCCGCATTGCCGACATCGCCGCCGATGGCCGGCGTGCCGCTCAGCGTGCCCTGCGCCCCGACGGTGACGTTTCCGGCCAGCGACTTGGCCACGAGCGTGCCGCCCTGCACATTGGTGGTGCCGGTATAGGTCGATGGCTGGGTCAGGGTCAGCGTGCCGGTGCCCTGCTTGATCAGTCCGCCCGCGCCGGAGATCGGGTTGTTCCAGTTCGAATTGCCTGCGAAGTTGACCGTGACATCGCCCCAGTTGAACTGCTCGGGACCATTGACCGCCTTGCCGACATCCAGCTCGCCGTAGCCGAATGTGCTATCGACGCCTGGCGTGCCGAGATCGTCGGCGGTGCCGAGCAAGGTCTGGCGCACCAGATCGTTGTTGAAATACGGATAGGCCTGCCAGACCAGAGCCGCGGCGCCGGAGACCTGCGGCGCCGCCAGCGATGTGCCCTGCACGATCCAGTAAGTCTGGCTGGTGGTGGTGTCGTCCTTGCCGCTGACGATCACGTCGCCGGGTGCCGCGAGGCAATAGTTCATCGCCACGCCGCAGGCATTCGAGTAACTGGCCAGCTTTGTAGGGTTGTTGCTGTCCACTGCGACCACCGTAAGCCAGCCTTTTGCAAGATCGGGCGCACGGCTGGGCAACGCGGCGGTATCGCTGGGATTGGCCTCCGAATCGTTGCCGGCTGCGAATACCACCAGTCCACCCCAAGTGTTGACGAAAGCGCTATAGGCATCGTCGAAGCTCTGCGTCGTTGCCGTGGCGCTGGCCGACCAGTAAAGACCGCCCCACGAGTTGTTCATCACCTTGACGTTGTTGGCGATCAGGTCTCCATTGATCGCTCCCAGCGGATCGGCACTGGTCACCTGGTTGCCCTGGCCCGATCCGTCATCCGTAGGCTCGACGTCGCTGATGATGCGCGCCGACACCAGGGTGGCACCCGGAGCGATGCCGCCGGCAAACTCGTCGAACGGCTTGCCTGCGGCGATTTCCGAAACCCAGGTGCCATGGCCCACCACGTCGTCGATTGCGAGGTTGTTCGGCGGCGAGTCGACGTAGATCAGCTCCTTGCTCACCCGCCCGGCCAGCGCCGGGTGGTCTTGCATGATGCCGCTGTCGACCACGCCGATCACGACGCCGGCACCCGTGAAGCCTTGGGCATGGGCGGCATTGGCATGGGTCACCGTAAGCTGCACATCGATCGGAGGCTGAGCGGCAGGTGCAGGTGTTGGTGCTGGTGCAGGCGCTGGCGAAGGGGCGGGAGCGGGTGACGGGGCGGCAGGCGTCGGCCGGACATTGCCGCCGCCACCGCCGCAGGCACTCAGAGTCACCGCGATGCCCATGGCGAGCAACGCCTCGCGATGCAGCCGCCTCTCTTTGAGAGTTTTCATCGTGTCTCCCCAGACCCGTCGTGAATATTCCGGCCGCGTCCGGATCGGACGACGCCCACCCTCGTATTTCGCATATTGACACATCAAAACATGTGCACATGCTCGGCCAAACGGCGTGTACGCATGCCACGGCCGCGTTTGCTGCGAAGCCCGGCCAACTGCGATAATCCTTTGATTGCTTTCGGGCGTTTGCACCCACAAAGTCCTTACGGAGATACCCCATGTCGGACGTCAGCGTAGTCATCGTCGGTGCCAAGCGCACTGCGATCGGTTCCTTCCTCGGACAGTTCACCGGCGTGCCCACGCCGAAGCTCGGGGCCACGGCGATCCGCGCCGCACTGGACCAATCCGGCGTTGCCCCGGCGGATGTCAGCGAAGTGATCATGGGTTGCGTGCTGCCGGCGAATCTTGGCCAGGCACCGGCACGCCAGGCATCGCTGGGAGCGGATCTTCCCGCCAGCACCGGCTGCACCACGGTCAACAAAGTCTGCGGCTCGGGCATGAAGGCGATCATGCTGGGACACGACCTGATCAAGGCCGGTTCGGCCACGATCGTTGTCGCCGGCGGCATGGAATCGATGACCAACGCTCCGCACATGGTCAACGCACGCACCGGTATCCGCTATGGCGACGGCCAACTCGTCGATCACATGGCGTGGGACGGCCTCACGAATCCGTATGACGGCAAGGCGATGGGTGTGTTCGGCGAACTCTGTGCCGACAAGTACCACTTCACCCGCGAAGACCAGGACGCGTTCGCGATCGAGTCGGTCAAGCGCGCGCAGGCGGCGCAGAAAAACGGCGCGTTCGCAGCTGAAATCGTTCCGGTGACCGTCAGCGGCCGCAAGGGCGACGTGGTCGTCGATACCGACGAGCAGCCCGGCCGTTCCGATATCGCCAAGATCCCGACGCTCAAGGCAGCGTTCCAAAAGGAAAACGGCACCATCACCGCAGCCAGTTCGTCGAGCATCTCCGACGGCGCCGCGGCACTGGTGCTGCTGTCCGCCGACGACGCCGGCAAGCGCGGACTGAAACCGCTGGCGCGCATCGTCGCTCATGCCACGCATTCGCAGGAACCGGAGTGGTTCACCACCGCACCGGTCGGCGCGATCCAGAAAGTGCTCGACAAGGCCGGCTGGAACGTAGCCGATGTCGACCTGTTCGAAATCAACGAGGCATTCGCCGTGGTCGCGATGACGCCGATGAAGGAACTGGGCATTGCGCACGAAAAGCTCAACGTCAATGGCGGAGCCTGTGCCCTCGGGCATCCGATCGGTGCCAGTGGCGCACGTCTCGTGGTGACTCTGCTCAATGCATTGAAAACCCGCGGACTCAAACGCGGCGTTGCGGCCCTGTGCATCGGAGGCGGCGAAGCCACGGCCTTGGCGGTGGAATGCATCGACTGACGAGCGCGGCAAAACGCAATCGTTTGGGCATTTTCATGACAGTGGGATAAACCACTTTTTAATACCTTGAAATCCACGCCATAAAAATGTGGCGCAATGCCAATGAAAGCGTTATTAATACCCCGCCAAATGGCATTCCACGGCAAAGGAGATTCACCATGAAGTTTACGCGTACCCTTCTCGCCTCCGCGCTCGTCGCGCTGTTGGCGGCATGCAGCAATGGCGCGCAGGATTCCGCGCAGGACGCCCAGAAGTCGGCTGACACCGCTCAGCAGGCTGCCGATACGGCGCAGCAGGCCGCGGCACAGGCTCCGACCACGGCGACTGAGCAGGCTGCCGACCAGGCTAAGGCTGCGGCCGCCGCTGCAGGCCAAGCTTCCGACCAGGCCCAGCAGGCTGCCACCGCCGCTCCCGCCGCCGCCGCTTCGGCTGCCGCAGGCACGGTGGATCAGGCCAAGACGGCCGCCTCCAACGCCGCCGATGCAGCAGGCAAAGCCGCGGACGCTGCCAAGGATGCCGCCGGCAATGCGAAAGATGCTGCCGACAAAGCCAAGGACGCCATGAAGGGACATTGATTCCCGGATGGTTTCGAAGAACGGCCGCCTCAGGGCGGCCGTTTTTTTGCCCGTCGTAATGGATGGATCGTCGCGAGCAGATATTTCTGGCCATGCCTGACGGCCGCTATCATCCGGCGATCGATCGCTGTCGCATTGAATGAGCCCGCAACTATGAATTCGCAGTCATGAGTGTCATCGAATCCCAGGTCGACCCGCGATCACCGGAATTCCAGGCCGGCAGCGCGCAACTGCGCGCCGTGGTCGACGACCTGCAGCGTGAACTCGCACGCAGCGCCGAAGGCGGCGGCGCCAAGGCACGCGAGAAGCACACCGCCCGCGGCAAGCTGCTGCCGCGCGAGCGCATCCGC
>DASWOQ010000010.1:0-18335 GCA_036398675.1 Rhodanobacter sp. | reverse complement strand
TTTGGCCTCGTGGGTGCGAGCCTCTTGCGCGGCTTTCGGGTCGAACCGACCGCCGATCCAGTTGGCAGGATTTTCTTCCGGAAAGTCTTCGAAATACTCAGACCACTCACCCATGCTGCTCTCCTTTTTTGTTGCCTAACGCTTATTAGACCCCACATTGGGGCATATGCAACGGATGTTCAGCTTTCGACGCCCCTCCGTCAAGCGAGAAAATCCTACGAGTGGACAAGGGTTTACCGAGTTGCCGCTCCGATGCGAACGGGCAAAGATAGCCTTTGCATATTTCACGGATCGAGGCGCTATGTCTTATGACCCCGGAAACGGAGGAATAAACCGTATGGTTGGCACGGCGTCTGCGCCGAGGCTGTTGGACGAGGTGCGGCGTGTGTTGCGGCTGAAGCATTACAGCATTCGCACCGAGGCGGTTTATGTGGGCTGGATTCGTCGCTTCATCCTGGCCAACGGCAAGCGGCATCCGCGTGATATGGGCGAAGCCGAGATAGAGGGGTTTCTGTCGCAATTGGCGGTTCAGGGCAAGGTAGCGGCGGCTACACAGAATCAGGCGCTGGCAGCACTGCTGTTCTTGTACAAGCAGGTGCTGGGCATCGAACTGCCATGGATGGAAGGCGTGGTGCGGGCCAAGCGGTCGCAGCATGTGCCAACCGTGCTTTCGCGTGACGAGATCAAGCGCATCCTGACCAGGATGGACGGACGACCCTGGTTGCTCGTCAGCTTCTTGTACGGTACCGGCATGCGTCTGATGGAAGCGCTGCGGCTGCGGATCAAGGACGTGGATTTCGGGCGAAACGAAATCACCATACGCGACGGCAAAGGTGGCAAGGACCGACGCACCATGCTGCCGCGATCGCTGACTGAGCCGTTGCTCCGCGAGATCGAGCGCGCACGCCTACTGCACGAAGCCGATCTGGCTGCGGGGTTCGGCGCGACATGGCTGCCGCATGCGCTTTCGCGCAAATATCCGAATGCCCCGCGCGAGACAGGCTGGCAGTACGTGTTCGCGGCGGCGCAACGCTCCCGTGATCCGCGCGATGGTATCGAGCGCAGGCATCATGTCGACGACGCCATCCTCTCGCGTGCATTGAAGGTGGCGTGCCGCGCCGCAGAGGTGGCCAAGCCGGTGAGTGCACATACGCTGCGGCATTCGTTTGCCACTCATCTGCTGGAGGCAGGCTACGACATCCGTACCGTGCAAGAGCTTCTCGGCCACAAGGATGTGGCGACCACCCAGATTTACACGCATGTGCTCAACCGTGGCGGACACGGCGTACTGAGTCCACTGGATCGGGTTTAGCCGTCCATTTGATGTCAATGGAACTGATCGCTTGCCGGAACCCACGAGCTTGCGGCCGGTGCAGGAGCGAGGGCCCTCGTAACGACCGGCACGAGGTTGCCTTCGCAACCCGGCGGCAAGGGCCCACCGGTGATGCGGGCGGCGGCACATTCGGGGCCGTTGTCGACCTTGACCATCTGCGCCGCCGGTTGTGCCGTGCTTGCAGCCGGCGCGGGCGGCACCAGCGGCTTGGCGGGAGCGAGGCGCATGCGTTCGTAGACCTTGGCGGCCACCGGCACCGGGGGTGGGTCGGCACCATGGCAACCGAACAGCGCCATCGGCATCAGCGGGGTCACCGCGCATTCGACGCGCAGACCACGCGGCAGGTGGATGGTGTGCTTGACGGTGGTTTTTTCCACGGCATGCCGCAACGCGGTGTCCACGGAGCTCTCGCCTTCGGGGGTCCAGTCCTGATCGAAACGGGTCGCCTTGTAGTCGATGCTGGGCTTGCCGTGCGCCATGATGTCGGTGTCGCCGGTCGGTTTCAGCTGTACGTAGCTGCCAAGCTCGCCTTGCTTCTCGCCCTGCTCCGCGCCGGGTTGGTTGCCGCCGGTCTGGCCGATGCCCTTGCCCTTGTCGCCCTCACCCTTGGTGATGCCCTGCCCGGGATTCGACGGCGGCCCGTTGGCATGCTTGCCTTCGGTTTCCTTCGCATCCGCCACGCCGTTGAGTTCGCCGGGCATGGCGGTGTCGCTGCCGAACGGGATGGCATCGGGCGAACTGCTGACGTCGTGGCTGGCATCCGATTTGTCTGACGTGTTTGCGGTATCGGTGGACGCCGGTTTCGACGTGGCCGATTTCGCGGATGCCGTCGAATCCGCTGCCTTGGTTGCCGCTGTGGAGGGCGGCGCAGACGTGGCCGCTGTCGCCGGCGCCAGTTGCGGCCGCGCGATGGACGGCTGGATGGCCAGCGTCGGCGACTTGTCCGCGATATCGATCTTCACCGCGGGCGCATGCGTCTCGACTTGCGGCTTGGTGTCTGGCGCCAGCGGAACCGCTTCGAGTTGCGCTTCGGCGACCTCGACCGCGGGCGCCTGCACTTGCGGCATCTCGCGCGGCACGCTCGGCGTGGGCGGATTCAATGGCGCCTGCAGGTTGACCGTCGGTGACGCCTGCGCAGGCAGCGGCACGGCCTGCAGATCCGGCACGGGCGGCACGGCCGGTGCTTGTGGACGAGCCAGTGCGATGCTCGCCGGCGCATTGGCCTTCGGCACGTCAGTGCTGAGGGCGATGCTCGGCGTGGCGATCGGCGGCGGCGATTGCGCCGGAAGCTCGGGCATCGCCAGCGATGCCGGTGGCGGCATCGGCTGGTTGCCTTCGAGCTGCGGCGGACGCACCGACTCGGGCTGGAATTTCGGCGGTACCGGGTTCTGCACCGTCGGCGTCGGCAGCGTCACCATGGGGGGTTCGCCGGCCAGCGGAATCGGCTGCAGTTGCGGCGTGGGCGCGGGGTGCGGAAGGCTCACCGGCGGCTTCGGCGCAGCGACCCGCTTGCGTGCCGGCGCCACAGGCTTGCTGGCCTGCGCGACCAGCGGCGTGGGCGGCACCGAAGGTGGCTGCGCTGCCTCGGGCGCCTCGACGTTGGCGGAACGTTCGGCCGTCGCCACCACCCGCGCCGCATGTCCCTGATGCCGTGGGCCGAGCACTTTGGGCGGGGCACCGCGCACCGGTGGTGGCGGGGGCGGTTCGGGCGTCTCGATCAGGTGCACCTGCACGAAATCCGGCTTCGATTCGTCCGGCGGCTGCAGTTCGTAGGCCGGGCCGAACACGAAGATGATCAGGAACACCAAGTGCAGCACGAACGCGCCGAAGCCGGCCAACAAGCGCAGGCCGCGTTCGCGTGGCCGCTGCCGGGTACGGTGATACACCCGCGCACGGGTCGCCGCCGCCAGCGGCGAATCCAGCAGGACCCGCGCAGGGTTCCTGCCGGCGCGGCCATCATCAGGTCGATCCGTGGGTGGCAAAGGCATGCAAGCAGTGTAACGGGCACAGCCATGGTTCCGCATGGCGTTGCGAACCGCTCGAAGACATGGCCCTCAGGCGGAAACCCTCAACCCGCAAACCGTGCCGCCGCATCTCAGGGGTGACTGCGGACACCCGCGGCGCGCTGGCGCAGTTCGTCATCGATGGCGCGGTTGGGCGTGTCGACCGGGCAACCCCATGCGAGCGGTTTGCCGGCGCGATACATGGCGATGCACGCCTCGACGGTCGGCGGTGTCGACGGATGCGGAGCGGGTGCCAGCGACTTGGCCGGCGCCATGCTCAGGCGCTCGTCGCCGTCTTTCGCGGACGGCGGCGCAGGCGGCTCGCCGCTGCAGCCGCCGAACAGCAGAAACACCGCGCAATGCACGCGCACGCCGCCAGGCAGGCGCACGGTTTTCTTGACCGTGGTCTTGTCGACGATTTTCTGCAGCGCCTGATCGACCGCGCTGCCCTTGGCCCAGTCGCCGTCGAAGCGCGTGGCCTGGTAGTTGACCGGATTGTCGTGGCTCATCACCTTGGTGTCGCCCTGCGGCATGCGCTGCACGTAGCCCGGTGTCGGCGGCGCAGGCGCGCTGGCGGCGGCGGGCAGCAACGGCTGGCCGTCCTTGTCGAACAGCGATGCGGTAGTCGCCGGTTTCGGCGGCGGGGACTGGATGGTCATCGCGTCCTTCGCCGCCGGCTCGCGCACCTTCGGCGGTGGCACGGCATGCGTCGCGGGCGCAGGTTTCGACGGCAAGGACGGCGCTGCCGGTGGTGGCGGAACAACAGGCGCGGGCACATTCTCGATGAAGCGTATCTGCATCGCCTCTTGCTGCCGGACGTGCGCCGCATCGGCCACCAGCGACGGCCGCATCGCGTGCCAGACCACCGCGACGAACAGCACGTGCAGCAACACGGCCACAAGCAGGGCCGGCCAGACCTGACGACGGTCGCGCGGCGACTTGCGCCAGTGCATCTGCCGCAGCAGCGCGCGAGTGGACGCATCCAGCGGCGTCAGCCCGTGCCCGGGCGACTCCAGATCG
Source organism: Rhodanobacter sp. (assembly GCA_036398675.1). GTDB lineage: Bacteria > Pseudomonadota > Gammaproteobacteria > Xanthomonadales > Rhodanobacteraceae > Rhodanobacter. Next base: position 13,979 of record DASWOQ010000010.1, on the reverse strand, counting down.
GCTGGCACCCAGCGATGATGTTCGACCTGCGGCGGCTGGACGATGACGATGCCTCGAGTGAATGCGAAAGGCCAGGCAGGATGCCGCATCGCGCTTGAACCTTGCGCGACTGCCCGGAACGCGCCCCGCCATCCGCGATGGGAAATCGCTGTGCCCACTGCAGACCACCATCGCACCGCCGCGGTTCCCCGCACTGCAGCTTGACCGTGACGGCGGTTGGCTCAAGGCTAGGTCGGCGGCGCTTCCGCGTCGCATCCCGCCATGACCGCCCTCCCCCGTTGCATGCGAAGGACGACCATGACGGCCCGCCATCGTCAGCCGCCAACGCGCGGCCTCATGCGGCGCACGCTTCCATGATGCCGCTTATGCCACGAGGCCGCGCCCTGCAAGGGAGGGTCGCATCGTGTCGTATTCCACGGAACACATCCGCAACATCGCCTTCACCGGTCATGCCGGCGTCGGCAAGACCACGCTGTTCGAAGCACTGCTGGCAGCCGGCGGCGCGATCCAGACATCGGGCACCGTCGAACGCGGCAACACCGTGTCCGATACCGACAGCCAGGAAAAGTCGCGCGCGCACTCCATCGACAGCTGCGTGGCGCACATCGATCGCGACGACTGCCACTTCAACCTGATCGACACCGCCGGCTATGCCGACTTCCGCGGCGCCACGCTGTCCGCGCTGGCAGCGGTGGAAACCGTGGTGGTGGTGGTCAACGCGATCAACGGCATCGAGCACGGTACGCGGCGCATGATGATGCACGCGAAGCAGCGCGGCCTGGCGCGCCTGCTGGTGATCAACAAGATCGATTTCGACGGCGCCAACCTGGCCGCGCTGGTCGATGCGTTGCGCGAGGAATTCGGCGGCGAATGCCTGCCGGTGAACCTGCCGGCCGGTCGCGGCAAGCGCGTGCTGGATTGTTTCTTCCACAGCGAAGGCGCCACCGATTTTTCGTCGCTCGCCGAAGCGCACCAGCGCATCCTCGACCAGGTGGTCGAGATCAACGAAACCACGATGGGCGCGTACCTCGATGCCGGCGAAAGTGCACTGACGCCGCAGCAGTTGCACGATGCCTTCGAGCAGTGCCTGCGCGAAGGACATTTGGTGCCGATCTGTTTCGTCAGTGCGCGCACCGGGGCAGGCGTCAACGAACTGCTGGATGTCGCGGCGCGGCTGCTGCCCAATCCGGCCGAAGGCAATCCGCCGCCGTTCGTGCGCAGCGACGGCGCGCCGCTGCAGATCAGCGCCGATCCGGACAGCCACGTGATCGCCGACGTGTTCAAGATCGTCAACGATCCGTTCGTCGGCAAGCTGGCGGTGTTCCGCGTGTGGCAGGGAACCATCCGCCGCGACAGCCAGTTGCTGATCGACGACGGCCGCAAGCCGTTCAAGGTCGGCCACCTGTTCCAACTGCAGGGCAAGACCCACAAGGAAATCGAGTCGGCCGTCGCAGGCGACATCGTGGCCGTGGCCAAAGTCGAGGACATCCACTTCGACGCCGTGCTGCACGACTCGCACGACGAGGATCGCATCGCGCTCGCGCCGCTGGCGTACCCCTCGCCGATGTACGGGCTGGCGCTGGAATCCTCGCATCGCGGCAACGAGCAGAAACTCTCCAACGCATTGACGCGGCTGGCCGAGGAGGATCCGTGCTTTCGCGTCGAGCATCACAAGGAACTCAACGAAACCGTGGCACGCGGACTCTCCGAACTGCACCTGAAAGTCATGCTGGAGCGCGTGCGCGAACGTTACGGCGTCGAAGTGGCGACGCATCCGCCGCGCATCGCCTACCGCGAAACCATCGCCGGCCACGCCGAGGGCCACCATCGGCACAAGAAGCAGACCGGCGGTGCCGGGCAGTTCGGCGAGGTGTTCCTGCGCGTGGAGCCGCTCGACCGTGGCGCCGGCTTCGAGTTCGTCGACGCGGTGAAAGGCGGAGTGATTCCCGGCCAGTTCCTGCCGGCGATCGAGAAAGGCGTGCGCCAGGCGATGGAGCACGGCGCGATCGCCGGCTTTCCGCTGCAGGACTTGCGCGTAACGGTGGTCGACGGCAAGCATCACGCGGTCGACTCGAAAGAGGTCGCCTTCGTCAGCGCCGGCAGGAAGGCGTTCCTCGATGCGGTCGTCAAGGCGAAGCCCATCGTGCTGGAGCCGATCGTCAACGTCGAAGTGGCAATTCCCGAGCACAACGTCGGCGACGTCACCGGCGGCCTCGCCGGCAAGCGCGCGCGCATCCTGGGCACCGACACGCAGCGCGGCGGCGAACTGGTGATCAAGGCGCAGGCGCCGCTGGCCGAACTGACCGATTACCCGACCGAACTGAAATCGATGACCGGCGGCCGCGGGCGCTACAGCCTCGACCTCAGCCATTACGAGCCGGTGCCGCCGAACGTGCAGAAGCACCTCAGCGACGCGTGGAAACCGCACGTGGAGGAGGATTGAGTCGCGGCAGGCTACCATCCGCGTTATCGCAGGCATGGAAACGAGTGATGACGGACAGCTTCGATGTGCTGGTGGTCGGCGGCGGCATCAACGGCACGGGCATCGCGCGCGATGCGGCCGGTCGCGGGCTGTCCGTCTGCCTGTGCGAACGCGACGACCTCGCCGCGCATACATCGAGCGCCAGCACCAAGCTGATCCATGGCGGCCTGCGCTACCTGGAACAATTCGAGTTCGCGCTGGTCGGCAAGGCATTGGCCGAACGCGAGGTGTTGCTGAGGGCAGCACCGCACATCATCTGGCCGCTGCGCTTCGTGCTGCCGCACCAGTCGTATTTGCGTCCGGCGTGGATGATCCGCATCGGGCTGTTTCTCTACGACCATCTCGGCCGCGGCCGCCGCACCTTGCCGGGGTCGCGCCGTGTGTCGCTGCGCAAGCACATCGCCGGAGCGTCGCTGCGCGACGAATTCCACACCGGTTTCGTGTATTCCGATGCCTGGGTGCAGGACGCGCGGCTGGTCGTGCTGAACGCGATGGACGCGGCGCAGCGCGGCGCGGCGATTCTCACGCACACAAAATGCATAAGCGCTGTGCGGGACGCCGACGGCTGGACCGCGCAACTGATATCGGACGACGGCAGCACGCGCACGATCAGGGCCAAGGCGCTGGTGAATGCCACCGGGCCGTGGGCGGTGCAGTTTCTCGATCATGTCGCGAACATCGGGCACGACCACGCGCTGCGACTGGTCAAGGGCAGCCATATCGTGGTGCCGCGATTGTTCGAGCATCGCTACGCGTACATCTTCCAGGAGCCGGACCGGCGCATCGTGTTCGCGATTCCGTACGAGCACGATTTCACCCTGATCGGCACCACCGACGGCGAATACACCGGTGATCCGTCGTCGCCGCACATCGACGATGCGGAAACACGCTACCTGTGCGATGCGGTCAACCGCTATTTCAAGCAATCGATCACCACGGCCGACGTGATCTGGAACTACAGCGGCGTGCGCCCGCTGGTCGACGACCAGGAAAGCAATGCGTCCGAAGTCACGCGCGACTACCTGCTGGAACTGGATACGCACGGTGCGCCGCTGCTCAACGTGTTCGGCGGCAAGCTGACCACCTTCCGCATCCTCGCCGAGGAAGCCGTCGACCGGCTCGCCACGCTGCTGCCGACACGCTCTCAAGCATGGACCGCGCACGGCCATCCCCTGCCCGGCGGCGAGCATGCGGATATCGATGGTTTGCAGCGCGAATTGCAGGACGACCATCCGTGGCTGCCACCGACGCTGGCCTGGCGGCTGGTGCACGCCTATGGTACGCGCAGCCGCGACATCCTCGGTGACGCCGGATCGATGCAGGATCTCGGCATGCATTTCGGCGCCGACCTGTACCAGGCGGAAGTGAACTACCTGCGCATGCATGAGTGGGCACGCGATACGGACGACGTGCTCTGGCGGCGCAGCAAACTCGGCTTGCATGTCGGTGCCGATGACGTCGCGCGCCTGAAAGCCTTTCTCGTCGAGACCTCGCAGCCCGACCGCGATATTCCCGCGCCGATGCCGGCATGAACGACACGCAATACATCCTGGCGATCGACCAGGGCACCACCAGTTCGCGCGCGATGCTGTTCGATCACGAGGGGCGCGCTGCCAGCGTGGCGCAGCGCGAGTTCGGGCAGATCTTTCCGCAGCCGGGCTGGGTCGAACACGACCCGCGGGAGATCATCACCAGCGTGCTCACCACAATCACCGAAGTGATGCACCGGGCACAGGTGGCGCCATCCGCGATCGCAGGCATCGGCATCACCAACCAGCGCGAGACCACGGTGGTGTGGGACAAGGCGACCGGCCAGCCGATCCACAACGCGATCGTGTGGCAGTCGCGGCAGACACGCGAGATCTGCGAGGCACTGAAAGCCGCCGGCCACGAGCCGGTGGTGCGCGCGAAGACCGGCCTGTTGATCGACGCGTACTTTTCCGGCACCAAGGTGAAGTGGATCCTCGACCATGTCGACGGCGCGCGCGAACGTGCGCGCCGGGGCGAACTGCTGTTCGGCACCATCGACACCTGGCTGGTCTGGAACCTCACCGGCGGCAAGGTGCATGTCACCGATGTCACCAACGCCTCGCGCACGCTGATGTACGACATCCACGCACGATGCTGGGACGACGAACTGCTGGCCATGCTCGACGTGCCGAGGGCGATGCTGCCGCAAGTCAGGTCATGCAGCGAGATCTACGGCCATACCGTGCCGGAGTATTTCTTCGGCCGTGAAGTCCCGATCGCCGGAGTCGCCGGCGACCAGCAGGCCGCGCTGTTCGGCCAGGCCTGCTTCGAACCGGGCATGGCGAAGAACACCTACGGCACCGGCTGCTTCATGCTGATGAACACCGGCGACAAGGCGGTGGCATCGAAGAACGGCCTGCTCACCACCATCGCCTGGGATGTCGGCGGCAAGGTCGAGTACGCGCTGGAAGGTTCCATCTTCGTGGCCGGTTCGGTCGTGCAATGGCTGCGCGACGGGCTTCGCATGCTGGATCAGGCGAACGACTCGCAAGCCAGCGCCGAGCACGTCGACGACAGCGGCGGCGTGTATGTGGTGCCGGCCTTCGTCGGCCTCGGCGCGCCGTACTGGCGCAGCGACGTGCGCGGCGCGGTGTTCGGACTCAGCCGCGGCACCACTCGGGATCACCTGATTCGCGCGGCACTCGAATCGATCGCGTACCAGACACGCGACGTGCTGGAGGCAATGCAGTCCGACTCAGGCATCGAACTGAAGGAGTTGCGCGCCGACGGCGGCGCCATCGCCAACGACTTCCTGGCGCAGTTCCAGAGCGACCTGCTCGGCGTGCCGCTGCTGCGTCCGAAGGTGGCCGAAACCACCGCGCTCGGCGCCGCCTATCTCGCCGGGCTCGCCACCGGTTTCTGGTCCGGACGCGAGGAGATCGCCAGCCAGTGGGCGCTCGACCGCCGCTTCGAACCGTCGATGCCGCGCGAACGGCGCGAGGCGCTGTACGACGGCTGGAAACACGCGGTATTGGCAACGATGGGATTCAAGGCGTAAACCGCGCAAAACGCAGTCACGCCCTCAACAGCACGTTGTTTCGGTCAGCGTTTGGGCTGCAGCAGGGTCCCGGTGCACTTGGACGAACCGCACAGGCACTTCCACAACTTCTTCAGCCGAGCGGTGTGCGGCACTTCGAGCACGATGCCGTAGTTGTAGGTGAGTTCCTCACCGGGCTTGATCTTGCGGATCGCCTCGATCTTGACCTTGTCGCGGCGCGGATTGCCGCTGGCGCTTTCCTCGATCACCGCGCGGCAATTGGGCGCGCAGCTGTGGTTGATCCAGCGCGCGGTGTTGCCGCCCTCGTTGCCGTCGACGATGTAGTCGTCATTGAGCGTGAACAGGAACGTGTGGCCGGTTTCGCCGCCATCGCCGTAGAGCTCGTCGGTCTCGTCGTGGGTCCGCAGCTTGCCCTTGTATTCGATGATCTCTTCGCCCCTGGCGATCGGCGCGGCGGCGAACACGCCATTGCCGTGGATCGGCGAACGGCGGGCAACAAAACGTCGTGACATGCGGCGAATCCTGATAGTGGAGCGGTGATGATGCCTGTTTATGGTTGGCCGCGAAACCTTGCCGCACGATGCGTGACGATGGTCGCCACATGCGGACTGGCATATGACGCCACGAATGCACCGATGCACACTTGCTCACCGGCCATGAATTCCCGTGGCCTGCATTCGACTCCGGAGACAGCAGCGTGAAGGCATCCACCATGTTTGTTTCGATCGCATTGACAACCTCGATGCTGGTCGCGACGTGCCCGGCGAGAGCCGCCACGTTGTCACCCGCAGCGAGCAGCGCGCTTCAGCAACTGCTTGCCCGCGGCCGGCAAACCCACAGCAGCGCCGTGCTGGTGCTGCAGGATGGACACGAGCTCGGCCACTACTACCCCGATGACAAAGCCCCGGGACCGATCGAACTGATGTCGGTGACCAAGTCGGTAGTGGCGCTTGGCATTGGACAACTGATCGACCAGGGCAAGATCAAATCGCTGGACCAGCCGGTGGCTGATTTCTATCCGGAATGGAAGCAGGGCCGGAAGAAGGACATCACCATCCGCATGCTGCTGAATCACACGTCCGGCTTGCAGACGTTTGCGCGAACCGATGTCGAGGTCTACCCGGCGCCGGACGCAATCCAGCTGGCTTTGGCCGCCGAACTGAGCAGCACGCCGGGAACGGAGCCGCTCTACAACAACAAGGCCGTGAACCTGCTGGCTGGCGTCATTGCCAGGGCCTCGGGCATGCCGATGGATGTATTTTTCCGCGACGGCCTATTCAAGGCCATGGACATCGACCCGGGGCACTGGGACACGGACAAGACCGGCCATCCGTATGCCATGGCCGGCCTCCCGCTCAACGCGGCGGATCTGGCAAAGCTCGGCGAGCTGGTGCTCGGAAACGGCATGTGGCGAGGGCAACAACTCATCTCCGGCCACTACGTCGAGACGATGCTGGCAGCGAGCACACCTGAAGACAACGTTGGCCTGCTGTGGTGGCGCGAGCGGCAGTGGATGCATTTCGATACTGACCCGGCCGGCTTCGACCTGTTGCGCAAACGCGGCGTGCCGGAGGCCACCGTGCGCAAGCTGCAAACCGGCTTGAAGAACGCGCACTTCACCAACGAAAGCGACATGCAGGACGGCATTGCCAAGGTACTCGGCCCGGACGCGCGCAGCATCATGGCGAACGAACTCGTTGCCCGTGGCATTGGTCCATACCGGCTGTTCAAGATCACCCGCGGTCCGGTCGTGGCCTACGACGGCAACGGCGATGGCGGCCAGTATGTGGTGGTGGTACCGAAGGCGCATCTGGTCGCAGTGCGGCAGATCGATGCCAATGGCGATGCGGAATCCGCAGGCCAGGGCGACGACGATTTCGTGGACCAGGTGATCCGACTGGCCGAGGCCGAAGGTTCACTCGATGCAGGTAGCGGCCCGGCGCACTGAACGGCGTCACGGCAGTCACTTCCAAACCCTGCCCAAAACGCGGTTAGAATCGGCGTTCAAACGATCGTTTGGAGAGCCGACATGCGTCTGGTGCGCTGGATCCTTCCCGTCCTGCTGGCGATCGGCCTGGTGGCGTGCGGGCCGCCGAAAAAGAGCGTGTTCCCGCCCAGCGTCAGCGTGCAGCAACTGAAGGTACTGCCGAACGGCCAGTGGCGGCTGACCCTGCGCATCCAGAACAACAGCTACGGCGAGATGGATTTCCGCTCGCTCGACGGCCAGCTGCAGGTGGCCGAGCTGGTGCCGGTTCGCCTGCATGCCAAGTTCGTGCTCGACATTCCCACCCTCGCCGGCGACGTGCTGGAGCTCGACGTGCTGCCGACCGAGGGCATGACCCAGGCACTCAAGGCGATCGCCGGCAAGGGCAGTGCCGGCTCCGTCGGTTATCGGGTCAGCGGCAGCGCCAGCGCCAAACCCGAGCAGGAAAAACTGCAGCGCGATTTCGACTTCAGCGGCGATGATCGGCTCTCGCCGGTGCCCGGCATCCCCGGCACCTACCGCTGATACCTCTTTCCATCCAAGGAACCACCATGACCGCATACAAGGCTCCCCTCGACGATCTGCGCTTCACCTTGTTCGACGTGCTCGGCGCCGAGAAAACGCTGACCTCGCTGCAGGGCGGCGAAGCGCACACGCGCGACCTGCTCGACGCGGTGCTGGAAGAAGCCGGCCGACTCAGCGAGCAGTTGCTGGCGCCCACCAACGGCCCGGCCGACGAGGAAGGTTGCCACTACGACAAGGCCACCCAGACGGTGACCACGCCGAAGGGATTCAAGGAAGCATTCAGGCAGTTCGCCGAAGGCGGCTGGACCGGCCTGACCAACCCCGAGAAATACGGCGGCCAGGCACTGCCTGGTGTACTCGGCACCGCGACCACCGAGATCTTCCAGTCGGGCAACCTGGCCTGGAGCCTGTACCCGCTGCTGTCCGAAGGCGCCACGCACGCGATGGAAATGCACGGCGAGGAATGGCAGCGCGAGCGCTTCATGAAACCGATCGTCGAAGGCCGCTGGACCGGCACCATGTGCCTGACCGAACCCCAGGCCGGCTCCGACCTCGGCCTGCTGAAGACCCGCGCCGAACCATCGGGCGACAACATCTACAAGATCACCGGCACCAAGATCTTCATCAGCGCCGGCGAGCACGACCTCACCGAGAACATCGTGCATCTGGTGCTGGCGCGCCTGCCCGATGCGCCGGCTGGCAGCCGCGGCATCTCGATGTTCATCGTGCCGAAGTTCAAGGTCAACGAGGACGGTTCGCTCGGCGCGCGCAACACCGTTGCCGCCGGCGCGATCGAGCACAAGATGGGCATCCACGCCTGCTCCACCTGCGTGATCAACCTGGACGGCGCCGAGGGCTATTTGATCGGCAAACCGCACAAGGGCCTGATGGCGATGTTCACCATGATGAATGCGGCCCGTCTTTCCGTCGGCGTGCAGGGCCTGGCGCTGGCCGAGCGTGCGCTGCAGAACAGTCTCAACTACGCGCGCGAGCGGTTGCAGTCGCGTGCGTTGTCCGGCCCGAAATTCCCCGACAAGCCGGCCGACAACCTGCTGGTACAGCCCGATGTACGGCGCATGCTGCTGACCCAGCGCGCCTTCGTCGAAGGCTCGCGCGCGTTGCTGCTGTACACCGCCTTGCAGACCGACATCGAATCGCGCGCCAACGACGAGGCTGCTCGCAGGAAAGCCGGCGAACTGGTCGCGTTCCTGATCCCGATCGCCAAGGGCGTGGTCACCGAACTGGCGCAGGAATGCACCAAGGAAGCGCTGCAGATCTACGGCGGCCACGGCTACATCGCCGAGAACGGCATGGAGCAGTTCGTGCGCGATGCCCGCATCATCACCCTGTACGAAGGCACCACCGGCATCCAGGCAGCCGACCTCCTCGGCAGGAAGATTCTCCAGTTGCAGGGCGTGGGCCTGAAGCATTTCCTCGAGGAGATCAGCGCGTTCTGCCAGCAGCACGCGCACGACGAATCACTGCGTGCGTTCGTCGGCCCGCTGGCCGTCTACACCAAGACCTGGGGCGACGCGACCATGGCGCTTGCGCAACGCGCCCAGGCCAACCCCGAGGAACTCGGTGCCGCCGCGGTGGACTACCTCTACTATTCCGGCTACGTCGCCCTAGCCTACCTGTGGGCGCGCAGCGTGGTCGCCGCCGAAGCCGGCGCGCAGTCCGCCGCGTTCAAGCAGGCCAAGCGCGACACCGCCACGTTCTACTTCGCGCGCATCCTGCCGCGTTGCCTCACGCACCAGGCCGCGATCGAAGCCGGCGTGGAGACGCTGCCCGAGATCGCCTGATGGTCCAGCGATACCGCACCTATGAGAAGCCCGGCGAACCCGGGCTTCTTTTATTTCAACATGACTCAAGCAACAAAACACCGCTGTGTCGTCCCCGTGAACTTGACCCAGCCATGACCATGAGGTCTCCGGACAAACGGATGCCAAGGAGATCGAAAATGCGCAAGAGCCAAGTTCACCGAAAGCCAGATCGTGACGACGTTGAAGAAAGTCGGGGGCGGTCCACCATCATGCATTTGAAGTCGGCGCGACTTCGGCATTCAATGCAGGAACCATTGAAAATGCCCGCGCAATGAAGTCCATGAACACGATGGCCCGCTTCGGTAGAAGCCGGTTTGCCACGTAGAGGATCTGGATGGGTACAGGAGTCGCGGCATATCCGTCCAGCACCAACTGCAAACTGCCATCCTTCAGTCCTGCCTCGAACAACCACTGCGGTCCGTGCCCGATCCCGAGGCCGGCGGCGACAGCTTCGCGCACGGCCTCAGGCGAATTGACGCGCAGCCTGCCCGACACAGGTATCTCGGCATCCCGGAAACGCCATGTGGCACCGGATGACAGCAGGGTGTAGATCACGCAATCGTGATTGCGCAGATCGTCGGGGATCTTCGGTACACCGTGCCTGGCGAGATAATCGTTGCTGGCGACGCACACTCGTTCGAACAACCCGATGCGCCGCGCACGCAAAGCGCTGTCTTCCAAATGCCCTATGCGGATCGCCAGTTCGGCGCCTTCATCGACCAGGTTCACGTAGCGGTCGTGAATCTGGAGATCCAGCATCAATCCGGGATAGCGCTCCAGGAAGGCCGGCACATGCGGCAGCACGAACGCATGAGCCAGCGCGGTCGGACAGGCGACCCGCAGCAAACCCGACGGCTCCACGTTTTCCCGGAAGGAAGACTCCGACTCATCCACGGCATCGAGAATCCGCCGCACTTCGGCGTAGTAGCGCTCACCTTCTGGCGTAAGGGCGAGCTTGCGCGTTGATCGGTGCAGCAGCCGGGTTTGCAGATGGTCTTCCAGTGCCGCCACATAGCGACTCACATTGGGCTGGCCCAGACCCAGATCGCGCCCCGCGGCGGAAAAGCTGCCGGTTTCCACGGCTCGGGCGAAGCATGTCATCAGCAGAAACCGATCCATCACACCCACCATTCATGCAACAGAGGCATGGAATATATACACAAAACCCGACTTATCGAGCCTGTTGCATGAGCACATAGTCCCGTCACGGCAGGTCAGCCGATGTCGGCTGGCCATGAATCCCTTCACCGGAGAACCCTCATGTCCCGCTTGCAAGGCAAACGAACCCTCATCACCGGCGGCACCAGCGGCATCGGCATTGAAACCGCCAAGCAGTTCCTCGCCGAAGGCGCACGCGTCATCGTCACCGGCGTCAATCCCGACTCCATCGCAAAGGCCAAGGCAGAACTCGGCTTCGACGTGCCGGTATGGCGCGCCGACTCGGCCAGCGTGGCCGCGCAAAAGGAACTGGCGCAAGCCATCCATGCCCACTACGGCCAACTCGACATCGCCTTCCTCAACGCCGGCGTATCCGTCTGGGCACCGATCGAGGAATGGACCGAAGAAATGTTCGACCGCTCCTTCGACATCAACGTCAAGGGGCCGTACTTCCTGATCCAGTCGCTACTGCCCGTATTCGCCAACCCCGCGTCGGTGGTGCTCAACACGTCCATCAACGCGCATGTCGGCGCCGCGCGCTCATCGGTTTATGCCGCGACCAAGGCCGCATTCCTCAACCTGTCGAAGACGCTTTCGAGCGAGTTGCTCGGACGTGGCATCCGCATCAACGCGGTCAGCCCCGGTCCGATCGAAACCCCGCTGTACGACAAGCTCGGCATCCCCGATGCCTACCGCGAGCAAGTCAGCAAGGACATTACCGCAACCATCCCGTACGGCCGCTTCGGCACGCCGGAAGAAGTGGCCAAGGCCGTGTTGTATCTCGCCTCGGATGAGTCCCGATGGACCGTCGGCTCCGAGATCATCGTCGATGGCGGCCGCACGCTCAACGGCTGATGACACACCACAATCCAGGAATTATCCCCATGAAATCGCTCTTCAGCGGCCTTCTGGCCGCCATCCTGTTCGCCGCTTCGGTCGCATCGCCGATCGCCTCAGCGCAAACCACCGAGCCTCGCAAGAGCGCGCTGATCCTCGTCGAGTACCAGAACGACTGGATGGCTTCGACCGGCGGCATCAACAGCCAGTTCAAGGATCGCAAGCAGTTCGACGATTCGATCGACAACTCCAGGAAGGTGCTGGCCGAGGCCCGCCGCCGCAACATGGAGGTGATCTACGTCACCATGACCCTCGAGCCTTCCTACAAGGTGCTGGGCCAAGCCAAGTACGGCCTGCGTGCGATGATGCCGAAGTACAAGTCCTTCCTTGGCAGGCAGGCTGAATTCTTTCCTGGCTTCGAACCGGCCGCTGGCGAATACGTGATACGCGAACGCTCCGGCAGCAGCGCCTTTGCTGGCACCACCCTGGACAGCTACCTGCGCAACAACCACATCGAAGACATCTACCTGATGGGTTATTCCCTGCGCCAGTGCGTGGAATCAACACTGCGCAATGCGCACGATCTGGGTTACAACACCAACGTGATCTACGACGCCTCGGCCGCCTTTACGCACGAACAGCAGATCTCGTTCGTGCAACAGATCGTTCCTTTCTATGGCAATGCCGTCACGACTCAGGATTTCCTGAAGTCCCCAAACTAGGCATCTGCCACAAAGCCCGTCCCACTCCTGTGGCACGGGCTTCCTGTCGGCGACAGTCTTCCGATGAGTGAGCGCAATTGGCACCCATCAGTCAACGGCTATAAGTGTCCTGCCCGACATCGACTGCGAAACTCAGGTACTGATGGATCAGCGCCTCGTGGATGGCGGAGGCTCCCATCAGTTCCCTTGCCAGCGCTTCCTGCGCTTCGGCAACCGATGTCGGCTTCGGCGCACTTGGCGCTGCCTGCTGCGATGGCGGCGGCGTCCGCACGATGCGCAGTTCCGTGGGCTCGGCCTTGATCGTGTCGAGATCCAGAAGATGGCTGATGTCGTAGGCATGGTCGCTCATGCCATAGGCAAAGCAATAGGCTTGCCAACGACCAGCCTGCCGGTTCGCCAGAACGGCTCGACACCGGTTCGACCGCGACATGGCGCGGTCTGAGCGCCCATCGCCTTCAGTCGGCCGCCCTGCTCTGGATCATGCGCGACCGGAAAACCGGACTGACGCAGTCGGTCAGTGTCCGAAACCCGGACCCTCCGCGTCATCGATTGACGCTTCGACGGCAGCCAGCTCCACGACCAGCATCACATGGGTCTCCATAGCGTGAGCATAGGCCGGATCGGCTTGCCGGGCATCGGCCAGACCACGCGTAAGTCCGGCATCCATCAGCACGATGATCGTCGGGTAGCAGACCAGATTGGCAGCATCAGCAGCGGTGCCGTGGTCGCACCGGTTCGGCTACGCTAGGGCGGTTGTCCACAAGGGGGCCACCATGAAATCGAGCCGTATCGTTGCCGGGTTCAAACCCGCGCTGTTTGCCCTGCTGCTCACGACAGGCGGACTGCTGCAGGCCATGCAGACACCGCAGGCAAAATATCCCGATTACCCCAGCGAGACACCGGCGAAGTTCGTGCCGGCCAGCGACAGTTTCGACTACGTGCTGCGCGACGTGATGATTCCGATGCGCGACGGCGTGAAGCTGCATACCGTCATCATCGTGCCCCGGGGCGCGCACCGTGCCGGCATCGTGCTCACGCGCACGCCCTACGACGCGAAGGCGCTGACCGCGCACACGCTCAGCAGCCATATCGGCCCGATGCTGCAGGGCTACGACAACGCCACCGATGTGATCGTCGAGGACGGCTATATCCGCGTGATCCAGGACGTCCGCGGCAAGTATGGCTCCGAAGGCGACTACGTGATGAACCGGCCGGTGCACGGACCGCTCAACCCCACGCCGGTGGACGACGCCACCGACACGTACGACACCATCGACTGGTCTAACAAAAAACCCATTCTTATCTAAGGCATGGATCTGTGTGCGTACTGTCTTGATACTGCGATTGTATCCATGTTCACATGCACATGGCCGTGTCCTTCTCAGGCTCTTCCAGCTGTCAGAGTGGTTTTGCGCCAACC
>DASWOQ010000009.1:0-27519 GCA_036398675.1 Rhodanobacter sp. | reverse complement strand
GTGGATCGCCTTGATCCGTTTGACATTGACGATCGCCGAACGGTGCACGCGAACGAACTGCCGCGGATGCAGCCGCGATTCCAGGTTCGCCATGGTCTCGCGCAATTCGTGGGTGCTTTTGCCGGCATGCACGCGCACCGTGTTGCGATTGGCTTCGAACCAGTCGATCTCGTCGACGTCGATCAGCACGATGTGTTCGTCGACCCGGACCGGGATGCGCGCCAGATACGTCTGCTCCTTGCGCAAGGCATCGAGCGCGCGAAGGACCTGCGCCGACGAAGCTTTCTCCAGCACTGCATCGGTCGCGGCTAGCCTGCGCTTGGCCCGTGCAAGCGTGACCAGGAAGCGGTCACGGCTGAAGGGCTTGACCAGGTAGTCCACCGCATTCGCCTCGAACGCCCGTACCGCGTACTGCTCATAGGCGGTAACGAACACTGTCACCGGCAACCGCTCCGGATCGATCGCGGCCACCAGATCGATGCCGGACATCTCCGGCATCTGGATGTCGACAAAGATCAGGTCCGGCGCACGCCGGCGGATCGCCTCGAGCGCACTCGCGCCGTCGCCGCATTCGCCGACCAGCTCGATGCCGTCGTCCTCGCGCAGCAGGCGCACGATGCTGAGCCGGGCGATCGGCTCGTCGTCGATCACCAGCGCGCGAATGCTCATCCCGCCTTCTCCACAATGTTCTCCGCCGTTCGCGCGCCGGACGCATCAAGCTCGCGGCAGGGAAGACGAATACGGCAAATCACGCCACGCGGCACCAGCGCACGGAGGGTGATCTGCGCGACATCGCCGTACAGTTCCTGCAGCCGCAGACGAGTATTGGACAGGCCGATGCCGCGCGCGGCAAGCGTCCCGGTTGCCATATCGAGCGTGCTGTTGCGATTGCTCACGTCCAGGCACAGGTAGGCACCCTCGCGATAGCCATCGATCTCGATGCAATCCTCGCCGACGTGCTTGCCGATGCCATGCCCGATCGCGTTCTCGACCAGCGGTTGCAGGATCAGGCTGGGCACGGCGTATTCGAGCACATCGGCAGCGATGTCCACGCGCGAGGTCAGGCGATCCTTGAAGCGCACGCGCTGGATGCCGAGATAGAGGTCGATCAGTTGCAGCTCCTGCGCCAGCGATATTTCCAGGCGATCGTCGTCGAGATAGGCGCGCAGCAACTCGGCCAGGCGCAGCAGCATATCCTCCGTGGCGGTCGCGTCCTCGCGTGCGAGCGTCGCCGCGGCATGCAGCGTGTTGAACAGGAAGTGCGGATGAAGCTGCATCTTCAGCACTTGCAGGCGCGACTGCGCGAGCTGCGCCTGCAGGCGGTTCGCCTCCAGTTCGCGCCGGGTCTTTTCGCGGTGCAGGTGCGCGGTCTGGCGAACCATGACGAGCAGCCAGTAGGCGAGAAATCCCGCCTCGCCATGCTTGGTGACGAATTCCTGGAGCTGCGATCCCACCTGCGGGTCGCCCGGCTCGACGAAAAGCGAGATCACCGTGCCGGTGACCACCGCGAGCATGGCAAAGCCGATGCTGGCGAGCAGGTGCGCGAAAAATCGGCGCACCAGATGTGGCTGCTCGATCGGCCTTCGCGCTGCCGCCCAGAACGCGAGCGGGCCAATGATGAAGATCGTCGACCACTCCACCGTGGCCCAACGCAGATTGTCTTCGATCGTCCATGCATCGCCATGCAAAATATCAAACCCGTACCAGAGTCCACCGAACAGAACGCACACCAGCATCCACAGCACCACGTAACCCACGCAGATGAGCACGATGCTGCGCGAACTGAGGCTGTTTTCCTTCATGGACCTGGGCATGGATCGAGGTTCGATGATGACGTTGCCAGCCATCCTACGCATGCGGCGGCGTCTACGGGAAGCTCGCGTGCAAGCCACTACGACTCGTCCCGCCGTGGCGACGATTCGTCCCGATTCGCTATCGCCTCGATGCACGCATCCCTAGTGTCGCGACATCCATCGCGTCCTTTCAGTCATCGCCGCGATGGTTGTCGCCACTCACGATCGGGAGCTTCGCCATGTTCATGCGTCTAGTCTTCTTGCTGCTAGCCAGCGCATCCGGTACGGCATGCGCTGGAAACGTCCACTACCTCGATCTGGTCAACACGGCGCCGGACAGCGTCGTTTCGTTTGCCGTTGCGCCGGCGGGCAGCACCGATTACCACGACATTCCGCTCGGCACGCTGCATGGCGGCGGCGATTCGGCGACGGTCGCGATTCGCAGCCGCGCGGACGGCTGCCTGCGGGATCTGCGAACCGTGTTCGCCAACGGCCACACACTGATCCAGAAGAATTTCAACGTCTGCAAGTACCGCAGCGACCATCTGGGACAATATCTGCGCGGGTAGACGCCGGAAACCCGGCCGTTGCCGCAGGAGAAGCCATTCAACGAACCCGCTTGACTACACGTGTCGCCATGGCGTAGCTTGACTACACATGTAGTCAAGCGGCGAACCCGGACATGGCCAAACCTTCCATCGGCGACCAGGAGCTGGCGCTCCTGCACTATCTCGACGAAAGCAAGAACGCTTCGGTCGGCGAAGTCGCCGCAGGGTTCGGCGAACCACGCGGGCTCGCGCGTTCGACCGTGCTGACCATGATGGAGCGGCTGCGCAGCAAGGGCTTCCTGCGGCGCAGGCAGGTGCAGGGCATGTTCCGCTACAGCACGGCCACCGGGCCGGCCGAGGCGATGCGCACGGCGGTCGGGAGTTTCGTCGAGAAGACGCTCAGCGGATCGGTCTCGCCGTTCGTGGCGTGGATGTCCGAGCGCGGCGAAGTCAGCGATGACGAACTGGCCGAGTTGAAAGCGCTGGTCAGCCAGTTGCAGTCCCGGCGCAAGGAGTCCTGACATGGACGCCTTCCTCGGATTCGCCGATACCCTGCTGGCGCGTCTGGCCTGGACATCGGCCCAGGCCGTGCTGCTCATCGGCGTGGTATGGCTGGCCGGCCGATTGCTGCCGAAGCTACCGGCAGCGGCGCGCAGCATGCTGTGGTGGTTGCTCGGCGTGCAACTGATTCTGGGCCTGACCGTGGCCGCGCCGGTGAAGCTGCCGCTGCTGGCGGCACCTTCCGGTGTTGCGGCCGCATCCACCCCGACCGTCAACGAGGTGCGCGTGGCCGTTGTGCCGGCTGCCTCGCTCGCGACCGTGTCGCCACCGCCTGGGAACTCCACACCGCCAATTGTTTCGCCCTGGGCCGCCACCACGGCATTCGTGTGGGTTCACTGGCGACCCGCGCTGATCGCCCTATGGCTCGCCGGCGTACTGATCCAGTTGTTGCTGGTCGCACGCGACTGGCGAAAGGCGCGCGCGGTGTTGCGCAATTCATCGCCGCTTCGCGATCCTGCGTTGCAGGCGCTCTGTGCCGAACAGGTGCATGCACTGGGCTTGCGCCGCGCACCCGAGCTTCGCGTCTCCGACGCGATCGGTTCGCCGCAGGTCATGGGCTTGTGGCGTTCGACCGTGCTGCTGCCGTACGACCACAACCTGACGCCGCAGGAATGCTCGCTCGCGCTGGCGCACGAACTGACCCATCTGCGTCGCGGCGATCTGTGGATGAGCTGGATACCGGCCATCGCGCAGCGACTGTTCTTCTTCCATCCGCTGGTGGCCTGGGCCGTACGCGAATACGCGCTCAGCCGCGAGGCGGCCTGCGATGCGCAGGTGCTGCAGCAGACCGGCGCCATGCCGCAGGCCTATGGCCATCTGCTGCTGCGCCTGGGCGTCGCGCATCCCATGTCCTCCGGCCTGGCCGGAGCGTCCCCGTCGTTCCAGAACCTCAAGAGGCGACTGACCATGTTGCAGCAAATCGAAAACCTGCCCCGCCAGCGCGCACGCGGATGGCTGCTGATCGGCGCGATCGCGCTGCTGGGCGTGCTGCCCTACCGCGTCACGGCGAACAGCGCGAATCATGTCGATGTCGCGCTGGCGGCGCAGCAGGACGTTCCACCACCGGGCGCGCCATTGCCGCCACCTCCGCCTCCGCCGCCACCCAATCCACCCCTGCCGGCTCCGCCGCCACCGCCGCCTCCACCACACATGCATGGTCTTTCGGCCCACCACGTCAGCATCGATACCCGCAATGGCGCGACGGATGGCTTCGCACTGATCGATGGCGATTCGATCACCGTCAATGGCACCGATTCCGATGTCAGCACCGTGCAGCAGCTACGCAAAGGCAGCGAGCCGATCCTCTGGTTCCGTCGCGGCAGCAAGGCCTATGTCGTGCGCGACAGCAGTTACATCCAGCGTGCCAAGGCCATTTACGCGCCAGTGAGCGCACTGGGCGAACGACAAGGAGAGCTTGGCGGCGAGCAAGGTCGCCTTGGCGGATTGCAGGGCGGACTCGGCGCGCGGCAGGGTGAGCTGGGCTCGCGGCAAGGCCAGCTGGGCGCCGAACAGGCAAAGCTGGCTATCCTGCAGGCTTCATTGACCGGGCAGTCCGACGACAAGCATCAGGCCGCAGTAAACGCGCAACAGGCCCGCATCGAAGCGATCGAAAAGGATCTCAGCCAAAAGCAAGACGAACTTGCGAAGCAGCAGGACGAGCTTGCAAAGCAACAGGACGAACTCGGCGCCCGACAGGACGCGCTGGGCAAGAAGCAGGAACAGGCCATCACCCAGGCCGACCGGCAGATCGGAGCATTGATCGACGAAGCGCTGGCCAAAGGCATCGCTCAAACCGTCAGCTCACGTTAACGGCTTGCCCGGCCGGCCGGTGACGCCGACCGGGCAATTTTCTTATTCCTTCGGCGCCTTGATCGCGTAGTTCTTCGGCGGCGTATCGCCGGCAAGATTGCGCACGAAGTAGTCCCAGCGCCGGCGCATCACGTAATCGGTGGCCTTCCCGTAGCCGTGGTGCGCGTTGGGGATCAGCATCATGTCGAAGTCGCGGTTGGCCTTGATCAGCGCGTCGACCACCAGCAGCGTGTTCGACGTCGGCACGTTGTCGTCCATGGTGCCGTGCGTGAGCATCAGGTGGCCCTTGAGGTTCTTCGCCATGCTCTGGTTGGCCTGGTCGTCGTAGTTGGTGCTGCCGTCCTTGTGGGTGACCAGCAGGCCCTGCCACTTTTCGGCCCAATCGTCCTCGTAGTTGCGGTTGTCGTGATTGCCGCTTTCGGCCCAGCCCACCTTGAAGAAATCCGGATAGCGGAACATCGCGTCCGCGGTGGCATTGCCGCCGCCGGAATGACCCCAGATGCCGACGCGGGCCAGGTCGATCCACGGGTACCGTTTCGCCAGTTCCTTCAGTGCCGCGACCTGGTCGGGCAAGGTGTTGTCGCCGATGTTTTCGAAATAGGCATCGTGGAAGGCCTTCGAGCGCCACGGCGTGCCCATGCCGTCGATGGCGACCACGATGAAGCCAAGTTCGGCCAGCGACTGGTTGTCGCCCTGCGCGGGCAGGAAGCTGCGTCCGCGCACCGAACCGGTCTGCGGGCCGGGATAGATGTAGTCGACGATCGGGTATTTCTTCGACGCATCGAAGTGCGTCGGCTTGAACATCACCCCGTACAGATCGGTCTTGCCGTCGCGCGCCTTCACCATGATCGGTGTCGGCGGCACCCAGCCGATGGCGGTGAGCCGGCTGATGTCGGCCCTGGCGATCGGCGCCACGGTGTGGCCGTCATCGGAGCTGCGCAGCACCGTCACCGGCGGCACGCTGCTGGTGGAATACGCATCGACGAACAGACGTCCATCCGGCGACATCGCCACCGTGTGGTCCGACGGTTCCGGGGTCAGCAGCTTCGGCCTGCCGCCGTCGAGGCTCACCTTGTAGAACTGCTGAAAATATGGATTAACTTCGGATCCGCCGCGGCCGACGCCGCGGAACCACAGCGTGCGTGTCTTCGCATCCACCTTCAGCACCTGCGTGACGTTGCCGTCGCCGGTGGTGATCGCATGCTTGAGCTTGCCGCTGTCGAGGTCGTACAGGTACAGGTTGCCCCAGTTGTTGCGCTCGGAGAACCACACCGTCTCGTGGGTTTCGGGCAGGTAGAACCAGTTGACCTGGTCGTTGCCGCTCTCGTAGTAAGTCTTGACGCTTTCCTCGAACACCGTGCGGATCGCGCCGGTGTTCGCATCGGCGATGCGGAACCATTCGTGCTTGTGGTCGCGCGAGGTGGAAACGAAGGCCAGCGTCTTGCCGTCCGGCGCCCACTTCACGTCGTCCCAGCCGCCATCCGGGCCGCAGCTCACGTCGTCGCACAAGGTCGAACGATGCTGGTCCGGCAGCATCTTCAGGCGCAACACCGAATGATTCGGCACGTCAATGATCACGCGCTCGATCATCGTCACGTCCTTGTCGCCGACCAGCGGGTATTTCCACGCTTCCAGTTTCGGATGGCCGACGTTGGTGCTGATCATGTACATGTCGCCGGTCTTGCGCTGGTCCTGCTGGAACGTGGCGATTCGCTTCGAATCGGGCGACCACACCAGGATCGCGCTGTCGGTGTGCTTCCAGCCGGCGTTGTCGGTGGCGTAGCCGTAGTTTTCGACGCCGTCGGCAGTGAGCCGGGTTTCCTTGCCGCTGGCGACGTCGCGCAGCCACAGGTTCCAGTCGCGAATGAATGCTTCGGACTTCTTGTCCGGCGAGAGCACGCCGGGCTCGCTGCCGGTTTTCGCGCCGCCAGCGGCCTTGTCGCCATCGACGCAGACGCCTTCGCCCTTCAGGTCGCAACGGTAGTGCTTGTCGCGTAGCGCGATGTCGATGCGGCCATCCGGCATGACGTCATAGCCGGTGACCGGCAGCTTCATCGCGTCGACCGGCTTGCCGGCGGCCTTGCCCAGCGCAGCGGCAAGCCGGGCCTGGTCGAACAACGGTGCAGCCTTGCCGCTAGCCGTATCCATCAGCAGGAAATGGTCGCCGGCGGCATCGTGGTCGCGATACCAGAAGTGGTCGTCGTCCAGCCAGTTCACCCGCTGCACGGCGTGATCCACCAACGGCATCGTGCTGGCCATGTCCAGGCGTTCCGCGCGCGCATAGTCGTCCACGCTCAGGCTGCGTCCCTCGGCGGCAACGCCGGCCGACAACAGCCCCATCACCACCGCGGCCACCAGGCGCGATTTGCCGATCATCGAATGCATGCTTTTCTCCACGTCTACGGATGGATCCGGGTTCCGCTGGCGGGCCATGGACGAGCCAGCGGATCGCGGCTGCCGTCAGCTTCGCTGCGGCTCAACCGGCCGATGCTAGCGCGATCGCCCGCCGTCCTCCCGTGCCAAAGGTCTGGGCCATCACACGCCTGCAGGCGGCCACGAACTACACTGGCGGACTTCACCCGGCGATGTCGCCGCCCCATCCATTCACGCCAGGGAACACATGCCTACCGAACTCACCGAAGCGCGCCTGCTGGAAATGGTTTTCCCCGATCACACCAACCATCTCGGCACGCTGTTCGGCGGCCAGGCACTGGCGTGGATGGACAAGGCCGCGTTCATCGTGGCGTCGCGCTATGCGCGGCGCGTGGTGGTCACCGCGCGATCGGAGGAAGTGAATTTCCGCGTGCCGGTGCGCACCGGCCAGTTGGTGGAACTGGTGGCCAGCGTGGTCAAGGTCGGGCGAAGCTCGATGCATGTCGAGGTGGAAATGACCGCCGAGGATCCGCTCAGCGGCGACCGCCGTGTCTGCACCACCGGGCGCTTCGTGATGATCGCGCTGGATTCCAACGGTTCGCCGACCTCGGTGCCGGCGATGCCGGGTTCGACCGACTGAAACTATTGGGGCCAGCCGCAGGCAACCTTGTTCCTCGCGTTTCGCGGCCAACCTGGGCGCCAACGATCGCATTGCAGCGATGAGCGGGGGTTCGCCAAGCCGCTGCCGGAATCATCGTCCGGTCAGCGGCATCAAAGGACGAACTTCAGTGGACGTAACCGCTTTCCTGAGTGTTGACGGTAATCCGGATCAGCTTGAGCGCACTGCTGCCGATGCCGCCGCCGGAAAAGGTCAACGAGCCTTCGCCCTTGTAGAGGAACTCCATGCGGTAGTTGTCGCCGCCGAAGTGGAACGGGATCCAGGCTTTGCCGGTCGCGTAGGACTTCTGGTCGGTCGGCGGCCCGATCAGGTCCATGACTTCCTTGGAATACATGCCCACGCGGATCTTCGAAAACTTGCTGCCTGCAGCCGGCGTGCCGACCACGGAGCTGCTGCTTGCAGGGTCGGCACCCATGCTGAAAGCCGCCTGTGCATGGCCGGCGAGCAAGGCGAGAGATGAAACGAGGACAAGCGCTTTGATCTTCACTGACAATTTCTCCTATGAATGATTTGCGGCGTGACGCGCCATGGCAGGGCAACACTGCCTCGCTCGCCGGACGCCACGTCCGGGCGAAAGCTGTTGCCGAATTCTTTTCCCCCTTGGCGTCAAAGATTTCACCCGTCGAGCTCGCGATCAGGCAAAACCGCCTGGATGCTAGATCGAACCAACACGGAAAACGATAGGCCAACGCCTACACGCCGAGTCGGACATGGCTTGCAAAGGTTGAAACGGGATCGATCTGCTAATTTGGCGACACCATTGCCTGCGGGGTTGCGCATGAACTTTCGTCACCATGCCGTTCTTGCGCTTGCGCTGCCAGCGCTGCTGACCGGTTGCTCCGGCACGACCCCGGACAATGCGACCATCGGCAGCGCACCTGCTTCCTCGCTCGCGGTTGCCGCTTCCGCAGGCGCTGCAGCAGCGAAGCCCGCACTGACGGCTCCCTCGGCTTCGACGGCAGCGGCAGTTGCGGGCTCGACGGCGAACGCGAATTCGCCCGTCGACCTGGCCACCGACGAAAGCTGCCGCACGCTGGCGTTGCAGACGATACGCAAACAGGACGCCAAGGCCGACCGCGTGTTCCTCAGCGACAGTACGCCGGCTGGCCGATACCGTCGCGACGGCAACCGGATCAGCGGTGCCGCCGGCCAGTACCGCACCGATACCGGCTGGACACCGCTGACGAGCTTTCTCTGCACGGTCGATGCTTCGAACAACGCCGTGTCTTTCACCTATCAACCGGGCAAGCCGCAGACCTGGGCCGAGATGGGCGACCGGCACTGATGCCGGCGGCTTGACGGCCTCGTGGCAGCCATCGCACGCTGCGCTTCCATGTTGCGGAGCGGCCTCATGGCGCAACGTCTCAGAGTGATCGGCAGCTATGTCTCGCCGTATGTGCGCAAGGCACTGACGTGCCTGGAACTGAAAGGCGTGCTTCTTTCGCACCGCGTCGTTCGTGCGCTACGCGATCGATGCCGCGCTGCGCCACACTGGTGACCCGGGTGCAGGCGTTGCCGGCGATGCGGAAACTCGCGCGGCTGGAAGACTGCACGCTGCGCAGCGTGGCGCGCTTCTCGCCGCAGGCGCTCCATTGACCAGCGAAACGCTCGGCACTGCGACGCCGCGGCATGGCGTGGCACGGCACTGATCCCGATCCGCGTCAGCGCTGATCCGCGGTCAGCTCCAACAGCCAGTCCACGAACACGCGCAGGCGCGCCGGCATCTGCCGCTGCGGCGGATACAGCACGGTCATCGGCAGCGAGGGCGGCGGCATGGCTGGAAGGACCTCGCACATCGTGCCGTTCGCCAGTTCGTCCGCGACGCGGTAGCGTGAGAATTGCGCGATTCCCAAACCGGCGATGCAGCACGCGAGATACGCATCGGCACCGCTGACCGTGACCTTTCCCGGCAGGCTCACCTCTCGCCGCTGGCGTCCGACCATGAACTCCATCGGCTCGGCACGGCGAGTGGTGGGCGACGCCCAGTTCACGGCGTAGTGTCCGTTGTGCAGCTCGGCCAGCGATTCTGGCGTGCCGTGCCGGCGCAGGTAATCGGCGCTCGCCAGGGTGGCCTGGGTCAGCGTGGCGAGGCGGCGCCCGACCATGCCGGTATCGCCCAGCTCGCCCACGCGAACCACGCAGTCGACGCCTTCGCGCACCAGATCGACGAAGCGGTCGCCGGTACCGATGTCCAGCTCGATCAGCGGGTATCGGGCATTGAACGCGGGCAATGCGGGAATCACCAGCAACCGCGCCAGCGAAGCGGACACGTGGATGCGCAAGCGGCCCTTGGGCTGCACCGCGGCTTCACGGAAATTCGTCTCGACCTCGTCCATGTCGATCAGCAGCCGCACGCAGTGGCCGTAATAGGTTTCGCCATCGGGCGTGGTGCTCACGCGTCGGGTGGTTCGTTGCAACAGCTGTGTGCCGAGTCGCGATTCGAGCCGCTTGATCGCGTGGGTCACGGTGGCGCGCGGCAGGCTGAGGTCGTCGGCGGCAGCACTGAAACTGCCCAGTTCGACGATACGCGTGTACAGCCGCATGGCTTCGAGACGGTCCATGGCGATTGTTGTTGATTATGAAATGGTGATAGTCATTATTGACTGTTTATCCCGCGAATGCATCGGCGCACCATGCCTGCACCTTCTTCCTCCAGACGAGAACCAACATGCAGACACGCGCACTCGGCAAGAACGGCCCCACGGTTTCGACGCTTGGCCTGGGCTGCATGGGCATGAGCGACTTCTACGGCGCGCGCGACGATGCCGAATCGATCGCCACCATCCACCACGCACTCGATCGCGGCATCAACCTGCTCGACACTGCGGACATATACGGACCGTTCCTCAATGAGGAACTGGTCGGCAAGGCGATCAAGGGCCGCCGCAAGGAAACCTTCATCGCCACCAAGTTCGGCATCGTGCGCGATCCGAACGATCCGAAGAAGCGGGGAGTCAACGGCACGCCGGATTACGTGCGCGCCTCCTGCGATGCGAGCCTCAAGCGGCTCGGCGTGGAGACCATCGACCTGTACTACCAGCACCGCGTGGATCCGAACGTGGCGATCGAGGAAACCGTGGGCGCCATGGCCGAACTGGTCGCGGCCGGCAAGGTGCGCTACCTGGGCCTGTCCGAAGCGTCCGGCGCCACCATCGAGCGCGCGTACAAGGTGCATCCGATCGCCGCGCTGCAAAGCGAGTACTCGCTATGGTCGCGCGATCCGGAAGAGAACGGCATGCTCGCCGCGTGCAGGAAACTGGGCGTGAGCCTGGTCGCCTATTCGCCGCTGGGCCGCGGTTTCCTCACCGGTGCGATCCGCTCGCCGGACGACTTCGATGCGGACGATTTCCGTCGCGGCACCCCGCGTTTCCAGGGCGACAACTTCACCCGCAACCTGAAGCTGGTGGAGCAGATCGGCAAGCTCGCCGCCGACAAGGGCTGCTCACCCGCGCAATTGGCGCTGGCCTGGGTGCTCGCGCAGGGCGACGACGTCGTCGCGATTCCCGGTACCCGCAAGCAGTCGCGGCTGGACGAGAACCTCGGTGCGCTCGACGTGCACCTGAGTGCGGCGGACCTGAAGGCGATCGAAGCGATCTTCCCGCACGATGCCGCCGCCGGCACCCGCTATGCCGAAGCGGGCATGCAGGGCGTCAACCGCTGATCCGGTGCCTTCGCCCCGGCCTTCAACGGAAGGCCGGGGCGAAGCGGCTAGACTGCTCGGCATGAACATGCCTGATATGAGCACGCCTGACATGGGTACGCCCGAACAGTCTCCGCTCGGCAAGGACACGACCTACGCCGACCGCTACAACCCTGCACTGCTGTTTTCGATTCCGCGTGCCGACAAACGCGCGGAGATCGGCGTAGCCGGGGACTTGCCGTTCCACGGCGAGGATCTCTGGAACGCCTACGAACTGTCATGGCTCGACCCGCGCGGAAAGCCCATGGTGGCGCTGGCCGAGTTCCGCGTACCGGCCGCATCGCCGAACATCATCGAATCGAAATCGTTCAAGTTGTACTTGAATGGCTTCGCGCAGGAGCGCATCGCCGATGCCGACACGCTCGGCACCACTCTGATGCACGATCTTTCCGCCGCGGCCGGCGCAATGGTGGGCGTGCAGCTTCGCGACGCGCGCGCCGCATCGTTGCCGGTTATGGATCTGGACGGCCATCTGCTCGACGAACTCGATATCGACATCGACCACTATGGTCCGCCCGATACCGATTTCCTCGGTGCGGACAGCAGCGCCAACGCCATCGCCGAAACGGTGGTTTCGCACCTGTTGCGCTCGAACTGCCCAGTCACCGGCCAGCCGGACTGGGGCAGCGTGCAGATCGCCTACCGCGGTGCGCCGATCGATCATGCGGGTCTGCTGCGCTACCTGGTTTCGTTCCGCACGCACAACGAATTCCACGAGCAGTGCGTGGAACGCATCTTCGTCGACCTGATGCGCCGCTGCGCGCCGCAACAACTGAGCGTATACGCGCGTTACACCCGGCGTGGCGGGCTGGACATCAACCCGTTCCGCAGCAGCGCCCCGCTCGTGCCCGGCAATCCGCGCACGGTTCGCCAATAACGGCAATTCCACGGCAACCTCGGCGTCGCGTTACCCTTGCGTGAAAGTTCGAGAACGGTCGTCACATCCGGTAATCGCCGCTTCATATCCGGCACGTTAGCCTTTGCGTCCACGCCAACGCGTCCAGGACGATGCCTCGGCAGTCACCATGATCGGCGCGAATCCACGCCATCGCTCAGGGAGTCCCCATGAAAATCTCTCCTCGCTCTGCCGTGCTCTGCAGCGCCACGTTCGCAGGCATGCTGCTGCTCGGTGCCTGCGGCAAGAAAGAAGAAGAAGCCCCGGCCACCCCGCCAGCGGCAAGTACCGCTGCGGCGACTCCGCCCACTGCACCTACCACCCCAGCGCCGGCAAGCACGGTCGGCAAGCCAGCAGCACCGGCGACGAGCAGCACGGCGGCGGCAACGACGCCAGCGGCAGCGGCTTCCGCGAGCGTTCCAGCTGCCGCACCGGCCACCAGCTCGCTGACTGTCGCCAAGCTGACCGTCGGCGATGCCGTCAACGCCGACCATCAGGTGACCCACTCTGGCACCAGCTTCGCCGCCAGCGACAAGACCATCTATGCCAGCGTTGCCACCGAAGGCCGCAGCACGGGTGCCACGCTGAATGCCAAATGGAGCTACCTGGAAGGCAGCGGCCAGCTGGTCAGCAATGTCAGTCAGTCGATCGCCACCGACGGCCCGGCCGTCACCACGTTCAAGGTGCAGAACCCGGATCTCTGGCCTGAAGGCAAGTACAAAGTGGAGATTTCGCTCGATGGCAAGGCAGTGACGAACCAGGATTTCGAGATCAAGAAGCGCTGATCCAGTCGATCAAGATCAAACACGAGGCGCCTTCGGGCGCCTTTTTCATGGGCACAGCTCATGGCCGCCGATGGGGAATACACGCCAACCCGCGACGCATCGTCCGATCGTGGCAATGCCGCCCGATTCCGGAGAAACATGACCTTCGCAGCATCGCCGCCACCGGCACGTGCCCCTGACTCCGGGGGATTGCCGTTCACAAAACCTTGATCTACGCAACAATCGGACGTATAAACGTCCAAATGAACTTCCAACGTCACGACGATGTTCCGTCCAGCGGCTGTCTCCAGGTCGACAACATCACGATTTCCCACCTGACGCCGGTTCGTTCCATGCGATGTCCACGTGTTCCGTTCGCACCTCGATCCATCGATTCCGATCGTTCACGAGTTCTTTGCCATGACGCTCACGCAACTGCGCTATCTCATCGCCATCGCCGATTCCGGCCTTAACATCACGCTTGCCGCCGAGCGGGTGCATGCCACCCAGCCGGGCCTGAGCAAACAACTGCGACAACTCGAGGACGAGCTGGGATTCCAGCTTTTCGTACGCAAGGGCAAGAGCCTCGACGCGGTCACCCTGGCGGGTCGGCAGGTACTCGAACGCGCGCGCATCATCCTCGCCGAGACCGCCAACATCCGCTCGATCGCAGCCAACCTTCGCAACGAAGTCCGCGGGGAGTTGCGCATCGCCACCACGCACACCCAGGCGCGGTTTGCCTTGCCGCCGGCGATCGGTGCGCTTTCTCAGCGCTATCCCGAGGTCATCGTGCACCTGCAACCCGGCCGGGATGCCGATGTGCTCGCTCAACTGGAAGCGGGCGAAGTCGATCTCGCCGTGATCAGCAGCGCCGGCGCGCCGCCCAGCGGGATCGCTTTGCCGGCTTATCACTGGCAGCGGGTCATCCTGACGCCGCTCGATCATCCGCTGGCCGGCCGCAACAAGCCGCCGACCCTCAAGCATCTGGCCACGTTTCCGCTGGTCAGCTACGACTCCTCGATGACGGCGGAGTCGTCGCTGCGACGCGCCTTCGATGCCGCCGGCCTGCGCCCGCAGATCGCAATGACCGCCAGTGACGCCGACCTGATCAAGACCTACGTGCGCGCCGGCCTTGGCGTCGGCGTGCTCGCCGAGATGGCAGTCCTGCCGGACGACAGCGACCTGCAAGTATTGCCCGCCGAACACCTGCTGCCGCGGTGCACGACCTGGATCGTGCTGCGCCAGGAAAGCGTGCCGCGGGACTACGTGCTGGAGTTCATCGATCAGTTTGCACCGCACTTGGATCGCCGCGATGTCGTGCGCGCACTGGCCGGCGGCACATCGCGCATCGACTGGCCCGACATTCCGCACTGGCAGGATCGACGCGTTTCCTCGCTGCTCGCTGCCGCCTGAGCAGAGGCAGCATCGGCACATCCTCCGCATGTTGATAGAACAAAAGATACCGAGCCGCCATCGAACAAGTTGAAGCGTCGCCTGGCGGTTCAAGTAGAGCAGCAGCCCCTAGCTCGAGCGGCTTTCGTTTACCGCAGGCAAGACCAGCCTCACCAGTGCCAACACGCCCGGCACCAGCATCGAGAACACAGCGATGATCCTCAGCGCCGGGACTCGACCAGGCGCCAGATACTGCAGCGAAAACAGGCAATAGATCACCACCGGCAGGAGCGCGAAGACGCTGCCGAAACGGTAAGCCGCCCTATCCCGCTTGGTCACCGCCTGATCCACGGTGTCGAAAGCCAGATAGATCACGAAGGTGTTTAGCATCCAGCCCAGATAATTGTGCAGCGGCACGCCGAAATAGGGGCCGCCATCCTCCCAAACCCAGTTATGCGCGGCAGCCATGGGTGGATCCATCACCATGTCCCAACCGGTCATGACAACGGCGGCGACGAGCGCCAAGGCCACCATGCCGAACGGACGGCGTACATCCACGCCGTGCAGCAGCGCCTGCGCCACCACCCAGGAGGGATAGATCATCATGAACCAGCCCAGCGGCACGAGCACCGGCACATGGCCCAGCTTCAATCCCAGCATGTCGCTGTAGTGATAGTGCCCAAAGACCAGGCCCGTCCGCACACCCAACTCTTCCGCGATGAAGGAAATGACCACCGTCAACCCAAAGAACAGAGCGGTGCGCCGACCGCCTAGCCTCAGACCCGCGTGAAGCAGCGAGAAAGCGGTGAATGTCGGGACGAAGACCATATCGCCTGGGACTGGCAGGGCCAGCCACTGATAGGTCATGTTGCCGACGATGAAATAGGCCAACAGGGCAAAAAACACCCAGTCAGCGATCTGCAGAATGCGTCGCATGTAATCCCCCCGAGAGCCCGCACTGGCGCCTACATTAAAACGGTTCGTGCGCGATGGGAACCCGGGTCACCGTGGAGCAACCGCGCCCCCACCCATTCCAGGGGCCTGATCATGGAATCAGCCGCGTGCTTCCAATACGCGATGGCAAGGACGCGTTTTGAACAGCACGCGATCGATGTCGCCAGGCGCAGCCATACAGACGCCCGTCTCGAATTCAATATTCAAGAGCCAAAATCCGACACGTTGTGCGTTAAAGCATAAATTGGCCGCCCAGCTACGACGTCGCCCCGGGAGCAGTCCACCGGGGACTCCGCATGCATCCCATCACAGGCACAGCAATGCGCGGCAACACCTTGGTTGCAAGTGTCCGCCGTGGGTGAAAGCGGGCACTTACGCGCGCGAACTCATCGCGCTGCCGCGGCTCTTTTCGGTTGGCACTTTCGCGGTGCAACGTCAGGGCGTTGAAATGACCTTTTCTATCCATCCGGCATACTGAGAGACGCGAACGGCGTACACGATTTCGCCGTAAAGGCCCTCCACGAATGGACGGCCCGGTGCATATTTGCTCCAAAATGGATGCCCCGACGGATATTGGCTCCACGAGGCCAGGCCGACGAGTTTCCTTGAGCTTCCATCCCCGATGAGCAAGGGGCCGCCACTGTCACCACTCCCCGTGATGCCTTCAAGCGGCAAGGCAGACGACGGCGGGTCAAATCGATACCAGACATAACGGGCGTCGGCACCAACAACGACGTTGAAGGCGTGACGCAAGACGGTGCGATGTGAGCTGTTGGGAATCTGGCCTTCGGCACCATTGCCTGTGGCTCCTTTGCCTACAAGCTCGGCAGTTATCCCTGCCTCTTTGTTCCCGCGGTAGAGAGGGACAGGAGCTATCCCAATGACTGGCGCCGCAAGTTCGACAAGGGCAATGTCGTTAGACGAGTCGAGAAATGCATACACCTTGGATGGGTCGCCGGATGCCAAGAACTCCTTGACTAGATTGTCAGGCAACGTCTTGTAACCGGGATACGTGATGACACGTTTGACCTTCCGCAATACACCGCCTATGGATACGTCGCCTTCCATGCCTTGCATGGGCGCTGCGTGAGCAGCGGTTACGACCCATCGAGGTGCGATGAGGACGCCATGCCCCTCACCAGGCATGTCGACCAGCGCGGGGAATTCCGAATCCGGAATTCGATATTTGGCGTCATCGGTATCTGTCCGGATGACCACGGCCCCTGCAGCGGTCGATGCAGCCAAGAGGAGAAAGGCGAAAATCCACTTCATTCATTCATCCCTGCTGTTCCACGAAATCAGATGGGTTGCGGCATTTGCCGCTGCGCAGCTGACGGAGATCGCCACGTCAGCTGCAAACTGGGATGCTAGCAGTACCTCGGATAAGGAAGCGGCCAAACAGCCGACAATTCTGGCCAATCTTCTCACTGCCCGAAGCGTTGCCGATATTCACCGGGCGTGGCGTCGTAGCAGCTGCGGAATGCACGACGAAAAGCGTCCACGCTGTTGAAACCGACCGCGCTGGCAATGTATCCGATGGAACTATGCTCGGAAGTCAGCAGTAGACGTGCTTGTTCAAGTCGCAGTCGTTCAACGAAACGTGCCGGCGTGGTGTCAAACGTGATTGCGAATACGCGACGAAAATTACGGGAGCTCATCGCCACGCATTCAGCCATGCGTTCAACGGTCAGCGTTTCCGCAAGATGATCGAGC
Source organism: Rhodanobacter sp. (assembly GCA_036398675.1). Taxonomy (GTDB): domain Bacteria; phylum Pseudomonadota; class Gammaproteobacteria; order Xanthomonadales; family Rhodanobacteraceae; genus Rhodanobacter. The sequence goes on along the minus strand of DASWOQ010000009.1, from coordinate 10,338 downwards.
AACCATTCGAGCAGACCGGCCATGCGTCCCGTACCACGGCTTTGCGCGGCCAGCGGTGTAGAGAACTGCGCCTGATTGCCGGGCCGTTTCATGTACATGACCAGGTCGCGTGCCACTCCCAGCGCGGCAGTAGCGCCGAGATCTTCCTCGACCAGTGCAAGCGCGAGGTCCATGCCGGCAGTCAGTCCGCCGGATGTCGCGAAGCAGCCATCGCGTACGAACAATTGATCCGGTTCAATATTCAGCGCCGGATAGCAGCGAGCCACGTCCGCGGCATAGCGCCAGTGGGTGGTGACGCGACGCCCGTCAAGCAAGCCGGTCGCTGCGAGTATGTAGATGCCTGTGCATACACTCACCACACGGCGTGTCGTCGTGGCGCGCTGGCTCAGCCAATCAAGAAGCCGTGCATCGGTGTTTAAGCTGCGACTGCCGATACCGCCGGGTATCAGCATGGTGTCGAACGGTGGCGCATCGTAGAGCGTGCAGGTGGGCGTGACGACAAGGTTGTTCTCGGCACGAACGGGGCTGGCATCCAGGCCGACGACATGCAGCTCATAAGACGGCTCGCTCGCCGTCGAACTATTGGCCGTGCCGAATACGTCCAGTGGACCGATCAGGTCCAGCGATTGCATGTCCTGGTAGGCAAGCAGGCCGATCTTTTTCATGGTATTCCCTGGCCATCATCATTGAAACGCTGCTAGCTTGATGTGAACCGCCCCGGCGCAGGTGCTGACGCTATGTGCACTGTCGAACCTGTGGATGGTCCGGCGAACGTTGTTTGCCTCTGCAGGAGAGATGCGCCTGTGAGGCGAGAAAGGGGCCGGATTCTTGGACAATCCGTCGTGCCGATGGGCAAAATACGTCAAATACCGAACGGCCGTCTGGACGGCCGTTGCAGATTCAGTAGATCAGACCTTCCTTAGGCGCCATGAGTAAAAGACGACTGCGGACTTTTGAGTGTCCGCTTTTGAAAACGAACATCAAGGTGAAGCGAAAGCTTCGGCCCAACGATAGAGCTCAGGGCGCGTACTTGCCCATTCAACCGGGAAGCAATCCGTACTCGACCGTCTGATTGGCTTTATAAAGCATCTTCCCTACTTAGAAAATTCGGTGCGGTTTGTTTCCGAGAACCAAAGCAGATGCACCCCATGGGCGCTTGCTTATCTCAGTGAGCGATCGCTTGCTGGCCCCCGCCCCTTGAAGTCCTTGTTCCGCCCAGACCTCGTCCAGGTTGCTGACCGGCAACAGGAACGTTAGGGTCGCCTGATGATTGAGCGAGCCGGAAGGGGCGTCACAGGTCACGGGCACCAGGTAATTGTCGTCAAGTTTGTCCGCAAACAGCGATGACCCAATAGACATTCATGCTTGAGCGTCGCTCGGGATCTTGACCCTATGGTGGAGACAGGAATCGAGTAATCATCATTTCAACAGTCGTTGCAATTTTTTTTGCATTGAGCTCTGGATACCGGATCGCCATGGCCTTTGAGCCGTCAATGATGCTGATCAGCATAGCTGCGGCCATGTCTGCGTCGAGGGCTGGATCAATCTCCCCGCGCGACTGGCCATCCTGAAGAAAATCTGCCAAAAGCCTACGCATGCCCTGGCTGTGTTCTTGAAGGGTCTTGCCGATGGCGGGATTGCGACTCGCCTCCGCTAGGACGTCCAGGAGCACGCCGGAACCTGTCTTTCTGCCTTGAACTCGTAGCCGTTCGAGTTCTGCGATCACGGTCGCCACAGCGTTCGCGTCTTCCGTCAGTTCGTCTGATAGTTCGTCGAAACGGGACCGGACATACGCCAAGCCGGCACCAGCTATGGCCCCCACGATTGCTTCTTTGCTTGCGAAGTAGTGATAGAGGTGGCCAGGGCTGATGTTCGCTTCGGCGCAGATCTGCGCGATCGTTGCGCCATGAAAGCCATTAGTCGCAAAGCAACGTTCGGCCGCAGCAAGGATCTCTTCGCGTCTTGCCGCATGTTTGACCGGATCGACAGTGCGCACGGCGATATCTGAATTCTTGGAACAATCAGTCTAACAACGCTTGACGGCAAAATGCTGCTCTCTTAAAATAGATCAAGCGCTCGATCTATTTATGATCCGCATGTCCGTATCAATCAACAGAAGCGATGAATCGATGAAAACAATCATTGCTACCGGTCTGACGTCGGGTATAGGGCTCGCCGCGGCGGGGCGCATACAGAGCGAGTCGGGCGTTCGCCTCATCGTCGGCGCGCGTTGCCCGAGGTCACCGGAGGTTCTGCCGCTAGATCTGGCACGGCTATCGAGCGTGAGGACATTTGCGGCGGCTGTCGACATGCGGTTGTCCGGCTCCCCAATTGATGGGCTCTTGCTCAACGCCGGCGTCCAATTCGGCAACGTCAAGCAGCGCACAGAAGACGGCTTCGAGACCACTTTCGCGGTCAATCACCTGGCCCACTATCTGCTATTGAGGCTGTTGTTGCCGCGCTTGGCCTCTGGGGCAGTGGTGGTGATCACCACGAGCAATCTTCACGATCCGAATACAAACCCGATCGCTCCACCCGAACACGCTGACGCGATGCAGCTGATGCGCGGCAAAATTGAAAACGGCGACACACAAAGCCTGCGAGCAGGTATGCGCGCCTACGCTGCGTCCAAGCTTTGCAACCTGCTCACCGCACGCGCCCTTTCGAGATCGGCAGTTAGTCGCCAGCGTGGGCTCACGGTGATCGCGTTCAATCCAGGATTTACACCGGGGACCGAGTTGACAAGAGGCCAGTCTTCGGCATTCAGACTGCCCTTCGCTATTGCGGTGCCGATCCTCGGCTTTTTTCAACGAATGAACACCGTTGAAGGTGGCGGAAATCTCTTGGCCGGCATGGCGCTCGCCCGAGTAGAGCCGCCTGCGGGGCACTTCTATGCCTCCCAGGTCAGGCGCCAACTGATCTGGCCGGACCCTTCGGCGCTGGCGAATGACGACGCCGTTATGGTCAAGCTGTGGCGAGATAGCGCGGCGATCGTGGGTCTGGCCTCAACCGACGAAAGTGACGTGTTATGAACTTGACGCGCACCCCGGCGATGAGCCGTTCGGCAACGCTCGGACGAACAGTCAAGCGATTGTTCATGACAGGCGCCCGCGTTCTTGATTGCGAGCCGGTCGCAGAAAAGTTCAGGCTGGTCACACTTGAAAGCCCACAGTTTCGCAGCGTGCGTTGGATCGCCGGGCAGAAAATTCAGATCGGACTGGGCTCAGGTTTTGTAACGCGAACCTACACACCGATTGAGTGGGACGCCGCGGTGGGCCAAACTCGGATTCTTGGGTATCTGCATGGCCCCGGCCCCGGCAGTGCCTGGCTTCGCCATCTAAAGAAAGGTGACGAATGCGACGTGGTAGGGCCCCGCATTTCCCTTGATCTGGAAGTTACGAGCGGTCCACCGGTTGTGTTTGGCGACGAGACTTCAATCGGAATTGTCTGGGCGCTCGCACAACGGCTCTCTGGGCCGATGGTTCAGGGTCTTCTTGAAGTGGACAGCTTGCCGCTTGTTCTGAGGGTGCTCGAATCGTTAAATCTCAGCACCGTGGAACTGTTTCAGAGGGCAAGTTGCGATGCACATCTTTCCGAGATCGAGTGCCGGCTGAATCAAATGCCGGAAGAGGCGAAGTTCATCCTTACGGGCAAAGCGTCTTCCATCCAGCGAATGTCCCGAACGTTGAAAGAGCTTGGTGTTCCTCGTGCCCGGCTCGCGACCAAGGCCTATTGGGCGTTAGGTAAGGCTGGCTTGGACTAAGTTCGTCTTACCCCAGCCTTTAAAACGATCACTGCTTTCACAACGATCAGCCTGTCCGGTGCCCCTATGTATGCCCCCAAATGGGCTGGATTTCAATAGATAACATTAGACATCCTCAGACGAAGAACTTAAAAAAAACCCAGCTTTCGCTGGGCTTTTCGGACTATGTTGGATAACGCCGGACAACAAATTGGTGCGCTCGGCGGGATTCGAACCCACGACCCCTGCCTTCGGAGGGCAGTACTCTATCCAGCTGAGCTACGAGCGCATGTTGTGTTGCCTGGCGCGATCCGATGCGGACGGCCAGGCGCTGGGTGCGCAGTATAGCCGAGCCGACGCAGGCCGGCTGAATCGGATGTGCGCCGGGCTGTGACGTTCCGCCCCGCGGCTTCGCGGGGCGGAACCAATCGGTCAGCGCGCCTTGAGCAGGGCGGTCAGGGTGTCCGGCTTACCGGTCACGCGCTCCAGGTGCGGGTACTTCAGGCCATCGTGGTAGTCGATGCGCACGGTCTTGTACTCGTCGAAGTTCTTCACCAGCAACTCGATGGTCTGGCTCTTGTCCTTGGCGGCGGCGGTGACGGCGTCCTTCAACGCATCGGCATCGTAGTCGCGGCTGTTGACGGCCACGACGGTCATGCCCGGCGACAGGCCGGCCCGGAATGCAGGGCCGTCCCACAGCACGTCGCCGATATCGCCGCCCTTGCCGATGGAAACGCCGAGCGAGTATGTGAGGTCGGCGGTATGCCGGCGTGCCTCGATGGCTTTCACCGCGGCGGACGGCTTGTCGGTGTAGGTCAGCTTCCAGCCATGCGATTCGATGCCGCCGATCAGCGAGCCATGGCCGTCCAGACGTGTGCGCAGGTACTTGGCCCAGTCGTACGGGGCGATGTCGTTGAGCGTCTTGACCACGTCCTCGAAGGTGTAGGTATCCACATCCCACTTGCCGGGATTGACACCGAAGAACGCCTTGCCGAAATCGTCGATGGTTTTCTTGCCGCCGCTAAGTTCGCGCAACTGGCCGTCGACCTCGAGCCAGATCATCTGGCCGGCAGAGTAATAGTCCTCGCTGCCCTGGTAGTTGCGGTACGGCAGCGGTGCGCGCTGGGAGATGGTCGGGTCGTTGGTGGTGTCCTGCACATTGCGCCAGCTGGCCAGGCCCGGCCGGCCCCTGTCGTAGGTGGCCGCGACGAACGCGAGCATGTCGTGGGTCTGGTCGGCATTCCACAGGCCCGAGCGCGCGGCCATCACCTGGCCCCAGAACTGGGTCTGGCCTTCGTAGACCCACAGCAGCGAATCGCCCATCGGCACGTTGAAGTTCGGCGTGGCGAGGTCCGCGCCGCGACGGTATTTGCCGTCCCACGAATGGTTGAACTCGTGCGAGAGCAAGTCACGGCCGAGTGCGGTCTTGTCCCATTCGGTGAAGTAATCGGTGCCGGTGCCGTCTTCGCTCGAACGATGGTGCTCCAGCCCCTCGCCGCCCATCTTGTCGCTGAGCGAGAGCAGGAAATCGTAGTGATCGTAGTGATGTGCGCCGTACATCTTGTACATCTGCTGCACCAGGTTCTGATGCGCCTTCAACTGCTCTGGCTTGATCTCCAGGAACTTCGGATCGTCGGCGACGATATCGATGTGCACTGGCGTCGAAGCGCCCGGATCGAGATCGACGCGCTTGAAATATTTGCCGGCGAAGATCGGCGAATCGACTAAGTCGTCATAGTTGATCGGCTTGAAGTTCAGCGTGTCGCCGTCGTGCGAGGCCACTTCCAGCGCGGTGCCCGCCTGCCATCCGGCCGGCAGCTTCACGCTGGGCTCGGTGTTGATCCGGCGCGCGACATAACCGGCCGGATAGAGCGAGTTGGCGTTCCACTGCACGTCGAGCATTTCCGGCGTCATCACCACGCGGCCTTCGCGCTGGCTCTGCGGCGACAGGTACTGGAAATCCACTTCGACGCTGCTGGCGCCCTGCGGCACGTCGACGTTGAAGGCGTAGACATTCATCTGATCGCGGGTCCAAGACAGGACAACGCCGTTGGCCTTGATCACCAGGCCGGCCAGCTTGTCGATCGGGCCGGTCGGCGAATGGTTGCCGGGAATCCACTGCGGGTACAGCAGGGTCAGCGGGCCGGGCTGCGCCGGAATCACCTCGTGCACGCGGAAGATGCGGTGGGCGACGTCGCTGGCGTCCACATTGATCTTCAGCGTGCCCTGATACGGCACATCCTGCGGCGCGGCGACATCGGCAAGGGCCGTGAAACTGCCCAGCCCGAAGGTGGCGGCAACGATAGCTGAAGCAAGATGGGTGACTTTCACGAAGTTCTCCGGAAGGGGATGAGGAGCGTGGCGACGCCATGAACCGGCATCCGACGGCGGCAAGAACGGGTCAGATGCTGGTGGTTTCGGGTATCCGTGGCGTCGACAAGCTGTCGCGACATGGATCGAAGGCATTGATGCTAGACCCGTCGCGCCGCGCTTAACCCATGCCGAAGGTCATGCTTGTCGCCACGATCCCAACCGGATTCCGATACCGGATGAAATTCTGGCATCCATCTTGCTGTGGCTTTTCACATGGATACACACCAGCCACCTGTCGAGAGCCGCTTGCGAACCCTGTTCCTTGGCAGGGACGCAGGCGACCCGAAAGCGCGTCGCGAGTACCGCGACTATCTGGCTCAGCAAATGAGCCCGATGGCACACGCGCTGATGCTGGTTGCGGTCGCCGCCTATCTGGTTGCCACCTGCATCAGTGCGTTCGTCTCGGCATCGTCACTGCCGCTGGCATGGCGACTGGCCCCGGCGTTGCCGCTGCTGCTGATCGCTGCAGCTACTGGCCGGGTGCGCTCGCCACGATCGCTGAGCCTGTTGACGCTGTTTTGCGTGCTCTTGCTGGAAATCGGCATCAACCTCAACGGACTGGGTCGTGCGCAGGGCCTGCCGTGGGTCTTGCCCGGTGGCCTGCTGATTCCCGTCACCTCGTCGGTGATCTGGCTGGGCCGCCGGGATTTTCTGGCTGCCATGACGTTGTGCGCGTTGGGACCGTTGCCGATGATCCTGCTGGGCGACGACGGCAATGGCGCGCGAATCTTCCAATACGCCGTCTACATGGCCGTCTCGATCGGCCTTTCCGCCGTGTTGCACGCCTTCATGACGCGCACGCTGTTCGCCCAGTTCCGGCTGGAACGACAGTTGCGCGAGCAGGTCAACACCGACGGCCTGACCGGCCTGCTGCTGCGCAACCGTTTCCTGGAACTGGCGCAGCGCAGGCTTGCCGAAGCACAGCAGCAGCAATTGCCCGTGAGCATGCTGTATCTGGATGCCGACCATTTCAAACGGCTCAACGACGATCATGGCCATGCCGCCGGCGACGACGTACTGGTGGCGCTGGCCGATGCGCTGCGCGCGCAGACCCGGCCGGCCGACCTGATCGCCCGCATCGGTGGCGAGGAGTTCGCATTGCTGCTGCCCGGACTCGACCTGCGCCAGGCCTCCGAACGCGCCGAACGCCTGCGCGTGGCGATGCACGCGGTGCAGCGACCGGATGGCCCGCTGACCGTCAGCATCGGCATCGCCCAATCCAGCTATCCCGGCGAGAGCATCGGCAGCCTGCTCGCGCGCGCCGACCAGGCGATGCGCCAGGCCAAGCGCAACGGGCGCGACCGCGTCGCCAAGGTTTTCGCCTGAGTTTTTCGATCAGCCGTTGCCGCCCTGCTCCAGCTTGCTGTGCCACATGCCGTAGCCGAAATAGACCAGGCAGCCGATGGCCATCCAGATCACGAAGCGCTCGTAGGTGATCCACGGCAGGCCATAGATCAGCGCGGCGGAAAACAGGATGCCCAGCGGCGCGGTGAACCATACTGCCGGCGTGCGGAAGTTGCGCTGCAGATCCGGCCGCCGCACGCGCAGCAGCATGATCGATGCGCAGATGATGATGAACGCGCTGAGCGTGCCGATGTTCACCAACTCGGCGACCTCGCCGATCGGCAGCAACCCGGCGACCAGCGCGGTGAACAGCCCGAGGATGATCGTCGGCCGCGCCGGGGTGCCGAAGCGCGGACTCACTTTCGCAAACCAGCCCGGCAACAACCCGTCGCGCGCCAGCGCAAACCAGATGCGCGCCGCACCGAGCATGAAGGCGAACAGCACGCTGGTGACGCCGATCACCGCGGCGATCGCGATGACGATGCTGAGCCAGTTCAGGCCGATCGAATGGAACGCGTCGGACACCGATGCCTTGCCGCCGAGCGTGCCGTACGGCACGATGCCAGTCAGCACCAGCGACACGGCGATGTACAGCACCATCGCAATCGCCAGCGACAGCAGCACCGCGCGTGGCAGATCCTGCTGCGGATGCTTGGCTTCCTCCGCCGCCGTGGTCAGCGTGTCGTAGCCGAATACCGCGAAAAACACCACGCTGGCGCCGGTCAGCACGCCCTGCCAACCGAAGTGGCCGAGGCCGGTAGTGGCATCGACCACGCGCGCGGGAATGAATGGATGCCAGTTCACCGTGTGGATGTAGAACACGCCCACGCCCACCACCAGCAACACACCAACCACCTTGATCGTCACCACCGCCGTATTGAAGCGCGCGCCCCACTCGGTGCGTACGGTGAGCAGGATCGCCACCGCGATCGACACCACCGCCGCGATCACGTTGAAGCGATGACCGTCGCTCGGCGCGAGCGCCGCTCCGTGCACGCCGAAGATCGGCTGCCCAATAAAATGTTGCCAGTAATAGTGCATGGTCTGCGCGCTCATGCTCTTCTGCGCCCACTCCGGCAAGTGCACGCCGGCGGAGTCGAGCAGCACCTGCACGTAGCCGGACCAGCCGATCGCTACCACTGCGACCACCAGCGCGTATTCCAGCAGCAGGTCCCAGCCGATGATCCAGGCGACGAATTCACCGAGCACCGCGTAGCCGTAGGTATACGCGCTGCCGGTGACCGGAATCAGCCCGGCGAATTCCGCGTAGCACAGCGCCGCGCAGGCACTGCCGAGGCCGGCGATGATGAAGCTGAGCGCCACCGCAGGCCCGGCGTTGGTCGCCGCCTGCTGCCCGGCCAGCACGAAAATGCCCACGCCGATGATGCCGCCGATGCCGATCGCGGTGAGCTGCCACAGCCCCAGCACGCGGCGAAAATCGCCCCGCCTGCCGGCCTCCGCCTGCAGCTGCTCGACCGACTTGTGGCGCACCAGCCTGCTGAAGAAACCCATCGTGTGATCCTCGGAAGCGTGCGGGGATCATAGCGAACTAAGTGCCTACTAGAGACCTTAAAGACCACATAAGTTGCTGACACCACATGCGCCGTCGACGGTATCCAGAATTTGCCAACAACTTTCTCAATTTGTGTTGGTGTTCAACCAATCGAATGAGCCTGCTTTGAGGTAGCCCCGAATCGCTTCACAGCCATCGCGAATGCGCCGTGTTCGCTACTATATATCTTTGGCCCTAAACCAGAACATCAACCACACAACGAACATTCAACGTTCGCTTGACGCAGCGGATGCAAAGGTGTCTGCATGCGTGCCGCGGACAAAGCTCATCGACAGACCTGCCGGAATAATTTGTCAGAGCTATCGAAATTACTTCTTTTGATTTTTATACTTTAAAAAAAGAACAATCCCAGAAAAGAAAAACCCCAAGCCAATTCCAAATATTCCAATTGTACGCCATGTAAAGCCATCAAAAAATTGCATACTGTTACCTGGCATCGCCTTGGAAAAAATCATAGATGAAACCAAGGCGGATAATGTCTGAACTGCACCAATTACAATGAATACCAATGGGATTTTTGGCGAGTCCTTTACGTCATTTCGTCCACAGTAAAGCACCCAGATAAATACAGCCACCGAGGTTATTATTAAGTCATATAACATGTCATTAATTACCATACGCCTTATCTATACACTCTACTATGTCATGGGCATCCTTGAATGATTTATAAGCTTTGTAAACACTTCCCGCTCTAAATCCCACATAAGCAATTGTAAGAGGAACGCCAAATTCTGGCCCTACAACTTCTGACGCAACTGCAAATCCCAAATCAGAACCCAGCTCTTCGGCTGCGTCTTCTCCGCCTTTCTCTGCCAAACAGGCGACCAAGGCTTTGTTTCTTTCGGACTTATCAGCATTTTGCTTATTGACTTCACACATCACAGCATATTTGGCTGGACTTATAGTGTATGGCAACAATGGATCAAATCCGTACGGCGCATTCTGAAGGCCTAAGGAAGGTCTGATCTACTGAGTCTGCAACGGCCGTCCAGACGGCCGTTCGTTATTTGACGTATTTTTCCCATCGGCACGACGGATTGTCCAAGAATCCGGCCCCTTTCTCGCCTCACCGGCGCACCTCTCCTGCAGAGGCAAACAACGTTCGCCGGACCATCCACAGGTTCGACAGCGCACACAGCGTCAGCACCTGCGCCGTGTTCTTGATGAGCCCCTTGAAGCGTAGCTTCTGGTAACCGAACTGTCGCTTGATCACCCGGAACGGGTGTTCGACCTTGGACCGTATCGCCGCCTTGAGGTATTCCACGTGCTTCGTGGCCTCCTTCAGTTCCCCTTCTGGCATCGCCTT
>DASWOQ010000008.1:0-13158 GCA_036398675.1 Rhodanobacter sp. | reverse complement strand
GCCGGCGGCAGCGGCGGCCGTCGCCGGGCTGCTGGCATTCGCCATCGGCTGGCCGCGTTCGCGCTGACATCCGCCAGTTTGCATGCTCGACATCCTTTACCAAGACGATGCCCTGATCGCGGTGAACAAGCCCGCGGGCCTCGCCGTGCACCGCTCGAAAATGGTCGGCAACGCGGAGGAGTTCCTGATCGATCTTCTGCGCGATCAGGTGGGCGGCACGGTGCATCTCGCGCACCGGCTCGATCGCGCCACCAGCGGCGTGCTGCTGATCACGCGCAGCAGCGACATTTCCGCAGCGCTGGGTGAACAGTTCATGGGCCGTCACGTACGCAAGAAATACCTCGCCGTGGTGCGCGGCTGGCCCGAGCCGGCGGAAGGGCTGGTCGATTACGCGTTGCCCGGTTCGCGCGAGACCGGTCCGCGCCGCGATGCGCGCACGCACTACCAGCGACTGGCCACGATCGAGGTACCGATCGAACTGGGCCGCTATCCGCAGCAGCGCTATGCGCTGGTGCAGGCCGAGCCCGAAAGCGGGAGGTTCCGGCAGATCCGCAAGCACCTGGCGCATATCCACCACCCGGTGATCGGCGATTGCCAGCACGGTCGCGGCGACCACAATCGCCTCTACAAGCAGCATTTCGGTTGCCATCGCATGCTGCTGCATGCGTGGCAGTTGCGCTTCGCGCATCCGGTCAGCGGTGCACCGATGTCGATCGACGCGCCGCTGGATGATGCATACACGAATCTGCTTGCCCGCTTCGGGTGGACACTGCCGGGAGAAACGGGAAGCACATAGCGATATCGCAAAGCTCCGGTCCGTGGCCCATGAATATGAAATGCCGTGACAAGACGCCCTCGCCACTCGTCTCTTGCCCCTGCTTCAAAGCCGCTCGCTCCTCGTCCGCGCTTCCCCCTACACTCCGCGCATGCTGATCGTCAGTCATTCCATCACCCTGCCCGAATCCGAACTGGTCGAGCGCTTCCTGCGTGCCGACGGCCCCGGCGGCCAGCACGTGAACCGCACCGAGAGTGCGGTGGAGTTGCGCTTCGATGTCGCCACCTCGCCTTCGCTGCCGGAGGAAATCCGGGCACGCCTGCTGGCGCGTCGCGATCGCCGTTTGACCGGCGATGGCGTGCTGGTGATCCAGGCCCGCCGGTTCCGCGACCAGGCACGCAACCGCGACGACGTGCGCGAGCGGCTGGTCGAGATCATCCGCGGCGTGCTGCTGCCGCCAAAGAAACGCGTCGCGACCAAGCCGACGCGCGCCTCGAAGGAGCGGCGACTGGTCGGCAAGCAGCAGCGCGGCAGGATCAAGCAGAACCGTTCGCGCAAGCCGGATCTCGAATGAAGGGACATCTGTTCACTCCCGTCCAGCTGCCGACGCAGATGCCCCAACTGCGCGAGGGCTGGCAACGCCGTATCTGCCGCTCCGTGTTGCGCCTCTCCGGCTGGAGCTTGGGCGGCGAGTTTCCCGACGTACCGAAACTGGTGCTTATCGCCGCTCCGCACTCGTCCTGGTGGGATGGCGTGTGGGGCCTGTTGATCAAGGTTGCGATCGGCGCCGACGTGCACTTCATGGCCAAGCAGGAACTGTTCTACGGGCCACTCGGCGGCTTACTGCGACGACTTGGCGGCATGTCGATCGATCGTGCCGCCGCGAAAGGCGTGGTCGAACAGATGATCGACCAGTTCCACCGCCGCGAGCAGCTCTGGCTGGGCATCGCGCCAGAAGGCACGCGCAAACCGGTGACGCGCTGGAAGAGCGGTTTCTGGCACATCGCCCACGACGCCGGCGTACCGGTCTTCCCGGTAGCGTTCCATTATCCCGACAAGACCATCCAGCTCGGCCCGCTGTTCGACACCAGTGACAACATGGATGCCGACATCAGCCGCCTGCGCGCGTTCTATGCTCCGTTCAAGGGCAAGCACCGCAATGTATGACTTCATGACAATCCACGGATAACCGATGAAGACCGTGCCTCTCTTCGCCGCGGCATGCCTCGGCATTTCGCTCGCTTTGATCTGCGCCGCAGCATCGGCCCGCACCACGACACCCGCTCCCTTGTCTGCCACGCGCATTTCCGGCTTGCAGGATCATATCGACGCACTGGTTCGGAGATCACGCCCCGGCAGCTTGGGCGTCGCCGTACTCGATCTGCACAGCGGTATCGAATGGCGCGCGAATGCCGCGCAGCCCTTTCCCATGATGAGCGTATTCAAGGCACCGGTGGCCGCCGTCGTACTGGCCCAGGTCGAGCAGGGCGAGCTGTCGATGGATCAAGCTGTAATCGTGCACCGCAGTGAACTGGAGTCGGGAGCGATCCGCGACCACTTTCGAGGCGAACAGATGAGCTTCACCGTGCGCCAACTGCTCACGGCCGCCGTCAGCAAGAGCGACAACACCGCCGTTGATGTGCTCCTCACACGCGTTGGCGGCCCTGAGGCTGTGACGGCCTTCTTGCGGACGCACGGGATCGACGGCATGCGCGTGGATCTCGGCGAGAGAGGTTTCAATCCGATATTCGAGGATCTCCCGCCAAATCAGCCACCGCCAGTCGGCGAAACGGCAGCGCAAGAACTCACCCGGCTTCGCCGCGGCTACGACGCCTACTTGGCTGATCCACGCAATCGCAGCACTCCGGATGCCGCTGTCAGCTTTCTGCGCAAATTGTGGGAAAAGAAACTCCTGTCGCCCACGTCGACGCAATACCTTGTCGATCTGATGTACGCCCAGACAATGCCTAGTCGCCTAAGAGCCGGTCTCCCCGCAGGGATACGCCTGGCCGACAAGTGCGGCACCTCCTATACGCTGGAAGACAGGACGGCAGCTTTCAACGACATCGGTATTCTTGTCTGGCCGGACGGTCATGTCGTCGTCGTTGCTGCCTTTCTGACGGCGTCCACGGCATCGCAAGACGAACGCCAAGCGATCTTCGTCGATCTTGCACGCGAGGTGGCAATCACGCTCCATCCTTGAACGGCGCGAACCGTTCAGCGCTGCGAATGCCCCGACTCGTCGTAGTCGCGATGGGTCAGCAAGCCGGGGCGGATCAGGTCGACGAAGGCGCGTGCCTCGGCGCTGAGGAACTTGCCCTTGCGCATCACCACGCCGTAGCTGCGCTGCGGGAAATACTGTTTCATGTTGCGGACGGCCAGGCGGCTGCGATCGGCATCGGTGATGCAGATGCCGGTGACGATGGAGATGCCCAGGCCCATCGCCACATACTCCTTGATCACGTCCCAGCCGCCGACCTCGATCGCCACGTGGTACGGCACGCGTTGCTGCTGGAACACCAGATCGACCAGCCGGTAGGTCGAAAGTCGCTGCGGCGGCAGGATCAGGCCATACGGTGACAGGTCCTCCAGCGCGATGTTTTCCCTGGCGGCCAGCGGATGATCCGGCGGCATGATCAGCATCGGGTCGTAGTGGTGCACCGGCGCCCAGGCGATGTCGTTCGGCACGTCGAGCATCGAGCCGACCGCGAAATCCGCCTGGTCCGCACGCAGCATCGCAAGACCGTCCTTGCCGGTGACGTTGGCCAGTTGCAGCCGCACCGCCGGATAGCGTTCGCGGTAACGCCGGACCAGCTCGGGCAGCAGGTACTGGATGGTCGAGGTGCCCGCCGCGATGATCAGCCGCCCGGACTGAAGGCCTTTCACGCGGGCCTGGAAATCGCGATCCAGCGTTTCCCAGCCGTCGACCAGCGGACGCGCCAGTTCGTACAGCGCTTCGCCGGCATCGGTGAGGTTGATCCGGCGTCGCCGTCGTTCGACCAGGCTGACCCCGAGCTCCCGCTCCAGCGCCTGTAGCAGCAGGCTGACGGTAGGCTGGGAGAAATACAGCGCCTCGGCCGCGCGGGTCAGCGTGCCGAGTTTGACCACGCTGACGAAGGCCCGCAGTTGCTTGTGGCGGTTGCCCTTGTAGTAGAACCGGCTATTCGTATCCGCATCGGTTGTCTTCGCCACGCGCTGGATCGCCGGACTCGATCGGCTTTTCGGCGCTTTGTTCAGTGTCCCGGCGGTCTTTTTCATGCTTTGTCTTCAATATGTTGGAAATAACATTTCAATTGCTCATGATAGTTATTGAAACATACAGTTTGTCAAATAGATGATTTCTGCCTAGCTTCGGAGCTCCACGAGATCCGGAGCGCATCATGGCCGTACCCAGAGAACGACTCGACACCGGTGCCGTCGAGCTGCTTGCCGACGGCAGCAGTCATCAAGGCATCCTGACCCCCGCCGCGCTGGCGTTTCTCGCCCGCCTGCACCACCGTTTTGACGCCACCCGTCATCGGTTGCTGCAGGCCCGGCGCGAACGGCAGGCGCGTTTCGACGCTGGCGCGCTGCCGGACTTCCGCGCCGACACCCGCGCCTTGCGCGAGTCCGAATGGCGGGTGGCGCCGATTCCTCCGGCGCTGCAGGATCGCCGCGTCGAGATCACCGGCCCGGTGGAGCGGAAGATGATCATCAACGCGCTGAACTCCGGCGCGAAGGTGTTCATGGCCGACTTCGAGGATTCGTCCGCCCCCACCTTCGCCAACCAGATGGATGGCCAGGTCAACCTGCGCGATGCGGTGCGCGGGACGATCGAATTCAGTTCGCCCGAGGGCAAGGCCTACCGCGTCAACGGCAACCCGGCGGTGCTGGTGGTTCGCCCACGCGGCTGGCACCTGGACGACAAGCACTTCAGCATGGACGACGCGCCGATGTCCGGAGCGCTGGTCGACTTCGGGCTGTTCGTGTTCCACAACGCACGCGACCTGCACGCCCGCGACCGCGGCCCGTATTTCTACCTGCCCAAGCTCGAGGCGATGGAAGAGGCCGCGCTGTGGGACGACGTAATGGCCGCTGCCGAGGACGAGCTTCGGCTTCCGCCGGGCACGATGAAAGCCACGGTATTGATCGAGACGTTGCCGGCGGCATTCCAGATGCACGAGATCCTGCATGCGCTGCGCGGTCGCATCGTCGGCCTCAACTGCGGCCGCTGGGACTACATCTTTTCGTATCTGAAGACGCTGCGCGGCCACTGCGGACGGCTGCTGCCCGAACGCGGCCAGGTCGGCATGACCGCACCGTTCCTGAAGGCGTATTCGGAGTTGCTGATCCAGACCTGTCATCGCCGCGGCGCGTTCGCGATGGGCGGCATGGCGGCGCAGATCCCGATCCGCGGCGACGACGCGGCGAACGATGCCGCCTTGTCCAAGGTGCGCGCCGACAAACTGCGCGAAGTGCAGGCCGGCCATGACGGCACCTGGGTCGCGCACCCGGCGCTGGTGCCGGTGGCGCAGGAAATTTTCGACCGCTACATGCCGACGCCCAACCAGCTCGACGTGCTGCGCATGGATGTACGGGTCACCGCCGCCGACCTGCTCGCGGCGCCGAACGGCACGATCAGCCGCGAAGGCTTCGACAACAACGTCGAGGTCTGCCTGCGCTACACCGCGGCATGGCTGGGCGGACTTGGCTGCGTGCCGATCCACCACCTGATGGAGGATGCCGCCACCGCCGAAATCGCGCGCGCGCAACTGTGGCAATGGCTGCATCACGGCGACCTCGAATTTCCCGACCACGCACCGATCGACTTCGCGCTGTTCGACCGTGCGCTTGCGGCGCACGCGCACCAGTTGCGCGGGAGCACCCACCCCGGCGCCGCACATGCCGACACAGCGGCAGCCCTGCTTTCAACCCTGACCCATGCCGAAGAGCTTTGCGATTTCCTCACCCTGCCCGCCTACGCACAGCTTGCCTGAATTCCACCGCTATCCGTTTCATTCTGGAGTCACCCATGAAAAACATCTTGCCCACCGCCGAACAGATCACCCTGGACTGGAAGAACAACGCACGCTGGTCGGGAATCCAGCGCAACTACTCGGCCGATGACGTGGTGCGCCTGCGCGGCACCGTTGCCGTGGAGCACTCGCTGGCGCGTCGCGGCGCCGAGCGCCTGTGGAAATCGCTGCACACGGAGGATTTCGTCAATGCGCTGGGCGCACTGACCGGCAACCAGGCCATGCAGCAGGTGAAGGCGGGGTTGCAGGCGATCTACCTCAGCGGCTGGCAAGTGGCCGCGGACGCCAACGTGGCCGGGGAGATGTATCCCGACCAGTCGCTGTATCCGGCCAACTCGGTGCCGCTGGTGGTCAAGCGCATCAACAACACCCTGCTGCGCGCCGACCAGTTGCATCACGCCGAAGGCAAGGACGATACCGACTGGCTGGTGCCGATCGTGGCCGATGCCGAGGCCGGTTTCGGCGGCGTGCTGAACGCGTTCGAACTGATGAAGGCGATGATCGAGGCCGGCGCCGCGGGCGTGCATTTCGAGGACCAGCTGGCCTCGGCGAAAAAGTGCGGGCACATGGGCGGCAAGGTGCTGGTGCCGACGCGCGAGGCGGTGGATAAGTTGAATGCCGCGCGGCTCGCCGCCGACGTCGCCGGCGTGCCGACCCTGCTGGTGGCGCGCACCGATGCGGATGCCGCCGACCTGCTCACCTCGGACATCGACGACACCGACAAGCCGTTCCTCACCGGCGAACGTACCGTCGAAGGCTTCTTTCGCGTCCGTCCGGGCCTCGACCAGGCGATCAGCCGCAGCCTGGCGTACGCGCCATTCGCCGACCTGATCTGGTGCGAGACCAGCAAGCCGAACCTGGAGGATGCGCGCCGGTTCGCCGAAGCGATCCACGCGAAGTTCCCGGGCAAGCTGCTGGCCTACAACTGCTCGCCGAGTTTCAACTGGAAGAAGAATCTCGATGACGCGACCATCGCGACCTTCCAGACGGAACTCGCTTCAATGGGCTACAAGTTCCAGTTCATCACCCTGGCCGGCTTCCACAGCCTCAACTACGGCATGTTCGATCTCGCCCACGGTTACGCGCGCCGCCAGATGAGCGCCTTCGTCGAACTGCAGGAAAAGGAATTCGCGGCAGCGGACCGCGGCTTTACCGCGGTGAAGCACCAGCGCGAGGTGGGCACCGGCTATTTCGACCAGGTGACACAAGCCATCCAGCAAGGCCAGTCGTCGACCACGGCGCTGACTGGTTCGACCGAAGAAGCACAGTTTGCTGCATGGCAGGTATCGGCCGCGTAGTGGCTGTAGCTTTCATGCGCGGAGCTTCGGCGGTGCATGCCGAAGCCCCGCGCATGCCGGTTCAGTGGCCGGCAGCAGGTGCGACGGTTGCCGGAGGAACCAGCGCAATCACCAGCCAGCCGGGCCTCGGTACGAGTTCGCGCTTGGTCGAGGCGACGCGCAGATTGCCTTTTTCCTCGACACCGAACATCAGCACCGCATTGGCACCGTACTGCTCGATGAAATGGGTCCAGTCGAACGTGCTGCTGAGCCGGGTCGACTTGATCCGCCAGCCTTCCTCGAGCATGTGCGCGAAGCGTCCGTGGGTCATCTCCTCATCGAACAACGGCGGCGCCAGAAGGTTTCCGGCGAGTGCCGCGCGATCGGTGTTTTCCTGCGGGGTCAGGTTGCGCAGGCGATAGACTTTTTCACGCCCGAATTCCGACCGGTAGTGCACGCACGCCAGCGAATTGCGTTCGCGATGCGTCGACACGGCAAGCAGCCGGCCGATGCCGGTGAGATCCAGATGGCGCTCGGCATACGGCGAAGCGGGATTGCCGTAGAAGGTGCTGAGTCCTTCCATTCGCGCCCGACGGATGCCTTCCCAGTCGTCATCGGCGAGCACCACCCGGAATCCCGCTTCAGCCAGCGCCGACGCGATCGCACGCGCCACTTCATCGGAGCCGAAGACCAGCAGGCCGCGAGGTTCCGGCTCCGCCACTTTCAGCCACAGCGCCAGCGGCCGGGCCGTGGCACTTTGCAGCAACACCGTACCGATGATCAACATGAAGACCAGCGGCACCAGCGCATCGGCACCGGCAACACCGAGCGCATTCAGACGCAACGCGAACAATGCCGACACCGACGCCGCCACGATGCCGCGAGGCGCCACCCAGCCGATCAATGCCCGCTCGCGCCAGTTCAGTCCGCTGCCGAGACTGGCGATCATCACGGTGACCGGCCGCACCACCAGTTGCGCGATCACGAACAATGCAATGCCGGCGCCGAGCATGCCGTCCGGCAAGGGCCAGTGCAGCCGGGCCGCAAGCAGGATGAACAATACCGACACCAGCACGGTGGTGAGGTTTTCCTTGAAATCGAGAATGTCGTCGATATGCACGCCGCGCATGTTGCCGAGCGCGATGCCCATGATGGTCACGGCGAGCAGGCCCGATTCGTGCGTGAGCGAATTGGACACGCTGAAAGCCAGCAGCACGGCCGCGAGCACGGCATAGTTCTGCAGGTATTCGGGAATCGACTGTCGGCGCAGCAGGAACGCCATCGCCACGGCGGCCAACGCGCCGATCACCACGCCACAGCCGATCGTGGCCATGAAAATGCCGATGGTGTGGCCTTCCTGCCGCGACACGATCGCCTCGAAGATCAGCACCGCAAACAAGGCACCGAGCGGGTCGATCACGATGCCTTCCCAACGCAGCGTATTGGCGATGCGCGCATTCGGCCGCAACGTGCGCAGCATCGGTGCGATCACCGTCGGCCCGGTCACGCAGGCCAGCGCACCGAACAGCAGCGCGATCGACCAGCTCAGCCCGGCAATCAGGTGCGCCGCCAGCGCCAGCATCAGCAACGCAGCCACCGCGCCATAGCTGACCAGCCCGCGCACCGCATGGCCGATGCCGGGGAGATCGTGGAACCGCAAAGTCAGGCTGCCTTCGAACAGGATCAGCGCCACTGCCAGCGACACGGTCGGAAACAGCAGGCCGCCAAGCAACTTGTCCGGATCGAGTACGCCGCTGACCGGCCCGAGCAGGATGCCGGCGAGAAGCAGGAAAAGAATCGCGGGCAGCTTCACGCGCCATGCCAGCCACTGCGCGAGGAAGCCGATCGTCAGCATGCCGGCAAGCATCAGGCCGAGTTCAATCGTCATAGCCGCTCATTGCATTGCGTCGGTAGGCATCGGACGCTATCGGAGCATGTAACTGCGAACGCGTCCAGCCGTACGGGATTGCGATCACAGCCGCCGATACTGAAGCGCCTCGGCCAGGTGCTCGCGCTCGAGCAGGGCCGCGCCGCCGTCGATGTCGGCAATCGTGCGCGCCACTCGCAGCACGCGATGGTATGCGCGCGCGGACAGGCCAAGTCGCTCCAGCGCGGTCTCGAACCAGCGCCGCTCGGCGGGCCCCAGCGCGCAATCGCGCTCCAACTCGCGCGTACTGATTTCCGCGTTGGGGCGACCGGCACGCATCAGCGAATGCCGCCGCGCGCTGAGCACGCGCGCGCGGACGATCGCCGAGTCTTCATCGCGCGCGCCACGTGGTGTACCAAGTTCGGCCAGCGCCACCTGCGGCACCTCCACGTAGAGATCGATGCGATCCAGCAGCGGACCGGAGATGCGCGAGCGATAGCGCTTGATCTGGTCCGGCGTGCACTGGCAACGCTGGCGCGGATCGCCGGCATAGCCGCAGGGACAGGGGTTCATTGCCGCGACCAGTTGGAACTGCGCGGGAAACGTCGACTGCCGCGCCGCGCGCGAGATCACGATATGCCCGGATTCCATCGGTTCCCGCAGCACTTCGAGCACGTGCCGGCTGAACTCCGGAAACTCGTCGAGAAACAGCACGCCGTTGTGCGCCAGCGATATTTCCCCCGGCCGCGGATGCGAACCGCCGCCGACCAGCGCCACGGCGGACGCGGTGTGATGCGGAGCGCGGAAGGGACGCTGTCGCCACTTCACCATGTCCGTCGCCTGTCCCGCGACGGACATGATCGCGCAAGTTTCCAGCGCCTCGGATTCCGTGAGCGGCGGCAGGATGCCAGGCAGCCGCTCGGCCAGCATCGTCTTGCCGGTGCCTGGCGGCCCGACCAGCAGAAGATGGTGGCCACCGACGGCGGTGATTTCCAATGCACGCCGCGCCTGCAATTGCCCGCGCACATCGCCCAAGTCCGGGCCGCCGGTCGCGCCGCCATCGGTGGGAACGCCGACCGGCATCGAGAGCTCGTGCGCGCCATGCAACCAGCCGCAGACCTCGCCCAGCGTGTCCGCGACACGCACATCCACGTCCGACACCAGCGCCGCCTCGGCGGAGTTCTCCCTGGGAACCACGACCCGGCGGCCACATGCGCGTGCGCGCAACAACGCGGGCAACACGCCGGAGACGCTGCGCAACGCGCCGGTCAATGCAAGTTCGCCGAGAAATTCGCAGTCATCCAGCCTTTCGCGCGGCACCTGGCCGCTGGCGGCAAGAATGCCCAGTGCAATCGACAGGTCGAAGCGGCCGCCGTCCTTGGGCAATTCGGCTGGAGCCAGATTCACGGTGACCCGCCGATTGGGGTATTCGAAGGCGGTGTTCTGGATTGCGACGCGTACGCGATCGCGCGCTTCACGCACCGCGGCTTCGGGCAAACCGACAATATTGGTCGCCGGCAGGCCGCCCGAGAGATGCACCTCGACCACTACCTGCGGTGCGGCGATCCCTTCCTGGGCCCGGCTCAGCGTAACGGCAAGGCTCATGCGGCCAGACGTTGCCCATGAGGGGCCGGCTCACATGCCAGTGACTCGTGGATATGGACGGACATCGAGCGACTCCCGTCGTCTGGGTAAATAACCGCCCCCGATCATTCTCGGGGTGAGGGTGACAGATCGGGGGCGGCTCCCGGGAGGTGGCGTTCGCTAACTCCCGCGCGCAGTCGCGATGGCCTCGAGTTCAGTCACACGCCGCTCCAACTCGTCGACCTTGGCACGTGTGCGTGCGAGCAACTGACTCTGGACTTCGAACTCTTCGCGGGTGACCAGGTCGAGACGGCGCAATCCTTGCGCCAAAACGTCATGGAAGTTGGCTTGCAGATCCTGCTGCGCCTGTGCCAACCCTGGCGGTACCAACGACACAAGTCGCAGGGCAATCTTGTCGATGTCCTGCCTATCCATCATGGATAGCGCCTCGAGCTCGTCGGAATGAAGTCTAGGTGAATGGAAAGCGGCTGCACCATCGGTATGCTCCGTCAAAATTTGTAAGTATTACCCTACACAAGCACATCAGGCGACATGACGCGCGGGCAAGGGCAGAATGCACCATACGTCGCACCTTGCGCCGTTGCCATTCACTCGAGGAAGAACCATGAAGCTGGTCGTGGCCATCATCAAGCCGTTCAAGCTGGACGACGTGCGCGAAGCGCTGGCCGAAGTTGGCGTCCAGGGCATCACGGTGACGGAAGTGAAAGGCTTCGGCCGCCAGAAGGGCCACACCGAACTCTACCGCGGCGCGGAATACGTGGTCGACTTCCTGCCCAAGATCAAACTGGAGGTGGCGGTCGCCGACGACCAGCTCGAGCGCGTACTCGAAGCCATCCAGCAATCCGCCCGCACCGGCAAGATCGGCGACGGCAAGATCTTCGTCACCACGCTCGAACAGGTGATACGCATCCGCACCGGCGAACTGGACCACGACGCGCTCTGAGCCGCCGGGCAGTGCGTCGGCACCCGCTGGCCTCCACCGCAGGCGCCATGACGAACGCCGCACCCATGCACTGTCAGCGCACTCAGCCTGACGGCGGCGAGGCCAAGCCCAATTGCTCTGCCATCGCGGTGCGCATCAGGTATTTCTGCACTTTGCCGGTCACCGTCATCGGGAATGCGTCGACGAAACGCACATAGTGCGGCACTTTGTAATAGGCCAGATGCCGGCGGCAGTAATCCTGGATCTCGGCCTCGCTGGAAGTACAACCTTCGCGCAGGCGCACCCATGCGCAGACCTGCTCGCCGAATTTCGGGTCGGGCACGCCGAACACCTGCACGTCCTGCACGTTCGGATGGGTGTAGAGGAATTCCTCGATCTCGCGCGGATACACGTTCTCGCCGCCGCGGATGATCATATCCTTCAGCCGGCCGACGATGCTGCAGTAGCCCTCTTCATCCAGCACTGCGAGATCACCGGTATGCATCCAGCCCTCCGCGTCGATCGCCTCGCGCGTATGCGCCTCGTCGGCCCAGTAGCCAAGCATCACCGAATAGCCGCGGACGCACAGCTCGCCGGACACGCCGCGCGGTACCACCTGCCCCTGTTCGTCGACCAGCCGGGCCTCGACATGCGGATGGATGCGCCCGACGCTGCCGACGCGGCGTTCCAGCGGGTCGTCAGGCACCGTCTGGAAACTTACCGGGCTGGTCTCGGTCATGCCGTAGGCGATGGTGACCTGGTCCAGGTGCATCTCCGCGACCACCCGCCGCATCACCTCGATCGGGCACGGCGAGCCGGCCATGATGCCGGTGCGCAGGCTGCCCAGGTCGAAGCGGCTGAATTCGGGATGCTCCAGCTCGGCGATGAACATCGTCGGCACACCATGCAGACCGGTGCAGCGCTCTTCCGCCACCGTTTCCAGCGTAGCCAGCGCATCGAAGCCCTCGCCCGGAATCACCATGCAGGCGCCGTGGGTGACGCAGGCCAGATTTCCCAGCACCATGCCGAAGCAGTGATAGAACGGCACCGGGATACACAACCGATCCTGCTCGGTGAGCCGCATCGCCTCGCCGATGAAGTAGCCGTTGTTGATGATGTTGCGATGGGTCAGCGTGGCGCCTTTCGGGGCGCCAGTGGTTCCGGAGGTGAACTGGATGTTCACCGGATCGTCGACATCCAGCGCCTGCTCGGCCGCACGCAGGTCGGCGATCGCCGCGGCATCGCCGAGCGCCGCCAGTTGCTGCCAACTGCGCGTGCCAGCGGCGGCATCGTCATCGAGCAGGATCACCTCGCGCAGGGCCGGCAAACGCGCGCTCCGCAGCCCGCCCGGCGCGCCGGCGGCCAGTTCCGGCAGCAGCGCGGCGAGAATGTCCAGGTACTGCGTGGTCTTGAAACGCCGGGGCAGCACCAGCGCGCTGCATTCGACCTTCGTCAGGGCATATTCCAGCTCGTGCACGCGGCTGGCCGGATTGATGTTGACCAGGATCAGCCCGGCCTTCGGCGCGGCGAACTGCAGCAGCACCCACTCGGCGCGGTTCGGCGACCAGATACCGATGCGCTCACCGCGCGCCAGGCCCAGTCGCAGCAGGCCGGCGGCAACCCGCTCCACCTCGGCATGGAATTCCCGATAGCTCATCCGCACGCCCTGGCTGCGCACCACCAGCGCCGGTCGCGCG
>DASWOQ010000007.1:0-130669 GCA_036398675.1 Rhodanobacter sp. | reverse complement strand
TGTCCGATTTACCAGCGAAGATGGAGCCGAGAATCACTGCCAGTCTGGCGCCTTGGCTTACAAGGACGAAGTCGTCTTCAACTGGCTGGACTTAACACTCGATCTGCACGACGGACGGAAAGGTTGATTGGAAACTCCCCGTTCAGCCACTATGCCTTGGTGTCTGAAAATGGACGTAGGAAGCGACAGATATCCTGGCCATCGGCGCGGTTCTTCAAGCCATCGAGATACGCGATTGAGAAAGCCGTCGCACGAAGGCGGAGCGCTGATCCGTCCATGACACAACATTTCCCCATGGACGGAGTCTTTGGGAGGAGGTCGTGCGGAGTCTGGCTACGCCTTCCTCGCCGACGGCGTGATCTCCTGGCTACCTATACAACTAGCTCTCGCCACGTCGGCGCGGCTTTCCCTGCTGTGCGTTCGTTTTGGGAAACCGAGCTGCCTGGAGCTAACGCGGTGGGCCGATCTCTGCGTGGCTCAAGGTCGGCCCGCCAAAGGCTGATTCTGGACGAACTCGGTGACTGTGGCGCGGAAGGGGGGGATGGTTGGCCGCCCAATCAGCCGGGCAAGGTCGCCGCCATCATCAAATAGCTCCCCCTTCGCCATGCCCGCATCGGTGTTCGATAGGATCATGGCGAATTTTTCTGGCACGCCGGCCCCAAGCAGCGCCGTTCGGTAATCTTCCTTGTTCATGTTTCGGTAGGGGAGCGGCTTGCCTGAGGATTCCGCTACAGCAGCGACGAAATCAGCCAGCATGTAGGAGGCATCGCCCGCCAGCTCATAGGTCCAGCCAGCATGGCCGCCGCCGGCCAGCACGACCGCCGCAGCCCTGGCATAGTCGGCGCGGGCAGCGGACGAGATACGTCCTTCCCCGGACGCGCCGAGGAACGCGCCATGCTGCAAGGCAGGCGCGATCCTCCACGTATAAACTTCCGTGTACCAACCGTTCCTCAGAAGCACGAGCGGCACACCGGATCCCTCCAGCGCGGCCTCCGTTTCGCGATGCTAGCCCGCGAGGAACAGCGGGGACGTGTCCGCATGAAGGATGCTGGTATAAATGGCTTGAACGACTCGTTGTCTGAAGGGGTATGCAAGCCAGCTTTCTGCCCACATCAGATGTAAATGCAAACGAGAGTCATTTTTACTGGTGGAGAAAAAGTCGTAAATGCCGAAGCACGCATGTCAGGCATGCGCGGAACGCAATGACAACGGCAAGCCAGCGTATACGCCATCGAAGGAGTCACCGAAATTCTGATTCCTAGTAAGGCAATCACCTCTTATTCGGATAACAAATATCGAAACCGGCCTAGAGCATTGGCTGGTGGCCGACAGGCAATGTGTAGCCCCCGCATCTATCGTCGCCGCGTGACGCTCGCCAGCGGAGGCTTGGTCGGCAACAATTTGCCGCAACGGTGAGAGGTGCCGGTGCGTCTTGGGAGATGTGGCGGCAGCGTGGACATTCCATCGCCTGAGCCTTCAGCTTCGGACAGATCGGTTCATTCGACCAATCTCGATATCGATACTGCGGTACGTGCGATAGCTAAATATCAGCGGACGCCAGCGATCCGGATCGACGGCAGATGGAGCGGATGTCACGACGTCTTCGTGCGCGTGCATGGCTTTGACCCGAGCGACGATGACTGTGAAGCCTTCGGGTTCGTCTTCAACGGAGGACAGGCTTTCGACGATGGCTTCCATCTGCAAGGGACACTCGGCAATTCGCCCGGGCCGGATGCGTGCCGATGGGACTCGGGTGAAACCGGCGACGTTCCATTTGTCCGCTTCAGACCGGAATTGCGCAGCCTTATGCTCTGGAACGTTACTGGCTCCGGTCAGCCCGGAAAGCGCCTCGACGTGCCGCCAGAGAGGCGCATCTGGAAAATTGATGGACAACTCAGGATGGCGCTTCAGGTTGGTCACGGTCTGCGATGCAGTACCCATGCCCAGTACGATGCGATCGCGTAATGACCACGACGACGACATCGGGGCGATGTTCTCCGTACCATCGAAGTTCAGCGTCACTATCAGAGCAACCGGCGTGCCGTAATACATGCTGCGCGGCGCGATGTCGATAGTTTTCATGGTGAGGATGGGTGCGTGTTCAACAGTCATTTCCGGTTTCGACCAAGACTGGACATGGCGCTCGCTCGATCACGGTTCCGGCCGTCGAAGGGTCGACCCAGCGCTGTAACCGTGACAGATGGCGGTGTCCCATAACGATCACATCCGCATTGATCCGCCTCGCTTCAGTGACGATGGCATCACCGGGTTGCCCGCCACAAACCTGTCCCTCTGCCGCGAGACCGCTTCCCCGCAAACGGTGGATCGCGGCCGCTACAACATGCTCGGCGCGCTCAGTTTGCTCGGCGGCGGGCGGATAGGTCAGTCCGTCGGGCTCAACGCCATCCGTATCGCCGGGCGAGAGCACATACGCGGGATCGACGACACAAAGGATATGAAGTCTGGATTGCTCCGTCGCCGCAGCGCGTGCGGCGAGATCGATTACACGGTCACTCTGTGGCGTCCCGTCGAGGGGTACAAGCAAGGTATGGAACATGACGCGCGGCCGAATCTGACGATGGCTCCATGTTGCGCCGCTTTGGCGCAATGGCAAATGCCGTGCCATGCACGGCTGTGCTGCACGAAACGCACGATCCAGTGCAGAAGTGATCAGCAAAAGAGATCTATGATTGTTCGTCATGCAATCACCCGACCTCAACCTCCTGTTCGCGCTGGATGTCCTGTTGGAGGAAGGGTCGGTCGTGGGCGCGGCCAGGCGGATGAACCTGAGCGCCCCGGCCATGAGCCGCACGCTTGCCCGTATCCGGGAGGCCGTTGGCGATCCGATCTTCGTGAAGGTCGGGCGCAGGATGGTGCCGACGCCGCGCGCCCTGGCGCTGCGCGAGCAGGTCCACAGTTCAGTGGAAAGTGCACGCCAGCTCCTGCAATCCGAGCGGGAGGTGGACCTTTCGACCTTGAAGCGGCATTTCAACCTGCATGCCAACGACGTTTTCATTAGCGCCTTCGGCCAGGCGCTGCTGGGACGTGTTCGGCGCGAGGCCCCCCATGTTCTGCTGCGCTTTTCGCCCGAAAGCGAGTCGGAAGATTCGGTGCTACGCGACGGCAAGGTCGATCTGTACATCAGCGCGATGCGCCCGATGGGTGCAGAAGTTCATGTGCAGACCCTGTTCACCACGAAGTTCGTCGGGCTGGCGCGTGACGATCACCCCATCTTCCAGGCGGAAATCACCCCGGAGCGATTTGCCCGTTACGACCAGATCAGCGTGTCGCGCCGTGGGCGAACGACCGGCCCCATCGACACGGCCTTGCAGGCGCTCGGCCTGTCACGCCAGGTCTCGCTGGTGGTCCCCACCTTTCATTCCGGAGTCTTCATGCTGGAGGCATCCGACCTGATCCTGACGTTGCCTGAGCACGTGGCTTGGGCTGTCCAGCGAATGGGGATTCGGGCGCGCGCCTTCTCTTTGCCGCTGCCTCTCGAAACGGTCGTCATCGTTCAAGGCTGGCATCCCCGGTTCCAGAGCGATGGCGCGCACCAGTGGTTGCGGCGCATTATCCGGGAAGTCTGCACAGCAGACTCGCCTACCGCCTAGACATCATCTTGTCGTGCGTTCGACGCACGACAGTAGTGCAAACATTTCAATTTTCGGATTGATCTGCCGTACCCATACTTCCGTCATTCATTCTGAAAACGGAAGGTCTGCGGTGAGTTCTTTTCCACCCCCAAATGCGAAAGGCCGCCATCTCCAGAGGAGATTGGCGTGACCAACACGGCCGTCGCGTCGCTGCCGGCGCTCGCGATAGCGCCGGCGTCGGCAGCGACACCCGCTCAATTCGGTGCTCGTATCCTGACCGGACTGGCCGGCGTGCTGCTCGCCGTCGTGATTGCACAGCTCAATGATCACGTCACAGAAGTGGCCATGCCCGACATTCGCGGCGCGCTTGGCGTGAGCTACGACGAGGGCACATGGTTGAGCACGGCCTACCAGATCACCCAGGTCTCGGCGATGATGTTCGCTCCGTGGTGTTCCGGGACGTTCTCGCTGCGGCGCTTCACGATCGGCGCCGTCGCTGCGTTCGCCTTGCTTGGCATTGCTTTTCCGTTCGTGCCGACGCCGGGCTTGCTGCTTTTGCTGCGTGCGCTTCAGGGCCTGGCCGGCGGCTGCCTGCCGCCCATGCTGATGACGGTCGCGCTACGTTTCCTGCCGCCCGGCATCAAGCTCTACGGCTTGGCCGCCTATGCGTTGACGGCCACCTTCGCGCCGAACCTCGGTTCCCCTCTGGCAGCGCTATGGACTGACTATGTCGGCTGGCGCTTTCTGTTCTGGCAGATCGTCCCGCTCTCCCTCCTATCGATCGGCATGATTGCATGGGGGTTGCCGCAAGACCCGCTGCGCCTGGAACGCTTCCGCCAGTTCGACTGGCGTGGTGTGCTGCTCGGCTTTCCGGCCATCGGCATGCTCGTGACGGCGTTTGAACAAGGCACCCGGCTTGGCTGGAACGATTCGCCGCTGATCTGCCTGTTGTTCGTTGCCGGCTTGGGCCTGCTGGTGCTCTTTCTCGTCAACGAATGGTTCCATCCATTGCCGTTCTTCAAGATCCAGTTGCTGGCGCGGCGGAACCTGACCCATGCGCTGATTACGCTCGGCGGTGTCTTGCTCGTGCTGGTCGCCGTTCCCGGCGTTCCTTCAGGCTATCTCGCCGAGGTGCATGGTTATCGGCCGCTTCAGCTCGCACCGCTTGCGCTCTGCGTGGCGCTGCCGCAGCTCGTCGCGCTACCCACCGTGGCAGCCCTGTGCAACATCCGCCGCGTCGATTGCCGATGGGTACTGGCGGTGGGATTGGCACTGATCGCGTTGTCATGCATGGCCGGCAGTTTCATGACGTCGGATTGGATACGCGACAACTTCTACGCCTTGCAGGTGCTCCAGATCTTCGCGCAGCCGATGGCCGTGATTCCGCTGCTGATGCTGGCCACCAACGGCATGACACCGATGGAAGGCCCATTCGCGTCAGCCTGGTTCAACACGGTCAAGGGTTTTGCCGCCGTCGTCGGCGCGGGCGTGACTGAGGGTTTCACGACGCTGCGCGAACATTTTCACTCGAACGTGCTGGTGGACCAGTGGGGCAACCGTCCTTACGTTCCCGGCCTCACGCAGCACGAACTGGCAAGCGTGTCAGGGCCGGATCATCAAGCGATGCTGGCGCTGGTCGGTGGACATATCCGGGAGCAGGCGGTGGTTCTCGCTTCCGCGGATGTGTTCCGTCTGATGGCCGCCGTGTCGGTCGCTCTCATTGTCCTGATCCCCTTCGTCGCCACTCGCATTTATCCGCCAGGCTCCGTGGCCGATGGCGTTTCCCGTTAGAGGTTTGTTTTCCCATGTCCGA
The DNA here is from genome assembly GCA_036398675.1 of Rhodanobacter sp. Classification (GTDB taxonomy): domain Bacteria; phylum Pseudomonadota; class Gammaproteobacteria; order Xanthomonadales; family Rhodanobacteraceae; genus Rhodanobacter. Next base: position 125,263 of record DASWOQ010000007.1, on the reverse strand, counting down.
ATCTGTAAGTAAAAAGAAGCTGTACGGTGCGGTAGCGGTTACCGTCCTGGTGCTTGGTGCTGGTATGGCGCTGGCCGTATATATCCGGGCACCGTCGGGGCAGACGACCAATGATGCCTTCGTCAGTGCGGATTTCACGGTGGTTGCGCCGCGTGTGGCTGGGCAGGTCAGCGTCCTCGCCGTCGAGGACAACCAGATCGTGCACAAGGGGCAGCTACTGGCCCGGATTGACGACAGCGACTATGCCGCCGCTGTGGCATCTGCCGAAGCGAACGTGTCGATGGCCAGGGCTGCTATCGACAACGTATCGGCGAGCCTCGTCCAGCAGCAATCCGTGATCGACCAAGCCAGCGCAGCGCTCGCCGCAGCCCGTGCAACCTACGCCTTTGCGCGCGCGGATTTCGATCGCTACGCCGATCTTGCCCGACAGGGGGCCGGCAGTGTCCAGAATGCGCAGCAGGCCCGTTCGCACATCGACTCGGCCCAGGCCGATGTATCGCGCAACGAGGCCAGCCTGAAGGCGGCAAGGCAACAGGTCGTCGTGCTGCAAGCTGAGCACGAGCGCACCGGGGCAACGCTTCAACATGCTCAGGCCATGCTGGATAGCGCACGCCTGAACCTGTCCTGGACGCGCATCGAGGCACCCATCGACGGCATGATCGGGCAACGGTCGATACGGGTCGGAGCCTACGTGACAGCGGGCACCCCGCTGCTTGCGGTCGTGCCGTTGCAACGGGCCTATGTGACGGCCAACTTCCAGGAAACCCAGTTGACTGATGTGCAACCCGGACAGGCCGCCGACATCCGGGTGGACACGTGGCCTGGACATGCCTTGCGCGGGACTGTGGACAGCTTTGCTCCTGCCACCGGCGTGACTTTCGCAGCCATTGCGCCGGACAACGCGACCGGCAATTTCACGAAGGTCGTCCAGCGCATCCCCGTCAAGATCGTGCTGCGCAAAGGACAACCGATGCTCGACGAGTTGCGGGTGGGCATGTCGGTTGAAGCGACCATTCATACGCAGGGTGGCGAGGCTTCCGCGGAAAGCAGGGTTGCTGCGCGATGAACCCGATGATTTTCCGGACCGCCATCGTGGCAGTCATGCTCGGCTTGGCGGGCTGCACCAACGTCGGCCCCGATTTCCAGCGTCCGGCCGCTGCCTTGCCGGATCGGTGGTCGGTCAGTGCCGTACAGACATCGAACGGCAGGGACCCCAGTAGTCCCGATGCCCGCTGGTGGAAGGTCTTCAACGATGCAGAACTGTCTTCGCTGGTCGAGCGGGTGGCTGCGACCAACCTCGACGTAAAGACGGCGACGACCCGATGGATGCAGGCGCGGGCCGCACGGCGGATGACGGGGGCAGATGCCGAACCCTCCGTGGACGCGTCAGCCTCGTACCAACATGCACGGTCCAGCCAGAACGGCTTGCTGGATATTTCCGGTCTGGATGGCAAGAAGGATTACAACGTTTGGCAACCCGGCCTTGATGCCTCCTGGGAATTCGATCTTTGGGGACGCGTGCGCCGCGAAATCGAGTCCGCCGACGCTACCGTGGAGGCGAGTGCCGATGTGCGGCGCGGCGTATTGCTGTCCGTGCTTGCTGAAACCGCGCACGACTACCTGCAACTACGGGGCGTCCAGGCTCGGCAGGCCATTATTCGCCAGAACCTGGATATCGCTGGGCACAGCTTCCGGTTGACGCAGGTCCGGTTTGCCGACGGTGTGGCGACACACCTTGAAACAGCCGAAGCATCCGCCGAGGTCAGCGCGATCGAGGCGCAACTGCCAGCGTTGGAGAACGACCAGGTGCGCCTCGTCAATGCGCTCAGTTACCTGCTGGGCGAGCCACCGCGCGCGCTGGAGGATGAATTACAGGCCGCCGCGCCGATTCCGCCGGTGCCGCCAGCGGTTCCGGTTGGGCTGCCGTCCGAACTGGCCGAACGCCGCCCGGACATCCGCGAGGCCGAAGCACGCCTGCATGCGGCAACAGCCGATATCGGCGTAGCGGTCGGCGATTTCTATCCGCGCATCACGCTCTCGGCCAACCTGGGCCTCCAGGCCATGCACTTCGGCGACCTGGATGCATGGAGTTCGCGGATGTTCGGTGTCGGTCCGGCGCTCAGCGTGCCGATCTTCGAGGGCAGCCGCCTGAAGGGGCAACTGGCATTGCGCAAGGCACAACAGCAGGAAGCGATGATCGGTTTCCAGCGCACCGTGCTCGGAGCATGGCATGAGGTGGACGATGCCATGAGCGATTACAGAACGCGCCAGCAACGTCACGAGAAGCTGGCTGCGACGGTCGATCAGGATCGTATCGCGCTGGAGAACGCCAACCGCCAGTACGTGGCAGGCGCAACGGATTTTCTTCAGGTGCTGACCGTGCAGAGAGATCTGCTCGCCGCGCAGCAGGCACTGGTGGCGAGTTCGACGGACGTCTCCGTGTCACTCGTCGGTTTGTACAAGGCACTCGGCGGTGGTTGGGAGACGACCTTTCCCGTCGCGGTATCCGTATCCGTGCCCACCGGGTTAGCCGAAACACCTGTCGCAGTCGGAAACGGGATGTGAGGTTCTCAAGAGATAGCCCCTTGTTTCATTCATGGAGTAATAGACGATGCGTATCGATCCTCAAACATTCATCATCCACGACGTTACCCGGCTTCCGTTCGTCGTCTTCAACGAAGATGCGGCGCAGCCCGGATACGCGAATCAATGGGAAACGGAGATGGTCGCGCTCATGGAGAACGGCCGGCCTTTCGTGGTGGTGTATGACCAGCACCGTATCGAAGAAAGCCACGAGGACCGCAAGCGCCGCGGTATCTGGCTGAAACACAACAAGGCAGCGCTGGCCCGTGTCTGCAAGGCGCTCATCAGCATCGAACCAGACGAGGAACGGCGAGCCCAAGTCGAAGCCACGTCCGATATGGCTGTCAAAGCTTTTGGAATTCCGCACGTCGTAGTCGCCATGCGGGATGAAGCTTTGACCATAGCCAACCAATTGACGGGCGATGCTGCCTGAAAGCATTTTTTATGGCTGCGAATGCAGTCAGCGAATGGCCAGAACCACCGGCTCCGCCTGCTGTTCGCGCCGCAGCACTACCGCGAGTTCGGTCAAGCGCGCGGCCAGTTGCTCCGAATCGGATGCGCAAAGCGTGGCGTGCCCGACCTTGCGGCCTGCGCGCTCCTGCTTGCCGTAGTCGTGCCAGTGCGCATCGAGGGCCTGCAGTACCGGCGCGGCATCGGGAAGATCGCCGATCCAGTTGAACATCGCCGACACGCCGCGCGCCGCCGTATCGCCCAGTGGCAAACCGAGCACCGCGCGCACGTGGTTCTCGAACTGGCTGGTGTGCGCCCCCTCGATCGTCCAGTGACCGGAGTTGTGCACGCGCGGTGCCATCTCGTTGCCGAGCAGCTCGCCATCCTTGACGAACAGCTCCAGCGCGAACACGCCGACATACGAAAGCCGTTCGGCCAGCGTGCGGGCCAGCGCGCTGGCGCGCTGCTGCAATTCGTCGATGTCCGGGGCCGGCGCCAAGCTCATCGACAGCACGCCGTCGGTATGCCAGTTGCGCGTGAGCGGCCAGGTGCGGAAACCGCCATCGCGACCGCGCACGGCAATCACCGACAACTCCCGCTCGAACGGCACGAACGCTTCCAGGATCAATCCATGTTTCGGTGCCTGCGCGCCCAGCGCATCCCACGCCGCATCGGCATCCACCAGGCTTTTGAGACGGAACTGGCCCTTGCCGTCGTAACCCAGCCGGCGCGTCTTGAGGATGGCCGGCGCACCGATGGCGGCGAGCGCGCGGCCGAGATCCTCGCGCGTATCCACGGCCATGAACTCGGGCGTCGGCAGTCCGCATTCGCGGAACAGATTTTTTTCGGCCAGCCGGTCCTGCGCGGTCGCCAACGCCTGCGGCGCGGGAAACACTGCCACTCGTTCGGCCAGCCAGTGCGCGGTTTCGGCCGGCACGTTCTCGAAATCGAAGGTGACCACGTCCACTTGAGCCGCGAAGGCCTCAAGCGCGACGTAGTCGGTCCAGTCGGCCACGACCAGCGGCGCCACCTGCCCGGCGCAGGCATCGGCGACACTGTCCACGACCAACATCTTCACACCCAGCGGCGCGGCAGCGAGCGCCAGCATGCGGGCCAGTTGTCCACCGCCAAGTACGCCGAGTACCGGTTGTCGGCGCCCGCTCATTGACGCGGGTCCGGCTGCTCCAGCACCGCCTGCGTCTGCCTTACGCGCCAGTTTTCCAGCGCCGCCGCCAGCGCGGGGTCATGCAAGGCAAGCACCGCCGTGGCGAGCAGACCGGCGTTCACCGCCCCGGCGCGGCCGATCGCCAGCGTGCCGACCGGGATCCCGGCGGGCATCTGCGCGATCGAGAGCAGCGAATCCATCCCGTTGAGCGCCTTGGACTGCACCGGCACACCGAACACCGGCAAGCGGGTCTTGGCAGCCAGCATGCCGGGTAGATGCGCAGCGCCGCCGGCGCCGGCGATGATCACCTGGATGCCGCGTGCGACGGCCTGTTCGGCGTAGCTGAACAGCAGATCCGGCGTGCGATGCGCCGATACCACCTGGACCTCGTGCGGCACGCCCAGTTCGGTCAGCACGCTGGCGGCGTGCTGCATGGTTTCCCAATCCGAACGCGAGCCCATTACCACGCCGACGCGTGGCGGTTTGCTTGCTGCTGTCATGGCCCAGCCGTCCAAAAACGGCTATTGTACGGGCTTTCCCACGCCCCGCCACCACCTGCGAACCCATGGACAAACGTCTCCTCGACATCCTGTGCGACCCGGTCAGCAAGACCCCGGTGCGGCCTTTGAGCAAGCCCGAACTGGACGCGTTGAACAACGCGATCGCCGCCGGAAAAGTCGATTCGGTCGCCGGTGCCGCCGTTCGAGAACGCGTCGCCGAAGGCCTGATCACCACCGATCGCAAGGTGATCTACCGGGTCGACGACGGCATCCCGGTGATGCTGCCCGAGGAAGGCATCGGCACCCTGCAACTCACGGATTTCCCTGACGCATCGTGATCCGTGTCGCTTCGGCGGAAGTTCATGCATGACACGGACACATACTTTGGCTTATCGTCATCCTTCATGCGGCTGATGAGTTCGTAGCCGTGGACGCAATGCTTCACAGGGGTGCGGCGATGAGCGAAGCCAGCGATCCATCCAAAGTGATCAATCTGGGACCGCGACTGGATGCAGCCAGCCAGCGCGTCGGCGAACTGCTGAATGCGGTGCGAAGCATCGCGGGGCGCCGGCTTCAGCAGTGGGTGAGCAACGCCTTCGAGCATGTGGACGATGCCCTGTTCGACCTGGCCGAGAAGGCCGAAAACAACGCCGCCCAGATGCATTACTTCGACGGCATGCGCGATGTGCGCAAGCGCCGCCCGACGGTGGAGCGCAATTTCCTTGCCGCGATCAACCGCGAGCTCGGCGAACTGGTCCATCCGCGGCAGCCGTCGTCCGCCGCCACGCCGAACCCGTTAAACAGCGTGGAGCTGTCGCTGGTCGCCGACAATGAGCTGGAAGAATCGCTGGCGATCACCAGCATGATCAGCAAGAACGAGTCACGCCTTGCCCGCGACCTGTTCACTGTCAACCAGCGGCTCTCGGTCATCTGCGGTGGCCACAAGATCGACGACGCCAGCAATCCGGTCGCCCCGGCGAGTCTGGCGCAGGCGTTTCGTCGCGCACTGCACGAACTCAGCGCGGACATGCGCGTCAAGCTGATCATCTACAAGTTGTTCGATCGGTACGTGCTGTCGTCGCTGGAAGAGCTCTACCAGGAGATCAACGCCGAGCTGGTCCGTGCTGGCGTGCTGCCGCAATTGCGGCTCGAAGTACCGCACAACGCGAATACGGGAGCGAACATGGGAACCGGCGCGAAGGCGCCCGCATCCGCCACCACCGCGCAATCTCCCGCCGCCGACGAAGCCGGCGACATCCCGGGCGACTTGCTGCAAACCCTGCATGCCTTGTTCAGCGCGCGCCGCGCGCCGGCCGGCAGCATGCACAGCGATACCGGCGTGCGCTCGATGCCGACCGGGCCGCTGCCTTCGGCCAACGAGTTGCTGGGCGCACTCAGCGTGCTGCAGAGCCAGATCGCCAGCGCCGGGCCGCTGCCACAGGCCCATTCGGACGATGCCGCCGACCTCGGCCGCGAAGTGATGCAGCTGAAGGGGCAACTGCTGACCCAGATCGGCGCGCTGCGCGGCGAACGTCCACCGCATGTCGCGACCATCGACGAGGACACCATCGATCTGGTCGGGATGCTGTTCGAATTCATCCTGGAAGACCGCAACCTGCCGGCGCAGATGCAGGTGCTGCTCGCTCGGCTGCAGATCCCGTACCTCAAGGCGGCCATCCTCGATCGGAAGATGTTCGCCCACCGCCAGCACCCCGCACGCCGGCTGCTGGATGGCTTGGCCGAGCAGGCCAAGAGCTGGTCGGAGGAATCCGATCGCGATCATCGCCTGCAAGAAAAAGTGAAATCGATCGTCGAACAGTTGCTGCACGACTTCGACGATGACATGAGCATCTTCGATCGCCTGCTGGCCGACCTGCAGCAATTCCAGGACATCAACAAACGCCGTTCCGAACTGGCCGAACAACGCGTCGCCGAATCCACCCAGGGTCGCGAAAAACTGGAACAGGCGCGCCGTCGCGTCGCCCGCGAAGTCCTCGACCGCATCGGCGACAGGAAACTGCCACCACTGCTGCACAGCGTACTGTCCCGCGCGTGGGCCAACCATCTGGTACTGACCCTCTTGCGCCAGGGCGAATCGTCGCCCGAGTTCCGCAGCGCGTTGCACTTCGTCGACGATTTCATCGCCAGCACCCGGCTGGGCACCGACCCGGGAAACCGCCAACTGCTGCGGCAGATGCTGCCGGGCATCGAACGATCGCTGCGCCTGGGCCTGGCCAACGTCGCGTTCCAGGAGCAGGACATCGAGCGGTTGCTCGGCCAGTTGCAGGATTACTACCGCCGGCAGCTTGGCGAAACCTTCGCCGTCGAGGAAGGCGCGCCGACGCAGGTGATACCGGACAGCATCCAGCCGATCGCCGAGCGGGGCGGCATGCTGGACGAACAGACCTTCGACGACACCGTCGCCGTCCCGCCGGACAGCCCCGAATGGCAGCAGGTCCAGGCATTGCAGCCGGGTACCTGGCTGGAGTTCGCGCTGGCCGACGAAGCCATGACGCGCGCCAAGCTTTCGTGGATCAGCCCGATGAGCGGGCGCTACCTCTTCGTCAACCGGCGCGGCCTGAAGGTTGCCGATTACGCGCCACACGAACTGGCCGTCTTGCTGGCAGACGGCCATGCGCACGTGCTGGCCGCCAATGCGCTGTTCGATCGCGCGATGACCGCCATCGTCGGCAAGCTGCAGCAGCCCGGCGCCTCCACCACGGATACCGAATGAGTTCCGATTTACCGTCGGTACAGCCGACTGTCGAACAGATCAACGCCGACATCGAACGCGCCTTCGCCGAGGATTACGGCCTTGGCGATGCCACCGCCGAGTTGCTGCCGGCCGATGCGCGCGCGGAAGCGGAGCTGACCTGCCGCGAGGACGCCGTGCTTGCCGGTACCGCATGGTTCGATACCTGCTTCCGCCGGCTGGATCCGGCGGTGCGGATCGAATGGCTTGCTCGCGACGGCGATCATGTCGCTGCCGGCTCGACGATCTGCCGGTTGAACGGCCATGCCCGATCCCTGGTCAGTGCCGAACGCTCGGCGCTGAATTTCCTGCAGCTGCTTTCCGGGACGGCCACCGCAACAGCCAAATATGTCGCGGCGGTCGCCGGCACTGCCGTACGCATTCTGGATACCCGCAAGACCGTACCGGGTTTGCGCCTCGCGCAGAAGTACGCAGTACGCTGCGGCGGCGGCCACAATCACCGCATGGGCCTGTACGACGCCATCCTGGTGAAGGAAAACCACATCATCGCGGCAGGCGGCATCGCCGCCGCCGTGGAGGTCGCACGACACCTGCACGGCGATCTGTTGCTGGAAGTCGAGGTGGAGAATCTCGACGAGTTGGCGGAGGCGATCGAGGCCGGCGTGGACCGGATCATGCTGGACAACTTCAGCCTGCCGCAGATGCACGAAGCCGTGCGCCGAACGGCAGGGCGTGTGCCGCTGGAAATCTCGGGCAACGTCGAACTCGACACGATCGGCGATTTCGCCCACACCGGCGTGGATTTCATTTCGGTGGGCGCACTGACCAAGCACCTGCACGCCGTCGACCTTTCGCTGCGGCTTCGCCTGCACTGAGCGCCTGCGCTTGCGTGGCGCCCACCACGCCCACACACTGCAGGGCATGAGCGATCTTTCCAACCTGTTGCTGTTGCTGCTGCTCGGGTCCGGTATCGGCCTGTGGCTGAAGCTCAGCGTGGCCCGCGAACGCGCGGTGCGCGAAGCGCGCCGGCAATGCGAGCAACATGGGCTGCAGTTGCTGGATGAAACCGTCGGCCTGCGCGGCGTGCGACTTCGTCGCATCGATGGATGGCGAAGGCTCGAGCGCTGCTACGGCTTCGATGTGAGCATCGACGGCGACGACCGCGAACCGGGGAGGCTATGGATGATCGGCCAGGCGCTGAGCGGGTTGAGCCTGCCCACGATCGAACTGGTATTGCCACGCCAGGCATCGGGTAGTACCGCAATGCAGGCGCCGATAGTGAGCAATGTCGTTCCGTTGCGGCCCCGCAAGCACATCGACGACCGCCTGCACTGATCGCCGCGCGCATCGACAAGCCGGCGTCGAACCGGCGAATGAAAGTCCCGCTCCGGGTTACTTGACGACACGCAGGTGCGGAGCGCCGCGCTTGGGCTTATCGCCACCCGCGCCATCGTCGGGCGGTGTCGCATCATCGGGCTGCGAAGGCGGCGTCGGTGGTGGCGTGTCGCCGCCCTCGTCGGCGGGAAACATCATGCCCTGCCCATTTTCCTGTGCGTACAGCGCCAGCACCGCCTGCACAGGAATATGGATCGCCTGGCTGACGCCGGAAAAGCGTGCCTGGAAACTGATCCACTCATTACCGAGGTCAAGATTCGCCACCGCGCGCATCGCCAGGTTGAGTACCACCTGGCCGTTCTTGATGACCTGCGGCGGCACCCTTACACCTTCGAAACCGGCATCGACCAGCACGTAAGGGGTGAGGTTGTTGTCGCTGATCCAGTCGTAGATTGCCCGCAGCAGATATGGGCGATTGGAACTCATCGACATGGTTTCATTCGTACTCATGGGTTTGCCGCATGGCCTTTTCTTGATCGGTCATGCTGCGCGCAAAACCCTGACTGTGGAACAAACGTTCGCCGTAATCGACAATCGGCTTGCCTTCGCGACCGAGGTCGACACCCAGCCACGGCAGGCGCCAGATCACCGGTGCCACCAGGCAATCTGCCAGGCTCATTTCCGGGTTGAGGAAAAACTTCGATGCCTTGAACAAAGGTAGCGTGGAGAACAGATGTTCGCGCAGGCGCTTGCGGGCCGCATCGGCCGGGCGACCGCCGGCCTTGATGGCTTGCACCTGGGGCAGCCAGTCCTTCTCGATGCGCACCGCCGCCACCCGCAACCGCGCCCGCGACTGCGGATCGATCGGCATCAGCGGCGGATGCGGGTAACGCTCGTCGAGGTATTCGCAGACCACCGAACTGTCGAACAGCGTGAGGTCGCGATCGACCAGGGTCGGCGTGGTGACGTACGGATTGAGGTCGATCAGGTCTTCCGGCGGCTTCGCCGGATCGACCATGACCCGTTCATAGCTGACCCCTTTGGCCGCCAGCACCAGGCGCGCACGATGGCACTGGACGTCGTCGGCAGTGGTGTAAAGCGTCAGTACGGCACGCGAGCGAGCGCTTTGGACCATGCGCGGTTCCCCATCGGTGAGACGAGTGCGGCGGCCCGTGGCCGCCGCACCCTGATAATGCCATCCGGTTTAATGGACGTCTTTCCAGTATTCCTTCTTGAGCATGTAGGCCATCAAGGTGAAGAAGGCCAGGAACAACACTACCCAGATACCGTAGTGCTCACGCTGCAAGGCGGCAGGTTCGGAAACGTACTGCAGGAAACTGGTGAGGTCACGCGTGGCCTGCTGGAACTGCTCCGGGCTCATCTTGCCCGGATGCGCCAACTGCAGCTTTTCGACTTCTTCGCTGCCCGGCTTCATCACCGCCGTCTGCGTGCCCTGCAGTTCCCACAGCGGAAACGGCATGACCGCATTCGGCAGCACGGTGTTGTTCCAGCCCACCGGCCGGCTCGGGTCCAGGTAGAACGAATTGAGATAGGCGTAGACCCAGTCGGCGCCCTTCGCGCGGACTTCGAGCGAAAGATCCGGCGGGTCCTTGCCGAACCACTGCTTGGCCGAGTCCTCCGGCATGTGCGAGGTCACCGTCTCGCCAAAACGCACGCCGGTGAAGTTGAGGTTCTGCATCACCTCCTGCTCGGACAGATCCAGATCGTCGGCAATGCGCTCGTAACGTACGTACTTCAGCGAGTGGCAGCCCACGCAATAGTTGAAGAACAACTTGGCGCCACGCTGCAACGACGCCTGGTCGCGCACACTGGCACCGGACGACGGCATCTCGGGACCTTCGGCCTGCACAGCCGACATGCCGCCGACCAGCAAGCCGAACGCCAACGCGACCGAAGGGAGAAAGTGCTTCATCGATATCTGCCGCTTAGTCATGCATCGTCACCCGTTCCGGAACCGGCTTGGTCTTTTCCCAACCGAAATATGTATAGGCCCACAGGAACACGAAGAAACCGAAGTAGATCAGGGCCATCGTCCGGCCGAACAGGTTTTCCCATACCGTGACGTCGACATTGCCGAACCATTCCGGGATTTTTTCCGCCGTGATGCCCGCACCGACCGCACCGAGCCCGAAGAAGGACAGCACGAACAAGCCCAGTCCGACCTTGTAGCCGGTGCCGCGGTAGCGGATCGACTTGACCTTGCCGCGGTCGATCCAGGGCAGCACGAACAGTACGGCGATCGCGCCGAACATCGCCAGCACGCCCCACACGGCGGTGCCCGCAAACGAGGGGATCATGCGCACGATCGCGTAGAACGGGGTGAAATACCAGACCGGCTTCACGTCCGCCGGCGTGACCAGGTTGTTGGCCGCGACAAAATTGTCGCTCTCCAGGAACCAGCCACCGAAGGTCGGCGCGAAGAACACGATGAACGCTGCGATCAGCAGGAAGAAGCCGACGCCGACCAGATCCTTCACCGTGTAGTACGGGTGGAAGGGGATGCCGTCGGCAGGCTTCAACGCGTCCCAGCGATTGCCCTTCGGACCCTTCTTGATCTCCACGCCGTCGGGATTGTTGGAGCCCACCTCGTGCAGTGCCGCGATATGCAGCACCACCAACAGCAGCAGCACGATCGGCAGCGCGATCACGTGCAGCGCGAAGAACCGGTTGAGCGTGGCATCGGCCGGGATGTAGTCGCCCATGATCCATTCGACCAGGGTGCTGCCGATCACCGGCAGCGTGCCGAACAGCGAGATGATCACCTTGGCACCCCAGAACGACATGTTGCCCCACGGCAGCACATAGCCCATGAACGCCTCGGCCATCAGCACCAGGAAGATCAGCATGCCGAGCAGCCACACCAGTTCGCGCGGCTTCTTGTACGAGCCGTACATGATGCCGCGGAACATGTGCATGAACACCACCACGAAGAACAGCGAGGCGCCGGTGGAGTGCATGTAGCGGATCAGCCAGCCCCACTCCACGTCACGCATGATGTACTCGACCGAGTTGAAGGCTCCCGCCGCACTCGGGTTGTAGTTCATGGTGAGGAAGATGCCGGTCACGATCTGGTTGACCAGCACCAGGATCGCCAGCGAACCGAAGTAGTACCAGAGGTTGAAATTCTTCGGCGCGTAGTACTCGGTCATGTGCTTGCGGTACGCCGGCATCATGTTCGGCGCGCGCTCGGTGACCCAGTCGCCGATATGGGTAAAAACGTTGGCCATTACGCAGCCCCCTTCGGGTCGACGCCAATCAGGATGTGCTTGTCGTCCACGAAGTTGTACGGCGGCACCTGCAGATTGCGCGGCGCGGGCACACCCTGGTAGACGCGGCCGGCCATGTCATAGCGCGACTTGTGGCACGGGCAGAAGAAACCGCCCTTCCAGTTCGGATCGAACGGCTCGGGCTTGAGCTCGGGCACGAAGCCCGGCACGCAACCGAGGTGCGTGCAGATGCCGACCAGCACCAGCCACTCGGGCTTGATCGAACGGGTCTCGTTTTGTGCGTACTTCGGCTGCTGCGCGGCGGAGCCCTGGTCGGACTTCGGGTCGACCAGCCGGGCGTCCTGCGACGGCAATGCCGCCAGCTGCGCCTGGGTGCGGTTGATCACGAACACCGGCAGGCTGCGCCAACCGACAGTCAACTGTTGCCCTGCTTCGATCTTGCTCAGATCGACCGGAACCGGAGCGCCAGCGGCTTTCGCCCGCGCGCTGGGTTCCCATGACTTGATGAAGGGCACAGCTGCCGACACGATTCCTATGCCACCAACCACCGCGGTGGTTGCTGTAAGGAAACGGCGACGGCCATGGTCGACGACTTCGTTCGCCATCAGGCTCTCCGGTTAACTTGCTTGCCATTGAGACACAGGCTTTGGTGCCTGCAAAAATCGCGTTAGTGTAGCGTCAGGCCTTGCCCCGTACAATAAAACCGATACCTCCGACGCCACCGATCCGCCGCAATATCCTGCCACGACCAGCCGGAATTCTTCTTTCGACATGAAACATGCCGCCGGCATCCTCGCCTTCATCGCTCGCTTCGTCGTTCTCGGGCTGGCAGTGGCCTTCGTGATCAGCCTGTTCTGGCCGGGCAGCGGCGAACGCCTGCGCGCCCGTTTCGGCCTGGCCACGACGCCAACCCGGACCGCTGCGACGACTCATGCGGGCACCGGCCCGGTCTCATATGCCGACGCAGTCACCGCGGCGGCACCTTCGGTGGTGAGCGTCTACGCCAACAAGATCATCAATGAGCCGGCGATCCAGATGTATACCGACCCGACCCTGCAGCAACTGTTCGGCGGCCATCCGACGACTTACCAGCACAAGGAGCAAACGCTCGGCTCCGGCGTGATCGTCAGCGCGAATGGGCAAGACTACGTGCTGACCAACAATCATGTGATTGCCCAGGCCGCTGACGTGCAGGTCTTTCTCTACGACGGTCGCGCGGCCAAGACGACGCTGGTCGGCGCGGACGAAGAGACTGATCTGGCCGTGCTGCGCATCGATGCCACCAATCTTCCGGCCATCCACCTGGCCGACCAGTCGCTGCTGCGCGCCGGCGATGTCGTGCTGGCCATCGGCAATCCGTTCGGCCTCAATCAGACGGTGACGATGGGCATCGTCAGTGCGGTCGGCCGCCAATTGGACAGCTCGAGCACGGAAGACTTTATCCAGACCGATGCCGCCATCAACTTTGGCAATTCCGGCGGCGCACTCATCAATTCGCAAGGGGAACTGGTCGGCATCAACAGGCTGCTGATCGGCAAGGGCCAGGCCGTCAACGCCGAAGGCATCGGTTTTGCGATCCCTGTCGCCACAGCGCAAAGCGTCCTGGACCAAATCATCGCCACCGGTCATGTCGTGCGCGGCTGGCTCGGTGTCGACTACACCTTCGTGCCGGTACCGGCCGACAGCGGTCTACCGGCTGCGGCACGTGGCGTGCAGGTCACGGATGTCTCTCCCGGCGGCCCGGCCGCGCAGGTCGGCATCAAGCCGCGTGACGTGCTGCTGCGCATCGGCAGCGACGATATCCGCGATCCGGCCGATCTGCGCCGGCGCGAAGCAGCATTGAAACCAGGCAGCACGATGGAAGTTTCCGGCCTGCGCAATGGCAGTCCGTTTCACGTGAACGTGGTATTGGCGCAACGGCCGCCAATGAGCACAAGCAACACCAGCGACGACTAGCTTTCGGCACGCACCGGTTCAGTTCGAGCCACTCGACGCCAGCGGCGGATGCAGCGCGGCACCATAGCGTTTGCGCAGCGTGCCGACCCGCACCACGTAGACCTGCGTCTCGGCATACGGCGGCACGCCGCTGTAGCGCTGCACGGCGCCGGGCCCGGCGTTGTAGGCTGCGGCGGCAAGCTGTTCGCTGCCGTTGAAATCGTGCAGCAGCAGGCTGAGGTAGCGTGCACCGCCACGGATGTTCTGGTCGGTATCGAAGGCATCGAGCACGCCCATGTCGCTGGCGGTCGACGGCATCAATTGCATCAGCCCCTGCGCGCCCTTGACCGACATGGCGCGCGGATTGAAGGCGCTTTCGGCATGGATGATCGCGCGCAGGAACGCCTCGTCCACGCCGTATTCGATACTCGCCGCACGAATGACGTCGGCATACGCCGTGAGGTTGAGCGACACGCTGCCCCAGCGGATCGGCGAATGCAGGTTGCAGGCGAAGCACGTCGCGATGTAGCTGAACAGCATGGTCACCGTATGACCTTTCTGGCTGGTCTGCGGCAGATTGGTGTACTCCACGCTGCCGTCGGCGCGCACGACGCGGTAGACCGCCCCGCGCAGCACGCGGCTGGCCGAGTCGTCAGGTATCGACGCCGGCGCGACAATGCCCTCGCGCGATTCGTGATAACTCCACTGCCCCGGCGTGCCGGCGGTCGAGGTCGCCAGCGACAGCTTCGCGCTGGTTTCGACCGAGCCGTGCACGGCAGCAAACGACGGACGCTGGAGTTGCGGGTCGCCCAGCGCACGGGCGCTGGTTTCCACCCCGGCCTGCACGCCGGCCAGCGATGCCTGCACGCCTTCCTGGGCAACCAGGACGTGCGCGGTGGTCGTGACCGAATCCGCAACCGCAGTGAGCGACGTCGGTAACGGCGCAACCCTGCGGCGCGGCGCCGGGTTGCCGAACGCGCTGATCTTCCTGCAGCCGCGATAACCGACGGTGCTGCTGCTGTACACCGTTTCGCCATGAATGCCGGTGCAGTGATACAGCACACTCGCACGTGCGCCAGGCAACCAGCAAAGCCCGGACAGCAGCCCGCAACCCAGCACGACCCGTTTCAGGATCGAATGTATCGGGAAGCCCCGGCCGAACCGTTCGACGCTTCCCCCCTGGCTTGCGACGTCGAGCATGCGCGCAGTGTGCCGCCATGCGTTGCCGAGGCCAAGCCTGCGATGGCGATTCCGTGCGCCATGACCGATCCGCAGGCTGGTGCTCGTGGCCGTCCATCCCAGGCGCAAGTGCTTGATCTGCCATGCCGATCGCTGGCTAGCCAGTGGCTGCGCGGGTAAACTGTGCGGTCCGGCGGATGGCGCGCCTGCCCCTACGAACCACGGTATCCATGCCCATGAGCGGCAAACTTTTCATCAAGACCCACGGCTGCCAGATGAACGAGTACGACTCGGCCAAGATGGCCGACGTGCTGAAGGCGTCGCACGGCATGGAACTGACCCAGGACGAGTCCGAGGCGGACGTGATCCTGATCAACACCTGTTCGATCCGCGAAAAGGCGCAGGAAAAAGTCTTCAGCCAGCTCGGTCGCTGGAAGCAGCACAAGAAGGACGGCAAGCCGGTGCTGATCGGCGTCGGCGGTTGCGTGGCGTCGCAAGAAGGCGACGCGATCGTCAAGCGCGCGCCATACGTGGACCTCGTGTTCGGCCCGCAGACCCTGCATCGCCTGCCGCAGTTGATCGAGGCCCAGCGCGCCAGCGGACTGCCACAGGTCGACATCAGCTTTCCCGAGATCGAGAAGTTCGACCGCCTGCCCGAGCCGCGCGCCGATGGCCCCAGCGCCTTCGTCTCGATCATGGAAGGCTGCTCCAAGTACTGCAGCTACTGTGTGGTGCCGTACACCCGCGGCGAGGAAATCAGCCGCCCATTCGACGACGTGCTGGTCGAAGTGGCGCAGCTCGCCGCGCAGGGCGTGCGCGAGGTGAACCTGCTCGGCCAGAACGTCAATGCCTATCGCGGCCCGACCCACGATGGCGGCATCGCCGACCTTGCCGTGCTGATCCATGCGATCGC
Organism: Rhodanobacter sp.; assembly: GCA_036398675.1. Lineage (GTDB taxonomy): Bacteria > Pseudomonadota > Gammaproteobacteria > Xanthomonadales > Rhodanobacteraceae > Rhodanobacter. Next base: position 109,242 of record DASWOQ010000007.1, on the reverse strand, counting down.
GCAGATCGACGGCATCGGCCGCATCCGCTTCACCACGTCGCATCCGCTGGAGTTTTCCGACTCGCTGATCGAGGCGTACGCGAGCGTGCCGCAGCTCGCCAACTACCTGCACCTGCCGGTGCAGGCCGGTTCGGATCGCATCCTGAGCGCGATGAAGCGCGGCTACACCGCGCTCGAGTTCAAGCAGAAGATCCGCAAGCTGCGCGCGGTGCGGCCGGACATCTGCGTGTCCTCCGATTTCATTGTGGGCTTCCCCGGCGAGACCGACGAGGATTTCGAGAAGACCATGAAGCTGATCGAGGACATCGGCTTCGACCAGAGCTTCTCCTTCATCTTCTCCTCGCGCCCCGGCACGCCCGCGGCCAATCTCGCGGACGAAACCACCGCGCCGGAAAAACACCAGCGCCTGACCCGGTTGCAGGCTGCGATCAACGCCAACGCGAAGAAGATCAGCACGGCGATGATCGGCAGCGTGCAGCGCGTGCTGGTGGAGAAACCCAGCACGCGCGATCCGAACGAGATGACCGGCCGCACGGAGAACATGCGCTTCGTCAATTTCCCCGGCCATCCGCGGCTGATCGGTCAGTTCGTCGACGTGGAAATCACCGAGGCGATGAGCAACTCGCTGCGCGGGCGAGTGAAGCTGGCTGCTGAAGAAGCCGCCTGACACCACTCCATTGTCCGCAAGGGACTGCCTGCGGTCGTGGGAGCGACTTCAGTCGCGATGCTTGATGTGTTCGGAAGAGCTATCGCGACTGCAGGAAGTCCCTTGCGGACAACGATACGTACCAGCCGCATCAATCCAGCCGCTTGCGGAAGCGCAATATCGCCAGCGCCATCATCACCAGCGTGAACGCCGCCAGCGCCAGCACGTCGATCCACATCTCCCACAGCCCCGCACCGCGCAGCATCACGCCACGGATCAGGCGCAGGAAATGGGTCAGCGGCAGCACCTCGGCGATCCACCGTACCGGCCTCGGCATGCCGGCGAACGGGAACATGAAGCCGGACAACAGGATCGACGGCAGGAACACGAAGATCATCATCTGCATCGCCTGGAACTGCGATTGCGCGCGGGTCGAGATCAGCAGGCCCAGCGTGAGGTTGGCGAGGATCAGCAGGCCCGATACCAGATACACGTCGAGCACGCTGCCGCGGATCGGCACCTCGAACAGCCACATGCCCAGCGCGAGCACCACGCTGGTCTGCACCAGACCGATCACCACATACGGAAGCACCTTGCCGACCATCAGCTCGGAGCTGGTCAGCGGCGTGGCGATCAGCAGTTCCATGTTGCCGCGCTCGCGTTCGCGCACGATCGCGATGGCGGTGAACAGCACCATCGTCATGGTCAGGATCACTCCGATCAGGCCGGGCACGATGTTGACCGCCGAACGCCGCTGCGGGTTGTAGAAACTGACCACGCTGATGCGCCCACCGGGAGGCGTGCTGGTCATTGGCGCACGCGTGTCCGGTATAGCGCTGTCGATCGGCACCTGGGCGAGTTGTGCGGCAGCACCCTGCACTGCCGTGTCGCTGCCATCGACCAGCACCTGCGCCACTTCGCGGCCATCGAGGCGACGCTGCTCGAAATCCGGCGGCACCACGATGCCGACGCTGATGTCTCCGCGCCGTATCATCGTCATCAGCTGCTGCGGCGCGTCGGCTCTGGCCACGGGCGCGATCACGCCGGTCGCCAGCACGTCCATCACCAGCGCTCGCGAACCGGCGGTATCGGCCTGATCCACGATGCCTGCATGCAGATCGCGCAGATTCGTGTTGATCGCGTAACCGAACAGCACCAGCTGGATCACCGGTATGCCGACGATCATCGCCAGCGTGATGCGATCGCGGCGCATCTGGCGCAGCTCCTTGATCACGATCGCCCACAGCCGGCGCCAGTTCATGCCGCGCGCTCTTTGCGGTCAGTCCTGCGCGTGGCAGCGACGAACACGTCCTCGAGATTCGGCGGCGCTGGCACGGCCTCGCCCTTCTGGCCGGCATCGGCGAGCGCCTTGTCCATGCGCTGCGTCGCGTCGTCGGCGCCTTCGGCGGTCAGCACGCGCAAGGTGTTGCCGACCTGAGCCACGCCGAGCACTCCCGGCACATCGACCAGCGCATGTTGTGCGCGACGGGGATCGGCGGTCTCGACCAGGAACGTGCGCCCCTTCAACTTCGCGGTCAGCTCGCCCGGCGTGCCGTCGGCGACCAGCGCGCCATGATCGAGGATCGCCAGCCGATGGCATCGCTCGGCCTCGTCCATCAGGTGAGTGGACACCAGCAACGTGGTGCCAATATCGGCCAGCTCGAAGAGCTTCTCCCAAAAATCGCGACGCGATTCCGGGTCGACCGCGCTGGTCGGCTCGTCGAGAAACAGCAGCTCCGGTTCGTGGATCACCGCGCAGGCCAGCGCCAGCCGCTGCTTCTGGCCACCGCTCATGGTGCCGGCAAGCTGTTTTTGCCGGTCACCGAAATGGTATTGCTCGACCAGTTCGTCGATGCGGCTTTTCGTCTTCGCCTTCGGCACGCCCTGGATCGCGGCGAGAAACTCCAGGTTCTCGCGCACCGTGAGGTCTTCGAACAGCGAGAACTTCTGCGTCATGTAGCCGATGTGCGAACGCAACTCGTCCGCTTGCGCCGGCACACGCAGGCCAAGCACTTCGATCTCGCCTTCGGTCGGTGTCAGCAAGCCGCACAGCATGCGTATCGTGGTCGACTTGCCCGAACCATTCGGGCCGAGGAAGCCGTAGACATGCCGGGCCGGCACTTCCAGATCGATGTGATCCACGGCCATCAGTTTGCCGAAACGTTTGGTCAGCCCGCGCGCGCGGATCGCGATGCCATTTGCATCGGTGGTGACGGCACCGGACTCGGGCGTCACTTCGCGGATCCGACAAACTCGACACGCACCGGCAGCCCGGCGGGCAGATCCGTCGCGTCCGTGCCGAGCGTGATCTCCGCCAGATAGCTCAGCCGCGCCGCGTCGTCGCCGATCAGGGCGTAATACGGCGTGAACCCGGGTTCACTGCGCAACATGCGCACCTTGCCTGCATAGGACTTGTCGCGACCGGCCACGAACACCTGGATCGTATCGCCGACATGCACGCCGGCGCGCTGCTGCTCGGGCACATAGATGCGCGCATACGGCGCGTCGCCGGCCAGCAGGATTGCCACCGGCGCACCGACCGGCGCCTGATCGCCGAGTTTGTACGGGATGCTGTCGATCCGCCCGGCGCGTGGCGCCACCACGCTCAACTTGCCCAGCAAGACCTGCTGTGCACTGGCTTGTGCCGTCGCTGCGGCCACGGCCGCCTGTGCCTGCGCAATCTGCTCCGGGCGCGTACCGTGCAGCAGCTCGTCGAGCGCCGCCTGCGCCGCAGCGCCCTGGCCATCGGCATTGCCCGCCGCGGCACGGGCACGATCGAGATCGGCGGCGGCGACATAGTCTTTTCCCTTCAACGGAAGCAGGCGGTTGTAATAGGCACGCGCTTCGCGGGCCTGTGCCTGGGCTGCCCGCAGATCCGCCCGTGCCTTGTCGATGTCCTCGTTGCGCGGGCCGGCCTCGAGCTCGGCCAGTACCTCGCGCTGCTGTCGCGCCTGCGCCTCGACGGCGGCCAGTTCGGATTGGGTCTGCGCGGGGTCCAGCTGCAGCAACGCCTGCCCGGCCTTGACTTGCTCGCCCTCGCGCACATCGATCGTGACGATGCGTTCGGCGACCGGCGCCGGCAACGTGATCCGATCGTATTCGAGTGTGCCCAATGCCTGCGGCGGCGCTTTCGTGCAGGCGCAAAGGCCAGTCAGCGAGAACAGGACCGTGGCCGACAAACGACAGCGTGCAATGCTCATGCGCATTCTCCCGATCCTGCTGCAAGTCCTGCTGCACCCACGCCGCGATCAAGCAGCGCAAGAGTGTGTTTGAGCATGACGTCGGCGCCCAAGCCATCGGCACCGAACGCGCGCTGCCAGATCGGTGCTCCGGCCGCGGGAAACAGGGTCAGTCCGACCAGCGAGACAACCAGCAGGCGCGGATCCAGATCCACATTCAGACGTCCATTCGCCTGCGCCAGGCTGAAGCGTCTCGCCAGCAACTGCGGCAGGTTCGGGATGGCCTGATTGAACAGCACTTCGCGCAACGCACCGCCTTCGCAGAGCACTTCGCGCACCCACAGCGACGGCAGCCATGGATGATCTGCCACTACCGCGCCGATTCCGCGCACGAAATTCTCGATCAGTACCGCCGGATCGTCGCCGACCTGCTCCAGTCGCGTGCGCATCGGCACCAGCGCCGGCAGCAAGCGCTCATCGATCAGCGCCTCGACGAGCCTGGCCTTATCGCCAAAGTAGTAATGCAGCATCGCCGGCGTCACGTTGGCCTCGACGGCAATAGCCCGCAACGAAGTCGCCGCGATGCCGATGCGGGAAAACTGCGCTATCGCGACGTCCAGCAGATGCGTCCGCAGATCCTGATCGTCGCCACTCGGACGTCCGGCGCGACGCTTGCGCTTGGGTGCTGCACGTTTGGCAGGAGCGATCATGCCCATAAATTAATTCATAATTTAATTATGTACAAGCGACGCTCTGCTGTGGCTCTTCCACCAACGCCACGCTACTCTCGCGTGTCTATGAGCGAACTCAACCAGCGCGACTTCACCTTGGATCCCGAAGACAACGAACGGCTCGCCAGCTTGTGCGGGCCGTTCGACGAGCACCTGCGACAGATCGAGCTGCGGCTCGGCGTGGAGGTCAACCACCGCGGCTGCGTATTCCAGGTGATCGGCGAGGAAGTGGCCGTCAGGGCGACCGAGAAAGTCCTGCGCGCACTGTATGAAGCAACCACCGGCGAAGCGCTGACCGGCGCAAAGGTCCATCTGTATCTGGCCGAATCCGGCATCGATGCGATCGCGGACGCCTCCGCCGAAGGTACCCAGGACGTCACGATCCGGGTCAAGCGCGGCGTCATCAAGGGACGCGGTACGAACCAGGGGCGTTACCTGCATGCCATCGCCACGCACGATATCAATTTCGGCATCGGCCCGGCCGGCACCGGCAAGACCTACCTCGCCGTGGCCAGCGCGGTCGAGGCACTGGAAGCCAACCGCGTGCAGCGGCTCCTGCTGGTGCGCCCGGCGGTGGAAGCTGGCGAGAAGCTCGGCTTCCTGCCGGGCGACCTTTCGCAGAAAGTGGATCCGTACCTGCGCCCGCTGTACGACGCGCTGTACGAAATGCTCGGCTTCGAGAAAGTCGCCAAGCTGATCGAGCGCAACGTGATCGAGATCGCCCCGCTCGCGTACATGCGCGGTCGCACGCTCAACGATTCGTACGTGATCCTGGACGAAGCGCAGAACACTACCGTCGAGCAGATGAAGATGTTCCTGACCCGCATCGGTTTCGGTACCGTCGCGGTGATCACCGGCGACGTCACCCAGGTCGACCTGCCGCGCAGCACGCGCTCGGGCCTGCGCCAGGCGATCGAAGTGCTGCGTGGCGTCGATGGCATCAGCTTCACCTTCTTCACCTCGCGCGACGTGGTGCGCCATCCGCTGGTCGCGAAAATCGTGCGCGCCTACGAGTCCTTCGAGCAGAAGGACGAGAACGCCCGATGAGCGACACGGCGCTCCGACTCGCCGTGGGTTACGCGTTGCCACGCGCCGGCCTGCCGTCGTCGGCGAGTTTCCGCCGCTGGGCCGAAGCCGCGCTGCGCGGCGCAAGGCGGCGCAAGCCTGCCGAGCTGGCCATCCGCATCGTCGGCACCGACGAAGGGCGCGCACTCAACCGCGACTACCGCGGCAAGGACTACGCCACCAACGTGCTGTCGTTTGCTGTCGAGCTGCCGCCCGGCGCCAGGTTGCCGCTGATCGGCGACCTCGCGATCTGCGCACCGGTGGTACAGCGCGAAGCGGCCGAACAGGGCAAATCGCCGCGCGATCACTGGGCGCATCTGACCATCCACGGCGTGCTGCATCTGCTCGGCTACGACCACATCGACGACCGCGATGCCGAGTCGATGGAAGCGCTGGAAATCCGCATCCTGGCCGGCCTCGGCATTGCCGATCCCTACGCCTGAATCACCCCCTCCCAACCTCCCCCTGCACGCAGGGGGAGGGGCAATGCGACGCCTGTGCCTCTGAACCGTCAAAACTTTTCCGCTAGAATCAGTCTTCCGCCCGGCATCGGGCTGAATCCCATAGAGTGATGAACGACGACCCTGGCAGTACCAGCGGCCCGGCGCACCGTACCTGGTGGGACCGACTGGGCCATCTGTTTTCCGGCGAGCCGCGCAACCGCAACGAACTGATCGAGGAATTGCGCGCCGCACAGACCAACGGACTGCTGTCCGTCGACACCCTGACCATGGTCGAGGGTGCCATCAAGGTCACCGAACTGAGCGTGGACGATGTGATGGTGCCGCGTGCACAGATCGTCATGCTTCCGGCCGATTCGACCCTGCCCGACCTGCTGGCGGTGGTGGTCGAATCGGGCCATTCGCGTTTCCCCGTGCACGGCGAGGACAAGGACGAGATCCTCGGCATCCTGCTGGCCAAGGACCTGCTGCAGTTCTTCGGCATGGAGGGGCATTTCGATATCCGCTCGATCATCCGGCCGGCCGTGCTGATCCCCGAATCGATGCGGCTGAACGTGCTGCTGGCCGAATTCCGCCGGTCGCGCAACCACATGGCGCTGGTGATGAACGAGTACGGCGGCGTCGCCGGCCTGATCACCATCGAGGACGTGCTCGAACAGATCGTCGGCGAGATCGACGACGAGCACGACGACGAGGAAGACCCCGAGCTGATGCACGAACAGCCCGGCGGCGACTGGCTGGTCAGCGCACTCACGCCGATCGAGGATTTCAACGAACAGGCCGGCACCGAATATTCCGACGAGGAATACGACACCGTCGGCGGCATGGTCACCTCGGAATTCGGCCACCTGCCGGAAGTGGGCGAAGAGGTGGTCATCGGTACGTATCTCTTCCACGTCACCGAAGCGGACGATCGCCGCGTGCAGCAATTCCGCGTGATGCGGAAGCAAGACTGAACAACCAGGGCGCAGGCCTGAAAAGCACGCTTCCGTCGGAGCGACTTCCGTTTCGATGATCCGCCGCGAACGCCAGAGCATCGCAACCGAAGCCGCTCCTACAAAGCACCACTACGACAAGGCTGGATTCATGCGATACATCGGTTCTGCATTCTGTCTTGTCATGCTCTGGCTGGCCTTTGCACTGCCGGTCCACGCCAGCGTCGCCAATGCGCCCGGCGTGAATCTCGAGGTATCGCTGATCACCTACGGCCCCGGCGCCACCTACTGGGAGCGCTTCGGCCACGATGCGATCGAGGTGCGCGACAGCGTGTCCGGCGAATCCGCGGATTTCAATTACGGCGTGTTCGATTTCAACGAATCGAACTTCTTCGTCAACTTCGCCCGCGGCCGCATGCACTACATGATGGACGCCGAAGCCAGCGAACCCGAGCAGGCGAGCTACATGCAGGACGGCCGTTCGGTAACGCGCCAGTTGCTTGCGCTGAATCCCGTGCAGGCCGCCGCGCTGCGCGACTTCCTGCTGTGGAACCTGCGGCCCGAGAACGCCGGCTACAGCTACGACTACTACGCCGACAACTGCAGCACCCGCGTGCGCGACGCGCTGGACAAGGCGGTCGGCGGCGTGATCAAGACCCGGCTCGTCGAACGTCCCGGCAGCATGACCTACCGCCAGCAGACCGCACGCCTGATGAGCGCGCAGCCGTGGCTGATGCTGGTGCTGGATCTTGGGCTGGGGCCTTATGCCGACCATTCGCTCAACGCCTGGCAGGAGAGCTTCCTGCCCGACGTGCTGCAGGTGCAGTTGCGCGGCATCCGCGTCGACGACGGCCACGGCGGGTCGCAGCCGCTGGTGCGCAACGAACGACTGCAGTCGCCGAATCGGCTCGACGTGCCACCTGAAAAAGCGCCGGACCTGCAGTTGCCGCTAGGCATCGCGGGATTGCTGTTCGCCGCGGCCATCGTCGCGCTGCGCCGCTGGTGGCCGATCGGCTACGCGCTGCTCGGCACTATCTACCTGCTGGCCGCCGGCTTCGTCGGCCTGGTGTTGCTGGCGTTGTGGCTGCTGACCGAGCACCACTCCGCCTGGGCCAACGCCAACCTGCTGCTGTTCAGCCCGCTGGCATGGCTGCTGCTGCCGGCGCTGTGGCGCGCGCGCCGCGGTTTTGCACCGTCGCGATACATCGATGGCGCGATCGCACTGCAACTGGTCGCCGTGCTGGTGGCCGTATTGCTGCACTTGCTGCCCGGCGTCGTGCAGCAGAACCAGCCATGGCTGCTGTTGGCCTTGCCGTGCTGGCTTGCCCTGGCCTGGAGCCTGCGGCAGGGCCGGTAATCTGCACGCAATTGCCCTGTCTTGAAGCGCGCGTCATCATGCGCGGATGAACCTGATCACCCCCGCACCGGCTGTACCGTCGACCATCGCCGAACCGATGGTGGTCAACTGCATCGCCTACCGGAAAAATGGCACCCGGATCGGCGACATCCCCATCGATGCGATCAGCGACGTGCTGGCCGAGCCGGATACGTTCGTCTGGGTCGGCCTGCGCGAGCCGGACGAAGTGCTGCTGCTGAAACTGCAAGAGGAATTCGGCCTGCACGACCTTGCGATCGAGGACGCGCACAACGCGCACGAACGCACCAAGATCGAAACCTACGGCGACTCGCTGTTCGTGGTGGTACAGACCGCGCAACTGGTCGGTGGCCACCTGGCGTTCGGCGAAACGCATATCTTCATGGGCCCGCGCTACCTCGTCAGCGTGCGCCACGGTGCCTCGCTGTCGTATGCACCTGCGCGGCGCGCCTGCGAACACACGCCGGACCTTCTGGCGCTTGGGCCCAGCTACGCGCTGTACGCCATCCTCGATTTCATCGTCGACAACCTGCTGCCGATCGTGCGCGATTTCCGCGAAGAGCTGCAGCAGCTTGAGCAGGACATCTTCGCCGAAACCTTCAAGCGCAGCACCGTGCGCCGCCTGTACGACATGCAGCGCGACCTGATGACATTGCGCCTTGCCGTCGCGCCGCTGCAGGACATCATCAGCCAGCTCGTGCGGCTGCACCCGAGCCTGATTCCGGACGAGCTGCGCGCGTATTTCCGCGACATCTACGATCACGTGTTCCGCGTCAACGAATCGATCAGCGCGATGCGCGAAATGCTCGCCGCCGCCATCAGCGTCAACCTCTCGCTGGTCAGCTTCGGCCAGAACGAAGTGATGAAGAAACTCGCCGGCTGGGCCGCCATGCTCGCCGCCCCGACCCTGCTCACCAGCTGGTACGGCATGAACTTCGCCCACATGCCCGAACTCAGCAGCCCCTGGGCCTACCCCGCCGTCATCGTCGTCATGGCCTGCATCGTCGGCGGCATCTTCGTGGGATTGAAGCGGGCGAAGTGGTTGTAGCTGGAAAGCTAGGTTCCGGGTCGGCAACATCATAAAGCTACCCCCCTCCCAGCCTCCCCCTGCGAGCAGGGGGAGGAGAAGTGCAGTCCCCTGCACGCAGACAGCGCGCGGTGTTGAAACTTCCTCCCCTGCTCGCAGGGGAGGGTCGGGGTGGGATCAATCTGCCTCAGCCCACCACATCACAGATGCCGGAATATCTCCCCCAGCACCGCATTCGTCCGCAACAGCACGTCATCATTCCAGAACCGCAACACCCGATATCCGTGCGCTTCGATGATCTGCGTGCGGCGCGCATCGTAAACAGCTGCATCGACATGCTGCCCTCCATCCAGCTCCACCACCAGGCGAGCCGGAATGCAGACAAAGTCCACGATGTAGCTGGCGATCGGATACTGGCGACGGAATTTGCATCCGGCCAGCTGTTCCCGGCGCAGATGGCGCCATAGATGCTTTTCCGCATCGGTAGCTGCATTGCGCAGCTTCCTTGCACGCTCCCACTGGCGCTGCATGGCAAATCCTTTCGCCGGGTTGGTGTAAAAGCCTACCCCCTCCCAACCTCCCCCTGCGAGCAGGGGGAGGGGTCAAAGCACTGCAGCTTTGGCTGCTTCGGCTAACCCGATTTGGCCCTTCGACTGTCAGGCCTAGACACACAAGCCAACAAAGGATCAGAACTCCACGATACCAATCCCCTCCCCTGCTTGCAGGGGAGGGCCGGGGTGGGGTCGCTCTTGAGCCTCTCCTATTCAGCCGTCCATTTCTTCAACCACGCATTCACCGCGTCATGCCACTGCACGCTGTTATGCGGCTTCAGCACCCAATGGTTTTCATCGGGAAAGGTCAGGAATTCGCTCGGGATGCCGCGACGCTGCAACGCGGTGAATGCCCCCATGCCTTGGGTGATCGGGATGCGAAAATCGTTGCCACTGTGGATCACCATCATCGGCACACGCCAGTCCTTGACGTGGTTGATCGGGTTGAACTTCTCGTAGTTCTCCGGATGCTCGTACTGCGTGCCGCCGTTTTCCTTTTCTTCGAACCACAGCTCTTCGGTGTCGTAATACATCGCGCGCGCGTCGACCACGCCATCGTGATCGACCAGGCACTTCCACGGCTGGTTCCACACGCCTGCGATCCAGTACGTCATGTAGCCGCCGTAGCTGGCACCGAGTGCGCAGGCACGGTTGCCGTCGAGGAAACTGTACTTGTTCAGCGCCGCTTTCCAGCCGAGTTTCAGGTCTTCCAGCGGCTTGCCGCCCCAGTCGCCGGAGATCGCATCGGTGAACGCCTGGCCGTAACCGGTGGAACCGTGGAAGTTCACCGTGACCACCGCAAAACCCTGGCCCGCGTAGGTCTGCGGATTCCAGCGGTAGCTCCAGCCGTTGTCCATCGCCCCCTGCGGGCCGCCGTGAATGATGAAGGCGACCGGATAGGTCTTGCCCGGCTGGTAGTCGACCGGCTTGACCACGTAGCCCTGCACACTGGCACCGTCGGCACCCTTGAAGTCGTAGAACTCGAAGTCGCCGACCTTGGCGTTGGCGATGGTTTCGGTGTTGTAGTGCGTGACCTGCTTGAGAGCGGCACCGCTCGCATCGGCGAGATACATATCAGCCGGCCGTTTCAGATCGTCGCGCGCCAGCAGCAACTTGCCGGCGGCGATCGAAAAGGCATCCACCGTGCCGTCACCCGCCAGCTGACTGGTCTTGCCGCTGGCCACGTCGATCGCGAACAGCGGATGCTGACCGTTGTCGTCAGCGGTGGCGTAAAGCGTCTTGCCGTCGTTAGAAACGGCGAGACCGCCAGGTGAGCGATCCCACTGCGGATCGACTTCACGCTTCGCACCGGTGACAAGGTCCAGCGCCATGATCCCGAAGCGGTCGGCCTCGGAACCCGGCGTCTTCATCGCCAGGTAGTACAGCGTCTTGCCGTCTGGCGACGCGACCGGATACGCATCCCACGCCTTGTTGTCGCCGGTGAGGTTCTTCGGTGCCGCCGAACCATCCACTGGCACGCTGTAGACATCGAAGTTGGTCGACCAAGGCTCGCTGCTGCCGGCGATGCGCACATCGAAATACACGCTGTTACCGTCGGGCGAAAACGCGAACTCGCTTTCGTCGCCGAACGGCTTGCTCGGCACATCGCCGTCGATGCCGCGGCTCAGCAACGTCGGTTCGACCGGCAACTGGCCCTTGCCGTCGAAGCCGGCGATGTACAACTGGTTGCGCCGACCATTGGCCCAGGTATCCCAGTGCCGCACGAACAGCTTGGTGTACAGCGTACCGCTGGCCTTGTCCTTGTCGCGCGCATCGGCGCGCTGCTGCGTGCAGGCCAGCGTGGCGCAATCGGTGAACACTTCGTACGACAGCAATACGTGCTTGCCATCCGGCGACAGCTTGTAGCCACCGACATCCAGTGGCGAACGACTCACCTGCACCGGCGCCGCGTGCTTCGTAAGGTTCAAGCCCGCCTTGCCGCCCAGATCCAGCCGCCACAACTGTGCCACGCCCTTGGCCGGCGCCACGAAATACAGGCTGTGCCCATCCGCCGACCAACGCGCGGAACCGCCCTTGTCGATCACCTTCACTGGCTGGCCGCCATGCAGATCCAGCACGTATACCGCGCTGACACCCTTGTTCGCCGCATAGTCGGTGCTGCGCACGCCATACGCGGCATAGCGCCCATCCGGCGACAACTGCGGATCGCTGACCCGATCCATCATCACCAGATCGCGCACGTTGAACGGATGCGCGCCTTGCGTCTTGGCGAAGCTGGTGTCCACCATATCGCCCGCCAGCGCAGGAGTCGCCAGCAGCGCGAGGAGCAGCGCAGCAATCAAAGGTTTCATCATGATTTCCCCGGTTGACCAAAGCAGCGACGGTAAGCGCCAGAACTCCCTGAAGCAAGTTTCAGTATTCCCGCAGTCTCAGGAATTCGGGGTGACAACGATGTCTGTGTATGATCGGCCGCTTGCCGGGTCGACCCGGGCACAAAAGGGAGAATCGTTTGGACACGCGTGGCTACCAGCTGGGTTATCGAAGCGACATCGAAGGCTTGCGGGCAGTCGCCATCCTGTTGGTCGTCGCAGCGCACGCCGGCGTCCCGTGGCTTGCCGGCGGCTTTGTCGGCGTCGATGTTTTCTTCGTGCTATCGGGCTATTTGATTACCGGCCTGATACTCCAGGAGATCGAAAAAGCGGGGCGCATGAACTTCGCGAACTTCTACGCGCGACGGTTCCGCCGGCTGCTGCCCGCGCTGTTGTTGCTGGTGCTGTGTACTTGCCTGCTAGCGACGATCCTGTTGGCGCCAGGCACGCAAGGCGAACAGGCCATTGCAGCAGCCACCGCTTCGGTGTGGATGAGCAACATCCATTTCGCCTTCGGCAGGCTCGATTATTTCAGCCCCGGCGCGACCAGCAATCTGTTCCTGCATACTTGGTCGTTGGGTGTCGAGGAGCAGTTCTACCTTGTCTGGCCAGCATTGACGGTCTGGACCTTCGGCAAGGGAACCGACAGAACCCGCAGCATTCGACGCCTGAAAACCGTGATGTTCGCCATTGTGGGCGCCAGCCTGTTGATGTGTATCGCACTGACGTATACGTCCCCGCAAATGGCCTTCTACATGATGCCGCTGAGGGCATGGCAGTTCGCGACGGGCGCATTGGCGTGGCTGTATTTCAAACCGCCAGTGAGCGATTTATCCGCCTCCTCACGACCGGGCGGCAATCGCACGAGCTTCCTTGCCGGATGGATCGGACTGGCATTGATCATAACCACCGCATACTGGCTCGATTCGAACAGCCCTTATCCTGGCTGGCGTGCCTTGTTTCCCACTCTGGGGACGGGCGCGATCATCGTGGCAGGTATCCACACGACCCGGTCCGGAGTTTCGCGCCTGCTTTCATCGCGCCCCTTTCAAGCCGTGGGCCGGGTTTCCTATTCATGGTATCTGTGGCACTGGCCCGTGCTTTTGCTCGGTGCCACAGTCGTTGCAGACGGCGATGCAAGCTATCGTGCAGGGCTGGTTCTATTGTCGTTGATGCTCGCCATCGCATCGTATCGATGGGTCGAATCGCCCATCCGGCATCAGAAGCGGTGGCTTGTCGTACCTCGCAAAACGGTACTCACCGCGGTCATGCTGATGGCGGTTACCAGCATGCTTTGCCTCGAATGGTTCAACGCATCGGCAACCTGGGCCAACAACCCAGTGCAACGACGTTATGTAGAGGCCCATTCCGATGTACCACTCATCTATTCAATGGGCTGCGACGACTGGTTTCAGAACGATCAGGTGAAACCCTGTGCTTTCGGGCCACACGATGCCAAGCACACGGCGATTCTCATGGGAGACAGCATTGGAGCACAGTGGTTTCCCGCAGTCGTCAGAATATTCAATCGACCGGATTGGCGCTTGCTGGTGCTGACCAAATCGGCATGTCCCATGGTCGACCAATCATTCTTCTACCCTCGAATCGGACGGCAGTACACCGAGTGCGATTCGTGGCGCACTCATGCACTGCATGAGGTTGCCGCATGGCATCCCGACATTGTCATACTGGGATCGACCTCGGGATATGACTTCGACCGAACCCAATGGGTCGGAGGCACGACCCGTGTGCTGAATGCCATCAGTGCCGCCTCCGGCCACATCTACATTCTTCGAGGTACACCACACCTGCCCTTCGACGGCCCGGACTGCCTTTCCTCCAGAAGCCGGTTGCCATGGCGCCGCCCACAGAACAGTTGCATCGCATCGTCGTACGAAAAAAACGGCAACGACGTCTATCAATGGTTGCAACAAGCTGGTGAACATTTCGGCAATGTCACGTTCGTGGACATGAATGCCGCTGCTTGCCCGGGCGGCGTCTGCCACGCCGAGTCAGAAGGCATGGTGGTGTTCCGCGATTCCCAGCACCTGACCACCGCCTTCATCGAATCGCTCACGAACGACCTTGCCAAACAACTCCAGCAACCCACCGTGGATGATTTCCATTCTTCCGTGCCGCTTTCGAAGCGTCATTGATACGGCTACCGATGTTGGAGCACGCATCCGCATGCGCCCAGAGCGCCATCACGCCATGCATCACGAACATCACAAACTGACCAAAAGCGTCACTACGTGCCCGCAGCTGACAGGTTTCGATGCGCCACACTCGTCACATTTTGAAAGTCGCGCTGTTTCAACCTCACTACCCTTGCGGGCTTTCGTGACCACGGGCACAATCCTTTGCACCGCACATATGCGGGAATATCCGTGCAGCAGTCATGGCATGCAACCTGCTTGACACTGCACGAGCTTCCTGGTCGTTACTGGCCAATGAGTATGGGGTTCAATCCACTAGGGAGGGGATTCGGAACTGGGGCTCAGGGGGCATAACCCAAGGTTAGTTAACCACTACAGAGGAACCACCATGAAGAGCATGCAAAAGGGCTTTACCCTGATCGAATTGATGATCGTGGTTGCGATCATCGCGATCTTGGCGGCCATCGCCATCCCGCAATATCAGACCTATGTAATCAAATCGCAGTTCAGCCGTGTAATGGGTGAAACTGGTGACCAGAAAGTTGTCGTCGAAGATTGCCTCAACAACGGACAAGGCCTTGCGGCCACTGCTACTGCTCCCGCGTGCACTCCTACTGCAACTTCCTCCGACCTAATCAGCGCAGGGCCGACTATTGCCTCTCTCGCTACCACATCGTCGACCATCACTTCGCAATTTGGTAATCATTCTAATGGGAACCTTACCGGCAAGGTCCTGACTTGGACACGTAATGGCAGTGGCTCATGGACCTGCTCCAGCAACCTCGGCACAGCCAATAGCACCAAATACGCACCGGTCAGCTGCCAAGCTCAGACATAATCGGTTCTCAACTTTTAGAATTGGCAGAGTAAGGGCCGCCCATCGGCGGCCCTTAGTTTTTTTTGCGTATCGCACTTTGGATTCTCCCATGCTTCCCATACGAGACAATTGTCGCCAGCTTGCTTCATTGACGGCACTTGCTCTCCTAGTCGTCGCGACACTCATTTTTTGGCCGGCCCTCCGCGGTGGCTTCATCTTCGACGACTACCCCATCTTTGCGGAGAACCTCGTCATCCACGTCAGCGGCTGGCACTGGCAAGCGTGGCATGCCGTATGGACATGGTCACTGGCTAACGTACAGCGTCCACTCGCCATGATGAGCTACGCGCTGAACTACGCGATGGGCGGCAGCACCTGGGGCTTCAAGGCCACCAACTTGGCCATCCACCTGTTGAATACACTGCTGGTGCTGGCGCTGAGCAAGCGACTGCTGCTGGCCGGCTGGCCAGCGCAAAACGGCGACGACGCCGAGCGCCATCGGCGCCGCATCGGCTACTGGGCACTAGCGATCGCTGCGGCCTGGGCGACGCATCCGTTGCAGGTGTCTGCGGTGATGTACGTGGTGCAGCGTATGGAATTGATGGGCTTTACCTTTGTACTGCTGGCCTTGCTGGCGTACTGGCGCGCGCGCCGGCAGCAGATCGACGGCCGTCGCGGCTGGCCGTGGCTGGCGCTTTGCGGCGTGCTCACCGTTGTTGGTTACTACGCCAAGGAAACCGCCGTGCTGGTGCCCGGCTATGCCTTGCTGATCGAGTTGACCGTGTTGCGTTTTGCAGCGGCACGCCCTGCGCTGACCCGGATGTGGAAAGCCTTTTATATTACTGGCTGCGTGGTGGCACTGGCCATGTTCATCGGCTACCTGCTGCAGCACTACGCCACGGCGGCGGCGTATGCCGGGCGCGATTTCAGCGCGTGGCAGCGCGAGCTGACCCAGTTGCGCGCGCTGTGCATGTATCTCGGCTGGAGCGTGCTGCCGCTGCCCGGCGCGCTGCATTTCTATTACGACAACTACACCATTTCTACTGGCCTGCTGCACCCTGCGACCACCTTGTTGAGCGGACTGATTTTGCTGGGCCTGCTGGGCCTTGCACTGACGCTGCGTCGCCGACGCCCGCTACTAGCGCTGGGCATCGGCTGGTTTTTCATGGCGCATGTGTTGACCAGCAGCCCAATTGCGCTGGAGCTGGTGTTCGAGCATCGCAATTACCCCGCGCTACTTGGTGTGGTGCTGGCCGTGGTCGATCTATTCTGGCTGGTGGCCAGGCGAACACGCTCCGCGTTGCCTGCGTTGGTGTTCGGGGTGCTTGTATTGAATCTCGGCTTTCTCACCCTGTTGCGTGCTGCTACGTGGGGCAGCCCGCTGTTGCTGGCTACCACGCTGACCCAGAACAACCCCGGCTCGGCGCGCGCGGCCCTCGACCTAGCCCGGCGTTATGTGGCCATGTCCGGGGACAACCCGGATGGGCCGCTCTATTCACTGGGCATCAAGGAACTGGAGCGCGCCGCAAAACTGCCCCGCTCGTCCATCCTGCCGGAGGATGCCCTGCTGATTCAGGCAGCCAACCATCCCGGCGCGGCAACCCAGCCGTGGTGGAACAGCCTGCAACAGAAATTGCAGACGAACACGATGGGGCCGGAAACCTATCTTGCATTGAATGGGCTGGTACAGGAGCGCCTTCGAGGCAACGAAGGTATCGACCCCGGGCAACTGGGGCGGGCCTATGAAATAGCCATCGCCCGCAACCCCGGCCGCGTCAGCCTGCACACCGAATATGCCGAGCTGGCCAGCGTCGCCCTGCACAGCCAGACCGTGGCGATCGAGCAATGGCAGCAGGCATTGTCGTTGCAGAAAGACCCGGCGACCTTTGCCGCCCAACTGGCCGGCTATCTGGTGGACAACCAGCGCGGCAAGGAGGCCTTGGCCGTGATCGCCAAGGCGCAGACCCTGCAACCCGCGCTGCGCACCGACACGGCATTGCTCGCCTTGCAAAAAAAAGCCGCACAGCTGCCGGAGCAGTCTGCCGCGACACCGACGAAGCCCTGAGCCGGGAGGCCCATTGCCGATGAGGGTATCGATCGGAAACAGCCACGCTAAGGAAACGCGCAACGCGTCACGTCACGCGTGGTCTGGTGGTACGGAACCTGCTTGCTGTAGGGCGGTTCACAGGGGAATCACCATGCCACGCCAACGTCCGCAAGCCGGTTTCACCTTGATCGAGTTGATGATCGTCGTCGCGATTGTCGCGACCCTGGCCGCCATCGCGATCCCGGTCTACCAGACCTATGTCATTCGCTCGCAAGTCACCCGGGCTATGGATGAGGCCAGCTCGGCGAAACTACTGGTCGAAGATTGCATCACCAGCGGCAAGGTGCAGCTCGGCTCCTCGCGTGGGCAATGCGACGTCAGCTCCCTTGGTGTCTCGGATATCCTGCTGGACCAACCGCAAGACGGAACATCCATTCCTGCCGGCACCGGCGTTCCGCAGCTGCAATTGCCGCAGACCGCCGCAGGCGGCGGCTGGATCTTCGTCACCTTGGGCAACCACGCCTCGCCACTTGTGACCGGCGGAAAAATCACCCTGACCCGTGATCCGAATGGCTCGTGGACCTGCAAGTCCGACGCCACCATCGGGACGAAATACGCCCCGTCGAACTGCCAACCCGGATAACTGAGCATCCGGCGCAGATGCAGGGCACCTCGAATAACTCGGTTTTGCTCGTCATCCCGGCGAAAAACGGGATCCAGCAACTTCAAGTCATTGACTATCCGGTGCACTGGATTTCCACTTCGTTGGAATGACGGGCGTTCAAGGGCTTTTCGAGGTCCCATACGCGATGCGTTGCTCGAGATGCCGGGACTCGTCCTGGTCCTTCAGCGTTCGCCTTTGTGTTGCACTAGCGGCATTGCCGGTTGATCACAGGCGCTCGAATCGCGAGAGACCGCAACAGCCACTCCAACCGGGCGCCACAAGCAATCCGCTCGACATCACAATCCATCGACAATGGCCGGCCCTACTCTAACGGGGCATCCGCGAAGTCGCCCCCGCTGCAATGCATCGACGTTCGACCCGCAGTTGGATACAGCCGCCCGACCGTAACGGCATCGACGTTACTTACCGATCAATGGAGTCCGCACATGAACATGCAACGAGGCAGGTCGAATACCACGATCGTTGTCGTGATCGTCATCCTGATCGTGATCATTGCCGTCGCCTACCCCTGGTGGCGCAATCACCAGACCGCCGGCCGTGTGGATAGCGCGCTGAAAGCTGCGGATGCCGCCAAGGTCGCGGTGATGGAGGCGGCCACGGTGCACGGCGGACCCTTGCACATCAAGGCCAGCGAACTGGGTTACAACGCCAGCGCATCCGAAAATCCGTATGTGTCGCATATCGAGATCGCCGATGGTGGGCGCATTACGGTGACCACGAAGGATACGGGCGCTGCCCCGGATATCCAGTTGCTGCTCACCCCCGTGCAGGGCAACGGAAACGACCACGCCGCGATCAGCTGGGTCTGCAGCGTTGTCTCGGGCAACGTGGATGCAACGCCGGCAGATTGCCGCAACGCCGATGCAGCCATGGCGCCAGCCGCCATGGCACCGGCATCCACGACGCCGGTTACGCCTGCCGCTGCGGCGACCGCTCCCACGCCACCTGCGACTGTCTCGCCTTCGCATTCCTCCTGAATGCGTTGCTGCCCGGGGCGCCGTCGATACGCTCCGGGCCCGCGGTCAAAAAGGTCTGTCTTTTCGGGGATACTGTGGGCTTCGTCTGTCCACGAGCCGTTGAATGATCGACACGCTTTTTCGCAGGCTTACCGGCTATCGCCTGCTCGTGCTGGCGTTGCTCGTGGTGGCTGCCATCTACTGGGCAGGCCTGGACGGTAGCTGGCTGTTCGACGACTACCCTAACATCGTCGACAACCATGGCGTGCAATCGGCTGACGCCGGATTTTCCTCACTGGTTCGCGCTGCGCTCTCTTCGCCGGCCAGTGACTTCAAGCGCCCACTTGCCTCCCTCAGCTTCGCTGCCAACTACCTTGCCAGCGGGCTTGATCCTTACGCGATGAAGCTGACCAACCTGGTCATCCATCTGTTGAATGGGCTACTGGTGTTTGTTCTGGCGAGAGGCCTGCTGCGCTCGGCTGATGTAGGAGCGCACCCTGTGCGCGAAGACTCTTGTTTACATATTGCCGAAAAGCTTTCGCGCACAGGGTGCACTCCTACCGGACAACGCCGCCGAGCACCCATTGTCGCCGCGCTGATCGCCGCCGGCTGGATGCTGTTGCCGATCAATCTCACCGGCGTGTTGTACGTCGTGCAGCGCATGGAAAGCATGGCCAATTTGTTCGTGCTGCTAGGACTGATCGGCTACATGGCGGGACGCCAGCGCATGCTGGCACCAGCCTACGACGATGACACGGCCCCCTCCCCTGCTGGCAGGGAAGGGTTGGGGTGGGGTCGCTCTTCCCTCAACACCCGCGGCTTCATGCTGTGCCTCGCCAGCATTATTCTCTGTACTGGCATCGGCTCGTTGGCAAAAGAAACTGCCGTGATGCTGCCACTGTATGCACTGCTTATCGAGTGGGCGCTATTCCGCTTTCGCAAGCAGCAAGTCGCAGTTGCAATGGAACAAGCAGCAAGCCCCCGAACGGATTTCCGCATCGTCGCCCTGTTCACTCTGATGCTAGCATTGCCCATGATCCTCGGCATGGCATGGCTGGTACCCAGCCTGTTGAAACCTGAATCATGGGCGACGCGCGATTTCACCCTCGGCACGCGATTGCTCAGCGAGGCGCGCATCGTTGTCGATTACATCACGTGGACGTTGTTGCCAACGCCGGGGGCGCTGTCGTTCTATCACGACGATTTCCACATATCGATCGGGTTGCTTGCTCCCTGGAGCACATTGGCCAGCATCGTAATATTGGCTGCGCTGATCGTCCTGGCGATTCGGCTACGCCCGCGTTTCCCGCTGGTGTCGCTTGGCATGGCGCTGTTCCTTGCCTGCCATCTGCTCACCGGCACCGTACTGCCATTGGAACTGATCTACGAGCACCGCAACTACTTCGCCAGCTTTGGATTGATGCTGGCCGTGGTGCCGCTATTGTGTGCGTCGCGTAGCCGGCCTTTCGCCCCATTGCGCTATCTGCTTCTGACTGGTCTGCTGATCTACTGGGCCTCGTTCACCGCCTTCACTGCCTACGCTTGGGGCAGTCCAATGCGACTCGCGGAAGAACTGGCTTCGCGCGCACCCGAATCGCCGCGTGCCCAGTACGAATTGGGGCGCACCTACATCATCTATTCGCACTACGACCCGGCGTCGCCGTTCACATCGCTGGCGTATGCGCCGCTGGAAAAATCGGCATCGCTGCCCGAATCGTCGATCCTCCCCGAGCAGGCGCTGATCTTCATGAATTCGCGCATGCATCTGCCGCTGAAGGACTCATGGTGGGATAGCATGATCAGCAAATTGGGACGTTATAAGCCTGGAGTTCAAGACGAGAGTTCGCTAAGCGCCCTCACCACGTGCGCTCACGAAAATGATTGCGACCTTCCGAAAGGCCGGATGATGGAAACGTTTTCTGCAGCGTTGCGGCATTCCACACCCAGCGCCCGCCTGGAAGCCACATACGCCGACTATGCTTGGAATGTTGCCGGAGATCACTCCTTGGGGCTGCGGATGATTCAAAAAGCCGTCAAATCCAATCCATATGAGCCAGCTTATCGAATAACACTTATTCGAATGCTTGCCGCTCAGGGAAATAGAACCGAAGCTACTCAAGCACTCAAGCAACTGAGTACTTTGAACTTCGGTGGAAGACTAGACGAAAGTTTGGATCAACTGTCTACTTTGCCAGGTATGCGGTAACCCATTTTGACAACATCGGGCTTGATCTATTGTTTGCCCTTTCCTTCGATTCATCTTGCCAAAGAGGCGCCATGAAAGCTGTCATTCTTGCTGGAGGCTTGGGCACACGAATTAGCGAGGAAACCAGTGTTCGACCGAAGCCCATGATCGATGTGGGCGGCAAGCCAGTGCTGTGGCACATTCTGAAAATCTATTCGCAGCACGGCATCAATGACTTCATCATCTGCCTGGGTTACAAGGGCTACATGGTGAAAGAGTATTTCGCCAACTATTTCCTGCACACTTCCGACGTCACGTTTGATCTCGCGAACAATCGCATGGAAGTACACCACCAACATGCCGAGCCATGGCGAGTGACGTTGGTGGATACCGGAGATCAAACCCAGACCGGTGGGCGACTGAAGCGCGTGGAAAAATATCTGGGCGGCGACACTTTTTGTTTTACCTATGGTGACGGGCTGGCAAATGTCGATGTCACGGCACAACTGGCGTTTCATCGGACCAGAGAATGCCTGGCCACTATGTGCGCCGTGCAACCTCCCGGTCGCTTCGGCGCCATCAATATCGATGACAACCGGATCACGCGTTTCGAAGAAAAACCTTCGGGTGACGGCTCGTGGATCAATGGCGGCTTTTTCATTCTGGAGCCGAAAGTTCTCGATTACATCAAAGACGACACCACGATCTGGGAACGTGATCCGCTGGAAGAACTGGCCCGCGACGGTCAGATTTCCGCGTATATGCATGAAGGCTTCTGGCAACCGATGGATACCTTGCGCGACAAAATCAAGCTTGAAGAGCTTTGGCAGAGCGGCCATGCCCCGTGGAAAACCTGGTCTTGAAAAATCTGTTTGGTGGCACTTATGACGGTCGCCGAATTCTGGTGACCGGACACACCGGATTCAAGGGCTCATGGCTCTGTCTCTGGTTGAAGGCAATGGGTGCGCAAGTTTCCGGTCTGGCGCTGGACCCCGATGCTGAACTCTCACATTGGAATCTGCTCGACCTCAGCGATGTGCGTGATACGCGCGTGGACATACGCGACAGCGACGCATTGCTGAAAGCGTTGAATGAAATTCAACCCGAGGTGATTTTTCACTTGGCGGCGCAGCCTTTGGTTCGACGCAGTTATCGCGATCCCGTGACCACGTTCGACACCAATATCATCGGCCTTGTGAATTTGCTCGAAGCAGTGCGCGTTACCGCTTCGGTGCGCGTGCTAGTGAACGCGACAACGGACAAGGTGTATCTGGACCAGCCCACCGACGCCGGTTACCCGGAAGATCATTCGCTCGGAGGACACGATCCATACAGCACATCCAAAGCGTGTGCCGAGTTGGTTACGCAGTGCTATCGAAAGAGTTTCTTTGCTGATTCGGGCCCCCTAGTGGCAACAGCACGAGCTGGCAACGTGATTGGCGGTGGAGACTGGTCGGAAGATCGTCTGGTGCCCGATCTGGTACGCGCCGCCTCGACCGGCAAAGTGCTTTCGATCCGCAACCCTGATGCCATCCGCCCATGGCAACACCTCCTGGAGCCACTCTCTGGTTATCTGCGGCTGGCGGAAGCACTTCTCTCCGGAGCCGACGTGGAAGGCGCCTGGAATTTCGGGCCTTCTACGGACGCAAATTTGCCTGTGCAGGCACTGGTCACGAAGATGCAGGAGCACTGGCCTGGACTAGTCAGTGAACACGATTCGGCTCTGCAGCCACACGAAGCCAACGTGTTACGGCTGGACTGCTCCAAAGCCGCAAAAACACTTGGATGGCGCCCCGTATGGAACGCCGACGAGACCTTGCGACGCACCAGCCACTGGTATCGTGCTTACTACGAACATGGCCTAGTATGCAGTCGCGACGACTTGCACGACTACGTTGCCGCTGCGTACGCCGCCGGCCAAGGCTGGGCAGCATGAAATTCCATTCCACACCACTATCCGGCCTGATGCTGGTCGAGACTTCAGCGGCGCAGGACGGGCGTGGCCGTTTCAGCAGGTTGTTCTGCGAGGAAGAATTCGCTTTCATACGTGCTGACTTGCACTGGACTCAAATAAATCTCTCCACCACATTCCACACCGGAACAGTGCGGGGAATGCACTATCAGTATCCACCAGTCACCGAAGCCAAACTGATCCGTTGTCTGCGCGGGCGTGTCTTTGATGTGGCGGTTGACCTGCGTAAAGATTCCGCCACCTTTCTACATTGGCACGGTGTGGAATTGAATGAGGATGGGGCCGCGCAATTCTTCATACCCGAGGGCTTCGCACACGGGTTTCAGGCACTCACTGATGATGCACAACTGTTGTACTTTCACACCGCTGCATGGAACCGTAGCCTTGAAGCGGGACTCCGCCACGACGACCCGGCGTTGAACATCGCATGGCCATTACCGATCACGCGCCTATCCGAAAAGGATCGCCAGGCGACGTTGATCGACAAGCACTTCGTTGGAGTCTCTATATGAAATGTCGTTTTTGCGCTACGCCGCTTACCAGCGTATTTCTAGACCTTGGCAGCGCACCACCCTCGAACGCGTTTCTTACCGAGCAAACTATCGATGCTCCGGAAAGTTGGTTTCCGTTGAAGCTGTTCAGTTGCGACAACTGTCGTCTGGTACAGGTGGACGAGGTGCAATCCCATAGTGAGTTGTTCTCTCCCGACTACGTTTATTACTCCTCGTTTTCCAGCTCCTGGCTTGCCCACGCTGAACGCTATGTGGAATCCGCCGTCAATCAGCTCGGCCTGGGCCATGACAGTCTGGTAATGGAAATTGCGTCCAATGATGGCTACCTCTTGCAGTACGTCGCCGCTCGCGCTATTCCTTGCGTCGGTATAGAGCCCACCAGCGGCACGGCAAAAATCGCGCGACAGAAAGGTATCGAGACGCTGGAACGTTTTTTTGGTCGCAGCGTGGCAAGCGCCTTCGTCAGAGATCGAAAAGCCGCCGACCTGATCGTCGCCA
The DNA here is from genome assembly GCA_036398675.1 of Rhodanobacter sp. Lineage (GTDB taxonomy): Bacteria > Pseudomonadota > Gammaproteobacteria > Xanthomonadales > Rhodanobacteraceae > Rhodanobacter. Next base: position 85,114 of record DASWOQ010000007.1, on the reverse strand, counting down.
ACAACGTCCTGGCGCACGTGCCCGACATCAACGACTTCGTTGCCGCCATGGCGATTGCACTTGCCCCTGAGGGAACCATCACCGTTGAATTTCCGCACTTGATGCAACTTGTGGCCCGCAATCAATTCGACACGATCTACCACGAACATTTTTCATATTTCTCGCTTCACACGGTCAAGCAGATTTTCGCTGCACACGGTTTGCGCGTGTGGCATGTCGAGCAGTTGCCGACCCACGGTGGTTCGCTGCGCGTATGGGCCTCGCATGTACAAGGCCGACATGCCCAGACAGAGGATGTCAAAGCGCTGCTTGCGCTTGAGTCCACCGCGGGCATGCAGGACGCCGCTTACTACAAGGGTTTCCAGGCAAAGGCGGATGCCGTCAAGAACGAGTGCCTGGCTTTTCTACTGGAACAGCGGCTCGCCGAGCGCAAGGTCGTCGGCTACGGCGCCGCGGCCAAGGGCAACACACTTCTGAACTATGCCGGCGTACGACCAGACCTGCTGCCCTACGTGGTCGATGCATCACCGTACAAGCAGGGCCACTGGCTGCCCGGCTCACGGATCCCGGTGGTCGCCGAAACGCGACTGCGTGAGGATCGACCCGATTTCGTGCTGATCCTGCCATGGAATCTGCGCGAGGAAATCACTGCCCAACTCAGCTACATTGCTGAATGGGGCGGCCGATTCGTGGTCGCCGTGCCGCAACTGACGACCCTATGAACACAGATACCAAATCACGCATCTTCTATACCAAACCGTCGATTACCCAAAAAGAAATCGATTACGCCACTGATGCTGCAGCCAATGGCTGGGGCGAGCACTGCTATGATTACATTCATCGCTTTGAGGCAATGTTTCGTGAGCATCTAGGGGTCAAATATGCCATCGCGACATCCAGTGCCACTGGAGCATTGCACATCGGCATGGCCGCGCTGGGCATTGGCCAGAGTGACGAAGTCATACTCGGCGATATCAATTGGATTGCCTCGGTGGCACCCATCGTCCATCTCGGCGCTACGCCCATACTGGTCGACGTGCTGGCCGACACTTGGTGCCTTGATCCGGTAGCCGTGGAGGCCGCGATCACGTCAAAAACCAAAGCCATCCTCGCGGTGCATCTTTACGGCAACCTGTGCGAGCTCGATGCACTGCGCGAAACAGGCAAGCGTCACGGCATTCCGGTGATCGAGGATGCCGCGGAGGCGATAGGCTCAGTCTGGCATGGACATCGCGCCGGCTCCATGGGCGTCTTCGGCGCGTTCTCCTTCCACGGCACGAAGACCGTGACCACTGGTGAAGGTGGCATCTTCGTCACCAACGACGATGCGTTGTACGAACGCGCACTGACTTTGTCCAACCACGGGCGGGCATGCGGCGAAACGCGGCAGTTCTGGCCCGAGACCATTGGCTTCAAGTACAAGATGTCGAACCTGCAGGCAGCTGTCGGTTACGGGCAGATGGAACGCATCAATGAGCTGATAGCAGGCAAGCGCAGAGTTTTTGAGTACTACCGAGAAGCACTGCGAGGACTACCCTTGCGCATGAATCCCGAACCTATCGGAACCAACAACGGATACTGGATGCCTACCATTGTTGTCGACAGCGATGTGCCGTTCGATCGCGAAGAACTACTGGCTGCATTTAAGGCTGAAAACATCGATGGCCGAGTGTTTTTCTGGCCACTATCATCCTTGGGCCTGTTCAAACCTAATCGCCCGCACATGATTAGTCACTCTCTTTCGAGACGCGCACTGAACCTGCCAAGCTACCACGACATGACAGAAGTCGACTTGGAACGCATCGTCGCCGTCGTGCGCTCATTTCTCGACAGAAAATAAAAGCAAAAATGTCATCACCCCATCGCCTCGGCATCATTGGGTCTAGTGGCGGCTCCGCATTGGCCGCTGCGGCGGAATGCCTTGCAATGATCGGACAAGGTCAATCATGGTGCGTCCTGACAGATAGGGAATGCGGGATATCCACTTGGGCTAAAACCCATGCTGTCGCAACGATCCAAATAGAGTATGAGAACTCAAGAGTCTTTTCAGAAAAGGCTCTATCCTTCTTCAACCAAGAGGGCGTGCGTGGGGTTCTCCTTTTCTATACTCGGAGGGTCGACTCACCGCTAATCGGCCGCATAGAAACCTACAATATCCATCCTTCCCTCCTACCAGCTTTCCCAGGGTTGGGCGCAGTTCGGAAGGCGCTTTACGCAGGTATAGACAATATCGGCGCCACCTTACACCGCGTGGACTATGGTATGGATACTGGTCCTATCGTGCTGCAGACGACAACCACTATCGCTGCATCTTGCACACTTGAGCGCGCAGAACGCATCAGCTTCGTGCAGAAGACTTGGCTCACTCTGCGCTGGTGCGAAATGATGGCGACTGGAACATCTCCATCCACAACGCCTCCTCTTTCTCGCGAGCTATGTGAGGCGTTCTTACGATTCCAGAAGAATCTTGGCTGCATAGCAATCCCCAATCCGGAAGCTTGAAATGAAAATTGTCATTTCGCAATCAATGTACTTCCCGTGGGTAGGTTTGCTGGAACAGATCAGATTAGCCGACGTCTTCGTGCACTATGACGACGTGCAGTTCACCCGCGGCTTCTACAACCGGGTACAGGTCAAATCTTCGAGGGGATCTCACTGGCTTACGGTTCCCATCAGAGCGCACGGCCGCGAGACCAACATCGACCAAGTTTTAGTGGACAGCTCACGGGATTGGCGAGAAGAACATCGAAACATGCTCACACAATGCTACCGTTCAACGCCTTACTTCAAAGATATGATGGATGTCTTCGATGAAGCGCATTCAGCCCATGTGACTAGCTTGGGCGATGTGTCGCGTAATTCCATCCTCTCTTTGGCTCGATACTTCGACATTGACCATGGTAGGCACTTCGTCACCTCATCATCACTTGACACTCCTGGCCGAAGCAGCGAGCGACTACTAGAGATCTGTAGAAAATTGCACGCTTCGATCTATGTCACCGGGCAAGGCGCTCAAAACTATCTCGACCACGAACTGTTCGAATCGAACGGAATCAATGTGGAATATATGAACTACCGAAAGATGTCATACCCACAAGTGCACGGAAATTTCACCCCTTACGTTTCCGGGCTTGACTTAGTCGCCAACTGCGGCCGCGACGGAACAAAATACATTTGCTCCGAAACAATCTCTTGGAAGGAAATTATTAGTGGACCCTAATGAGAAATTCGGTGCCGAGGTCATTGAAAACATCCGTCGGCTTGCGATGAACGACGACATCCATCGAAAGTCCATCGACTGGATGACAGACATCACCATGCTCCGCTATGTCTACAATTTCCGCTGGCTGGGTCGGCCGATCATTCAAGTGCCTCAGGACATGGTGGCAATTCAAGAACTGGTCTGGCAGGTCAGACCAGACCTCATCATCGAGACGGGCATCGCCCATGGTGGCTCGCTGATCCTCAGCGCGTCGATGCTGGCTTTGCTCGACTATTGCGATGCGGTCGAGAGCGGTCAAGTGCTCGATCCCCAGGCCACCCAACGCCGCGTGCTCGGCATAGACATCGACATTCGCGCGCACAATCGCACCGCCATCGAGGCGCATCCGATGGCCCACCGGATCGACATGATCCAAGGCTCCTCGATCGCAGCGGATGTCATTACGCAGGTGCATCAGATTGCAAAAGCGCATCGGCGCATCATGGTGATTCTGGACTCCAACCATACGCACGATCATGTGCTGGCCGAGCTCGAAGCCTATGCGCCACTGACTTCGCCGGATAGCTATTGCATCGTGTTCGATACGGTGGTCGAAGATCTGCCCGACACTCTTTTCCCTGATCGTCCATGGGGCAAGGGCAATAACCCGAAAACGGCCACGCGGGAATATATGCGCCTGCTGAATGACGATGGCCGCAAGGCCGTGGATGGTGGCCCACTGACTTTCGAGCTAGACCATGCACTGGAAAGCAAATTGCTCATCACCGTAGCCCCGGACGGCTACCTACGGCGCGTCTAACTCCATCAATGCCAGCACTACGGACAAATATTCTGGCTAACTATGCCGGCCAGATTTGGATGGCCTTGATGGGGGTCGTATTCATTCCCCTATATATAAAGATTCTCGGCATTGAAGCGTTCGGTCTGGTAGGACTGATGCTGAGCATTCAGGCGTTGTCGATGCTGTTTGACTTGGGCATGGGTGGCGTGCTGAACCGGGAATTGGCGAGGCGCGTGCATGACAGCCAGGTTGTTCACACGCTAGGCGATCTAGTGCGCACTTTCGAATGGCTGGTCTGGCCAATCGCCCTGATGATCGCTCTCGCAGTCTGGCTCGCCAGTGGTCCACTGGCGAATCACTGGCTACATCCCGACCACCTTAGTCGCGCGAAGATGGCGCACGCCATCGCAATCATGGGTCTCGCAGTAGCTTTGCAGTGGCCGAGTAGCTTTTACGCCAATGGTTTATCCGGTCTCGAGCAACAGCCGGTGTTGAATCTGATTAATGCTGGTTTCGCCACACTTCGAGGTGCAGGTGTGCTCGCAGTGCTTTGTTGGATTTCTCCCAGCATAGACGCTTTCATGTGGTGGTACGCCGCCATGGGTGCTTGCCAATCGCTGCTTTCCGCCATTGTTCTATGGCGCGTATTGCCTGCTGATCCACAGCGGCGAGCAATTTTCCATGCAGCCGAACTTCGCTCTGCTGGACGCTTCGCCGGCGGCTTAATCGCCATCATGGCGTTGTCGGTCATGTTGAGCCAGCTTGATCGCATCGTGATATCGGCCATGCTTCCGTTAGCGGAACTTGGCTACTTCAGCTTGGCCATGAGCGTTGCTGCTGGCATGGGCCGTATGGTCCAGCCCATGTTCAATGCACTGTACCCACGCTACAGTCGGCTGGCAGCCCTTGATGAAGAGGATTCGTTGATCGAGCTCTATCATCTGAGCAATCAATGTCTCGCTGTAATCGTGGCAGCCGTAGCCACGGTACTCATGCTGTTCGCGCGGGACGTGCTTTACCTGTGGACAGGCGACACTGCGACAGCGCTGAAACTGGAATGGCCGCTATCGCTTCTTATCGCCGGTACAGCATTTAATGGGTTGATGAACATGCCCTATGCTCTGCAGCTCGCCCATGGTTGGACGAGGCTTGCGGCTGGCGCAAATCTTGTTGGTCTGATTATCGGCGTCCCCATCTGCGTCTGGGCCGTCGGACACTACGGAATCACAGGTGCGGCCTGTTTGTGGCTGATTATCAATCTTGGATTTGTTGGCATAGCAATACCGATAATGCACAAACGTCTCATGCGCGGTGAAATGATCGAGTGGTACGCGAAAGACATATTCCCACCGTTCGCCGTCGCGGCCTTGTTCGGTGCACTCGGCCGTTGGCTAACTCCAGTATTGCCTCGAAACCTGCATGGATTTCTACAACTTAGTTTGGTAAGTGGCGTAGTTTTGTGCGCAACGGCGATTGCATCACCGGCCTTGCGGTCCATCGTAAAGCAGAGACTATTTGCAAAGATCCAATGAGCCCATGAAAATCTTCTACAGGTACTGCGAGAAGTGACCATACCGCCTTTTCAGAGCGATTCGCTTATTCACCGTAACTTTCTCAGCCAAACGGTATGCGTAAGAATAAAGCAACTGCGCCGCTGGCGACCTCGAACAAATTCTGCTTAGCCTGATAAGCAACTCTGCATGATGCTTGTCTCCGAATTCGCTGGAAAGCGTAGCCCCAGCTTCTTCACTGAAGACATAGCCTTTTTTGGCCAACGCTGCCGCACCTCGCCGAAATAGCATACGACGAGCATTAAAACGCATACTTTCTCTGACAACTGTCCGCGTATTTTCATTCAATTCTTTCGCCCCGGAAATATCCTCTATCATTTTTTTCCAGCCCGGCCAAAAGCAGTCCAGAGGAGCGGTTTCGCTGAAAGACTCGGGATTGAGCAAGAACAATGCACTCGGATGCTTTGAAACGACGATTGGGTAAAGCACTGCCGCCCTAAGCATGTACTCGATATCGGAAGGGCCCTGCAAATTTTCGTTAAGAGGACCGACCATATCCATTGTAACTTTTCGAAAGAGCGCGCCGGTCCAACATGGCATGCTTCCTTTGACCATTTGCAACAAACCATCTGGCTTGGAGAACAACCCTACTTGCAGCCAATCGGCGACGCGAGCGTTATATACAGTTCCATCGACTGTAATCAACGGCGTAACTCCGCACCAAAAAGCGGCGTCAGGAAATTCTTCCAGCTCCCTCACTGCTTCTTCATAAAACCCTGGAAGCAACACATCATCATCTGAGAGAAAAGAATAAAAAGGTGTCGTAACATTTTCCAATCCATACTGAAAATTTGCCAACGCACCTATATTTTTTTCGTGACAGAAATATCTGACCCGGGAATCGGACTCTGCCAACGCGGAAACAACTTCAGCGGTGGAATCTCCTGACGCATTGTCGTATACGCACACTTGTATTGACGCTCCCTCCTGCGCAAGTGCGCTGAGAACTGCACGCCGAAGCAGCGCGGGTCGTCTATACGTCGGGATGATTGTCGTAATCTTCGGTAGAAGATCAGTACGCTTATCTAGAATTGAGTTCATAAAAATGTGCCTGAGGCTTACCCTTTATATGAATATCCTTAAATACCGGTCGTAACTTTCTCGGCATCGAATGACATCTGCACAAGTGACGTGGTATCACATATCTCGAATTCCTCTCACCATGTTTTTGATCTGCGCAGTTCGCCGCCGGTCAAATACCAGATGAACCAAGAATGTAACCGTCAGTTTTGCCAACGCCCAGACTTTCCAGACACGCGGCACATAGCTTCGGCGCATCAATCTGAATGCATTGCGGAATAGATAGTAGTGGCGCAGAGGTGATCGGTCAGGCCATACACGCCAACCTAGAAACCAGAAACGATGGCTGCGTGCCCCCATCCTATGCCGAAATACCACGCCGGGGAGTCCATAAAGCAAATAGCCATTTGCAAGAACCCTGAAAGCCCATTCTGTGTCGACATGGTCAATGAAGAAGTCCTCCTCCAGCCCTCCTAGTTGATCGAACAGGGTCAGAGGCATCAACGTGCCGCTGCCGTTAAGGTTGTCCAGCGAAATCGGCTTATAGCTGCCGGGGATTGGAAAGGACCGAACCCAGCGCAAGCCACGAATTTGATGGAAGCCGTGATCAAGCCCGGTGGCAACATCAATGAGTCTTGGGCCAACGCAGCAGGGTTTGCCAGCCAACCTTTCCGCTCTCACATAACCCGCAGCCAGTTGCGCCACGCCGAGCTCACCCGGCTCTGTATCTTGATCAAGCAAAAGGACCAAACGACAGTCCGATCGAACTTGACGAACGTAACCCATACCTTGATTTAACGCCGCGGCCAGACCGACGTTTCGATCGTTTTGCAAAACGATCGCCTGATGCGCTACTCCAAGTTGCTGAAGTTGGGCGCGCAAATCTGTCGGTGATGCGTTGTCGACTATTATTTTCACTGAGTCAACTGGAAGCTGATCAAGTTGTCGGGCGAGAATGCACAGATCCGGATTATAGGTGACAGTGACAATAGCCAGATCCGAGAGATCGACCGAGCCTACATCCGGTTTGCTCGAACTGGATTTCGATGAACATTCCATCAGGATGGACATTCCGACAACTCATTCGACAGCACAGACTGCTGCGGCCGATAAAATTTATAAATCAATGTCGGGATGACACGACGCAAAGGCAAGAATGCTCTATCTGGAATACGGCGCAGAACATAGGCTGCGGCAGAATCCGGGCGCTCGATGTCAAATGTTGCTCGTAGCGCATTGACGCATATGTTTCGATACTCGAATCCTGCGACTTGTAGCCTCTCTTCGAGTTGTCCGACCTGCAATGGTTCACAGTCGTAGCACTCTCCGCGCTGTGCGAGGCGCAGATACGGCGTGCGCCATGCATGCGGCAACCAGCTGAGAAAAGCGAGTTTGTAATGCGGCTCGACCAGCATCCACCGATTCGGTACTGCGAGATAGCCCACGCCCGCAGGATGGAGCACACGATAAATTTCGGCCAGATGAGCTCGCTGTGCCAGTTCGTTGCCTACATGTTCAATGACGTGATTGGTAAGCACCACATCGAAATGTTCATCCGGAAATGGAAGCCGGGTGTCTTCCACCTGATGAAACCGATAGCCCGCAGTGATCATTCGATTGTCATGGACATCTACCGCGTCGACTTCACAGTCCAACGATTCGTGTGTGCCGAAATAGTGAGCGATGCCTCCTGAGCCAGTGCCGACTTCAAGTATGCGCAGCGGTTGCGAGCGGCCGGCAAGCCCGAGCAAACGCTCGATCTTCAAACCCTTCAGGCGACGCGATGGAAGATCCAGTACCACATGTGGCAGGCGACCAGATAGCAAGGCTCCCTTATCTTCTGCCCCCATACCATAAGTTTCGGGATAGCGATTATCCATGGCTAGAGCTCAGAAAATTACGCAGTCTGTTGCCAAAAACCGGCCACGCCTTGTCACTTGCAAAAGCGCGACACGTCGCAATGCCGGTGGGCGATTTAGCCTGTTCGATCTGATCAATCACTGCCTCGCTCAAAGCAGCGTAGTTGCCCGATTCGACCAGCGTACCGGTACGGCCATGTTGAACTGCGTCAGGAACCCCACCCACCGCAAACCCGACCGTGGGCAAACCGTGCGCCGCAGACTCCAACGCCACCATGCCAAACCCCTCGACATCGTCAACTAGGTCCAGCACCGGAAAAATATGCAGGTTCGCCGCCTGGTAGGCAGCACTGAGAGTTGCTTCGTCGCAGCGCCCCAGAAAACGTACGCTTGATTCGATACCTTCGTAACGAGCTATAGCAAGAATGCGTTCGCGCTCCGACCCTGCGCGTGTGCGAAGCGCATCAGACGCTTCATCTCCGATGACTACAAGCAACGTATCCGGTTGTTTTGCAAGAATCATGGGCAGTGATCTCTCGACAAATTCGACCAGTCCTTTGCGTTGAGTCAATCGGCCCACTGATAAAAGTAGCGGCCGCTCTGCGATGCCAAGACGATCGCGAAATATAGATGCCGCATTCGGGTCCAATGTCGGCATGTCCGTGCCCGGATGCAGCATCCGCATGTTTTGATGCCTGAGCCCGCGCTCTTCACCAAGTCGTGCGGTATTTGCACTGTTGACCAGCGCCATATCACAACGACGAATGAAGGGAAGCCAAAACCATTGATACACGCGACTGGGTGCAACAATGTCGAGACCATGCAGGTAGACGCCTGCTTTTGCACCCGAAGTTCGTGCGGCGAGCCATGCTATCGGCGCGGTCAGACCGCTTCCTGCCAGCACCCACTGCGGCCGGGTTCGCCATGCCAATACAAGCGTACGCCAAAGTGTGCCGATCAAGAAAAAAGCAAGCGGTTTGACTCGGCTTTGTCTGACGATCACCGATGTGGAAACAAATTCGCCGCTTCCAGTCGGCCCGCAAAGTGCGGCAGCAAAGTCTGGCTGCAAAGCATCGAGCAGGTGACTGTTGACCTTTTCCATACCCCCCATCAGCGGCGGAAAGTTTCGCGTCACCAGCAGAACCAGTGGACGTAAGTCGCCTGTATTACGCATCTCTGCGGTAAGTTAGTGCAGTGATCTGCTCGGAGATCAAACCAATCAGAAATACGATGACGCCGGCGCTCCACATGAGTGCGCTTCCGTTTGTCAGCCGTCCGTACTCGATGAACGTGCGGGCGTAGTTCGCGCAGCCGAGCAGAAAAAACACCGCACTCGCCGGCACGAACAGCTTCAGCGGCGAATACAACGTGGCGATCTTGAAGATGATCAACAGGAAACGCAGGCCGTCGCGGATCGGCTTGATATGGCTCTTGCCGATGCGCTGCGCAGCAGTGATGGGCACATAGGCCACCGGATAGGCGCTGCGAAAAAAGGCCATGGTGCTGGTGGTGGGATAGGAAAAACCGTTAGGCAGCAGATGCAGAAATTCACGGAATTTCTCTGCGCGTACGGCGCGGAAGCCGGAGGTGAGATCGAGTATTGAGTGGCCGGTCATACGGGTGGCCAGCCAGTTGTAGAGGGTATTGGCCACGCCGCGGCCAACGCCGGCCTGACTGCTCCAGTCGCGGGCGCCGACCACCATGTCGTAGCCCGTGTCGAGCTTGGCGAGCAGCCGCGCGATGTCGGCGGGATCGTGCTGGCCGTCGCCGTCCATGAACACCAGAAGATCGCCGGTCGCCGCGCGCGCACCACGTTTGATCGCTGCGCCATTACCCATCGAGTACGGCGAGGACAGGCAGACGATGCCGTTGACCTTGCACGCACTGACGGTTTCATCGGTAGAGCCGTCGTCCACCACGATGATCTCGGCATCGGGGTGGGCTTTGCGCAACCGCGGCAACAGCGCCGTCAATGCTGGGGCCTCGTTCTTGGCGGGCAGGATGATGCTTAGACGACTCAACAGAGGGCTCCCCGAGTGAACGGCGATCATAGCGTGAAGACCCGATCGCAGCAGGGCACAAGTCGGGCTTTCGGAGACCAGGCTACCCGGGCGGCATCACCCCCGATGGCGATGGCGATGGCGAAAAACGTGAAGGAACTGCCCAAAGTCCGGGCAAGACGCCACGCTGTGATGGCTATAACGAATCCCGTGTAGGAAAGCGGGCTCGGCAGGACTGATTGGCTAGGGTCTTGCAGCGATTCGGGGTGCCTTGCGGAAAGCGGACAGGATATGCCGCCCGGCACCGCCTCGGCAACAGAAATCCAAGGGTTTGTGCGATGCATGACGCCGCCGTTTCTGGTGCTCAGGTTAAAGGATGACCTGAGCACCAGACTGCGGTAGATTCAACAACATACAGTGGGAGTTTCAACCAGATCATGTCATCCCAATTGCAACAACCGTCGCTGGTAGGCCTGTCCGGCATGGCGCGCCGCCTGGTGTCCGAAGGAGTCTTGCCGGAGACCGACGTTCGCAAGGCCATGGCTGACAGCGGGCAGCAAAAGGTGACGCTGGCGGCCTGGATGCTGGATAACAACCTTGTCGACAGCTTGCTGCTGACTCAGATTGCGTCGGCCGAGTTCGGCATGCCGATGATGGATGTGACCTCCATCAACCCTTCCACTCTCCCGCTGGGGTTGATCAGTGAGGCATTGATCAGCAAGCATCAGGCGTTGCCGCTGTTCAGGCGCGGCAAACGGCTGTTTGTCGGCATCGCCGATCCGATGCAGTCACATGCGCTGGACGAAATCAAGTTCCACTCCAACTGCATGGTGGAGCCGATTCTGGTGGAGCGTGGTTCGCTGCTCCGCACGATCGAGACGCTGCTCAACAACATGCGCGACGTCATGCCCGACATGGGCGGTGGCGATTTGGACGGCATGGAGATGATGGAAGCCGGCGATGAAGAGGCCGAGACAACAGGCATCGATGCCAACGCCAACGACGACGCGCCGGTGGTGAAATTCGTCAACAAGATCCTGGTCGACGCGATCCGTCGCGGCGCCTCGGACATCCATTTCGAACCGTTCGAAACCCAATACCGCGTGCGTCTGCGCATGGACGGCATGCTCAAGGCGGTGGCGAGCCCGCCGATGAAGATGGCCAACCGGATCACCTCGCGCATCAAGGTGATGGCGCAATTGGACATCGCCGAGAAGCGCGTGCCGCAGGACGGCCGCATCAAGCTCAACCTTTCGAAGACACGCGCGATCGATTTTCGCGTAAGCAGCCTGCCGACGCTGTTCGGCGAGAAGATCGTGCTGCGTATCCTCGATGGCTCGTCAGCCAAGATCGGCATCGAGAAGCTGGGCTACGAGCCCGACCAGCAGAAGCTCTACATCGATGCCATCCACAAGCCTTACGGCATGGTGCTGGTCACCGGCCCGACCGGCTCCGGCAAGACGGTGTCGCTGTATACCGGCCTGAACATGCTGAACACCGCCGAGCGCAACATCTCGACGGTGGAAGATCCGGTGGAAATCCGCGTCGAAGGCATCAACCAGGTGCAGCAGAACGTGAAGCGCGGCATGACCTTCGCCAGCGCGCTGCGTTCGTTCCTGCGCCAGGATCCGGACGTGATCATGGTCGGCGAAATCCGCGACCTGGAAACCGCCGAGATCGCGATCAAGGCGGCGCAGACCGGTCACATGGTGCTGTCCACGCTGCATACCAACGACGCCGCCCAGACCATCGCCCGCCTGATGAACATGGGCATTGCGCCGTACAACATCACCTCGTCGGTCACGCTGATCATCGCCCAACGCCTAGCCCGGCGCCTGCACGACTGCAAGAAGCCGATGGCAGTGGCACCGAAGATCCTGTTGGCGGCTGGTTTCAACCAGAAGGACATCGATGCCGGCCTGACCATCTATGAAGCCGTCGGGTGCGACAGCTGCAACGAAGGTTACAAAGGGCGCGTGGGCATCTACCAGGTCATGCCAATGCTGGAGGATATCCAGAGGATCATCCTGCAAGGCGGCAACGCGCTGCAGATCTCCGAGGTGGCCAAGGCTGCCGGGGTCAACGACCTGCGCGCGTCGGCCCTGCTCAAGGTGAAGAACGGCCTCACCAGCTTGACCGAAATAGACCGCGTTACAAAGGACTAGGGCAGAGTCAGACGGCCACGAAGCGGCGAACTTGCGTGTAGCGCCACGGTTTTGCTTTAAAAAATGGCATAAGCTGTACAAAGTAGTTGTTGGCCGCTCGTTTAAGGCGGCTCTTGGCTGGTAATTCAGGGGGAAGATGCGAATGGCTACGGCTGCCGCAAACGCAAACAAGGCGCGCGAGGCCCGCGAGCGCGGCGCCAAGCGTGCCGAAGTCAGCAAGGTCACCACGTATGAGTGGGTGGCCCTGGACAAGCGCGGCAAGCGCATGAAAGGCGACATGCCGGCGAAGAATGCTTCACTAGTGAAAGCAGAGCTGCGCCGCCAGGGCATGAGCCCGCAGACGGTGCGGGAACGCTCCAAGCCGCTGTTCGGCTCCTCCGGCAGCACCGTCAAACCGGGAGACGTGGCGATCTTCAGTCGCCAGATCGCCACCATGATGGCGTCCGGCGTACCGATGGTGCAGTCGTTCGACATCATCGCAGATGGCCAGAAAAACATCCGCTTCAAGAACATCTTGAATGATGTAAAGCAGAGTATCGAAGGCGGCGCAGCCCTGCACGAGGCGTTGCGCCTTTACCCAGTACAGTTCGACGAACTTTATTGCAACCTGGTGCACGCAGGCGAAACCTCAGGCGTACTCGATACCGTGCTCGACACCGTCGCGACCTACAAGGAGCGTACGGAAGGGATCAAGAAGAAGATCAAGAAGGCACTGTTCTACCCGATGATGGTGCTTGCGGTGGTCTTTCTCGTCTGCATGATCATGTTGTTGTTCGTGGTTCCTGTATTCGCAAAGACGTTTCAAGACGCAGGCGCGGAACTACCTGCGCCGACTCAGGTTCTGGTCTCTGCATCGGAATTCATGCAGAGCTACTGGTGGCTGGTGATCGGCATCCTCGGCGGCGGCATTGCCGCATTGATCTTCGCGAAGAAGCGCTCACTGAAGTTCGCTCACTTCCTAGACCGAATGTCGTTGAAGATGCCTGTGATGGGCAACATCGTGCGCAACTCGGCAATCGCTCGCTTCGCACGCACCCTCGGCGTGACATTTCGTGCCGGCGTCCCGCTGGTCGAAGCGCTGGATGCTGTCGCTGGAGCCACTGGCAGCGTGGTATATGGTGACGCGGTGAAGCAGATGCGCGAAGACATCGCCGTCGGTCACCAGTTGCAGCTGGCGATGAAGCAGACGGGCCTGTTCCCCAACATGGTGGTGCAGATGACCGCCATCGGCGAAGAGTCCGGTGCGCTGGACAACATGCTGTTCAAAGTGGCCGAGTTCTATGAAGAAGAAGTCAACAATGCCGTCGATACCCTGTCCACCCTGCTCGAACCGATCATCATGGTGGTGCTCGGCACGCTAGTCGGCGGTATGGTGGTAGCGTTGTATCTGCCCATCTTCAAGATCGCCGGCACGGTCTAGAACGTTTCATTCCGAAGGCGCCGCAGTTGTTGCCGCGATCCGGCGATAATGCGGCGTTTTCTTTGCCCAGGATTCCGTCATGCCCGACATGCCACTGATCGCGTGGATCGTCCTTGCCGGCGTGCTCGGCCTGCTGGTGGGCAGCTTTCTCAACGTGGTGATATTGCGATTGCCCGAACGCATGGCGGCCGCATGGCGACAGGAAGCGCGTGACGTCCTGGAAATGGAAACGGACGACACACCGTTGCCCCCCGGCATCGTGCGCGAACCGTCGCATTGCCCACAGTGCAAACATCCATTGTCGGCGCTGGACAACATTCCGCTATTCGGCTGGCTGTTGCTGCGTGGGCGCTGCCGCTATTGCCAGGCGCGGATATCGATCCAGTATCCGCTGGTCGAATTGCTCAGCGGCGTACTCAGTGCAGTGATCGTGTGGCGGTTCGGGCCAGACTGGCCGGCGCTGGCCGGCCTCGTTTTCACCTGGACCCTGATCGCCCTGGCGGGCATCGACTTCCGCACACAGTTATTGCCAGACCAACTGACCCTGCCGTTGTTGTGGCTGGGCCTGCTGCTGGCACTGCTGCCGATGTTCGTCGCCGCGCCGTCAGCGATCATCGGCGCAGCGATCGGCTATCTCAGTCTGTGGAGCGTGTACTGGCTGTTCAAGTTGCTCACCGGCAAGGAGGGCATGGGCCACGGCGATTTCAAGCTGCTGGCGGCATTGGGCGCATGGATGGGGCCGGTGGCGCTGCTGCCGATGATCCTGCTGTCGTCGCTGATCGGCGCCCTGGTCGGCGGCCTGCTGATCGCGTTGCGCAAGCATCGGCGCGAGATACCGATACCTTTCGGCCCCTTCATCGCCGCGGCGGGTTGGGTCTGGTTTGTGACCGGGCCGGTGCTGCTGCAGGGCTACATGCAACTGACCGGCCTGCGATGAGCGATCGCCCCGCCGCCATGATCGTGGCGCTGACCGGTGGCATCGCCGCCGGCAAGACCGCCGTGACTCGACGCTTCGAGGCATTGGGCGTGCCGGTGCATGACGCAGACATAGCCGCCCGCGAAGTGGTGGAACCGGGTACTGCTGGATTGGCGGCGATCGTCTCGGCATTCGGCACCGGGGCGCTGGACGATGCCGGCCGATTGAACCGGCCCGCCATGCGCCAGCGCGTGTTTGCGGACCCGCATGCGCGAAAGCAACTGGAAGCGATCATTCATCCACTGGTACGCCAGTGGTTGCACGATCGCACACAGGCGGAACATGCGCCCTACTGTCTGCTGGCGATCCCATTGCTCGCCGAGAACATCGCGCACTATCGCTGGGCCGATCGTATATTGCTGGTCGATGCAACTGAATCGACCCAGGTCGAGCGGCTGATGCGCCGCGACCATATCGATGAAGCACTGGCCCGGCGCATGCTTGCCAACCAGGCCAACCGCGCGGAACGCCTCGCGCTCGCCGATGACGTGATCGAGAACAATGGCGATGAAGCCGCTCTGGACGATGCGGTGATCCGGCTGCATCGTCGCTATCTGGAGCTGGCGAAGAATGTCGTTCGGTCTTGAGCTGTCGTCAGGCCGATAGCTGGGGCACGACCGACAACAGCGTTTGCAGGATCGAACGATCAGCGGGCGCCAGGATGGCCGGATCGACCTGCGCGGCCTGAATCCATTCCAGCGCCTGCCCTTCCATCGATTGCGGCGAACCCTGCCATCGACGGATTTGCCATGCGTCGAGCAGCAGTTCTCGCTCGCCGTAACGCCATGGCACCTGTATTAGCGGTTCGGCATGCAACACCTCGATACCCAGCTCTTCACGCAGCTCGCGCGTCAATGCGTCCAGCGGCGATTCGCCGGGTTCGCGCTTGCCGCCCGGAAACTCCCACGACCCGGCCAGGTGTTTGCCGGGAAGGCGCTGCGCGATCAACACGCGGCCATCGGCGTCGAGCATCACACCGGCCATGACATGCATGATCGCCGTTCCCTGCCTTTCTAGCGGATGCATCAACTGTTGCGCAGGTACTCGACCATGTCGAAATCATAGGCGTGCTCGGCATCGGCCTTGTGATGCACGCGGGAGACCTCGGTCCAGTCGCTGAAGTGCACGCCGGGGAAGAACGTGTCGGCGCCATCGATCGCCGCGCTTACCCAAGTCAGGTACATGCGCCGGGCGCGCTGCAAGGCTTCGGAAAAAATCTGGCCGCCGCCAATGATCATCAATCCCGTATCGCCGCATCGCGCCTGGGCCTCTTCGATCGAGCGCACGGTGGTCTGGCCGGGAAACGGCGCGTCATGCCGGCGCGACAGCACCAGATTGACGCGATCGGGCAGCGCCCGCCCGATCGACACGGCGGTGTTGTAACCCATCACCACGTTCTTGCCGGTGGTCAACTGCTTGAACCAGCGCAAATCGTCCGGCAAATGCCACGGCAACTGGCCCTTGCGGCCAATGGCGAAATTTTCATCGAGCGCGGCAATCAACGAAATGGCCATGTAAATCCCAGAAAAAGCATGGTGGTGGAGCGGCCGCATCCGTCGATTGGCGCCGCCTATCGCATCGAATATTAGCAGGATGCGGCAGTTTCGCGGTCTACGCGGCGTGTTCG
Source organism: Rhodanobacter sp. (assembly GCA_036398675.1). Taxonomy (GTDB): domain Bacteria; phylum Pseudomonadota; class Gammaproteobacteria; order Xanthomonadales; family Rhodanobacteraceae; genus Rhodanobacter. The sequence continues at coordinate 68,472 of DASWOQ010000007.1, read as the reverse complement.
GGCATCACTGGCAGGCCCCTCGCATCCTCAATTTCCTGCGAAAGGCAGAGCAATCCGAGCACGTAGTCCATCTTTGCGCAGGCGCTAGACCGCAACCGGGGCCTTGATGGCCGGGAAAGGTTCATAGCCCTCGAAAGCGATATCCCCGTAGCGGAAATCGAACATCGATTTCACCTCCGGATTGAGCCGAAGCATCGGCAATGGCTGCGGCGCGCGGGTCAATTGCAGCTGCGCTTGTTCGACATGATTGTTGTACAGGTGCGCATCGCCCAGCGTGTGCACGAAATCGCCCACGCCCAAGCCGCAGACCTGCGCCACCATGTGCGTGAGCAAGGCATAGCTGGCGATGTTGAAGGGCACGCCGAGGAAAATGTCGCCGGAGCGCTGGTAGAGCTGGCAGCTGAGCTTGCCGTCGGCCACGTAGAACTGGAACAGTGTATGGCACGGCATCAGCGCCATCTTCGGCAGCTCGCCGACATTCCAGGTGCTGACGATCAGCCGGCGCGAATCGGGATTGCGCTTGATCTCGCCGATCACCCAGGCGATCTGGTCGATGACGCCGCCATCGGCTTTCGGCCAGGCGCGCCATTGCTGTCCGTACACCGGACCGAGGTTGCCCTCGGGGTCGGCCCATTCGTCCCAGATGCGCACGCCGTTTTCTTTCAGGTAGCCGATGTTGGTGTCGCCGCTCAGGAACCAGATCAGTTCGTGTACGATCGACTTCAGATGCAGCTTCTTGGTCGTGACCAGCGGAAACCCTTCGCTCAGATCGAAACGCATCTGCCAGCCGAACACGCTGCGCGTGCCGGTGCCGGTGCGATCGCTTTTCTGGTGGCCGTTTTCCAACACGTGGCGCAGCAAGTCGAGGTAAGCGCGCATGCCCTACTCCTTATCCGTGCCTTTATCCGGCAACGCGACCGTATACAGGCGCAATGTCGGCGCGTGCCGCGACAAGGCCAGCAGCCACACACCAACCACTATCAGCGGCAGCGACTGCATCTGACCCATCGTCACCCACGACGTACCATACAGATAGCCGAGCTGCGGGTCGGGCACGCGTACGAACTCCACCGCGAACCGGAAGCAGCCGTACATCAATGCGAACAAGCCGCTGACCAGATAACGCGGACGCGGTTTCATGGACACCAGCCACAGCACGACGAACATCGCCACTCCTTCCAGCGACAGCTCGTACAACTCGGACGGATGCCGCGGCAGCCCACCGAATTGCTGCAATGCCTGCAACAGCGCAGGGTGGCTGCCGGCATATGCCACATCGTCGGCATGCGCATGCGGAAAGATCACCGCCCAGGCAGCCGAGGTCGGCTTTCCCCACAGCTCGCCATTGATGAAGTTGCCGAGCCGGCCCAGGCCCAGGCCGATGGGAACCAGCGGCGCCACGAAATCCATCGTGTCGAAGAAATGCAGCCGGTGCCTGCGCGACCACCACAGCGCTGCGGCAAGGACACCGAGCAGTCCGCCATGGAAACTCATGCCGCCGTCCCACACCTTGAACAAGGCCAGCGGCTGGGCCCAGATCCAGCGAATGCCGCCGTCGTAATAGAACAGCATGTACCAGACGCGGCCACCGATGATCACGCCCATCATGCCGTAGAAAAGCAGGTCGCCCAGCGCTTCCCGGCTGACCGGCAAACGTCCCTGCCTGCGCCGGTATTCGCCAAGCACCGCCACGAAGAAAAACCCGAGCAGATACATCAGTCCATACCAATGCACCTGGACCGGACCCAGCCCGAAAGCCACGGGATCGATATCGACGACGAACGGTTGGGACATGGCGACTGCGCTGATGGGAAAAGCCAAGTGTAGCTGGCTGGCCGAACGGATGATCCGCTGCGCTTTCGATACCGCAGCGGCACAGGCTAGAATCCTTGCCAGACGCTGCCTCTGCGAAGACAACGCCGCAAGAGCGGTCGCAGATGGGAAAGTCCGGATCTGTCAGGTCGCTGCGCTCCAGGCGACCCGACTCACCACACGGAGCGTGTCAGGGGAAAACTCAATGTCGAATCGTATCGTGTGGACCGCGCTGTCGGTCGCATGCCTGATGTTACCGATGGCCGCAACCTCGGCTGATCTGATCCCGGTGGAAGACTTCGCGAAACACGTGCAGCTGTCGATGCCGCGGCTCTCGCCGGATGGCCAGTATCTTGCCATGAGCATGGAGGACGGCAGCAGCGACTCCCATGCACTGATTATTTACAGAGTGGACGACATGAGCCACGCCGTAAGCATGCTGCGCCTGCCCAAATATGAGCTGCCAACAAACATCGTGTGGGTGAGCTCCAGACGTTTGATCGTGGAAAAGGGCAAGGAATTCGGTTCGGTCGACAAGCCGGCTTCAACGGGAGAGATCCTGGCCACCGATGTGGATGGCAAGCACCAGGACTATCTCTTCGGATATCAGGGCATGCTCGGCACGCGCGCCAGTACACGTACCACTGACCGTGGATGGGGGTCGATAGCGAGTCTCCCCGAACAGGCGAACGACCATTTCTACATGAGTGCGCAACTATGGGAGAGCGACGATCACAGTTGGCTCTACGATGTAGACGCAGTAAAAAACACTCGACATCTGATCGGCGACATTGGTGTTGGCTCTCTTGACTTCATGGTGGGCGACGATGGTCAGGCACATTTTGCCTACGGCACCAACTCCGACTTCAAGTATGTCGTCTACCATCGCCAGAACAATGGCTGGGCCCAGCTGGGTGCCGATCAGGTCGGACACAATTTCGTGCCGATCGATGTCGCCCCCGATCATCAGCATATCTATGCCTACTACAGTGTCCAGGGGGAGCCGTATAGCCTCGTTGAACAGAGCGAAACCGGCGGGGAGCGCCGCGTTATCGCAAAAGATGATTTCGGCGACATTGGCGGCATCATGTGGACCGCAAAACCGCGGGAGCCCTTCGCAGCCATCAGCGAAACCGGAGTTCCCAAGACAATCTATACAAACCCCGCCCTACCCGCTGCGAAACTGCATATGGCGTTGAGCCTGAAATTTCCGGGCGAGTTCGTCGACTTCATCAACTACAGCGACGATGGTAACGAGCTATTGTTCTCAGTCAGCAGTGACAAGGATCCCGGGACTTACTATCTGATCGATACGCAGCATTACAAAGTCCGAAAGCTGTTTTCCTCGGAGGACTGGATCGACCCGAACAAAATGGCCGAACGCCGGCCGATACGCTTCAAGGCCAGCGACGGCACTGAGCTTGAAGCGATCCTGACCGTGCCGCGTGGTCAAGATCTTGCCAACCTGCCGATGGTATTGCTGCCCCATGGCGGTCCGCACGGAATCAGCGACGATTGGTTTTTCGACGACGACGCACAGTTCCTCGCAAGTCGTGGCTACCTTGTGCTGCAGGTGAATTACCGCGGCTCGGGGGGGCGTGGCCACAACTTCACGACTGGGGGTTATCTGAAGTGGGGCACGCGGGTCCAGGAGGATCTGATCGACGGCGTGAAATGGGCCGAGGATCAGCACTACGCCGACCCCGCGCGAGTCTGTGTCTACGGCGCCAGTTTCGGCGGCTATTCCGCCATGATGACGGCGATCCGGGCACCCCAGCTGTTCAAGTGCGCCGTGGGCTATGCCGGCATCTACGACTTGAAGATGATGTACAGCAAGGGCGATATCCAGGAACGAAAATCAGGCCGAAGCTATTTGCAAACCGTGATCGGCAAGGACGATGCGGATCTAGACGCCAACTCGCCGGACAAACTCGCCGACCAGATCCGCGTGCCGGTACTCTTGGTCCACGGCGAGGACGACCAGCGCGCACCATTCGCCCAGGCCAAGGCCATGCGCGCCGCACTGGATGCGGCCCACAAGCCGTACGAATGGTTGACCAAGCCCGGCGAAGGCCACGGCTTCTACAACGAGAAGAACAATGTCGAGTTCTACACCCGCCTGCAGCAGTTCCTCGAAAAGAACATCGGCAAAGGTGCTTGAGTGAGTCGATCCGAACTGGCCGTCCGTGACGGCCGGTTCGCCATCGAGAGTCAGAGCAGCACCGGCCGATCCGGCAACTCATCCGGATTGTCAGTGCCGTCACTTGGGAAATGCGCCGCCAGCAACGCGTGCGCCGCAGCAATGGCTTCGAGGCTGCCCTTGCGCCATTTTCCCTGCGCGTAGCAATCGCGCACGCGATGGCTGACCGCATCCCATTCGCTCGCCGTTACCCGGGCGGCGATACCGCGGTCGGCGACGATCTCGATGCGGTGTTCAGCCATCAGCACGTAGAACAATACGCCGCTGTTGTGTTCGGTATTCCAGACACGAAGTTGAGCGAACACCTGCCGGGCGCGCGTCCGCGCATCGATGCCGTCGAGCACAGCCAGTGGGGCCAGCCGCGATTCCACCGCGAAGCAGACCTCACCACGATGGGTGCGTTCGCCGGTGGCGATCGCTGCCGCCATCTCGTCGAGTAACACGGCGGGAAAACGACGGCGCAACTGAAACCAGCCGCCGAACAGATTCACCAGCAAGCGTTGCATGCGCGCCATCACCAGCTCCCCGACGAACCGCCGCCACCGAAACTGCCGCCGCCACCGCTGAAGCCACCGCCGCTTCCGCCGCCGCCCCAGCCACCACCTCCGCCAAAGCCGCCCCATCCGCCGCCGCCGATCGATCGGCCCGCACCGCCAGGCAACAGCATCAGCACACCGCCGATGACCGCCCCCAGGATGCCTGCGCCCATCGATACCAGCAGCCACAACAACCCGCCCACAAAAATGGCCCCCAGCGGAGCGCGAACCAAGGCACTGGCACGGCCAAGGAAGCTGCGCAGGAACAGCGCGACGAACACGCCGATCATCAGGCTGTTCTGCAGCCCGGGACCGGTATGTCCGGTTTCGGGAGAACCCTGCACCGGCGGGGGTAACGCTTCGCCGTCAATCAACTGGGTCAATGCACCGACCGCATCGCTGATGCCGCCGAAATAGTCGTTGTTGCGAAATTTCGGTGCGATGTATTCGCGGATGATCCGTGCCGTGGCGGCGTCGGGAATCGCGCCTTCCAGGCCATAGCCCACTTCGATGCGCACATGGCGGTCATCTTTCGCAATCAGCAGCAGCACGCCGTCATCGGTACCTTTGCGACCGACCTTGTTGGCCTCGGCGACGGCCAGCGAATAACTCTCGATATCCTGGTCCGCCGTGGTACCGATCATCAGCACCACCAGTTGCGCGCCCTTGGCCTTTTCCAGCGCAGCCAGCTGCGCATCGAGTTGATCGATCTGCTGCCCGCTCAATGTGCCGGTAAGGTCGGTGACATGACGCGCGAGTTTCGGCACAGCATCGGCTGCGTGCACCACTGCCGGCGACAGCAGGGCCATCGCCAGCAGAAAGCACAGGCGCGGGATGCGCCGGAACATCGTCAATGCGCCGAAGCGGCCGGAGCAGGCGTGCTGGTACCGAAATCGACGGTGGGCGCGGTGGAAATGGCTTTCTCGTTATCCACGCTGAAATTCGGCTTGACCTTGTAGCCGAACATCTTGGCGGTGAGGTTGTTCGGGAAGGTACGGATCATCTCGTTGTACTGCTGCACCGCCTGCACGTAACGGTTACGCGCGACGGTCACCCGGTTTTCGGTACCTTCCAGTTGCGCCTGCAGGTTCTGGAACAGGCCATCGGCCTTGAGCTGCGGGTAGTTTTCGCTCACCACCATCAGCCGCGACAACGCGCTGCCCAGCTCACCCTGCGCCGCCTGGAACTGCTGCAGTTTCTGCGGATCGTTCAGCGAATCCGAGTTGACCTGCAGGCTACCGACCTTGGCCCGCGCGTTGGTCACCTCGACGAACACTTTCTCTTCGTGCTGGGCATAGCCCTTGACCGTGTTGACCAGGTTCGGCACCAGGTCGGCGCGGCGCTGGTACTGGTTGAGCACTTCCGACCAAGATGCCTTGACCGCCTCGTCCTGCCGCTGCATGGCGTTGTAGCCGCAGCCCGAAAGCGTGACGACAAGCAATAACAACGCGAGATTGCGAAGAAGTTTCATGGGTGACTCCGGTCCGGTGGAATGTCGTTCCATCTTCCCACACTCGTCCGCGCCGCCGCATCACCCCGGGGTGCAGGTTCAGCTCAATAGCCGCGGCCCGAGGATCAACCCCCAGCTCAGCACCATCAGCACCAGCAGCACGAACACGGCCGCCGAGCCCATGTCCTTGGCGCGACCGGCGAGTTCGTGAAACTCCGGACTGACCTTGTCGACCACCGCCTCGACCGCGGAATTGAGCAGTTCGGCCGACAGCACCAGCATGGGCGCGATGATCAGCGCGAGCTTCTCCAGTCCGCCGTTGCCAAGCCACAGGCCGAGCGGCACCAACACGACGGCCACGCTGGCTTCCAGTCGAAACGACGCCTCGTGGCGCCAGCCCGCGCGAAGACCCTTCATCGACCACTGGAATGCGTTCCAGAGTTGTTTCGGCCCGCGAAAACCTTCGGCTGCCATATCGACGCAGCCGCTCAGCCGACCGCCGGATGCGGTGACCCGCATGCACGGCAATGCGAGGGAGAACCAGTACTCGCAGACACGAAGCATGGCGGCAATGGATGGATAGTCTGCAAGGTCACGTCTTTTCCTTATGAGGCGAGTGCAATCAAGCGATGGATGATGCCACAAGCCAGTCGGCCAGGCGTCCGGGCAAATCCCAGGCCTGCCCGAACCAGGCTACATGGCGATGGCGAATGGGTTACGCTTCGACGGTTGTGATCCGTTCAGGGTCGCATTGAGCGGACGCCTGCAGGCGTCACGATTGAACTACGCACGGAACTCAAAGATATGGCCATACAGAATCCGCCTGTTTCGCAGACCCGCTCGTTCGTCACCGTCTTCATGATCGAAATGTGGGAGCGCTTCGGCTTCTACGGCATGCAGGTGCTGATGGTCACGTTCCTGATGAAGAAGCTCGGTTTTATCGATACCAAGGCCAACCTGGTCTGGGGCGCGGCGGCGGCACTGATCTATGCCACGCCGGCGATCGGCGGCTGGGTCGGCGACAAACTGCTGGGCACGCGGCGCACCATGCTGATCGGCGCTACCGTGCTGGCGATCGGCTACGGCATTCTGTGGATACCGCCGGAGTCGCTCGGCCTCACCGACGGTCGCGCCGGCATCCTGTCGCTGCTGACACCGGCCAACCTCACCTATTTCGCGCTCGGCGTGATCGTGGTCGGCAACGGCTTCTTCAAGCCGAACGCAGGCAACCTGGTGCGCAAGATCTACGAGGGCGACGATACCAAGATCGACAGCGCGTTCACCATCTACTACATGGCGGTAAACCTCGGCTCGATGATTTCGATGACAGCCACGCCGTTGATTCGCGATGTGGTCGCCAAACACTACGGCGATTCGATGGGCTGGCATACCGCGTTCGGTGTCTGTGCGATCGGCCTGATCCTCGGCCTGTTCAATTACGTATTTATGCGGCGTGCGCTTCGGCATATCGGCTCGCCGGCGGACGACCTGCCGATGAACATAAGCCGGGCGCTGCCGGTGTTCGGCGCAGCGTTCCTGCTGATCTTCCTGGTCGCCTTCATTCTGCAAAGCTTGCTGGTGGCGAAAATCTGCGTCTACGCGGCCGGCGTCCTGATTCTTTGCGTGTTCGCGCATCTGATCCGCAGCAGCCAGCCGAACGAACGCGCCGGACTGATCGCGGCGTTGGTGCTGACCGTGCAAACGATCTTCTTCTTCATTTTCTATTCGCAGATGGCGACTTCGCTGAACCTGTTCGCGCAGCACAACGTGGACCTGTCATTCAGCGTGTTCGGCAAGCACCTTTTCAACTGGATTCCGGAGCAATACCAGAACCTCAACGCCATCTGGATCGTGGTGCTGAGCCCGGTGCTGGTGTTCAGCTACAACGCGCTCGGGCGCGTCGGCAAGAACCCTTCGATCGCGCTGAAATTCGCGCTGGGCTTTGCCGCGGTAGCGATCGGCTTCTTCATGTATGGCGTCGGCGCGCATTCGGCGGTAGCCGGCCAGGTGTCGTCATGGACGATGGTTTGGGGCTACGGCTGGTACTCGTTGGGCGAACTGCTGGTCAGCGGGCTCGGCCTGGCGATGATCGCGCGCTACGTGCCCGAGCGCATGGGCGGTTTCATGATGGGTGCGTATTTCGTGGCTGTGGGCCTGTCGCAATACCTAGGCAGCATGGTAGCCAACATCGCGCACATCCCGGACAACATCACCGATCCGGTGCAGTCGCTGACGATCTACGTGGGCCTGTTCGACAAGCTCGGCTTCGTCGGCATCGCCTGCGTGGTGATCGCGCTGGTGATGCTGCCGCTGATGAACAAGCTGTCGGCCAGCCACTCCGACCCGGCCAACAACCACACCCCCCTGCCGGCCGTGCGCAGCGAGGAATTCAATACGCCGTCCTGATCCAGGGCATGCCCGCCGCAGCCGATGCGGCGGGTTGCAGATGTTTCCGATCAATCCATGAGCGCGATGTCCCACCGCAACACCATCCGCATCGGCCCGTTCGCCCTTACCCGGACGCTGGCCTGGCTCAGGCTCTGCGCCATCGCGGGGCAGAGCATGGCAGTACTCGTCTGCGCCTGGTGGATGCAGTTGCAGATTCCGTTGCTGCCGCTGCTGCTGGGTATCGGCCTGCTCGCGGTTTTCTCGGTGTTCGCCGCATGGCGACTGCGTCAGCCGTGGCCGCTGCGCGAGTGGGAAACCATCGGCCACATCGCCGCCGATACGCTGGTGCTCGGTTATCTGCTGTATTTCACCGGCGGTGCCAGCAACCCGTTCATCACGCTGCTGCTGGTGCCGATCGCGTTGAGTGCGGCAGCCTTGTCGGTACGCGCGATCCTCGCGGTGGCGACGCTGGCAGGCATTGCCTACCTGATCCTGTTGCGCTGGCATGTGGCCCTGCCCGTGCCGATGCACGACGAGATGCATGGCGGCTTCACGCTGCACGTCGCCGGCATGGGCGTGAACTTCGTGATCAGCGCCCTGCTGCTGGGCTTCTTCATCAACCGGCTGGCGCGCGACCTGCGCCTGCAGCAGCTTGAGGTACAGCGCGTGCGCGAGCGGGCGCTGCGCGACGAAGGCATCCTGGCCATCGCCACCCAAGCCGCGGGCGCCGCGCACGAACTCAACACGCCGCTGTCCACCATGCGCACGCTGCTGCCCGAGCTGCGACGGGAACATGCCGACGATGCATCGCTGGCGGACGACCTCAGCCTGCTCGAAGGCCAGGTCGACCGCTGCCGCACGATCCTTCGCGAGATGGTCGCGTTCGGCAAGGCGCAGCTGTCGCAGGAGCCGGAACGGCTCAGCGTGGCGGCCTTCATCCACGGCTGCACCGAGCGCTTCCAATTGTTGCGGCCCGAAGCGGAACTGTCGCTTGAACTGGACGGGCGCACCGCGCCGATCGTCCTGCGCACACCGCCAGGCCTTCGCCACGCGCTGCTCAACCTGCTCAACAATGCCGCCGATGCTTCGGCAAGCCGTGATACCCATGCCGTCGCATTGCAGGTGACCAGCGACACCGCCTGGCTGCATCTGAATGTGCGCGATCAGGGGCCCGGCTTTGCCGGCACGAACGAACTGGCACTGCTCGGCCAGTCGCAGAAACAGGGCGGCCTTGGCATCGGCCTCGCGCTGGCGGAAGCCACGGCCGAACGACTGAACGGCGAACTCGTTGTGCGCAACACCGAACATGGCGCCGAAGTCTCCCTGCGCCTTCCGCTGGCGGTGATCGCGGCCCAATGATTCACTGTCAATTGCCCGAACACCTCCATCTCCGGAGAGAATGGGCGTCTCGCACCACGCGGAAAATATCGTCATGACCGAACTGCCCCACGCTTCCTTGCCTCAGGCCGCCACCACGCGCCCGCTGCTGCTGGTCGACGACGATGTCACCTTCGTGCGGGTGCTGGCCCGCGCGCTGGGTTCGCGCGGCTTCGAGGTGATCACCGCCACCAACTTCGACGAGGCGCGCGCGCTCACGCGCCGCCATCATCCGCGCTACTGCGTGCTGGACCTGAAACTCGGCGAAGAGAACGGCCTGCGCTTGATCCCCGAGCTGCACACGCTGATGCCGGACATGCGCGTACTGCTGCTCACCGGGTACGCCTCGATCGCCACTGCTGTAGAAGCGATCAAGCGCGGCGCGCACGACTACCTGGCCAAGCCGGTCGATGCCGATGCGGTGGTCCGCGCGCTGCTCGACGGCGACAACGCGGACACCGACGACAACGAACCGCCGGACGCCCCCGAAGTACCGCTGGCCTTGCGGCGGCTGGAGTGGGAACACATCCAGCGCGTGCTGACCGAATGCGACGGCAACATTTCCGAAACCGCGCGGCGACTGGGCATGCATCGCCGCACCTTGCAGCGCAAGCTGAGCAAGCATCCGGTGCGCGAACGGCCGGAACGGGACGACTGATCCGTCCGACACCGCGGGTACCTTTCGGGATCGTCGTCGGCCATTGGCGAGTGGGCCGGCTGCGACAACATGCCATCTGCGGCAGGTCGCGTTGCGCTTTATTCTTGCAACCCTAGACCCTCATCCAGAGTGCCCCCTTGAAAGCCATCGTCCGCGGCCTCTGCGCGCTCGCTCTTCTGCTGCCTGTCGATTGGGCGATGGCGACCGATCCCGCGCCGGCAACCACCACGCTGGCACCGGTGTCGGTGCATGCCAGCGACAGCATGGTGATGGAAACACCCGGCGTACAGGTGCGGGTGAAGCTGGCGCAGCTGCAGCAGCAGAACGTGACCGAGAGCGCGGACGCGTTGAAGTACGCGCCCAACATCATGGTGCGCAAGCGCTACATCGGCGATCCCAATGCGGTGATCAGCGGCCGCAATGCCGGCACACTGCAAAGCGCCCGCAGCCTGGTCTATGCCGACGGCCTGCTGCTCTCCAACCTGATGACCAACGGCTACGACGGCGCGCCGCGCTGGGGCATGGTGGCGCCGGAGGAAATCGGCGCCGTCGACATCCTGTACGGCCCCTATTCCGCGTTGTATCCCGGCAACTCGCTGGGCACCACGGTGCTGATCCACACCACGCTGCCGCAGCGGTTGACGGCCAGCGTCAGCTCGCAGTTCTTCAGCCAGGATTTTCACGACGCCTATGGCGCCGGCGGACACTACGACGGCCGCCAGATCGCCGCGACGCTCGGTGATCGGCAGGGACGCTGGAGCTGGCTGCTCGAAGTGAACCGCCTGGACAACGACGGCCAGCCGCTGCAGTACGCCACCGCCAAGGCCTGCGGCGACCCGGCACTCGCGGTGCCGGTCACCGGCGCCACGCTGGATCGCAACCCGAACGGCACTCCGCGGCTGGTGTACGGCGCCAACAGCATCGAGCACACCGAGCAGACCCAGGCCAAGTTCAAGCTCGGCGTGGACATCACCGACAAGGTTTCCGCGCTGTTCTCGCTCGGCTGGTGGCACGACAACGCCATCGACCGCACGCGCAGCCTGATCCGCGACGCCGGCGGCAACCCAGTGAGCGGCGGCACGATCAGCGCGGCGGGCCAGACCTGGACGCTGCCGGCAAGCGGGCTCGCGCCGTCTTCCGGCGTCGATACGCACATGCTCTACGGCGCCGAATTGAACGGCCGCTTCGACAACGGCTGGCGCTGGACCACGGTCGTCAGCCACTACGACTTCCTGCGCTCGCAGGCCGCCACCGCGAATCTTGCCGAACCCGGCGAGCCGGTGGGCGGCCCGGGCACCATCGCCGACAAGGGCGGCTCGGGCTGGGACACGTTCGACCTGCGCAGCTCCGGTCCGCTCGGCGACCGGCACATGCTGTATGCCGGCATCCACGGCGACCGCTACGTGCTCGACACACGCGTACGCAATGCCAGCGACTGGCTCGGCGATGCCGACGGCCCGCAGGTCAGCGCGTTCGCCGGGCGCACGCAGACGCGCGCTGCGTATCTGCAGGATGTGTGGAGCTTGGCGCCAGCCTGGGCGTTGACCGTCGGTGGCCGGTTGGAGCAATGGCGCGCATACGGCGGGCTGCTGGCCAACGCCAGCAGCAGCCTGCGCTACGGCGACCGCCAGCGCACCGACTTCTCGCCCAAGGCCGCGCTGAGCTGGGATTTCTCGGACGACTGGCAACTGCGGCTGGCTCACGGCAAGGCGGTGCGCTATCCGACCGTGGTCGAGTTGTTCCAGGGTACGATCTCGGCCAACGCCATCGTCAACAACAACCCGGACCTCCGGCCCGAGATCGACGAATCCACCGACCTCACGCTGGATCGCCACCTCGCCGACGGCCACTGGCGTGTCTCGCTGTTCCAGGATCGCATCGCCGATTCGCTCTACTCGCAAACCGACATCACGGTCACCCCCACCGTCACCAACGTGCAGAACATCGACCGCATGCGCGTACGCGGCATCGAGGGCGAGTTGGGCCTGACGGACGTCTGGACGTCTGGACTGGACCTGCAGGCGAGCATCGCCTTCACCGATGCGAAGACACTGGAAGATCGTCAATATCCGCTCGCCGACGGCAAGTGGTTCCCGCGCATCCCGAAGATGCGCGCCAGCCTGTTCGCCGACTACCGGTTCGCGCCGCAATGGGACGCTTCGCTGGGCGTGCGTCACTCGGGGCGCCAATACGCCAACCTGGACGACAGCGATTTCGTCGACAGCTACGGCGCGGTCACCGCCTTCACCGTGGCCGACGCCAAACTGCGCTGGCATTTCGCACAGGGCTGGACCGCCTCGCTCGGCGTCGACAACCTCACCAACGAACAGTACTGGGTCTACCATCCATACGCTGGCCGCACCTGGTTCGGCGAGCTGCGCTGGGAGCTGTGACCCGCGCAACACTACACCTCCCCCTGCGACGCAGGGGGAGGCTGGGAGGGGGTAAAGCTTTTGACCTGAAGATCAAGAGCTACCCCTCCCTACCCTCCCCTGCATGCAGGGGAGGAAGCAAGGCTTCATTCGAGGAAACATCATGCGCCGTCTGCTGATCGTCCTGCTTTGCCTGCTTCCGTCCGTGCTGCTCGCATACGACGGCATGCACATGGACATGCCGAAAGAGCCGCCGTTGGGCGCCAGCGCCGCCTTCGACAGCCATGGCCGGCTGTGGGTTGTCGACGCCGCGAACGGCCACGTGCGGCTGCGGCATTCCGACGACGACGGTCGCACGCTGAGCGCACCGGTGGACGTGAATCCAATCGCCGAACCGATCTACGCCGAAGGCGAGAACCGGCCCAAGCTCGCCTTCGGGCCGTATGACGCGATGTACGTGAGCTGGTCGCAGCCGCGCGCGAAACCGTGGACCGGCTTCGTGCGTTTCGCCCGCTCGAACGATCGCGGCGAGCATTTCGGCACGCCGCTGACCGTGCACCGCGACCGCGCCGAGATCACCCATCGTTTCGACGCGATGGCCGTGGACGGCAAGGGCCGCATCGTCATCGCATGGATCGACAAGCGCGACCAGGAAGCAGCCAGCCAGCACGGCAAGCCGTATCTGGGCGCGGCGGTCTATTACAGCTGGTCGACCGATGGCGGCACGAGCTTCGTGCCGGAGAAAAAGCTCATCGACCAGAGCTGCGAGTGCTGCCGCATCGCGCTGGCACAGTCGCCCGACGGCGAAGTCGCCGCGTTCTTCCGCAGCATCTACGGCGACAACATCCGCGACCATGCCTATGCGGTGCTGCGAACCGATGGCCGCGCCAGCCATGCCGATCGCGCCACCTACAGCGAATGGAAGATCGAAGGCTGTCCGCACCACGGCCCCGGCCTGGCGATCGGCAACGACGGCGTCCGCCACGCCGTCTGGTACGAGGCGAAGGACAAACCCACGATCTGGTACGGGCAGCTCGATCCGGGCCATGCGCCACGCCATGCGCTGATGATCGCGAATGCCGGAGCCAGTCACGCCGATGTCGCCGTGCATGGACGCATCGTGTCGATCGTCTGGAACCAGGTCGACGGCAACGGCTATGCGCTGATGCTGCGCAGCTCGACCGATGGCGGCGTGCATTTCGGCAATCCGCGTGAAATCGCGCACAGCGACGGCGCAGTGGCATCACCGCAGTTGCTGCAGAAGAAGGATCACAGCTTTGTCGCATGGAACACCGCCGGCGGATTCCGGCTTGTCCCGATCGAGGTCGCCCGATGAAACGCGCGCTGCTCGCCCTCGCGGGCCTTCTGCCGTGCCTCGCCATGGCCGGCTCGCTGCAGCCATTGTCCGTCGCCGATGTTCCGGCCCTGGTGAAACCTCCCGCGCATGGCGAACGGATCATTGCGCTATGGGCACTCGACTGCGCGTATTGCGAAGGCAATCTCGAAGCTCTGGCGACGTTGCAGCGCGCGCATCCGAAGGACGTCGAGCTGATAACCGTCGCCACCGACAGCTACGAGCAACGCGATGCGCTGGAAATGCATCTGCAGATGGCCGGGGTCACGAACTATCCCGCCCGCGCCTACGCCGAAGCATCTCCCGAACGGATCAATTTCCTTATCGATCCGACCTGGGGTGGGGAGACGCCACGCATGCTGGTGATCCGTGCGGATGGAACCCGATTTAGCTTTAGCGGCGCCCTGACGCCATCACAGCTGCCGAAGATTTTATAAAAGAAATGCTGGACCCAACATGGTTGGTGGTCATCAACCACTCTGGTTCGTAACCGCCCTGAAAAACGATGTGTAACGGCAGAAAGCTTGATCGTAAGCTTCCCGATCAGGCCTTCACCTGGTTTGCAGGAACCCGGCGATCAGGTTGAGCGTCGAACGATCGCGGACGCTCCAACGACTCTCGGCACGAGCCCATCCCGCATGTCGGCCCGCCCGCTGTCAGCCTGCTCGCCGAGCAGAAATTCCAGTCGCTGCTGACGCAGCAAGATGCGTTCAGACAGCTTCCTGTTTACCGCGATCAAATCGGCGATGAGCCCCATCATCACGAGCAGGACACCCAGGAGGATACAGAGCGCCGTCAGTACCACCGACTGGATATGGCCCGCTCCATGGCCGTGGAAGTAGAACAGCAGAAACCGGACACCGGCGATCAGCCCGGCGAGGATGCTCAGGACCCCCATGCCCATGAAAAGCACGAGAGGCCTGTAAGTCGCGAATACCCGGACAATCGTGACGAGCGATCGTTGCACGTAGACGCGGATGCTTTTCACGAGCCTTGACGGGCGCAGATCCGGGTTGGTACGCACGGGAACGGAGATCACGGAAAGATTGCTCAAACCGGCCTGGATGATCGTTTCCAGCGTGTAGGTATACGAGTTGAATACGTTCAGGCGCATCGCGGCCTCGCGCGATATGGCCCGGAACCCGCTCGGCGCATCGGCGATATCGGTATTGCTTGCAACCCGGACGGCCCAGCTTCCGGCGTGTTGCAGCTTCTTCTTGAACCAGGAAAAGTGCGCCGTGGCATCGATCGGCCGCTCCCCGATCACCATGTCGGCACGGCGCTCCACGATGGGACGCGTCAGCATGGGTATGTCGTCGGCGTTGTACTGGTTGTCCGCGTCCGTGTTCACAATCACGTCCGCGCCCAGGCGCAGGGAATGCTCCAGGCCCGTCATGAAGGCGGCTGCGAGGCCACGATTCACCGTGTGCTGAATCACATGATCCACGCCGAGCTCGCGGGCGATGGCCGCGGTCCGATCGGACGAGCCATCGTCGACCACCAGCCATTCGACGATTTCAAAACCCGGCACCTGCCTTGGCAACGCATCCAGGGCGATGCCGAGCGTGCCGGCCTCGTTGAGGCAAGGGATCTGAATGATCAGTTTGCGCAGGGATCTGCAGGCAATGGCCATCGAGGGAATCTTGTGCTCTGGTGTTTCGGTGCGTGGTCTGGCCATGTGACGCAGCAACGATGACAACAGCATTTCATTTTCCTGAACTCCATCCGGCTCCTCAGCGGCAATTCAAAAACCGACCGGCCTAATCCAGAACCTTCATCGAGGATCGGGCATGAGGCGCGAGGACGAACGACGCAACGATTGCGGGCGGCAGGCACTGCTGTTTTTCGCAGCGGCGATCGCGCATGGCGCTTTCGCATACGGCATGGTGAAAGTGCCTTACGTCTTTGGTGACGAGGCCGGATACTTGCTCAAGGCGGCGGCGCTGGCCGGTCATGTGACCGATGGCTATTCCTCGTATTTCCCGGCCTACGCGTTACTGCTGGTTCCAGCGCTGCTGCTGGGAGGCAACCCGCTGCAGAGCTTCGCGCAGGTCCAGGCGACCAATGCCGTGCTTGCCGGCATCGCCGCCGTACTGATGTATCGCATCGCCCGCCGCTTCTCGGCGAACCGCTCATCGCGGCATGCCACGATCGCGGCAGCGACGGTCTCGGCGTATCCGTCGTTCCTGGCCTTCGGCTGCTTCGCGCTTTCGGAAAATCTCTTCATCCCATTGACGCTGGCGCTAGGCCTGGCCGTCATGCGTCATGCAGACCTGCGCACGAAAGAATCGGCCATCCGGATCGGCGTGCTCTGCGGCGTCCTGGCGCTGACCCACCCAAAAGGAATCGTCGTGGATGCTGCCGCGGCACTTGCCGTGCTTCCGGCGATCTGGCGGCAGCGACGTTATGCCGACGGATGCCTGATCCTGGCCGTCGCGGCATGCGTGTTCGTGCCGCCATACCTGCTGGCGGACGCCTTCTTCCGCGAACGGCTCGGCCAGCTTGCCAACGGCGTCAGCGGTCACTATCCGGATACCACGGGCATTCTCCAGAGCGTCGCGGCCCTGTTCAGCCCCAAGGGAGTTCGCGAACTTGGCGACAATCTGCTTGGGCAGGCGTTCTACCTTTTTGCCGGATCATTGGGAACCGTGGTTGTCGGCGCACTGGCGCTCTTCGGGCGATTGAGTCCGCGACCGGCCACATCGGTCGATCACCGCAAGTCCATGGAAGGCCTGGATCCGGCGGAAACGGGCCTGCGCGGCTTCGCGATTTTTTCCCTGCTGACCTGCGCAGCGACGATGCTGATGACCGCATGGTTCATGCACGGCGGGGAACGCGTCGACCAGCTCTTCTACGGGCGCTATGACGAAGGCGTCATCGCATTGCTGATGCTGCCTGCACTGGCCACCCGCACACGGCCACGCGACTGGATCATTGCCGCGTCCAGCGTGCTGATCGCAGGCGGATTGAGCGTATCGATCCATGGCATTTCGCTGCACGGGTGGCTGGTGGAGATCAACATGATCGGGCTACAACTGTGGCGGGTGCTTCTTCCCGACGCGATCGGCAACACCGGCCTGCACCTCGCCATCGTCACGCTCATGGCAACTGCCCTCCTGATCGGCCTGGCAGCCATGGCGCGCTACCGTTCGCCCCGACCGGCGGTCATGGGACTGTTTCTCTTCGCGGCCCTGATGGCGGGGCTGGACTATCTGCACCCGACTTCGGATCTGCACGCCGCCCAGCACAGCATCGCCGACTACGTGAAAAGGCATTATCCGGCGGTGAACTGCGTCAACTACGACGTCGACCACGGCGACTACTGGGGGCGCTACAACTACCAGTACTTTCTTCTGCCATTGCGGCAGCACCAATGGTCGATGCAAAACCGAACGCTCAACGCGGGATCAGGCGACGAAGCATCATCACGCTGCAGCGACTTTGTGATAAGCAGTGATCCGGATTTTCAATCGACTCGGCCCGGAGCGACGATGCTGCTGAATGAAGCCCAGTCCACACAAGTGCTCTGGTACGCACCCCGGCATTGATGGAGGGCACTGCTTGATGCAAACGGTCGTTCAGCCAGCCGGAAATTTTTACGACAAGTACAACACGCGCAATCCCGTCGCGCGGTTCCTCATGCGCGGATTCCTCCGCAGCTTCTCCGAATTGTCGGCGCTTGTGCCTGTTGGATCCGCGCTGGAAATCGGTTGCGGCGAAGGCGAACTTTCGATGCGGCTGGCGAACGGCGGCTGGCGCGTCCGTGGATGCGATATCGCTGAGGAAGCCGTACTCGAAGCACGGCGTCGCGCAACCAGAGCCATGCTGAACATTCCGTTCGAGCGTCGCGACATACGATCCAGCCTCGATACTCTCGAACCCGGAGACCTGGTCGTCTGCTGTGAGGTCATGGAACATCTGGAAGATGCTGAAGCCGCCCTCGATACGCTGTGCAGCCTGAGTCGCGGCCATGTGCTGGTCAGCGTTCCGAGGGAGCCTCTCTGGCGCGCGCTCAACATGGCGAGAGGACGTTACCTTCGTGACTTGGGCAATACGCCGGGCCACATCCAGCACTGGTCCCGTCGCGCATTCCTCGAGCTGTTGCGGAGCCGGATGGACATCGTTGCCGTGCGCTCGCCACTCCCCTGGACCATGGCATTGTGCCGAACACGCCATGGATAGACGGCTGGTCCGACGCATCGGATGGCTAATCGCGCTTGGATGCTTTGCGTGGGTGATCTGGCAATTCGCGCGACGTGGGGAATGGCAACAGGTTGCGACATTCGCACACGTGGCCGTGCTGGTTCGATGGATGCTGCTGGCCATACCCGTCTATGTCATCGGACTTTGCGCGTTGAGCGTGGCCTGGTGGTGCATCCAACGCTCCATGTCGGCCACCTCGTACCCGTCGTTTGCGACGATTTTCCCGGTCTACGCCACCACCCAGTTCGCCAAATACCTCCCAGGCAACGTCGGGCAATACGTCGGTCGCCATGTATTGCTACGGCGATGGGGTTTCAGCCACGCGACCCTTCTCGTCGCGACGCTGGCCGAAGCCGGGATGCTGCTCATGGCCGCCACAGTGATTGCAGCCCCTGGCCTGGATCGTTTCTTTCCCGGCGTGTGGAAACCTTCTTCCGTACAGCTACTGGTGGTCGAGGCAATCCTGCTCGTCGCCGGGGTGCTCTTCCTGCGCGCCGTCGCCAGGCGGCACAGGCGTTTCAGGAATCTGCTTCCGCTGGAATCGCCCGCATGGTTGATTCCGGTATTGCCGCTGCATCTGTTTTTCTTCGCCATCATGGCGCTGACGACGATGCTGCCCGCGCATGCCATCGGAATGGGCGCGCGCGATGTCTGGCTGCTTCCATCAGTGACGGCTGCCAGCTGGATCGCCGGGTTCCTGGTGATCGGTGCGCCTGGCGGCCTGGGTGTGCGGGAAGCCACATTCCTTGTGCTGTTGCGCGGCACGTTGCCCGAGACTGACATTCTTGTGCTTGCAGCCGCTTTCCGGGTAGCGACGTTTGCCGGCGACGGCGCATTTTTCCTGCTTGGACTTGCGACGAGGGCGGTTCACAAGACACCTGCGGAAGCCACAGGGTCGCCTTAGAGAGCCTGCCACCCGCCAGCTTGGAGCCAGGTACAAGATCAGCCGACGCGATTCCATCGTATGCTTGGCAGCTGACTCCCCAGCAGGAAGGCGCGGTAATGAACAAGGTTTATCCAGGCGCGGCACAGGCACTCGACGGCTTGCTGTTTGACGACATGACGATCGCCGCCGGCGGCTTCGGCCTGTGTGGCATTCCCGAGAACCTGATCGGCGCACTGCTGGATGCAGGCACCAAGGGCCTGACCATCGTCGGAAACAACGCCGGCGTGGACGATTTCGGCATGGGTCCGCTGCTGAAGACGCACCAGGTAAAGCGCGTGATTGCCTCGTACGTCGGCGAGAACAAGGAGTTCGAGCGGCAGGTGCTGGCCGGCGAGCTCGAGCTGCAGCTGACGCCGCAGGGCACGCTGGCGGAAAAATTGCGCGCCGGCGGTGCCGGCATTCCCGGTTTCTATACGCGCACCGCGTTCGGCACCAAGCTGGCCGAAGGCAAGGAGACCAAGGTCTTCGACGGCAAGGAGTACGTGCTGGAGGAAGCGATCCACGCGGACGTTTCGATCGTCAAGGCATGGAAAGGCGATGCTCACGGCAACCTGGTTTTCCATGAGACCGCACGCAACTTCAACCCGATGATCGCCACCTGCGGCAAGGTGTGTGTGGCCGAGGTCGAGCAGTTGGTGCCAGTGGGTGAACTCGATCCGGACAACATCCACGTGCCGGGCATCTACGTCGACCGCATCATCCAGGGCGCGACCTACGAGAAGCGCATCGAGTTCCGCACCACCGCCGGTGCGGCCGGCGGCAAGGAAAGCCCGCTGCGCGTAGCGATGGCCAGGCGCGCCGCGCAGGAACTGCAGGACGGTTTCTACGTGAACCTCGGCATCGGCATACCGACCATGGTCGCCAACTACATCCCCGATGGCGTCAACGTCACGCTGCAGTCGGAGAACGGCCTGCTCGGCATCGGCCCGTTCCCGACCGAGGATCAGATCGATCCCGACCTGATCAACGCCGGCAAGCAGACCATCACCACCCTGCCCGGCTCGAGCTTCTTCTCCAGCGCGGAATCGTTCGCGATGATCCGCGGCGGCCACGTCGACCTGTCGATCCTCGGCGGGCTGGAAGTATCCGCGCACGGCGACCTGGCGAACTGGATGGTGCCCGGCAAGATGGTGAAAGGCCCCGGCGGCGCGATGGACCTGGTCAGCGGAGTCAAGCGCGTGGTGGTGCTGATGGAGCACAACGCGAAGGACGGCTCACCGAAGATCCGCACCGAGTGCGAATTGCCGCTGACCGGCAAGCAGGTGGTCGACCTGATCATCACCGACCTGTGCGTGTTCGAGGTGCATAAGGGCAAGGGCCTCGTGCTGGTCGAGCTCAACGAGGGCGTCAGCGTCGACGAGGTGAAAGCAAAGACCGGTTGCAGCTTCGAGATCGCCGCATCCCTGCAACACTGACGACCATTGGCCTGAGGGCCTGCCGGCAGGCCCTCAGGCGTCTGCCGGCAGCGGATCCGGGAATCGTATCCGTGTGACGTTCTCGCGGCCCGGGTAGGTCTGCAGTTCGAGCGGCCACGCAAAGCGATCGCTGATGCGCTGGGCAATCGCAAGCTCGAAACCATGCCGATCGGCGCCATGCACGCGCGGCGGCCCGGACGAATCACCCGGCACCTGCGGCGCCGCATGGTTGCTCACGCTCACCACGCCCGGCAGCACGGTAATCATCACGCGGCCTTGCTCGGTCTGCTGGCATGCGTTTCGGATCACCTGCCAACACAACACGGAGAACGCCCGCGAGGATCCCTGAAGCGCGAATCGTGCGGGTTCTTCCAGTTGCAGCTCGATCGGCCGGCCGGCCAGCAATTCGCGCGCGGCATCCAGTTCGTGCCGCAACACTTCATTGACCACGAACCGCTCGTTTTCCACGCCCATGTCGGATTCGCGCGCCAGGATCAGCAGCGCCTCGACCAGCGCCTCCATTTCCAGGCTGGCGCGTTTGATCCGGTGCACCGACCGCACGCCGAATTCGCTGACGCCTGCTTCCTCGGCCAGCATGTCCACCGACATCTTGATCACCGTGAGCGGGCTGCGCAATTCGTGGCTGGCGTCACGGGTGAAGTTGCGCTCGCGCTGATTGAAAACCGCGATGCGTGACGCAAAGCCGTGCAGGCCCCGAGCCAGCGAGGCCACGTCGGCATCGGTGCTGCGGGACAGCCGGTCGGGCAGCAGGGCATCCAGGTCGGGCTTGTCGTCCCAGCCGTTGACCAGGCTCGCCAGTGCATTGATGGGAATCCATTCCCGGCGCATCGCCATCCATGCGAGGACGCTGGTGATCACGATCACCGCAATCACCGCCAGCCACGGCGCCACGTTGTAGATGCCCATGACGCAGACGATGAGTATCGCCAGGGACTGCAGCGCAAAGACCCATGCGACGCGTTGATGGAACGCGCCGGCACGGAATGTCTCCGATGAATTTCTGCTGCTGGCCATCGCCTCGTCGTCGTTTCGCGGTCAGGCAGTCTGGGTAGTCGATGCCACCTCTGACTCCAGGTCCGCGAGGCGGTAGCCCGCCGAATGAATCGTATGTAGCAGGGGGCGCGCGAAGGGTTTGTCGATGACACGGCGAAGGTTGTACAGGTGCGACCGCAGCGTGTCCGAGTCCGGCAGCGTGTCGCCCCAGATCTCGCGCTCGATGTCGCGACGGCTGACGACCCGCGGCGATTCGCGCATCAGGATCGCCAGCAGCTTCAGGCCGATCGGCGACACGGTGAGCTCCTGGCCATCGCGGGTGAGGCGAAGCGTGGCCGTATCAAGCGTCATATTGCCGACCGTGAGCACCTCGGTCGAGACCTGGCGGCGATCGCGACGGATCAACGCACGCAGGCGTGCCTCCAACTCGCGGACCTCGAACGGTTTCACCAGATAGTCGTCGGCGCCGGCTTCCAGGCCGACCAGCTTGTCCTCCAGCGTGTCGCGTGCGGTCAACATCAGCACCGGCGTGGATTTCTTCGCCTCCTTCCGGAGCTTGCGGCAGACCTCCAGTCCGTCCAGCCCCGGCAGCATCAGGTCCAGCACGACCACGTCGTAACTGTTGGAGACAGCCAGATGCAGGCCGCTCACGCCATCGGCGGCATAGTCGACCGAGTAGCCGCGGCGCTCGAGGAATTCGCCCACCATCTCGGCGATCTGGCGGTTGTCCTCGACCAGGAGAATCAGGCCTGCTTGCTCGTCATGTACGGTCATATCGTCCTCGCTCGTCAGTCTTCACATATGTGAAGACCTTAGCCGCCAGCCCGGTGATGAGTCCGTGAAATGGATGCAAGCCAATCGGCACCCGTCATCCGGGGTTCATTGCAGCAGCGCTTGCAACGTCTCCCAGACGGTGTCGAGAACCTTCGGTTCGGCCGCCGCGACCGGATGCAGGCCATCGTCCTGCATCAGGGCAGGATCAAGCGCGACGCCTTCCAGCAGAAAGGGAACCAGCGCAGTGCGCCTGGAGCGGGCCAGGTCCGCATAGACCGCGCGCAGGCCGTCGCGGTATTGCGGCCCGTAGTTCACCGGCAACTCGATGCCGACCAGCAGGACGCGTACCTTCGCGCGCTGCGCAGCGTCGATCATGGACGCGAGATTGTCGCGCAGCGACGGCAGCGACAGGCCCTGGAGCCCGTCATTGGCCCCCAGTTCGAGCACCAGCACCGCGGGATGGTATTTCTGCAGCAGCGCCGGCAGGCGGTTGCGTCCGCTCAACGAGGTTTCGCCGCTGATGCTGGCATTGACCGCGGTCCACTTCGGCACCATCTTGCCTAGACGCAAGTCCAGCAGGTGCACCCAGCCGGACTCCACCGGTATGTTGTGCGCCGCCGAAAGCGAATCGCCCAGCACCAGCACGGTTTTCGGTGCCGCCGCCTGGGCGGTGCCGATGCCGCATAGAAATACCAACCACCAAAGGCATCGACGCATGAGCGATTCGTCCCGTCCACTTCTTGAAGCCCGCGATGTTAGCAAGTCGGTCAGCGGCCCCGAGGGAAAGCTGGACATCCTGTGCGACGTGGGCCTGCGGATCATGCCGGGCGAAAGCTTCGCCATCGTCGGCGCGTCGGGTTCGGGCAAGACCACCCTGCTCGGCCTGCTGGCCGGCCTGGACACGCCGGACGCCGGCAGCATCCAGCTCGATGGCCACATGCTGCAGCAACTGGACGAGGAAGCGCGCGCAGATGTGCGCCGGCGCCTGGTCGGTTTCGTGTTCCAGTCCTTCCACCTGTTGCCCGCGCTGACCGCCGAGGAAAACGTGATGCTGCCGCTGGAACTGGAAGGCAGTCCGTCGGCGCGGTCCCGCGCACGCGAGGCGATCGAGGCAGTCGGCCTGGATGCGCGCCGGCGCCATTACCCGGCGCAATTGTCCGGTGGCGAGCAGCAGCGCGTGGCGATCGCCCGCGCGTTCGTGCACGGGCCGCGCGTGCTGTTTGCCGACGAGCCCACCGGCAATCTCGACCAGCGCACCGGCCACCATATCTGCGATCTGCTGTTCGGACTGAA
Source organism: Rhodanobacter sp. (assembly GCA_036398675.1). Taxonomy (GTDB): domain Bacteria; phylum Pseudomonadota; class Gammaproteobacteria; order Xanthomonadales; family Rhodanobacteraceae; genus Rhodanobacter. Next base: position 44,680 of record DASWOQ010000007.1, on the reverse strand, counting down.
CCGCGACCACCACACCACGCTGGTGCTGGTGACGCACGACGCGACGCTCGCCGCGCGCTGCGACCGCCGGATCGAACTGCACGAAGGCCGCGTGCTGGCGCCCGTCGCAGGCGACGACGCATGAGGCTGATGCTGCTGGCGCTGCGCAGCCTACGCCGCGAATGGCATCTGCCCGAACTGCGCACGCTGGCCGCCTCGCTGGTGCTGGCGGTGGTGGCGCTTGGCGTGGTCGCCACGCTGGCGACGCGGATCGAGCGCGGCATGCTGGCCAGCGCCGCCGAGCTGATCGGTGGCGACATCGGTGTCTCGTCGCCACAGGCGCTTCCGGCCAGTTTCGTCGACGAAGGCCGGCGTCGCGGCCTCGGCAGCACGATCACCGCGAGTTTCCCCAGCGTCGCGTTCGCCAACCAGCAGAGCCAGTTGCTCGATGTGCAGGCCACCGATGCGCACTATCCGCTGCGCGGCACGCTGGAGCTCGCCGATGCATCGGGCCATGCCGTGGCGGCGCATGCGCCAGCGGCGGGCCAGGTCTATCTCGACCATCGCGCGCTGGTGGCGTTGAACCTGAAAGTCGGCCAGCCGCTGCAACTGGGCGGACGTCCGTTGACCATCGCCGCCGAACTGGTGCGCCAGCCCGATGGCGGCGAACTGTTCGCGCTGGCGCCGCGCGCATTGATGAGCCTGACCGATGCCGAACAGGCTGGCCTGCTCGGCACCGGCAGCCGCGCGCGCCATCGATTGCTGCTGGCCGGCGAACCGGCTGCCGTGCAGGGCTGGCGCGACTGGGCGCAGTCGATCGCGCTACCGCAGGGCGCCGAGTTGATCACGCCGGAACAGACGCAGGAGCGCATGCGCACGGCGTTCGACCGCGCGAGTGCCTTCCTGCGCCTCACCGCCTTGCTGTCGGCGCTGCTGGCTGGCGTGGCGATTGCGCTGGCGGCGCAACGCTACGCACGCCGCAAGACCGCCGAAGTGGCCTTGCTGCGTGCGCTTGGAACGTCGCGTCGACGCGTGCTTGGCTTGCTGCTGGGCACGCTGGCCGCACTCGCGATTCCGACTGCCGGCCTCGGGCTGGTGATCGCGCTGGGTCTCGCGCAACTTGCCTGGATGTTTGCCAGCCAGTTGTTCGGCAGCGTGCCGACGGTGCTGCCGCTGGGTCCGTCGTTCGCGGCCGCGGCGATGGGCATCGCGGTACTGGTGGGTTTCGCGCTGCCGCCGCTGGCGCGTCTGGCCGAAGTGCCGCCGGTGGCGGTGTTCCGGCAAAGCGTGACGCGACGCGCGCGACGCTTCGACACGCTGTACCTGATCCCGCTGCTGGTGGCGCTGGCGTTGATCTGGAGCCAGAGCAGTTCGCTCACGCTGGCCGGGATCCTCGCCGCCAGCCTGTTCGGCGTGGCGGTGATCGCGGCATTGCTGGCCGCATTGCTGCTGTGGCTGGCGCGACGCGTGGCGCCGGGCGCGCATCCCGCGCTGCGCCTGGGGCTGGCCGCGCTGGCGCGCCGACGCACGCTGAGTCTGGTGCAGGCCACAGCGCTCAGCCTCGGCCTGTGCGCACTGCTGTTGCTGGCCGTGGTCGCGCCGTCGCTGCTGCAGGGCTGGCGCCAGGAGTTGCCGGCGGATACGCCGAACTGGTTCGCGCTGAACCTGCAGGACGATCAGCGTGCCGGCTTCGAACACACGCTCGCCGGCATCGGCGGCAGCAAGCTCAACATGCTGCCGCTGGCAGTGGGCAAGCTCACCGCGATCAACGGCCAACCCATCGACCGCATGCACTTCCAGGATGAGCGCGGCAAGGAATGGGCCGATCGCCAGCTGCGGCTGTCGTGGGCGAACGAACTGCCGCCGAGCAACGAGATTGTCGGCGGCCAGTGGCCGTCCACGCATCCCGCGCAGGCGCAGGTGTCGATCGACACCATGTGGCGCGACATCTTCGGGCTGAAGATCGGCGACACGCTGCGCTTCGATGTCGGCGAAGGCAGCATCGATGCGCGTGTCGGCAGCATCCGCAAGGTCGACTGGAGTTCGTTCCGGGTGAACTTTTTCCTGCTGCTCGACCCGGTCCATGCCGACGGATTGCCGCACACCTGGCTGGCCAGTTTCTATGTGCCGCGCGGCCACGCCGAGCAACTGGCGCAGCTGTCGCGCGATTACAGCAACCTGAGCCTCGTCGACGTGGATTCACTGCTCGACCGCGTACGCGAGATCGTCGACCGAGTCGGCAACGCGGTGCGCTGGATCCTCGGTTTCAGCCTGCTTGCCGGCGCGCTGGTGCTGGCCGCCGCACTGGCAGCCAGTGCTGCCGAACGACGGCACGAAGCCGCCCTACTGCGCACGCTGGGCGCGCGCCGTGCGCAATTGCGCGTGGCCGCCGCCTGCGAGTTCGCCCTGCTCGGCCTGGTCGCGGGACTGACCGCCGCGATCGGCGCGGCCGGCGCCGGCCTCTGGCTCGGCCATGCGGTGTTCCATATCGATGGCTTCGTGCCGCCGCTGCTTCCGCTGGCCACAGGCGCATTGATCGCGGCACTGGTGGTGATGCTGCTGGGGCTCGCCGGCACACGCAGGATCATCCGCACGCCGCCGATGCGATTGCTGCGCGAGGAGTGACGCGCGATGGATCCGTCACGCATCATCCTGCTCGAAAATCGCAGCACCGGTACACCGCCCGATGCGTGACTGGCGACGGCATCTGAAGTCGGAATGGCTGCTCGGGCTGTTCACCCTGCTGGCGGTGGCGCTGGCGCTGTTCGATCCACGCCCGACATCCGACTACCGGCGCTGGCTGCAGTTGCCCACGCTGGCGGGGTTGACGGGTTTGCTGATCGCGATCCAGGGCATTCGCGACAGCGGCTTGGTGCAGCATGCGGCATCGATCGTGGTGGCGCGGGCGCATTCGGTGCGCAGCCTCGGTCTGCTGCTGGTCGCGACGACGGCGCTGCTGTCGATGGTGCTGACCAACGACGTCAGCCTGTTCCTGCTGGTGCCGCTCACGCTGGCGATCGGCGCGATGTCGAACCTGCCGATCCTGCGCATGGTGATCCTCGAAGCGCTGGCGGTAAACGCGGGCTCCACGCTGAGCCCGATCGGCAATCCACAGAACCTGCTGCTGTGGCAGCACTCGCACGTGCCATTGCTGCAGTTCGCCTGGGCGATGCTCCCGACGGCGGCGGTCATGCTGATCCTGGTGGCGGCGTTTACCTGGGTATGGCTGCCGCACGAACGGATCGAACTGACGCCGGAGCGCATCGACGGACAGGTGAAGTCCCGTCGCCTTGGTGTCTGGTCGACGCTCGCCCTGCTGGCGATGGTGTTGCTGATGGAATACGGCCACGCGCCGCTGGGCGCCGCGCTACTGCTCGGCTTGTTCGCGCTGCTGGCACGTGACAGCCTGCTGCGCATCGACTGGTTGCTGCTGCTGACCTTCGCAGCGATCTTCCTGAGCCTGGGCCATTTCGCCGAACTGCCGCAGGTGCGCGCCGCACTGGATCATCTCGACTTCACCCAACCGCTGACGCTCTACCTCAGCGGCATCGTCGCCTCGCAACTGATCAGCAACGTGCCTGCGACGGTGCTGTTGCTGGACCGCACACCCGATGCGATCGCACTAGCGGTGGCGGTCAACGTCGGCGGCTTCGGTGTGGCGATCGGCTCGCTGGCGAACCTGATCGCGCTGCGGCTGGCGAAGCAGCCGCAGGGCCTGCGGCTGCTGCACCTGGTATCGGTGCCGTTCCTGCTGGTGTGCGCGCCGCTGGTATACGTCGTCTGGCACTGGCTGGGCTGATCGCGCCGGCAGTGACGGCGATCAATCGTCGTCTTTGGGCAGATTGATCTTGCCCTTCACGCCCGAGTGATCGACATCACCGCTGCCCTTGGCGCCGAGGCTGAGATCACCGCCCACGTCGTTGACGCTGAGGTCACCCGAACCCAGCGTGTCGGCGTGCACACTGCCACCCACATCATGCAGCGTAACATCGCCGGAACCGATGCTGCCGACCTTGGCGTCACCCTTGATGCCATGGGCCTTGAAATCGCCCGATCCGACCGAGCCCAGATCCAGGCTGCCGATGTCGGTGGCCTCGACATCGCCCGATCCGACGCTCACCTGGACACTGCCCGGCACCTGTCGCACATGCAGATCGCCCGAACCGACGTTGCTGTGCAACTGCGCCACGCCGGTCGCTTCGGCGTCACCGGACCCCACGTTCAGGCTCACCGGTAGATTCGAGGGCAGTGACAGGTTGACGTCGAGATCGGCGTAGGAATCGCCGAACAGGTGGAACGAAAAACGATTGTCGCCGCCCACGTCGATCAGCAACTGGTCGCCCTCGCGCCGCTGCGTCACCTGCAGGTTGGCCAGCGTCGAACTGTCCGAGGCGCAGGCGCGTCCGGTCAACGTGCCACTGGTGGCGCCTGCGCTGCCGTTCAGATGCAGGCTGTAGCTGTGGATGTCGATCTGCACCCCACGCACGCCGGACAGGTCGAACTGGAGATTGCGCGGCGCCTCGTATTTGCATCGATCGGCGGCGGACGCGCCGAATGAGGCAAGGCTGATCGGGGCAAGCAGGAGGGCAGCGATGAAAAGACGGCGCATGGCGAATTCCTGTGGGTCAGTGCGTCTAGGATGCTGCCGAACCGCAGAAGGTTGCATGGCCGGCGGCCTGGATTGTGTCGATCAAGGTTTGGGTTCGAGTGCCTTCACGCGTTGCCACAGATCTTCCTGCGCGGCGAGCGTGTGTTCGCCGAGGTTTTTTCCGTCGGCGACCGCAAGCCGTTCCATCTCGCGGAACCGGCGCTCGAACTTGGCGTTGGCATGACGCAAGGCGCTCGAAAAATCGACGCCGGCATGGCGCGCGAGATTCACCACCACGAACAGCACGTCGCCGATCTCGTCTTCCAGCCGCGCCGGGTCGGCGCCCTCGGCGAATTCGACGCGAACCTCCTCGATTTCCTCCGCCAGCTTCGCCAGCACCGGCTGCGGATCGGGCCAGTCGAACCCGGTGCTGGCGGCACGCTGCTGCAGCTTCAGCGCGCGCTTCCATTCGGGCAGGCCGGTGGACACTCCCGCCAGCGCACTTTCATCCGGTGGCGCACCCCTGGCGAGCCGTTCGCTGGTCTTGATGTCTTCCCAGGCCTGCTTCTGCGCCGCGGCGTCGGCGTAACGCACATCGCCGAACACGTGCGGGTGGCGGCGGCGCATCTTGCTGCCGATCGCGTGGGCGACATCGGCGAAATCGAACAATCCCGCTTCCTGCGCCATGCGTGCGTGGAAGACCACCTGCAACAGCAAGTCGCCCAGTTCGTCGCGCAGATCCGGCCAGTCCTGGCGATCGATCGCGTCGGCGACTTCGTAGGCCTCTTCGATGGTGTACGGGGCGATCGACGCGAAATCCTGCTGCACATCCCACGGGCAACCATTTTGCGGGTCGCGCAGGCGCGTCATGATGCTGAGAAGGTCGTCGAGGCTGTAGCGGGCGTCGTCGGTCATCGATATCGCCAACTCAGAAACCGGCGGCTTTCAGGCGCGCAGGCCAGTCGATGGCGCGGTCGCCGACGGCGATGAATTCGGGATTGAGCAGCGATTCGCCGCGGTTGTAGCGGAACGGCTCGCCATGCAGATCCAGCACCGCACCGCCCGCTTCCTGCAGCACGCATTGCGCGGCGGCGGTGTCCCATTCGCTGGTCGGGCCCAGGCGCAGATAGGCGTCGGCATCGCCGCGCGCAATCAGGCAGAACTTCAGCGACGAGCCCAGCGGCATGCGCTGGTAGTCGGCGCCGACCAGCGCATGCAATGCGCTCTCCTGCGCGCTGCCGTGCGAGCGGCTACCGGCGAGCACGGCCGGCTGCGCCAGCGTGCGCGAACGAATCCTTTGCCACTGGCCATCGACCGACGATTGCAGCCAGGCGCCTTCGCCCTGCGCGGCCACGTAAAGCTCGCCGGTCACCGGCGCAAGCACCGCGCCCAACACGGATTGGCGACGGTCGATCAGCGCGATGTTGACGGTGAACTCGCCGTTGCGCTTGACGAACTCGCGCGTGCCGTCCAGCGGATCGACCAGCCAGTAGCGCGTCCAGTGCCGGCGCTCGGACCAGGCCAGCGCCTTGGCTTCCTCGGACAGGATCGGCAGCAGCGGATCGAGTGCCGACAACCCGGCCATGATCACGCGCTGGGCCGCCAGGTCGGCAGCGGTCAGCGGCGATGCATCCGCCTTGGTTTCGACAGTGAAGTCGCTGCGATAGATGTCCAGGATCGCATCGCCTGCGGCACGTGCGATGTCGCCGATCTGCCGGGCCAGCTCCGATGGACCCATCGCCGATGGGCCGCTCATGTGCGATGAAAACGGCCGGCGAGATACTCGCGGGCCATGAACAATGCAGCGATCGAGCGACCTTCGGTGACATCGTCGCGGCCGATCAGGGTGTGCAGTTGCGACAGCTTCCACGGCACCACGTCGAGTTCTTCCGGCTCGTCGCCCTGCAGCCGTTCCGGGTACAGGTCCTGCGCCAGCACGACGTGCGCCATGTGCGTCATGTACGACGGCGACAGCGACAGGTTATGCAGGATCTTCAGCTTGCGCGCGCCGTAGCCGATCTCTTCCTTCAATTCGCGCTCGGCGCCCTGCTCGGCCGTTTCGTCCTGATCCAGCCGGCCCTTCGGCAGGCCAAGTTCGTAGCGGCCGACGCCGGCGCCGTATTCGCGGATCAGCAGCACGGTGTCGTCGTCGAGCATCGGCACGATGATCACCGCACCGAGGCCGCTGCCCTTCAACCGCTCGTAGGTGCGGCGCTCGCCGTTGGAGAATTCCAAATCGAGCTGCTCGACCTGCAGGAAGCTGCTGTCTTCGACGTCCCGCGTCGCATGGATGATCGGTGGCTTGCGCATCGGCACATTGTAGCTCAGCGCGCCGGCATGGCCGGCGGCTTCCGTCATGCCGACCTCAGATGGTGGTCCGTGAACGCAGGCGCGACAGCGCCTGCGCGTGGATCGAAGGCGTGCCCGCCAGCACGTTGCGCGTCTCCAGCGTGAGCGGCGCACCATCGAGGTCGGTGAACACGCCGCCGGCTTCACGCACGATCACCGCGAGCGCGGCGATGTCGAGGATGTTGACGTCCGACTCGATCACCAGGTCCAGTGATCCGCGCGCGAGCAGGTGGTAGTGGCAGAAATCGCCGTAGCCGCGAATCCGGTTGCTGTCCCTGATCAGCGCGCCGAGCGCATCCCAGCGCGAATCCATGGTCAGCGTCTTGATGTTGCCGGTGGACAGCGAGGCATCGCCGATGTTTTCGATATCCGCGACATGCACGCGCGTACCGTCCAGCCATGCGCCGTCGCCGGCACTGGCCCACATCGTTTCGCCATAGATCGGCGCACTGGATACGCCGAGCACCAGTTCGTCGCCATCCATCAGCGCGATCTGGGTGGAGAAGAACGGCGTGCGCCGCACGAAGCTCTTGGTGCCGTCGAGCGGATCGACCAACCACATCAACCCGCCGCGCTCGCCATCCATGCCGAACTCCTCGCCGTGGATCGCCGCCTGCGGCAGCGCCGCGTGCAGGATCTTCCGGATCGCCTGCTCCGCTTCACGATCGGCCACCGTCACCGGCGTGGCATCGGATTTCAGTTCCACCTCCACGCCGCGATGCCAGTAGTGCCGGATCACTTCGGCGGCGGCAGCGGCGGCTTCTCGTGCAGCCGCGAGGGCCCGTGAGGAAATATCCGGATTCATGGTTGTCCCGTGTGGTGTGAATCGGCAACGCTCGCCGGCGAGCTGCCAGTGAGACCGCCGTTGCGCTGGATATGGATACGGCCATCGCTGTCGGGCGAACCGAGCTGGTCCAGCCATCGGCTCAATACCGGATCGGCACGGCGGGCGCGTAATGTGACGTCCATGCGCCAGCCCAGCGGAATCACCTGCAACTGACCCATGACCTCCAGCGGACCGCGGCCGTCGTCGTGCAGTTGTGCCTGAATCACGCCACCTTGCGCGGTGGCTTCGGCGAGCAATTCGCCCAGCGGCACGAGGCCGTCCGACGTCTGCATTGCGGCGTGATGCCATTGCGCGTTGCTCCGCAACTGCAATGGCCAGCCGCCTTGCAGCAATGCGCGATCCACATGCAGTTGCAACTCGCCGCGCGGCTGACCGAATGGCGTCGTCATTCGGCGGTCGAGCAGCGCAAGCTCAACGTGCATGTTCACCGCGCTCAACTCCGTCTGATCGGCCGACAAGCGCTTCATGCTGCCCGACAGGCCGAACTGCGGCCCATCGAAACGCCACTGCGCACTCACCCTGCCGATCAACGCCAATCTCGAGAGCTGCCACTGCAGCTTCCCCATCACGCGGCCATCGGCGTCCCGCACCTGGCCGGCGCTTCCATTCCATACCGAACCGCTTATCTGTTCCAGCCTCAGGCCATGCAGTCGTGATTCAAGCCGCGGCACGATCCAACGCGCCGGCAGAAACCACACCAGCAGCAGCGCGGCCAGCACGAGCACGCCGAGTCCAAGCAGGCCTTTTCGCAGGTACTTCAATCGACGATTCCCTTTCCACGCCATGCGCGGGCTTGAGCGCTCCGCGCGCAGCGTCGATGATAGCTGGATGACCAACCCCTCAAGCAGCAACGCCGCACTCGCCGCGCGAGACCTTCGACATCTGTGGCATCCGTGCACGCAGATGCACGATCACGATATCCGCAACGGCGCGGTTCCGATGGTGCCGATCGTCCGCGGCGAAGGGGCGTGGCTGGTCGACGCCGATGGACGGCGCTATCTCGACGGCATCAGCTCGTGGTGGACCAACCTGTTCGGCCACGCCAATCCGCGCATCGGCGCCGCGCTGGCCGATCAGGCGCGCACGCTGGAACACGTGATCTTCGCCGGCTTCACGCACGAGCCGGCGATCGCCCTGGCGGAGGAACTGGTGCGCGTCACGCCGGCCGGGCTCGATCGTGTGTTCTATGCCGACAACGGTTCGGCGGCGATCGAAGTGGCGTTGAAGATGAGCTTCCACTACTGGCTCAACCAGGGCCATGGCGAAAAGACCCGCTTCATCGCACTCACCGGCAGCTATCACGGCGAGACGCTGGGTGCGCTCTCGGTGAGCGACGTCGCGCTGTATCGGAAGACTTACGCGCCGCTGCTGCTGACACCGTTTCTCGCGCCATCGCCGGATGCCTACGAAAGCGAGCCCGGCGAATCGCCCGCACAGACGGCCGGACGCCGGCTCGCCGAGATGCGCCGGTTGCTCGAGGAACATGCGCACGAAACCTGCGCCGTCATCGTCGAACCGCTGGTGCAATGCGCAGGCGGCATGCGCATGTATCACATGGATTACCTGACCGGACTGCGCGCGCTCTGCGATGAATTCGCGGTGCACTTCATCGCGGACGAGATCGCGGTGGGCTTCGGTCGCACCGGCACCCTGTTCGCCTGCGAGCAGGCCGGCGTATCGCCCGACTTCATGTGCCTGTCGAAAGGCCTTACCGGCGGTTTCCTGCCGCTGTCCGCAGTGCTGACCACCGGCGCGGTCTACGAGGCGTTCTACGCTGAATACAGCGCCGGCAAGGCGTTCTTGCATTCGCACAGCTACACCGGCAATCCACTGGCGTGCCGCGTCGCGCTGGAAACGCTGGCGATCTTCCGCGAGGAACCGGTGCTCGAGCGCAATCGCATATTGTCCGCGCATCTGGCGGAAAGGCTGGCTCCGTTGCGCGATCACCCGCACGTCGCCGACGTGCGCCAGACAGGCATGATCGCGGCGATCGAACTGGTGGCGGACAAGGCCAGCCGACGTCCGTTTCCGTCCTCCGAACGGCGCGGCCTGCGGGTGTACCTGCATGGCCTGGACAACGGCGCGCTGTTGCGCCCACTCGGCGACGTGGTCTACTTCATGCCGCCATACGTCGTGACCACGCACGAGATCGATCAGCTGGTGGACGTTGCGATCGCCTGCATCGAACGTGCGGTAGCACGTTGAAGAAACGCGCAGGAACTCGCGATCAGTGTCCGACGCTGATGCTCGGGTCCAGCGCCTCCAGCGCGCGACCTGTGTCGTTGTCGCCGGTACGGCGCAATTCGTCGCCACTGTAGCTGCGCCCGATCACCGGCAGGCAGGCACCCTGTTTTGCGGGAATCAGGCTGCCGGTGCTGCGCACGCAATTGCGGTCCCCGGGCTTGACGGCATGCTTGTCGACCGGAGCCGTTTTCTGCGAGCTCCGGTCAGGCAGGGTCGAACCGTTCGCAAGTGGCGAACTCTGCGCCATGGCCATCGTGCCGAAGCCCAGGCCAGTGACAACGGCCAGCGCGATCCGTAGTGTCATGTGCATGGCGAAACCTCCGCGGCCTCCTCCGAGGATTCCATCTTGTGCCGATTGCTGGCGGCTGGCAAATTCCTGACGTCGGCCGTCTCGCGTGGATTCAGCCGGGTGCGTTCCGTCCGCTGGATCAGCTCGGCTATGCTGGCTTTTTGCCAGCAGCGATTCCATGCGTCAGATCCGTATCCATGTCGAATCAATGCTTGCGCCGGGCGCGGAGCTTCCCTTGCCGGCGCAGGCGGCGGAACACGTGGGACGTGTATTGCGCCTGGTCGCCGGCGATCCGCTCACGCTGTTCAACGGCGACGGCAACGACTACCCGGCGATCATCCAGGTCGTCGACAAACGCACAGTCGTCGTGCAGGTGCAGCCGGGGCAACCCGTCGGCAACGAATCGCCGCTTTCGCTGACGCTGGCGCAAGGCATCGCGCGCGGCGAGAAAATGGACCTGATCGTGCAGAAGGCGACCGAACTCGGCGTGGTGCGTATCGTGCCGCTGCTGACCGAACGCTCCGAAGTGCGGCTCGACCCTGCCCGTGCCGAAAAGCGCCTGCTGCACTGGCGCGCCGTAGCGGCCAGCGCCTGCGAACAGAGCGGTCGCGCGCGGCTGCCGGAGATCGTCGCGGCGCAGCCCTTGGCGAGCTGGCTGGGTAGGCTTGCCGATGACGGTGCGTTGCGGCTGGCATTGCTGCCGGAAGCTGCGAAATCATCGCGCGACCTGCGTTTTGCCGATGCCGGCGGATTGCTGGTGGTGGGTCCGGAAGGCGGCCTCGGCGAGTGCGACATCGACGCCCTGCAAGCTGCCGGTTTCGAAGGCCTGCGGCTGGGGCCACGCATCCTGCGCACGGAAACCGCGGGGCTTGCGGCACTGGCGTCGTTGCAGGCGCTGCACGGCGACGCTTAGGGATCGCACGCCGACATGCGCGCGATGTCTGCGCTCAATTCGAAGGGTCGGACGATCCGTCGGAGTCCGCCGTTTCCGTCGCCGCGTCGACATCCTCGAGCAGGTCCGTCAGCTCCGCCTCGATCCATTCCAGATCCGGAATCATCGCCACGTCGTCGCGCACCAGCACCTGTGCGCGCACGCCCGGCGGCAGCGGGCTGCCATCGTGGGTGGGAATGATCAGCTCGGCATTCAGCGTGGCCAGGCGCGGAAAACCCTGGGTCAGCACCGCGATGAACGGCATGGCGGGATTGCCGCCCAGGGCCTTGAGCACGGCCACGCGGACGCTCGATTCGGAATCGCCCGGCTCGGTGCCGGCCAGTTGCGTGAACGAAACCAGCGGCACGCGCCAGCCGCGCCACGAGATGCGGCCGAGCAGCCACTCGGGCGCATTCGCCACCGGCTCGGGCGCACTCTGCGTGACCACTTCGGCGATGGTCGCATTGGGCAACAGCAAGCGCAGATTGCCGACAGGTACCAGCACGCAACGGATTTCGCGCGGCAGCGGATGATCACTCATGGAAATACCTCGAGCAGGTGCGCCGCGAGTTCGCGCGGCGTACCGGAAAAACTGACAAGCCGTTCGGCGAAGATGCCACTGACCATATCGGCAAAATGCTCGCCGGACGACGACTCGACCCAAACCTGTCCGCCGCGATCGTGGATGGCCTGCGCGCCGGCCACCGCGTCGTTGGCGCGACCGGCGAACACGATCGCCAGCGCGTCACGGCCGAATGCGTTCGCCGCCATGGAGAAACTCGCATCGATCGACGGCTCCATGTCGCCGCTCTGCACCTCGATGCTGCCGTCGCGCAGCAGCGTCACCTGGCTGCCTTCGGGAACCACCAGCACTTCGCCGGCGCGGGCACGGCTGGAGTGGGCTGCCAGACGCACCGGCAGCGTGCAGCGCGCAGCGAGCTTCGCCAGTTGTTCCACCAGCGCCTCCGCGCCCGCGCGTTGGGTATGGAGAAACGTCAGGCGGCTGCCGGCCGGCACGGCGGACAGGAATTCGCAGACCGAATCGATGCCATCGGCGGTGGCGCCCAGCAGCACGATGCGACTCAGCCCCGTCGCACCGGCATCGTCGAGGTGCATCTCGCTCACGTGCTCGTAGGCTCTCGGTGCAATGGCCTCTTCGATCGACACCAGTTCCAGATTCATCACCGGCTCGAAATCCTGGTCCATCCACTCGACATCCGGAGCGAGAAAATCGGCGGCGCTGACCTTCTCGATACCGAACTCGGCGGCATCGAATTTGTTGGCCGGCGGTGGCGTGACCGGCGCAAACTCGTCCAGCAGCGACCAGCTGTCCGGCGCGCTGACCGTCGCGACGGCGGGCTTGGCCGGCGTTTCGACGGCCACTGCATCCAGAGTCGCCGCATCGCCGGCCATCGGCGACAACTGCAGGTGATCCAGATCGAACACCCGCGGCGTCGCGCTCGAAACGGGTGCCTGCGGCTCGCCCGCAATGGCGGAATCAAGCTCGTCACGGTCATCCAGCGGCAGGGAGCCCAGCGCGGCCGAAGGCGCACCGAAGTTGCCGTCATGCAGGGGCGGCGGCTCTTCATCGTCGCTGAAACGCAGACCGGAGCCGGTGCTTTCTTCTTCGTCGATCGGCAGATCCCCCGACGCGAGCAGTGCTTCGAGTTCCGCCGCGAGGCTCTCCGATTCGGCCGCGGCGACCTGTTCATGCCGCTCGCTGGATTCGTACGCCGTAACCGCCGCTTCCGCCGGAGTCGCCTCCGCAACACTTCCGGCAGGCGGCGCGAATGCGGTTTCCACAACCGTTTCGTCCCGCACGTCATCGACCGCCTCTTCGACGGCGGACACTGGCGCTGCGACCTCGATGCCCTGGGCGTTCTCCGGACGCGGCGGATCGATGTCGCCGATCGCCAGCACCTTGACCGCCAGATGTCGCGCCCAGCGTGCATGGTCCCAGCCGACCAGCTTGCGACTGGCCTGCGCATCGTTGAAGACCACGCGCGGCCGGTCGCCGTCGATCACTTCATAGAGCTGGTCGAGCGCATCGTCCGCGGCATCGTCCAGGTTCACCACCAGCACGTCGGCACCCACGCGCTGCAACAGCTCGCGACTGAGACTGGACACGCCCCCTTCGTGGACGATGCGCGCGCCGCGTTCCAGCAGCGCCTCGCGAAGTTGTCCACCCAGCTCGGTATCGTCGAATAGCAGCGCGACCGCCGGTACGGCATCGGTCATGATTCGGCTCCGACACGCTGCTCGAGCACTTCGCCGATCTGCGCGAGCAGGTCCGCTTCCTGGTAGGGCTTGCCGAGATAGCGCTCCACGCCGATGTCGAAGGCGCGCTGGCGGTGCTTGTCGCCGCTGCGCGAGGTGATCATGATGATCGGCACGTCGCGCAACCGTGGGTCGGCCTTCATGTGGGTCGCCAGCTCGTAGCCGTCCATGCGTGGCATCTCGATGTCCAGCAGCATCAGGTCGGGTACGCGCTCGTGCAGCTTCTCGATCGCATCGACACCGTCCTTCGCCGTGCTGACCTCGTATTCGTGGCGTTCCAGCACGCGGCCGGTGACCTTGCGCATGGTGATCGAATCGTCCACCACCATCACCAGCGGGCGGACCCGGACTTCCTCGACGACCGGCGTCTGCACCGCGCTCAATCCGTCGACCAGGCGCTGCTGGCGACGCGTGATGCCGTGGCGGACCAGCGGCGCGAGATCGAGAATGATCAGCACCGAGCCGTCACCCATGATGGTTGCGCCGAGCAGGCCCGGCACCGAGCTGATCTGCGGGCCCACCGACTTGACCACGATCTCGCGCGAACCCAGCACCGCATCGATGCGGATCGCCGCGCGCAAGTCGCCCGCCCGGGTCAGCAGCAGCGGCTGCTGCTCGCCTTCGGCAGGGAGACCCGGCGGCAGGCCCAGCAATTCGGCCAGATCGTGGATGCCGAAGTCTTCGCTGCCATAGGCGAACGACGGTTCGTCCTCGGCCATCAGCGCGGCGAGATCGTCCGGATTGACGCGCGCGACACCCTGCACGGAGGTCATCGGGATCGCGAAGGTCGCTTCGCCGATGCGCACCAGGATCGCCTGCGTCACCGCGAGCGTGAACGGCAGCCGCAACACGAACGTGCTGCCCTTGCCTTCGTCCGACTCGATCGACAGCGAACCGCCGAGTTGCTTGATCTCGTTCGCCACCACGTCCATGCCGACGCCACGACCTGCCAGCTGGGTGATCTTGCTGGCGGTGGAGAAGCCCGGCTGGGTGATCAGCGAGAGCAACTGGTTGTCGGTCGGCTTGATGTCCGCGCGCAACAGGCCGCGCTCGATACCACGCGTGCGGATCGCCGCGCGATCGAGGCCACGGCCATCGTCGCTGACCCGGATCACCACCTCGGTGGCTTCGCGGGCGACACGGATATGCACCGAGCCTTCGGCCGGCTTGCCCGCCTTGCGGCGATCCGCGGGGCTTTCGATGCCATGTGCGATCGCGTTGCGCAGCATGTGTTCGAACGGCGCCTTGATGCGGTCGAGCAGGTTGCGGTCCATTTCGCCGTGCGCACCGTCCACGTACAACTGCGCGCTCTTGCCCTGTTCCTGCGCCGCCTGGCGCAAAGTACGACGGAGATTCGGCACCATCGTGTCGAACGGCAGCATGCGCGTGCGCAACAAGCCGTCCTGCAATTCGGTACTGACCCGCGACTGCTGGATCAGCAGCGTTTCGGCCTGCCGGGTGAGTTCGTCGAGCATGTTCTGGATCGACACCAGATCGGATACCGACTCGGCCAGCGCTCGCGAGTACTGCTGCAGCTGCGAGTAACGATCGAGCTCGAGCGGATCGAACGTGGTGAGGCCCGCCTCGCGATGTTCGCGCTGGAAGCGCGCGATGATCTGAGCTTCGGTTTCGATTTCCAGCATGCGCAACTGGCTGCGCAGGCGCGCCACGGTCTGTTCGAGTTCGACCAGGTTGAAGCGGTAACCGGCCACCTGCTGTTCGAGGCGCGAGCGGTAGATCGCCACCTCGCCCGCGTGGTTGACCAGGCTGTCGAGCAGGTCGGCGCGAACGCGGATCTGCTCCTGCGACGAGCGGGCTTCCTCCTCCGCTTCGGGCAGCAGTTCCGGCAGGTCGAGTCCGAGCGCCGACGACGGCGCTGCGGGTACTTGCGCAGCTTTTGCGGGTTTCGCTGGAGGCAGCGCGACCGCCGCCTCCAGCAACGCGTCGTCGGCAAGCGTTTTCTCACCTGCCAGTGCCAGCAGATGATCGATCGTGGCTTGCGGATATTCGGTGGCCTGGCCCTGCGAAACCTGCTGCACGAACGAGTGCAACTGGTCGAAGCTCGCCTCCAGCGCGACGATCAGCGTACCGGTGCGGGCAGGGTCGCGGATCGGCTTTTCAAGCAAGGTCTCGATGGCGTGTGTGAGGTCGCCCACGGCGGCGAGCCCAGCGATGCGGGCACCGCCCTTGAGCGTGTGCAGGTCGCGCTGCAACTCGCCGACATGCGCCAACTGGGTCGGTTCGGCATGCCACTGCGCCAGTACGCCATCGGCATGATCGAGAATTTCGCGCGCCTCGTCGATGAACACTTCCAGCAGGTCGGCATCGATCTGGCTGGCGCCGGCAAAAGCAGCGTCCTGATCCTGCAGCGCCGGTGCATGAGCTTCCATCGGTACCGCTTCAACAGCTGCGGCATGCTCCACCGCTTCCCGCCCGGCGGCAGCCTGTTCAATCGCAGCGCGTTCGGCTGCAGCATGCTCCGCCGCCATGCGATCGGCTTGCGCCTGTTCGGCAGCGGCCTGATCTTTGGCAGCCTGCTCCTTGGCAGCTTGTTCTTTTGCAGCTTGTTCCAGCGCCGCCTGTTCGGCGGCCGCGCGATCGGCGGCTTCCTGCTCGGCGGCTGCCTGGGCGATGGCGGTCCGTTCCGCCGCCTGCTCCGCTGCCAGCTTTTCGGCCGCCGCTTTTTCTTCGGCTTCCTTTTCGGCGGCGGCCTGCACCAGCGCGGCACGTTCCAGTGCCTGCTCGGCCGCGAATTTCTCGGCAGCTTCGCGTTCGGCGATTTCCCGCTCGGCGGCGGCAACCTCGGGCTCGAACGCACCCAGCGCAGCCACCAGTTCCGCCGCAAACGCGTCGTGGTGCGCATCGTCGGGATGAGATGGCGCCGTCGGGCGCAGCTCTTCCCCGGCATCGGCGGGTTCCGTGCCGGCCTGGTCCGCCTGGCTGCCGGCCACCTTGGCCATGCTTGCGTCCAGCGCCGAGCCCATGTCGGCATCGGAGCGGCTGGCCTCCGCGTCCGTGTCCGCTTCATCGGCATGCGGCTCGAACACGACGTGCGCCACCTGCGACTCGGGATAGCGATCGCGCATCTCGACGATGTTCGCGGTCAAGGCTGCTGAATCGGGCAACTGAGGATCGGCCACGTCGAACTGGCCCATCACGTGATCGACCATGTCGGCCGCCTGGCCGAGAAGGCGCACGCCTTCGGATGGCAGCGCCATGTTCGATGCGCGCAGGCGCTTGAACAACCCCTCCAGCGGCGACAGCAATTGCGTCAGCAGCGGGATGTCGACCATGGCGATGGCACCATGCAGTGTATGCACGGCACGCAGCAGATCTTCGCCGATCGGCAGGTCGGCATCGCTGCGCTGGATCGCCGCGCGGATCGTCTGCAGGTACTGCGCCACCTCGCTGCGCAGGATCTCCAGCAGCACCGGGTCGACCGGCGGCATCACCGCGATGGTCTCGGCAACCTCGACCGGCTGGTGCCCGGCGGATATCGCATTGGCATCCGTCAGCGCTGCCGACGGTATGGAATCTCCGGCGGCCGCGGTACGTGGAATGCGACGGCGCACCACGCGCCGGACCATCTCGGTCGCGGACGACACATGGTCTTCGACGCGCGCCGGCTGGCCGGCGGCCACTTGTTCGGCGGCACGCATGATCGCGCTGAGCGGCGCATCCGGCGCGCCTTCGCCCTTGAGCGCGGCAAGCAGTTGCGGTAACGCGTCGATGGCGTGGCGCACCACGGCCTGCACGCCTTCATGCGATTCGATCGTGTGGTCGAGCACGCGGTTGAGCATGTCCTCTACTTTCCACGCGAACTCGCCGAGCACGCCGGCACCGACCAGGCGCCCCGAGCCTTTCAGCGTATGGAACGAACGGCGGATGCTGATCAGCGACGAATGCTGCGCCGGATCGGCCAGCCAGATCTTCTCGGCGTTACGCAGGCTGTCGATTTCTTCCTGCATCTCTTCCAGGAAGATCTCGCGGATATCGTCGTCGATGCCTTCGGCGTCGACATTGAAGCCGGTGTTCGATGCCAGCGCGTCGCGCGCCGGCATCTGTTCATAGACCTCTTCCTCGACCTCGATCCAGTCGTCCTGGTCGCCGGACGCAGCGCCGTCGAACGTCGCCGGCGCCGTCGCCTCGGTCTGCGCCAGCCGCAGGCCGTCCAGGTTGTGGGCGGGTTCTGCAAGCGGCTCGGCCTCGCCGATGAACAGGTGGCTGAGATCGTCGCCCGGCAGCAGGCTGACCGATTCGGTGAGTTCGGGATGCTCCTCGAGTTCGATGGCACCCGGCGGCGGCAGCGGTTCGGCAGCAGCCACGAAAGACGGCTCGGGCAGCACCCGCATCGCCGGCAACGGCCAGTAACCGAGCAGACCGAGGCTGTGCTCGGCAACGTCGAGAATGTGTTCCAGGCCGCCGCGATGCTCGCGCGCCGCCTCGAGGTAGTACTCCAGTGCCGCCAGCGCATCGGCCAGGTGATCCATCTGCGCGCCGCTGGGCACGCGCCGGTCGCCCAGCAATTCGTTGTTGACGAAGCGGCCGACGCCTTCGGCCAGCTCGGCCGGGCGCGGCGACGACATCATGCGCATGGCGCCGGCCACTTCGTTCATCAGCGTGGGCGCGCCGACGAGACGCTGGTGCTCCCAGCCGGATTCCATGAACGCGACGATGGCGTCCTTGACCTTGCCGGTGTTGGCGATCGCTTCCTGCATCAGGGTGGTGACCACGCCGAGCGCTTCGCTGCGCGGCAGGCCGTGCATCGTGTCGCTCGCAGACGGTTCGCCCTCGGACCCCAGGCTCTCGATGTGGTCGTCCAGCGACGCCTCGACGTACAGCAGCGCGCCGGCCACGTCCAGCAGAGTGTCTTCATCCGCCGGGCGCATGCGGTTGGCGATCTCGTCCAGCACGCGGCGCTGCTCGTTGACCACGCGGCGCGGCACGCCGAGCGCGAGCATGCCCAGCGTGTCGCCGACGCGTTCGAGCACTTCGCCCTGCACGGCCAGTTGCCGCGGATCGCCGTCCTGCTGGCGCAGGAACAGGTCCAGCGCTTCCTTGACGCGCAGCAGGTCGTCCTTCAGCGCACGCGATACGGAGTCGAGCAGCGCGCGGTTGTGCCCGGCCATCGAGCCGCGCGCGTGTTCAAGCTCGCCGGCGTCCGGCAGCAGGCTGTCCAGCGCATAGGTTGCGCGCAGCAGTTCCATCTGCGGACTGTGCTGCTTGGCCTGCGCCACGATGTACAAAAGCCTGGAGGCCACTTCGTCGGCATCGCCGCCGCGCAGGCTGGCTTCGCCTTGTTCGATCAGTTGGCGGATGTGCCGATCGACCTTGCCGATCAACTG
Organism: Rhodanobacter sp.; assembly: GCA_036398675.1. Classification (GTDB taxonomy): domain Bacteria; phylum Pseudomonadota; class Gammaproteobacteria; order Xanthomonadales; family Rhodanobacteraceae; genus Rhodanobacter. Next base: position 25,831 of record DASWOQ010000007.1, on the reverse strand, counting down.
GCGCACTTCGGCGGCATGGCTCTTGAGCATGCCCTGCTCGAGACCTTCGAGCACGCCGGCAGCGATCCACCACAGGCGCCGGCCATGCACGTGGTAACAGCGCGCACAGATCGCCAGCAGGGTGTTGCGCATGCCGACCAGTGGCTGCGCGGCGACCTGCCCGCGGAACCAGGCCAGCAGCAGTTGCTGGAAACGCAGGCGCAGGTCGAGCAATTCGCCGCGATGCGCCTCGGCATAGCTTTCGCTCATGGCCGCCGGGGCCTGCTCCGGCAGGAACGCGTCGAGATTGGGGTGGAACATCGCCGATTCGGGCAGCGCCGGCTGCTCGCGACTGGCGCGCAGGTCGTTCAGCAGCGGCAGCAGCACCACCGGTACATCGCGATGGCCGCTGGACAGGCGCTCGAGATAGTCGGGCAGTTGCATCATGCCGCGCATCAGCGAGGCGTAGGCCTCCTCGCGGTAGGTGATGCGGTCTTCCAGCAGCGCCGCGGAAAGGGTTTCCATCTCCGCTGTGACCATCGCCGCGCCGTACAGCTCGACCATCTGCAAGGTGCCGTGCACCTGATGCAGATGGGTCGCGCACTCGGTCATGGCCGCGCGGTTGTCGGGGTTCTCGACATAGGACTCCAACGCCTCGCGGGCGGTCGACAGCGTCTCGTCGAGCTCCGGCTTGACCCATTGCAGCGTGGTGAAATCGATGTGGTCTTGAAGTCTCATGCGCCTCTCTCAGTGGCTGCCCAACGTTCCATTACGCAACCAGCGAGACTGCCCCCCGTCATAAAGCTGTGATGTCAACCCGGCAACTTGAAATGCGCCACCGAGCGCCGCAGGTCGCTCGCCAGTTGCGCCAACGTGCCGATCGAGTCGGCCGTCTGGCTCGCACCCTGCGAGGTCTGCGAAGTGATTTCCTGAATCGCGTTCATCGAATGCGAGACATCCGTCGCCGCCGCGGACTGCTCGCGCGCCGCGGTCGAGATGTTCTGAATCAGCGCGGACAGGTCGTGGGAAACGCGCTCGATGTCGCCCAGCGCGCTGCCGGCGTCCTCCGCCAGGCGCGCACCGGCCACCACCTCGGCGGTGGTCTGTTCCATCGAGTTCACCGCTTCGTTGGTATCGGACTGAATCGTCTGTACCAGCGTTTCGATACGCTTGGTCGCGCTGGTGGAGCGTTCGGCCAGTCGCTGCACTTCGTCCGCAACGACTGCGAAACCGCGGCCCGCCTCACCGGCCGAAGCCGCCTGGATCGCCGCGTTGAGCGCGAGGATGTTGGTCTGTTCGGCGATGTCGTTGATCAGTTCCACGATCGAGCCGATCTCCTGCGAGGATTCGCCCAGCCGCTTGATGCGCTTGGAGGTTTCCTGGATCTGGTCGCGGATCGAGTCCATGCCCGAGATGGTTTCGCGCACCACCTCGGCGCCGTGCGAGGCTATCTGCACCGAGCGCTCGGCCACGTCGGCCGATTCGGCGGAATCCTTCGACACGATGTCCATCGAGCTCACGATCTGGTTGATCGCGGAGGTCGCCGAGCTGATCTGCTGCGCCTGCTGTTCTGCCGCGTTCGCCAGGTGGCGGGCGGTGGTCTGGGTTTCCTGCGCCGACGACGACACCTGCTCGGAGGTCTCGTTGATGGTGGTCACCAGGGATCGAAGCTCGTCGATGGCGTAGTTCACCGAGTCGGCGATCGCGCCGGTGATGTCCTCGGACACCGTGGTCTTGACGGTCAGGTCGCCTTCGGCGAGCGAACCCATTTCGTCCAGCAGGCGCATGATCGCCTCCTGATTGCGCTGGTTGAGCTCGGCACTGCTGGCGAACCGGCGGCGCTGGTCGCCGACCAGGGTGATGACCAGCAACAGCGCGAAGGCCACCGCGCCGATCGCGCCGAACAGGCCCCACCAGACATTCGGAAACAACCGGCGCAGCGGCAGCCTGCCGATCTGTTCGGACAGGTCGTTCGCGCGCAGCAGCACGGTCTGCGAATCCAGCGAGGCCTGGTTGCCGGCGTGCTTCACGTCGGCGATGTTACCCGCGGCGGACACCAGCTTGGCGACCGGGTCAGCCAGCGTGGTCCAGCTGGCATCCATGTCGGTGAGGATCTTGTGCGCGTTGGCATCGCCGATCGGCTTCACGCCGCTGTCGGCATTACCCACCAGCAGGCCCTGCAGCACGTTGCCGTAAAGCTGCGCGTCGCGGGCCAGGCCGTCGGCCGCCGACTGCGCGGAGTCGCCGCCCTGCAGCACTTCCTGCACGCGGCGAATGATCCGGTCGGCGGACAGCATCTGGCGGGAGGTGCCGAGCATCTGCTCCGAGCTGCCGCTGCGCTGCTGCAGGATGTTGACCACCTGCTCCATGCTCGAGTTGAGCAGGGGCATCTGCTGCGACAGGGTATTGGCGCGCTGCCCGGAATCGAGCACTACCGCCTTGTTCGAGAGAATCTTGCCGATGTCGCCGTCAAGCTGCTTCCAGGATGCGTCCAGCGCGGTCACCGCCCGACCGGCCGGCGTGGCGTTGTTGTCTGCATAAGGCTGCATGCCGCTGGTCACGTCGCCGCGATTAAGCTTCTGCACGGCGGCATCGATCGAGTTGCGGGTGCCTTCGAGCTCCTTGAAGGAGTCCGTGTTGCCGTCCGCCGATTCCAGCGCGAACTTGGCCGTCTGCTGTGACAGCACCTGGATCTGCGTGGTCAACGCGATCGCCTGGCGATCCTCGCCGTTCTTCTGGTTGAGCAGGAAGAAATCCACCGCCGCAAAGCCGATCGCAATCAGCAGCAGGACAATGAGTACGGTGTAACCCCGTTCCCTGCTGACGCCCCCTGTAGTGCTCATGTTCACCTCACCCTTCCAGATCTTGCCGGTTCCGCGTCGTCGCGCGGGACCCTGCGTGGAACGTGCTGCCTAAGTTTCCGGCCCCTGCGGGCACCGGCCCTTCCATTTCGAAATGCGGCCGCCTGTCAGTCCGCGGCCAGGCGAAAATCCGGCGCGCGAACCAGCCGGCTCATGCTGAAGACCGCCAGTTGCTGCTCGCCCACGCGGCTATCGACGAAGCGGGTGAGGCGCGGATCGTCCTCCTGCCTGGCCTCGCGTCGCTGCCCCTCGTCCACCGTGCGCTGACCGAACACCTCGTCCACCAGCAGCGCGACGTTGCCGCCGCCCTGACGCACCACCAGCAGGCGCGTGCGGTCGGAATGCTGCGTGCGCTCGCCGAACAGGAAGCGCGCGAAGTCGATGACCGGCACCAGGTTGCCGCGCACGTTGGCGACGCCGAGCAGCCACGGCTGCGTGCCGGGAACCGGCGTGAGCACCGGCACCGCCAGCAGCTCGTTGATCTCGTCGATGCCGCTGACCAGCAGGCGCGAACCGACCCGGAAACCGATGCCGCGCCACAAGCCGGGCGCCTCCAGCTTGTCCTGCGTATCGGAGGCATGCGCGAGCGACATGCGCTCGTAGTGGGCCAGGATCTCGAACGGTGTCTGGTTGACGGCAGGCGTGCGGTTGACGGACTGGTTCATGCGGCGCTCGGCAACAGGTCGTTGATGCAAGCCAGCAACTCTTTCTCGTTCACCGGCTTGGTGATGAAGGCACGGGCGCCCTGGCGCAAACCCCAGACCCGATCGGTTTCCATCGACTTGGTCGTGATCATCACGATCGGCACCTCCGCGGTCACCGGATCACGGGTCAGCGTGCGGGTGGCCTGGAAGCCGTTCATGCCGGGCATGATCACGTCCATGATTACCAGCGCCGGCATGTCGGCACGCACGCGTTCGATGCCTTCCTCGGCGGTGCTGACGGCGACGACCTGATGACCGGCACGCTCAAGCAGCGTGGTGAACACGCGCACGTCGGTCGGCGAATCGTCGATGATGAGAATATTGGCCACAGCTCCCCCCAAGAACCTGCAGTCAGTGATGCGCTACCGCACTGACATGGCGATGGATCGCACCAAGCAGTTCGTCGCGCGTGAATGGCTTGGTCAGATACTGTTCGGCGCCGACGATGCGGCCGCGCGCCTTGTCGAACAGGCCGTCCTTCGAACTCAGCATGATCACCGGCGTGGCACGGAATTGCGGGTTGTTCTTGATCAGCGCGCAGGTCTGATAGCCATCCAGCCGAGGCATCATGATGTCGACGAAGATGATCGCCGGCTTCTGGTCGGAGATCTTGGCCAGTGCCTCGAAGCCGTCGACCGCGGTCAATACTTCGCACCCCTCTTTCTTCAGCAAGGTTTCCGCTGTACGGCGGATGGTCTTGGAGTCGTCAATCACCATGACCTTGAGACCAGCCAAGCCATTTGCACTCATGTTCAAATTCACTTACTCCCCCCTGCGACGCGCCCCGAGCTCAGGATAGCCACCAGAACAAGCAACAGCCATGCCGACAGGTGATCATGAAAAAACTTGCGGAAACGAATCTTCGGAAAACCGCTCTGCGGCGGCGTACCAGAAGCCTCGTTGTTTACTGCCTGCCCGCCAAAACTGTCAAGCAATAATCACTGGCAGTCCGCGCCCAACTGTCGAACAGCGCACAAGATGACCCATATTGGCACCATCCAGCCGCCTGCGACAGCATTGATCGGGACGCTTGTGGCGAAGCGACCGACTCGGCCACCATCCACCAAGAATATGTCTGCTTGATGATGCGGGTACGCTCGCGCACAAGCCACTACGGAGAACCAGAATGACCCTTTCGGTCGCTGTGCTGATGGATCCCATCGGCGCCATCAAGATCACGAAAGACAGCAGCTTCGCCATGCTGCTGGAAGCCCAGCGTCGCGGCCACGCGCTGCACTACTTCGAGCAGGGCGACCTCGCACTCCGCGACGGCGCGCCATGGGCGCGCATCGCCACCCTCGAAGTGCGCGAGGATCCGCAACGCTGGTTCACGCTGGGCCAGCCGCAATGGCGCGACCTGCGCGGGCTCGACGTGGTGCTGATGCGCAAGGATCCGCCCGTCGATGCGCAGTTCATCTACGACACCATGGTGCTGGGCGCGGCTCAGCGCGGCGGCGTGATGGTGATCAACGACCCGCAGTCGCTGCGCGACTGCAACGAGAAATTGTTCGCGCTGGAGTTCCCCCAGTGCGTGGCGCCGACGCTGGTCGCGCGCGATGCCGGCGAGCTGCGCCGCTTTGCCGCCGAACATGGCGAGGTCGTGCTGAAACCGCTGGACGGCATGGGCGGGCGCGGCATCTTCCGCGTGAAGGCCGGCGACAGCAACCTCAACTCGATGCTGGAAACCCTGCTTGGCGGCGACGCCCACGGCGAAGGCCGGCAGCTGGCGATCGCACAGAAATACATTCCCGAAATCACCGCCGGCGACAAGCGCATCCTGGTGATCGACGGCGAGCCCGTGCCCTATGCGTTGGCGCGCATCCCGCAAGGCAACGAATTCCGCGGCAATCTCGCCGCTGGCGGGCGCGGCGAAGGCGTGCCGTTGTCCGACCGCGACCGCTGGATCGTGTCCCAGGTGGCGCCGGAACTGCGCCGCCGCGGACTGCTGTTCGTCGGGCTGGATGTGATCGGCGACTACCTGACCGAGATCAACGTCACATCCCCGACCTGCATCCGCGAACTGGATGCGCAGTTCGGGCTTAACATTGCCGGCCAGTTATTCGACGTCATCGAACAGGCCATCGGAAAACGCGCCGCGTGAGCACCACTGCAACCGTTCCATCCGCGCCAGAACCCATCGGCGCGACCATGCTGTTTTCGCTGCTGCTGCACGGCGTGCTGCTGCTGGGCATCACCTTCCATTTCGTGAAGCCCAGGCCGAGCCTGCCGACGCTGGACGTGACGCTGGTCAATGTGGCCAACCAGGACGCGCCGGACAAGGCGGACTTCCTGGCGCAGGCCAACAATACCGGTGGCGGCCAGAGCGATCAGGCGGCGCGACCGTCGCAGATGTTCTCCGGCGCGCTGCCCCGGCCGGATCCCGGCACCGCACCGCAGGCAATCGAAGCCTCGATCCCGCAACCGCGCGATGCCACGCCGACACGGATGGTCACCACGACGGGCGCCTCCGGCTTTACCGTCGCCAGCGACACCGCGCAGACGGCGGTCGACCCCGAGGAGCAGCCCCCGACCGCGGCCGAACTGCAGCGTCAGCAGGCCATCGCGCAACTGGCGGCCGAGTTGCGCGACAAGAAGGAAACCTATGCCAAGCGGCCGAAGGTCAAATACCTCACCGCCAGCACCCGGGAATACGCCTTCGCCGCGTACATGCGCGGCTGGACCGACCGGGTCGAGCGCGTCGGCAACCTCAATTACCCGGAGGAGGCGCGTCGCCGGGGACTGCACGGCGACGTGCTGCTGACCGTGGTACTCAACCTGGACGGCAGCATCAAGAGCATCGAGGTGATCCAGAGCTCCGGCGAGAAACTGCTGGATGGCGCCGCCGAGCGCATCGTGCGCCTGGCCGCGCCGTTCCCGCCCGCGCCACACAGCAGCGAACGCATCGACGAGCTCAACATCACCCGCACCTGGCAATTCCAGCCGGACAACGTGCTGCAGACGCGCTGAATCCATGCGGTCGCGACATGCTGCGCTTACAATGCGCACATGACCGCCATGCAACCCTCGACGCTCACCGGGCCGATGCTCACTGGGCACTTCCTGATCGCGATGCCGCAGCAGGCCGAACCGCCCTTTTCGCGCGGCGTGGCACTGCTCTGCCAGCACGACGAGGACGGCGCGGTCGGCCTGCTGGTGAACCAGTTGTCCGAGTACCGCTTCGGCGACGTGCTGGCGCAGATGAAACTCGAATGCGCGGATATCGAACTGGCCGACGCGCCGGTGCTGATCGGCGGACCGGTGCAACAGGAGCGTGGCTTCGTGCTGCACCGCGAAGCGGGCGCCTGGGAATCCAGCTACCGGATCAGCCACGACTGGTCGGTGACGACCTCGCGCGACATCCTGGTCGCGATGGCCGCCGGCGAAGGCCCGCGCCAGGCGATCATGGTGCTCGGTTACGCCGGCTGGGAGGCCGGGCAGCTCGAGCAGGAACTGATGGACAACGCCTGGCTCACCGCCGAAGCCTGCGGCCGGGTCGTGTTCGACACCCCGCTGGAGGAACGCTGGAGCGCCGCCGCCGGCTTGGTCGGCGTCGATCCGCGACAGCTGTCCGGCTACGCGGGCCACGCATGACTTGCGTGCTCGGCTTCGATGTCGGAAGCCGGCTCACCGGCGTCGCCGTGGGCAATGCCATCACCGCCAGCGCGCGCGGACTCACCACCGTGCCGGTGCGCGATGGCGAGCCGGACTGGGCCCGGATCGATGGCCTGCGCCGGGAATGGCTGCCGGAAACCCTGGTGGTCGGTCTGCCGCTGGCACTCGATGGCGGCGAACAACCGGCCAGCCGCAACGCACGACGCTTCGCCGCGCAACTGCGTCAGCGCTATGAGCTGCCGGTGGTGCTGGTGGACGAACGCCACAGCTCGCACGAAGCCGCGCAACGATTCGCCGCGGCACGCGCCGCCGGGCTGAAGCGCCGCAGCGATGCCGTCGCCATCGACGCGGAAGCCGCAGCCGTCATCGTGGAGCGATGGTTGAACGGCACGGCGACGACACTCACGAACGACACTGACCGCTGACCCCATCCACCCTCCAGACTTGCCGCCATGAGCCCTCGCCTGCGCCACCTGACCACGTTGGAAAACCTGTCGCGCGCCACCATCGAGCGGCTGCTCGATCGCGCCGAAGCGCTGCGCGATGCCTGTGCCCACGGCACTCGCAAGCTCGACATGCTGGCCGGACGCACGGTGCTGAACCTGTTCTTCGAACCCTCCACGCGCACGCGCACCTCGTTCGAACTGGCGGCGCGGCGACTCGGCGCGGACGTGGTGAATTTCGACATCGGCTTTTCCTCCACCAGCAAGGGCGAGGAATTGTTCGACACGCTGCACACGCTCGAAGCCATGCACCTGGACGCGATCGTCGTGCGACACAAGCAGTCGGGCACGCCGGACGAGCTGGTGCGACACGCGATGAGCGGCGTGTCGGTGATCAACGCCGGCGACGGCAATCGGGCGCATCCCACCCAGGGCCTGCTCGATGCATTGACGATTCGCCAGCATCGTCCCGATTTCGAGAACCTCAGCGTGGTGATCTGCGGCGACATCAAGCATTCCCGCGTCGCGCGCTCGGATATCCACGCGCTGACCGCGCTCGGCACCGGGCAGATCCGCCTGTGCGGGCCGGCCAGCCTGATGCCGGCGGCGGACGAATTCGCGCACTGCCCCCGCTACGACGATTTCGACGAGGCGATCAAAGGCGCGGACGCGGTGATCATGCTGCGCCTGCAGAAGGAGCGCATGGCTTCGACCGACCTTCCCGACGAGGCGGCGTATTTCGCACGTTTCGGTCTCGACCCGCGGCGCCTGGCGCTGGCGGCCAAGGGTTGCCTGGTGATGCACCCCGGGCCGATCAACCGCGGCATCGAAATCGCCTCGGCGGTGGCCGATGGTGCCCAGTCGCGCATCCTGGAACAGGTCGGCAACGGCGTGTTCGTGCGCATGGCCGTGCTGAACGAAGTGCTAGCCCGCTGAATCGCCGCATCGCGCTCGGCATAGGCCTTCCGGAGCCCATGCAGCAACGAGCAAAGCGGGCATAATACGCTGGCGACATTCACACCATCGGGGATCATCATGCTATCGACAACGCGCTATTTCGCGCTGAGCTTTGCTGGCGTCATGCTGGCGGCTTGCGGACACAAGGACAAGGATGCACCACTGGCCTTCGTACCGGCAGACACGCCGTACGTGGTAGCCAACCTGGACGTACTGGACGACGACACCCGCAAGGCCATGCTCGCCCAGGCCGATGCGCAGTTGCCCTCGCAGCTTGCACAACTCAACGCCGCAGCCGACCAACTGGCCAAGAAGGACGCCGATGGCGCACGCCTGCTGCATGCGCTGGACGCCGAATTCAACGGCAAGACGATCGAGAGCTTTTCGCAAAACGCGGGCCTCGACCTCAAGGGCTACTCGGCCCTCTACGGCCTGGGGCTCTCGCCGGTCATGCGCTTCCAGCTGAGCGATCCGGCGGCATTCGAAAGCTTCGTCGGCCGGCTTGAAACCGCCTACGGCAAGAAGCTCGATGTCGCCAAGATCGGTGACCAGAGCTATCGCAAATACGTGTCCGCCGCATCCGGCACGCAGGTGATCCTGGCCACCGTCGGCAAGCAGGTCGTGGCATCGCTGCTGCCGGCCGACGCGCCAGAATCGCTGCTGCGGCAGGCGCTGGGACTGGACCGTCCGGAAAAGAGCCTGCAGGACGATGGTCGGCTGGAGACCCTGGCCAAGGCGAAGAACTATCAGAAATGGGTTGTAGGCGATCTCGACCTGACCCGCGTCCTGCCGTTGGCTTTCAGCGGCAGCGATCCGCTGATCGCCGCTCTGCGCAAGGCGCATGCCCAAGCCGAGTCGGCCAAGACCGGCGAACCGGTGGCCAACCAGTTGCAGACGCCGCCCAGCTGCGCAGCCGAGGCCGGCCGCATTGCCGCACGCGTGCCGACGATGAGCTTCGGCTACACCCGGCTGGACGCCAAGCACCAGGACGCACGCTTCGATGTGGCGCTGGCCGACGACATCAGCAAGGCATTCTCGGGCTTGAAGGTCGAGCTGCCCGGGCTGGGCAGTGCAGGCACCGCGCCGTTCGACGTGAGCATCGCATTGCCGGTCGCACAGCTGCGCACGTTCTGGTCGGCGCAGGCCGATGCCGTGGCGGCCAAGCCGTTCACCTGCCCGGCGCTGACCGATCTCAACGACGGCTTCGCCAAGCTCGGTCCAGCCACGCAGAAAGCAGCGATTCCGCCGTTCGGCGACATGCTCGGCCTGCGCATCGCGCTGGACACGCTGGCTTCCGCTCCGGGCAGCACCTTGCCCACCTTCAGCGGTCGCGTCGTGTTGGCCACCAACAATCCGGCCGGCCTGCTCGCCATGGGCCAGATGATGGTGCCCGCGCTGGCGCAGTTGAAGATCGGCAACGACGGCAAGCCGCTGGCCTTGCCGCAGGACATGACCGCCATGCTCGGCCAGCCGGCCTGGGTCGCGATGGGCGACAAGGCGCTGGCACTGGGCGTGGGCGCCGGCGAAGACGCGAAGATCGGCGACACCCTGAAAGCGGCTACGGGCGATGCCGGCCGCATGAGCCGCATGCACCTGAGCGGCGCGATGTACCTGAGCTGGCTGCAGTTGATGGAGCAGAAGGTCGACAGCCTGGCCGCCGCCAGCGCAGCGATGACCAAGAGCGACGAGCCGTCGCTGGATGGCGACAGCGCAGACGATGCCAGCCTGGCTGCCGCCAACGCGGCGCGCTCCAAGGCGCAGTTCGCCGCGATGAAGGCGCAGGCCGAGCGCGTCGACAGCATCGATGCGGAAATGCACGTGGAAGACGGCGGCATGGTGATCACCAGTCAGACCGTCCTGAAGTAATCCGGCTCTTTGCGTGGAAGCCGGAGCGCCACGGCGCTCCGGCTTTTTCATGCCTGGATGCATCGGATGGACGCATCCGGGGAAACGCCATTCCAACATTGCAACGACACCATCTTCGCGTTCGCATTCACTCGCTGAACCGATGCACCAGCCGCTACGCGGCATTCACGCTCGCGCTGTTGCTATGACGCCACGGAAACCGGCAAGCGACGGTGACCGGCTGTCTTTCGAGACAGACCTTCATCCCTGAGGAGAGTGCTATGCGCAACCATTCGATGATCCGCAAGAGTTTGTTCGCCGCCGGCCTGATGGTCGCCTTCGCAGCCGTACCGGTTGCCCAGGTAGCCGCGCAGGACGCCAGCGGCTCGATGCAGAAGTCGTCGGATAACAAGACCGTGCCCGACAAGGCCGCCGATGCATGGATCACCACCAAGGTGAAATCCGAATTCGGCACCACCAAGGGCATCAAGGCCACCGACATCTCGGTGACGACCGACGATGGCGTCGTTTCGCTGTCCGGCACCGTCGCCACCGGCAAGGAAAAGATGCGTGCCGAGCGCGTCGCCAAGCGCGTAAAGGGTGTCAAGAGCGTGGACGCCAGCGGCTTGAACGTCAGCCCCGAGGCGGCTGCCGCGCAATAAGGTTTGCGGTGATGATTGAAACGAAGAAGGAGCCCGGCGGGCTCCTTCTTCGTTTCAGGCGTCCGCAGAATCAGCGATTGAGCATGTTGCCGCCGAAGTGGTTCGCGTCGCGGGTCTCCTCCAGTTCCACGCCATCGAGCCCCTGCGACAGCGTGTGCGCATCGCCGCCCTGCGCCAGCTTGATGCGCAGGCGCACTTCGTTGGAACTGTCGGCGTGCCGCAGTGCATCCTCGTAGCTGATCTCGCCGGCGTGATAAAGCTCGACCAGGCTCTGGTCGAACGTCTTCATGCCGAGCAGGGTCGATTCCTTCATCACTTCCTTGAGTTTGTGGATCTCGCCCTGGCGGATGTAGTCCTGCACCAGCGGCGTGCCCAGCAATATCTCCACCGCCACCCGACGCGCCTTGCCATCCGGCGTGGGGATCAACATCTGCGCCACGATGCCCTTCAGATTCAGCGACAGATCCATCAGCAACTGCTGGCGGCGATCCTCCGGGAAAAAGTGCAGGATGCGGTCCATCGCCTGGTTGGCGTTGTTGGCGTGCAGCGTGCACAGCACCAGATGGCCGGTTTCGGCGAAGGCGATCGCGTGATCCATGCCTTCGCGCGTACGCACCTCGCCGATCATGATCACGTCCGGCGCCTGGCGCAGCGTATTCTTCAGCGCCGCCTCCCAGCTGTCGGTGTCGATGCCGACCTCGCGCTGGGTGATGATGCAGCCCTCGTGCTTGTGCACGTATTCGATCGGATCCTCGATCGTGATGATGTGGCCGGTCGAATTCAGGTTGCGGTAGCCGACCATCGCCGCCAGCGAGGTCGATTTGCCCGAACCGGTGGCGCCGACGAACACGATGATGCCGCGCTTGGTCATCGCCAGCTGCTTGATCACCGGCGGCAGGTTCAACTCCTCTGGGGTCGGAATCTTCGAATCGATCCGGCGCAGCACCATGCCGACGCAGTTGCGCTGGTAGAAGCACGACACGCGAAAACGGCCGACGCCCTGCGCGGAAATCGCGAACTGGCATTCGTGGGTCTTCTCGAACTCCTCGCGCTGGCCCGGCGTCATCACGTTGAGCACCATGTCGCGCGACTGCTGCACGCTCAGCGGGCTCTGGGTGATCGGCACGATGCGTCCCTGCACCTTCATCGATGGCGCGACACCGGCCGTGATGAAAAGATCCGATGCCTTCTTGTGCACCATCAGTTTCAGGAACGAAGTGAAATCGAAATCGCTCATGGACAGCCTCCGGCCACAGGGGCGAGGGATGAGTGGCGAGGGCGCGAATACATTGCGCCATCAATGTCATGCATACCGGAACAAGAGGCTGCAGCCGAGCGAACGCGCGTCCACTGGCATATGACCCCAGGGCCGAACCTTGCGCCCTCGCTGCTCACTACTCGTCTCCCGTCACTTGAAGACATCCTTGTTCTTGGCATAGGTGGACGCTTCCTGCCGCGTCACCAGGCCGCGCTTGACCAGATCCTGCAGGCACTGATCCAGCGTCTGCATGCCAAATTGCTGGCCGGTCTGGATCGACGAGTACATCTGCGCCACCTTGTCCTCGCGGATCAGGTTGCGGATCGCCGGGATGCCGACCATGATCTCGTGCGCCGCGACGCGGCCGCCGCCGACCTTCTTCAGCAGCGATTGCGAAATCACCGCGCGCAACGACTCGGACAACATCGAGCGCACCATCGGTTTTTCGCCGGCCGGGAACACGTCGATGATGCGGTCGATCGTCTTCGCCGCCGAGCTGGTATGCACGGTGGCGAACACCAGGTGGCCGGTTTCCGCGGCGGTCAGCGCCAGGCGGATGGTTTCAAGGTCGCGCAGCTCGCCGACCAGGATGTAGTCCGGATCCTCGCGCAACGCCGAACGCAGCGCCTCGTTGAAGCCCAGCGTGTCGCGGTGGATTTCGCGCTGGTTGACCAGGCACTTCTGCGAGGTGTGCACGAACTCGATCGGGTCCTCGATCGTGAGCATGTGCCCGTATTCGTTCTTGTTGATGTGATCGACCATCGCCGCCAGCGTGGTGGACTTGCCCGAACCGGTCGGACCGGTCACCAGGATCAGGCCCTGCGGCTGCTCGATCAGTTCCTTGAAGATGCGCGGACAGGCCAGGTCTTCCAGCGTCAGCACTTCGGAGGGAATGGTACGGAACACCGCGCCGGCACCGCGGTTCTGGTTGAACGCGTTGACGCGGAAACGCGCCAGCCCGGGGATCTCGAACGAGAAGTCGGTTTCGTAGAACTCCTCGTAGTCGCGACGCTGCTTGTCCGACATGATGTCGTAGATCAGCGAATGCACCTGCTTGTGTTCGAGCGCCGGGATGTTGATGCGGCGCACGTCGCCGTCGACGCGGATCATCGGCGGCAGCCCTGCGGAAAGGTGCAGGTCCGAGGCCTTGTTCTTCACCGAGAAGGCAAGCAGTTCGGCAATGTCCATCTATCGTTCCCCGATCGTCCGGATGACTTGAATTGGAAGAAACGGCAGGCGGATGGCCCTCACCCGGCCCATTCACCCCGCGCATGGGCGGAAGCGATTGAACGTGCGAAACGAGTGGCCCCAATCCCCCTGCGACCGGGTCGATACTACTCGTGCAACAGGCTGTGCGACCAGTATTTTTCGTCCCGCTTGCGCAAACTGTCGACCCGGTTTGCGGCACCGTGCGCAAAAGTATCGATCGGCATCGCCGGTGAGTTGGCTCCATTGATTTTCCGATGACCTGACCGCTGAGGCGATGGCCTCCGGTAAGGTAGCGCCCTGGATTGTGAGGAACCCTGCATGACACGACTTGCCTTCATCGGCGGCGGCAACATGGCGCGCAGCCTGATCGGTGGACTGCTCAAAACCGGCGTGCCGGCGGCCGGCATCAGCGTCGCGGAGCCGCTGGCCGAGGCCCGCCATTCGCTCGGCCGCGAATTCGGCATCGCCTGCTATGCGGAGAACCGGCTGGCCGTGGCGGAAGCCGAGGTCATCCTGCTAGCAGTCAAGCCACAAGTCATGCCGGCGATCCATGCCGAGCTGCGCGACATCCTGCAGCGCAACCGGCCATTGCTGATCTCGATTGCCGCAGGCGTGCGCCTCGATCAGCTCGAACGCTGGTTCGGCAGCAACCTGCCGATCGTGCGCTGCATGCCCAACACGCCGGCCCTGATCAGCGCCGGCGCCACCGGCCTGTGCGCGAACAGCCGGGTCAGTCCGGCGCAGAAGGCGCAAGCGCAGCATATCCTCGACGCTGTAGGGATCACCCGCTGGATCGACGACGAGGTCCTGATGGATACCGTCACCGCGCTTTCGGGGTCGGGGCCCGCCTATTTCTTTGCGCTGGTCGAAGCACTGGAAGCCGCCGCCGTCGCGCAGGGATTGCCGCGCGACACCGCCCGTGCGCTGGCCGCGCAAACCTGCCTCGGCGCCGGCCGGATGCTGGTGGAAGGCGGCGAGGATTCCGCCGTCCTGCGCCAGCGCGTCACCTCGCCCCATGGCACGACACAGGCGGCGCTGGACAGCTTCGCCGCCGACGGCCTGCCGCGCATCGTCGCCCATGCCGTCACCGCCGCCACCCACCGCGGCGTGGAACTCGCCGCCAGCCTGGACCAGCTCCCGTGACGTACCTGATCAACGCCCTCTCCCTGCTGATCGAACTCGCCTTCGACGCCGTGGTGACCCTGCTGCTTTTGCGCCTGCTGGCCGAAGCCTGCCGCGCGGACTTCAACAATCCGCTCAGCCAGTTCGTCTACCGCTACACCAATCCCGTACTCGCGCCGATCCGGCGCGTGCTGCCCAACTGGCGCCGGATCAATCTGGCCGCGCTGCTGCTGGCGTGGTTGGCGATGCTGCTCAAGCGTCTGCTGCTGTTTGCGCTGGTCGGGGTGATGCCGCATCCGGCCGGGCTGCTGGTGCTGTCGCTGGCCGAACTGCTCGATTTCGCCCTGCTGTTTTACCTGGTGCTGGTGTTCGGCTGGTCGCTCGCCAGCATGTTCGCAGCGGATCGCCGCCATCCCGTATTGCGCTTCGCCGGCAGCATCATCACCCCGCTGCTGCGCCCGCTGCAGGGCAAGCTGGTTTTCGGCCAGATCGATTTCGCGCCGACGGCGGTGATGATCGCATTGCTGCTGGCACGGTTGCTGGTGGCGGCACCGTTGCTCGATCTGGGAGCGAGGCTGGCGTTGGCTGGTTGACTGCACCTCCTGACTCGAAGAGCTAGAGCGTCCACCCTCCTGCGAAGTACGAAGGCTTTTCGTCTTGTCGGGGTTTTCCGCCGGCCCATCCGCATGCCGATGCCGCAACCTCGTGGCATCTGGATCAAGCCCGCAGACGAAGGGAACGCTCAGCCGCGCAGCGCACGCCCATAGGCATGCACTTCATCCACCAGTACTTTCACATGCTCGGGATCGACCTCGGGCGTGATCCCGTGCCCGAGGTTGAACACGTGGCCGGGATGGTTGCCGTAGCTGTCGAGCACGGCATGCGCCTCGCGGCGGATCACCTCGGGATCCGCGCGCAGGATCGCCGGATCCAGGTTGCCCTGTAGCGCGACCTTGCCGGCGACGGTGCGACGCGCGTCATCGAGGTCGACGGTCCAGTCGACGCCGAGCGCGGCGCAACCGCTGTCGGCCATTTCCGCCAGATGCTGGCCCGAACCCTTGGAGAACAGGATCACCGGAAGCTCGCGACTGTGTGCGTCGGCCTTCAATGCATCCACGACACGGGACATGTAGCGCAGCGAAAATTCGCGGAACGGTGCGGGCCCGAGCAGCCCGCCCCAGGTGTCGAACACCATCAGCGCCTGCGCGCCGGCGGCGGCCTGCGCGACCAGGTAGTGCGCCACGGATTGCGCCAGCGTGTCGAGCAGCTGGTGCGCAAGCTTCGGTTCGTTCCAGCACATCGCCTTGAGCGTGGCGAAATCCTTCGAGCCGGAGCCTTCGACCATGTAGCAGGCCAGCGTCCACGGGCTGCCGGAGAAACCGATCAGCGGCACGCGGCCGTGCAGTTCCCGGCGGATCAGCCGCACCGCATCCATCACGTAGCGAAGTTCGCCATCCATGTCGGGCACGGCAAGCTTCGCGATGTCCGCCGCCGTGCGCACGGGATGCGCGAACTGCGGGCCTTCGCCCTGCGCGAAGGACAGGCCCAGGCCCATCGCATCGGGAATGGTCAGGATGTCCGAGAACAGGATCGCCGCGTCGAGATCGAATCGCTGCAGCGGTTGCAGCGTCACTTCGCAAGCCAGCTCGGGATTCTGCGCCAGCGCCATGAAGCTGCCGGCCCGCTCACGGGTGGCGCGATATTCCGGCAGGTAGCGGCCGGCCTGGCGCATCACCCAGATCGGCGTGGTGTCGGTGGGTTCGCGCCGCAGCGCGCGCAGGAAACGGTCGTTCTTCAATTCGTCGTGCCTGATTTCATGGGGCATGTTCATCAGCGTCCGTACGGGCCTTCCTGTCCCTGCGCGAACATCACGCGGAAGCCGCGCTTGACCTGCGCATCGCGCGCCTTCTCGAAGGCGCTGATCGCCGCGTCGCGCTCCAGGAACTGTTCGCGCTTCAGGCTCGCCCGCCCACCCTGCGTGCCGGACTCGCGATACAGCGTCCAGCCGCCGAGCAGGTCCTGCTCCAGCGTGATCTGGACGTAGCGTGGCGCGTCGGCATTGCCGGGCACGGTTTGCAGATAAAGGCGCATGGGTTCCGGGTTGTGCAGTGCGGCCTGGATGCCGCGAACCAGCCATTCTAGAAGGCTGAGAGCTGTGTAGCGAGCAGCGGGCACGATCGGGATGCCCGATTGCGCCCGCTAGAGGCGGTGAACCAGCCAAAGATTGTTATACAGCGCGATACACGACCAGCCGCAGGCCAGCACCAGCAAACCGGTCAGGGCAATCCGGGTTTCATCGCGCTTCAGCATTTGACCGCGCGGGTAGCGGCCGAAGGTGCACAACAACAGCGTGATACGACCAAAGTTGAACAGGACAAAGCTCCACAATAAAGTTTCGAAAACAAACCTGACCGTCGCGAGCAAAGCGTCGGTTACAAGGTTTTTCAAGAAGTCTGTTTATCCTGCCGCGCTTGCGTCGTTCAAAGTTGCCAACACCTGCTGCTCACTCACGCCCGCCACGATTTCCGCTTGCCCAACTCCGCGCCACAGGATCAGCCGCAGCGTGCCGGCCGTGTTCTTCTTGTCCAACCGCATCAACGCGAGCAGTTGCTGCGCATCCATGCCGGCAGGGATCGCGGCCGGCAGGCCGAGTTTTTCGAGCAGGCGCCGAAGACGCCCGGTGTCGGCGGCCTTGCTCATGCCCAGTCGCTCGGAAAGCCGCGCGGCCAGCAGCATGCCGATCGCCACGCCTTCGCCGTGCAGCAGCGCGGTGTAGCGGCCGGCGGTCTCGAGCGCATGACCGAAGGTGTGCCCGAGATTGAGCAGGGCGCGTTCGCCCTGTTCGGTCTCGTCGCGGGCGACCACGCCGGCCTTGTAGCGCACCTTGCGGGCAATCGCTTCAAGCACGATGCCGGGATCGCGCGTGGAGAGCGCATCGGCATGCTGTTCCAGCCAGGCGAAAAACGGCTCGTCGCCGATCGCCGCGCCCTTGACCACTTCGGCGAGGCCGGCGCGGTATTCGCGATCGGGCAAGCTGGCCAGCGTATCGATATCGGCGACCACCGCGCGCGGTTGATGAAAGGCGCCGGCAAGATTCTTGCCGGCGGGAAGATTCACGCCGGTCTTGCCGCCGACCGACGAATCGACCATCGCCAGCAGCGTGGTCGGCATCTGGATGAAATCGATGCCGCGCATCCAGCACGCGGCGCTGAAACCGGCGAGGTCGCCGACCACGCCGCCGCCGAGCGCGACGACGCAGGCATCGCGAGTGGCGCCGAGTTCGCCCAGCGCTTCCAGCGCGCGTCCGACGTTGGCGAAACTCTTGTGCGCCTCGCCGTCGTCGAGCAGGAAAGGTGCCCAGCGAATGCCGTCCAGGCCTTGCGCGATCCGCTCGAGATAAAGCGGCGCGACGGTCGTGTTGCTGATCACCAGCGCGTGGCGTCCGCGCAGCATCGCGCGCCAGCGTGGGTGATCGGCAAGCAATCCCGCGCCGATCCATACCGGGTAGCTGCGTTCGCCCAGGGCGACGTTGACGGTCTGGAAGTCGGACGGATTCATGCGGTCTGCTGCGAAAAAGTGAGGGGCGGGCGCTGCCAATGACGATCGATCAACGCGATGCAATGCTCGCTGGCGGTGGCGACGCTGGCATGTTCGCCCGGTACGGCGAGATCGGCGATTTCGAGATAGAGCGGCTCGCGGATTCGCGCCATCGTCTGCAGCCGTTCGGGGCGATCGGGAACCGCCAGAAGCGGGCGGCGATGGTCGCGCTCCAGGCGTTCGAGTTGTTGCTCGATGGTGGTCTGCAGCCACACCACGAAGCCACGCTCGCACAGGTGTCGGCGGTTGGTTGCGGCAAGCACGGCGCCCGCACCGGTAGCCAGCACCAGGCCCGCGCGTCGGCTGCATTCGTCGAGCAGCGCGCTTTCGCGCTGGCGGAAACCCGCCTCGCCCTCGATCTCGAACACCGTGCTCACGTCCACGCCGCAATGCCGCTCGATCTCCTGATCGAGATCGACGAACGGCAGGCCATAATGCGCAGCAAGGCGACGACCGACCGAGGTCTTGCCGGCGCCGGTGGGTCCGATGATGAACAGGTTGTTCGACGGGTTCATTGCATGAATGCTAACAGGGCAACTTCGATGGCAGTTGGAGCGACGCAGTCGTGAGCGAACGGGTCTTGCTGGCCGGCTGCGGCGACCTCGGCATGCGCGTGGCACGGCACCTGCTGGCGCGAGGCGATGACGTGTGGGCATTGCGCCGCCATCCGCCCGCAACGGACAACAGGGATATCCACTGGCTGCAGGGCGACCTGACACGCCCTGAAAGGCTGCGTGGATTGCCCGATGACATCACGCAACTGGTTTACCTTCCGACACCGGATCGACGCGACGAAGCGGCGTATCGCGCGGTCTTCGTCGATGGCCTGCGCCGTCTGCTCGACGTACTCGGGACGACGTCATTGCAGCGCGTGCTGCTGGTTTCGTCCAGTGCGGTCTATGGCGATCACGCGGGCGACTGGGTCGACGAATCGACACCGCCCGCGCCGCCGGGTTTCAACGGCAAGGTGCTGCTCGAGGCCGAACAATGGCTCGCGGCGCAACCGGTGACTTCCATCATCCTGCGGCTGGCCGGGCTGTACGGCCCCGGGCGGTTGCAGTTGCTCGACCGCCTGCGTTCGGGCCGGGCCACGGCACCGCGCGTGGAAGCGCATTGGGCCAATCGCATCCACGTCGACGATGCCGCGGCCGCCGTGGCACACCTGCTTGGATTGGCCGATCCGCTGCCGTTGTATGTCGGCGCGGACAGCACGCCGCTGCCACTGGACGTGCTGTACGACCGCCTGGCAAGGTTGATCGGTGCGCCGCCGGTCGCCGATGGCACAGCCCCACCGGGCATCGGCAGCAAGCGCCTGGGCAACGCGCGATTGCGCGATAGCGGATTCGCGCTGTGCTGGCCGGATTCGCGCGATGGTTACGCGGCACTGATCGATCGTTGATACCCACTCACTGAAGGAGAAGCGCATGTCCAACACCATTCCGCACAGTCAGGTCAGCACCGGCAACGAGATCGTCGGCTATCGCGTCACGCGCTCGCTCGGTGTCGTGCGCGGCATCACCGTGCGATCGCGCAGCGTCATCGGCAATCTCGGCGCAGCGTTGCAGACGCTGGTCGGCGGCAACATCTCGATCTATGCCGAGTTGTGCGAAAAGTCGCGCGAGGACGCATTCGAGCTGATGCTGCAGCACGCGGCGGCACTGGGCGCCAACGCGATCCTGGCGATGCGCTACGACGCCAACGAGATTGCCGAGGGCGTCACCGAGGTGCTCGCTTATGGCACGGCGGTGCAGGTCGAGCCGTCGGTCTAGCCATCGCCGAAGTGCGGCTGCTCCCGCTTCTGGGGAGTCAGCCGTGGCTGAGTCCGGTGACGTGCCGCGCGTCGTCGTATTCCACACAGGTATCGGCCAGCATCGGCAGAGTCGCCAGCGCATGGCGGCTCAATCGCTCGAAGTGCGCCAGGAAACGGTCCATCGAGGCAGCATCCATCGCCAGCGGCGCATGCCGGGCGATCAATTCTTCTTCCTGCTCGCTGCGCCAGCGCCGCACGATTTCCCAGCTCGGCGCCTGCAACACGATCAGCGCGTCGAACTTGCGCCATAGCGGCTGGTAGCCGCGCAACTGCTTGTTGACCCAGTGGCGCCAGCTGCCGTCGGCGTCTTCGGTGCGTTCCAGTTCGTTGATGGGTGCGGCGAGGGCGGCCTGAAGCTGCGGCCGGATACCCAGTGCCCAGCCTTCCACGATGACCAGCCTGGGCGGCTGCGTGATGCGTGGCCAGCGCGATGGCGGAACGCGCGTGTCGCGGCCCTTGTCGAAGCGCGGATGCGTCACCGGCAACCTGTCCGATGCGCGCGGCAGTGCGGCCAGCACCGACAGCAGCAATTCGATCTCGTGCGTGCCCGGTACGCCGCGGCTGCGCAACAGCGGATGTACTTGGTGCGCCAGCGCTTCGCGATCGCTGCGGGCGTAGTAGAAGTCGTCCAGCGACAATACTTCCGTGGGCCAGCCGCGTGCCTCGGCCTGCGCCTTCATGACCCGGGCCAGCGTGCTCTTGCCGCTGCCCTGCAATCCCGACAGTCCCAGGATGTAGGGTCGGCGCGACCGGGCGATGCGGCCGGCGTACTGGTCGAGCAGATGGCCGGCCAGGGCCTCGTTCTGCATGCTGGCGTGGGATGTCATCCGCGAAAGACCTTGCCCATGACGGATGCCGCCGGCCGGCGGCCGCCGCCACAGGCCATGCCGTCCCTGCGGCCGAAAGCGGAACCTGTTGCCGTTGCGCGCGTCCGGAGACTTCGGAATGAATGGGGCATTGCACTATCATCGGTGACCTTCATCCGCGCCATGATGGCGCGAGTCGGCCACGAAGCAAAAGGAAAGTTTCAGACGTCATGCTCAATTCGGAAATCCTGGACACGTTTCGCGGACTGCTGGAAGAAGCCAAGGCCAGCGGCGACCGCGAGCCGACGGCAATGAACCTGGCCACGGTCGATGGTTCCGGCCGCGTGGCCTCGCGCATCGTGCTGCTCAAGGGCGTCGACGAGCGCGGGCTGCGCTTTTTCACCAACTACGAAAGCGACAAGGGCGTCCAACTGGACGCGCACCCCCAGGTGGCGCTTTGCCTGCACTGGAAGCCGTTGCGCGATGGCGTGCAGGTTCGGGTCGAAGGCACCGCGCGCAAGCTCCAGGCCGAGGAGTCGGACGCCTATTTCGCCACCCGCGCCCGCGGCAGCCAGATCGGTGCCTGGGCCTCGCTGCAATCGCAGACATTGCCGGATCGCGAAACCTTCGAGCAGCGGCTGGCGCGCTTCGAGCGCGAGTTCGAAGGTCGGGATGTCACGCGTCCGCCGCACTGGGGCGGCTACGTGGTGGAGCCGGACACGGTCGAATTCTGGTATGGCGCGGAGTTCCGCTGGCACGAACGCGTGCGCTGGAACCGTCACGGACAGACCTGGACCAGCCGACTGCTGTACCCATGACACGCGTCACGCACGTCGCGCAGAACGACTTCATCGTGCATACGCGCGGCCGTGGCTTCAGCGACATCACGACACAGGTCGCGGACACGGTGGCGGCAAGTCATGTGCAGGTGGGGCTGGCGAATGTTTTCACGGCGCATACGAGCTGCTCGCTGCTGATCAGCGAGAACGCCGATCCCGTGGTGCGCGACGATCTGGAACGCTGGTTCGCGCGCGCAGTGCCGGACGGCGACGCGCTGTTCCAGCACGATGCGGAAGGCCCCGACGACATGCCCGCGCATGTCCGCTCGATCCTCACTGGCGTGAGCCTGGGCATACCGGTGCACGGCGGCAGGCTCCTGCTCGGCACCTGGCAGGGCATCTACCTGTGGGAACACCGTGTCGATCCGCACCAGCGCAAGATCACCGTGACGGTGCTGGGACATTGAGCGTGACCGACCACGTGCCGATCGCCGCATGAACGACGGCTACCCGCAACGCATCGTCTGCCTCACCGAGGAGCCGACCGAAGTGCTGTATGCGCTCGGCGAGGAGCGGCGCATCGTCGGCATCTCCGGCTTCACCGTGCGGCCGCCGCGGGCGCGCAGGGAAAAGCCCAGGGTCTCCGCATTCACCAGCGCGAAGATCGGCGAAATTCTCAAGCTCGACCCCGACCTGGCGATCGGCTTTTCCGACATCCAGGCGGACATCGCGCGCGAGCTGATCAAGTGCGGCGTCGAAGTGTGGATCAGCAACCACCGCAGCGTCGACGGCATCCTCGCGTACATCCGCCGGCTCGGCTCGATGGTCGGCGCGCACGAAAAGGCCGAAGCCTATGCGCGGCGCGCGGCGCAGCACATCGCGGAGATACGCAACGCCGCGGCGCAATTGCCGCGACGCCCGAAAGTGTATTTCGAAGAATGGGACGAGCCGATCATCACCGGCATCCGCTGGGTCGCCGAGATCGTCGGCATCGCCGGTGGCGACGACTGCTTCCCCGAACTGTCGCGCGAACCGCTGGCCAAGCAGCGCATCCTGCCCGATGGCGACGAGGTGATCCGCCGCGCGCCGGACATCATTCTCGGCTCATGGTGCGGCAAGCGCTTCCGTCCCGGTAAAGTCGCGGCGCGGCCCGGTTGGGATGCGATCCCCGCGGTGCGCAATGGTGATCTGCACGAGATCAAGTCGCCGATCATCCTGCAGCCGGGGCCGGCGGCGCTGTTCGACGGACTGGATCAGATACACCGGATTGTCTTGGAGTGGGCGCGGCGCTGAGTCTGGTTGTTTCACTCCAGCGGCAGCACTTTCACGGTTCCCTCGGAACGCGAAAGCCCGTCGCTTCAAGGCCAACACCACCGCGAAAGCGCCACGTCCCGATCCGCAGCGAGACGACAAGGTAGAAAACCGGCCTGAGCGCGAGTGAAGGATTCGAGCAACCCGAACCCGCCCTCAAAATCCATCAATGCGCACCACGTGGCCCCAGCCGCGTCCACACCGCCACATAATCCACCACCATCGCATGCCCCGGCTCGGTCGCCGCCACCGGCGTCGAAATACCGCCGGCCATCGCATACGAAAAGCCGCCGCCCATCGCCACGTTGAGCAGAAGGAAATAACCGCCCTGGCCGGTGACTTCCTTCCATGTGGCCGCGGGAAGCTG
This sequence comes from Rhodanobacter sp., assembly GCA_036398675.1. Taxonomy (GTDB): domain Bacteria; phylum Pseudomonadota; class Gammaproteobacteria; order Xanthomonadales; family Rhodanobacteraceae; genus Rhodanobacter. The sequence continues at coordinate 2,509 of DASWOQ010000007.1, read as the reverse complement.
GTTCTGCGATACGTGGGCGTAGAGCTTGCGATCCACATACCAGCGCAACTGGCCCGGCGTCGCGCGGCGATCCCACTCGAACGTGTAGGTATGGAATGCGTCCTGGCAGGTGGTGAGCAGGCAAGCTGCGCGGCGGCCGAGTCCGTTGGTCTCGCGGCAGGGTCCGCCCGGACTGACGCCGCAGTGCAGGATGCCCCAGACGGTGTTGATGCCGTTGACGTTCTCCATGATGTCGAACTCGCCGGACTGCGGCCAGTTGCCGATGCGGCGGTAGGACTGGCCCAGCGCCCAGAACGCCGGCCAGTAGCCGAGCGCGGCCTTGCCGGTGACATCCGGCATCTGGATGCGCGCCTCGATGCGCATCACGCCACCCTCGGGCGCACGGAAAGTATCCGTGCCGGTTTCGATGCGTGCGGATGTCCAGTGGCCCAACGGATCGCGGCGCGGGGTGATCCGCAGGTTGCCGGTTCCATCAAGACTGATGTTGGCGGGATCCCTGGTATACGTCTGGATTTCGTTGGTGCCCCAGTTCGGGGGGCCGCCCGGATAGTTCTGGCCGGTATCGAAGCGCCATTTTTCCGCGGACGGCAACTGGCCGGAAGGGCCATCGAAATCGTCGCCGAACTGCAATGTCCACCCTTGGTATCGAGGCATGACGGCGTGCGCGGCCGGAACGACGGCAGCCAACGACACGATGATGGCAAAGAAGACCCGGAGCCTTGCCGCGGTCAGCGGGGGCGATCGTTGTCCCGCCGCATCCATCCTGAAAAAGCGTCCAATGATCGCTCGCACCCAGACTCCCTGGTCGTTCATGACTTCACGAAGGGCCGTATTCTCTCATCATCATGGTTGCCGCGAGTGCCCGCTGGTGCTTTGGCAGCCCTCGCCCGCGCCCGTACAATAACCCGCTGTTCCCCATGCCCAAACGCGCCAGCACCGGCGCGCCATCGCGAGCCCCCATGGAAAAGAGTTTCGAACCAGCCCAGATCGAGTCGAAGTGGTATGCGCGCTGGGAAGCCAGCGGCGCATTCCAGCCGTCCGGCAAAGGCGATCCCTATTGCATCCTGCTGCCGCCGCCGAACGTCACCGGCACGCTGCACATGGGCCACGCGTTCCAGCAGACGGTGATGGACATGCTGGTGCGCTACCAGCGCATGCGCGGGATGAACACGCTGTGGCAGGTCGGCACCGACCATGCCGGCATCGCCACGCAGAAGATCGTGGAGAACCAGTTGGCGGTCGAGGACAAGACACGGCACGACCTTGGCCGCGAAGCGTTCGTCGAACGCGTGTGGACGTGGAAGGAAGAATCCGGCTCCACCATCACGAATCAGATGCGCCGGCTGGGCGTGGCCGCGGACTGGTCGCGCGAGCGCTTCACCATGGACGAGGGTCTGTCGGCGGCGGTGCGCAAGGTGTTCGTGGAGTGGTATCGCGCCGGCCTGATCTATCGCGGCAACCGGCTGGTGAACTGGGATCCGGTACTTGGCACGGCCGTCTCCGACCTGGAAGTGAACAACGTCGAGCGCGATGGCCACATGTGGTCGATCCGCTACATGACGGCTGACGGTGCGGAGAGCCTAGTGGTCGCCACCACGCGTCCGGAAACCATGCTGGGCGACGTCGCCGTGGCGGTGCATCCGGAAGACGAGCGCTACGCGCACCTGATCGGCACGATGCTCGACCTGCCGTTGAGTGGCCGGCAGATTCCAGTGATCGCCGACGATTACGTCGACAGGGATTTCGGCACCGGCGCAGTGAAGATCACGCCGGCGCACGACTTCAACGACTACGCGATCGGGCAGCGGCACAAGCTCGCGCCGATCGACATCTTCACGCTGGAAGCGAAGGTCAACGGCAACGCGCCGGAGAAATACCGCGGCCTCGATCGCTACGATGCGCGCAAGCGCGTGCTGGCCGATCTCGAAGCCGCCGGCCTGCTCGTCGAAACCAAGCCGCACAAACTGCAGGTGCCGGTGAGCCAGCGTTCGGACGCGGTGATCGAGCCGATGCTCACCGACCAGTGGTTCGTCGACCTCACCTCCGACACGCTGGCGGATGGACGTCCCGGCGGCCGCAAGGCGATCACCGAGCCGGCGCTGGACGCCGTGCGTTCGGGCGAGATCAAATTCGTGCCGGAAAACTGGGCGACGACATACACGCAATGGCTCGACAACATCCAGGACTGGTGCATCAGCCGCCAGCTCTGGTGGGGGCATCGAATCCCGGCGTGGTACGACGAAGCCGGCAGCATCTTCGTCGGCGAGGACGAAGCCGACGCACGTGCCAGCGCCACGACGCCACCGGTCGGTGCGCTGCGCCAGGACAACGACGTGCTGGATACGTGGTTCTCCTCCGCGCTGTGGCCGTTCTCCACGCTCGGCTGGCCGGCCGACGGACCGGTAAGAAACGAGCGCGGCGAGATCGTCGCGAACTGGGTGCAGGACAAGATTTTCCTGCCCAGCGCGGTGCTGGTCACCGGCTTCGACATCATCTTCTTCTGGGTCGC
>DASWOQ010000006.1:0-124213 GCA_036398675.1 Rhodanobacter sp. | reverse complement strand
CGCCTTGCTGTGGGCCGAATTCGATCCGGCCACGCGCACGCTGCGCGCGGACGGCTGGCCGGCCGTCGAAGACCATGGCACCGAGGCGACTCTGTATGCCGCGCTGGTTCGTGGTATCCGCGATTACATCGACAAGAACGGTTTCGGCGGCGTGCTGCTGGGTCTTTCCGGCGGCATCGATTCGGCGCTGACGCTGGCGCTCGCGGTGGATGCGCTGGGTCCCGCGCGCGTCACCGCGGTGATGATGCCCTCGCGCTACACCTCGCAACTGTCGCTCGATGGCGCACGCGCGCAGGCGGAAAAGCTTGGCGTGGACTATCACGTGATTGACATCGAGGGAACCTACCAGTCCTTCGTCGACGCATTGACGCCCGCGTTCGCCGGCAAGCCGGCGGATACCACCGAGGAGAATCTGCAGTCGCGCACCCGTGGCGTGATGCTGATGGCACTGAGCAACAAGCATGGCCGCCTGTTGCTGGCGACTGGCAACAAGAGCGAGATGGCGGTCGGCTACGCCACGTTGTACGGCGACATGTGCGGTGCCTATGCGCCGCTGAAGGATGTCTACAAGACCGAGGTGTACCGGCTGTCGCGTTGGCGCAATCGAGCTGGGATTCGGGATATGGGATTCGGGATGACCCGCCATTCGGCGGTTGAAAGCCGCGGAAAGCCGCAATCTGGCGGGAACGCGCCTATGCGAATCCTGAAGCACGAATCCCCAATCCCGGACGAAGTGATCGAGCGTCCGCCTTCGGCCGAGCTGCGCGACAACCAGACCGACCAGGATTCGCTTCCGCCGTACGACGAACTCGATGCGATCCTGGAGCATTTCATCGAGGGCGAGCAGTCGCAGGCGGAGATCGCCGCGCAGGGCTTCGATGCCGATACCGTGCGCCGCGTGGTGCGGCTGGTATTGCTGAACGAGTTCAAGCGCCGGCAGTCGGCACCGGGGCCGCGCGTGACCACCCGCGCCTTCGGCCGCGACCGGCGCTATCCGATCACGTCCGGCTGGCGCTGAGCACATTCGACGCAGCAAAAAGCCGGCGATCGCTCGCCGGCTTTCCATGATCGAACGATACGCGTTACTGGTGTCCGGAGAATGGCACCATCTTGCGCAGCATGGACGGTGGATGCGGCCACTTCACGTCGGTGAGGTAGGGATGGTTGGGATAGTTGAGCGCCAGCACCTGGCGGGTCTGGTCGGCCAGTGCCTTCTGGTCGAGTGCGAGGTAGCTGCGGGTGAGGATGGCCAGCGCGTCGCCGGTCTGCGGCGCCTCCTGGTAATGCTCGACCACGTACTGCGCCCGATCCGCCGAGGCAACGTATGCCTTGTTGCGCAGGTAGAACTCCGCCACGTTGATTTCGTACTGCGCCAGCACGTTGCGCAGGTAGATCATGCGCTGGCGGGCGTCGGCCGTATACGCGCTGTCCGGGAAGCGGCGCGAGAGCTCGGAGAAGTCGTCGAACGACTGCAGGTTGTATGCCTGGTCGCGGCGCGACTGGGCCGATTGGCGGCTGATGTAGCGCTCGATCACGCCGCTGGTGCGGTCGAAATTGATCAGGCCGCGCAAGTAGTAGGCATAATCGACATGCTTGTGGGTCGGAAACGTCTTGATGAAGCGGTTAATCGTCGAGAGCGCGTCGTCCGGCTGGTTGTCCTTGTACTGCGAATAGGCGAGATCGAGCTGCGCCTGTTCGTTGTAGTCACCCGACGGAAAACGAGCGATCAGGCGCTGGTAGGCCTTGGTCGCGGCCGAGTAGTCGGAATTTTCGAGCGATGCGTGCGCGTTGTCGTAAAGAGCGGTCAGCGGCATGGTGTCGATGGAGTCGCGCTTGTGGCGAAACAGCGAGCACGCGCTCATCGTGAAGGCGAGCACCAGCACGACCAGCACCTTCAGGACAGGCAAATTGAACATTGGCAGCTTGATTACACGCATGGGAAATGATTCGGATGTTTGATCGAAAAGGCATGATAGCCGAAACCGGCTGCAGCCCGCGGAGGGTGGCATGACCGTCATCCGGGCCGAGGCGGCCGTGCCGCTGGCGGCGGCAGGACGCAGGTTCGACCAGGCTTTGGCCGAGATGTTCCCGGATTATTCGCGCTCGCGGCTCAGCGGCTGGATCAAGTCCGGGGCGGTGACCCTCGATGGCGTACCGGCGGCGCCGCGCCAGTTGCTGCGCGGCGGCGAACAGGTGCTGCTGCAGGTGGAACTGGAGGCCGAAGTGACCAGCGCCCCCGAGGCGATCACGCTGGACATCGTGCACGAGGACGACCACCTGCTGGTGCTGAACAAGCCCGCGGGGCTGGTGGTCCATCCGGGCGCGGGCAACCCGGCCGGCACCCTGCTCAATGCGCTGCTGCACCACGACCCGAAGCTGGCCGAACTGCCCCGCGCAGGCATCGTGCACCGGCTGGACAAGGACACTTCCGGGCTGATGGTGGTGGCCAAGTCGCTGCCGGCGGTCACGGCGCTGGTGGACATGCTGTCGCGCCATGACGTGGAACGACAATACGAGGCGGTGGTGCTGGGCACGATGGTGGCCGGCGGTACGGTGGATGCGCCGATCGGCCGAAGCATGGGCGATCGCCTGCGCCAGGCCGTGCGCGACGAGGAGGACGGCAGGCACGCGGTGACGCACTACCGCCTGCGCGAACGGTTTCGTGCCCATAGCCTGCTGCAATGCCAGTTGGAAACCGGGCGCACGCACCAGATCCGCGTGCATCTGGCGCACATCAACCATCCGCTGGTCGGGGATCCGCTCTACGGCGGCGGTTTCAAGCTGCCCAAGGGTGCATCGCAGGAGCTGATCGGCGTGCTGCGCGGTTTTCGCCGCCAGGCGCTGCATGCGGAGCGGTTGTCGTTCGCGCATCCGGTCAGTGGCGAGGCGTTGTCGTTCAGCGCCGAGCGACCAGCCGACCAGCAGGTATTGATCGAGGCTCTGCGCGCGGATCTGCTCGAGCATGGTTCTGATCATTACTGAGCCGTTCGTCGCAGTTGTGGCCCGGTTCGCGCTGCGAAGCGGTCGACAACGGTACGGGGCAAACTTCGTTTAAGCTTTGCGGACTCCTGTCCCCGCTTCAGCCATGACCGATACCTGGATCTTCCCCGATTGGCCTGCTCCGTCGCGCGTGCATGCGGCAGTCACCACGCGCCATGGGCCCGGCGTGTCGGCCGTGCCATTCGAGCGTTTCAATCTTGGCCTGCGCAGCGGCGATGTCGCGGATGCGGTGGAAGCCAATCGCAGCGCGCTGCAACAGACCTTGCGCCTGCCGGCCGCGCCACGCTGGCTGCGTCAGGTGCACGATGTCGGCGTGGCGGAGCTGGGGCCGTTGCCCAGCAGTGACGAACCGCAGGCGGACGCGGCGGTGTCGCACCTGCCTGGCACGGTGCTGGCGATCCTCACTGCTGATTGCCTGCCGGTGCTGTTCTGCTCCGCCGACGGCAGCGAGATTGGCGCCGCGCATGCTGGCTGGCGTGGGCTGGCTGCGGGCGTGCTGGAAGCGACCCTGACGGAGTTGCGTTCGCCGCGCGACCAACTGCTTGCGTGGTTGGGTCCATGCATTGGCGCCGAGTCGTATGAAGTGGGCGAGGAAGTGCGCACCGCGTTCATCGCGAACGATGCGTCGGCATCAGCCTGCTTCGAAGCGAGCCGACCGGGTCACTGGCTGTGCGACCTGGTGGCACTGGCCCGCCGACGGCTTGAAGCGGTCGGTGTGCAGCGGATCTATGGTGGCGGTTTCGACACGTTCGCCGACGACCGGTTCTATTCGTATCGTCGCGAAGGTGCCCGCAGCGGCCGTTTCGCCAGCCTGATCTGGTTCGAATAGGCGCAGTTTCGATACGTCGGTGCTACCGGTGCAGTGAATGCAGGTAGGCGTTGCGCCAGGCGGTGATGTCGTTTTTCTCCAGCACGTCCATCATCGCGCGCCAGCGTTCGCGCCGTTCCGTCAGGGGCATCTTCAGTGCGCGCTCCAGCGCGTCGGCCACTTCCTCGGTATCGGCCGGATTCACCAGCAGCGCAGCGGTGAGCTCCATCGCCGCACCGGCGAAGCGCGACAGCACCAGCACGCCGGGATCGTCCGGGTTCTGGCAGGCCACGTATTCCTTCGCGACCAGATTCATGCCGTCGCGCAGCGGCGTCACCAGGCCGACCCGTGCGGCGCGGTAATAGCCTGTCAGCAGGCGATGCGGAAACGACTTGTTGATGTAGCGGATCGGCGCCCAGTCGGGCGTGGCGTACTCGCCGTTGATGTGGCCCGCACTGCGCTCCAGTTCGCGGCGGATCTGCCGGTATTCCGCGACGGTGCCGCGCGAGGGCGGCGCGATCTGCAGGAAGGTGACCTGCCGGCGCAGGTCCGGCGCCCGCTTGAGCAGCCGCGCAAACGCCTCGAAACGTTGCGGCAGGCCTTTCGAATAGTCGAGCCGGTCCACGCCGATGATCAGCGAGCGGCCTTCCAGGCTCTTGCGCAGATGGCCGATTTCCTCGATTGATTCGGCGGCGCGCGCGCCTTCGGCGATCGCCGCGGTATCGATGCTGATCGGGAAGGCCGCCGCACGGAACAGACGACCGTTCGGCATGCGCATGCGGCCGCCAAGGCGCATCGCGGCCCCGGCTTCGTGCAGGAAATAGTCTTCCAGCGCGCGCAGGTCGCGCGCGGTATGCACGCCGACCAGATCGTAGCTCGAGAGTGTTTCCAGCAGTTCGCGGTGATTGGGCAGGGCGATCAGCAGGCCGGCCGCCGGCAGCGGCGTATGCAGGAAGAAGCCGATGCGGTTCCTCATGCCACGCCGGCGCAGCATCGCCGCCAACGGAATCAGGTGGTAGTCGTGCACCCAGATCGTGTCCTCGCGGGTGACCAGTTTGCTCAGCTGCTCGGCGAAGATCTCGTTGACTTTCAGATAGCCGTCCAGGTGGTCGCGCTGGTAGTCGACCAGGTCGGGGCGGTAATGCAGCATCGGCCACAGCGTGCCGTTGGCGAAGCCGGTGTAGAAATCGTCATGGTCCTGGCGGGACAGGTCGATGGTGGCGTAGTGCACATGGCCGTCCTCGATGCGGTGAACTTCCGCCGCGCTTTCGGCGGCGACCTTGCCGCTCCAGCCGAACCACAGGCCGCCGCGTTCCAGCAGTGCCGCCTGCAACGCGGACGCCAGGCCGCCGGCGGTCACCTGGCGCGGCAATGCCACGCGGTTGGAAACCACCACCAGCCTGCCGGCAGGTTTTGCCGATGTCATCACAGCGCATCCTCCCAACGTCGCGACAGGCGCATCGCGGCCTGGATCAGGCCGACCAGCGAATAGGTCTGCGGATAGTTGCCCCAGTGTTCGCCGCTGCCGGGTGCGATGTCTTCCGAAAGCAACCCCAGCTTGTTGCGCTGCTTCAGCATGTGCTCGAACATCGCCCGCGCACGTTCGCCGCGGCCGGTGGCGGCCAGCGCCTCGATGTACCAGAACGTGCAAATGTTGAAGCTGGTTTCCGGCGCGCCGAAATCGTCCGGCGCGATGTAGCGGAACAGGTAGTTGCCGCGGCCGAGCGCCACGCCGATCGCGTCCACGGTGGCGACGAAACGCGGGTCGCGCGCCTCAACGAAGCCGATGTCGGCGAGCAGCAGCAGGCTGGCGTCCAGGTGCTCGCCGTCGTAGGCATCGACGAAGTGGCCGAGTCGTTCGTTCCACGCGCGCTTCTCGATGCGCTCGTGCAACTGCACGGCCGCATCGTGCCAATGGCGCGCGCGATCATCCAGGCCCAGTTCGGTGGCGATGTGCGCCAGCCGGTCGCAGGCGGCCCAGCACATCGCCGCGGAGTAGGTGTGGATGGCCGATCGGCCGCGGAATTCCCACAGCCCGGCGTCGGTCTGCTCGGCCATGCGCAGTGCCATGGTGCCCATGCGCTCCAGCCGGCGGAAGGTGATCTCGTCGCCGCGGTGTTCCAGCCGGCGGTCGAAGAAAAGCTGCGCCGACGCCAGCACTACCGAGCCGTAGACATCGTTCTGCCGTTGCCGCCAGGCATCGTTGCCGACCCGCACCGGCCCCATGCCGCGATAGCCGGCCAGGCTTTCGACCTGGCGTTCGGCGAGGTCGTGCTCGAAGGTGATGCCGAATACCGGGCCGATTTCCAGATCCTCCTTCGAGGCCACCACGTTGAAGGCGAAGCGGATGTATTCCTCCATCGTGCGCGTGGCGCCGAGCCGGTTGAGCGCGCGAACGGTGAACGCGGCATCGCGCAGCCAGCAGTAGCGGTAATCCCAGTTGCGCGCGCTGCCGCCCGATTCCGGAATCGACGTGGTCAGCGCGGCGACGATTGCGCCGGTGGCCTCGTACTGGCACAGCTTCAGGGTGATCGCCGCGCGTATCACCGGCTCCTGCCATTCGTATGGGATCGACAGGTAGCGCACCCATTCGCGCCAGTAGTCCAGCGTGCGTTCCAGCGCGAGGCGGATGAAATCGGCAGGGCTGTCATTCAAGGTTTCGTCCGGGCCGAAGATGAAATGCGCGGGTCGGTCGAGGCCGAACGGAAGACTGCGCTCGATCAACGGCACGGCCACGTCGCTGGTCAGCCGCTGCACCACGTCGCTCAACATGAAGCGCATGTGGTTGCTGCCCGACGTGGTCTGCGGCGTGCGCGCGCCGTAGTCGCACAGCGGGCGCATCAGGATGCGGATGCGCGGCGATCCGCTGATCGGCGCCACCCGCCGCGCCAGTATAACCGGGTGATATAGACGTCCATTCGAGCGGTGGCGTGGCGCGAAATCGGTGATCTCGATGGCGCCGCCATGGCGGTCGAACAAGCGCGTCACCAGCACCGCCGTATTGTCCAGGTAGAACTGTTCCGTGCGCTCGACGTCCTCGAGCTCGATCGCCCAGTCGCCGCCTCCACCGACGGGCGAAAGCAGCGCGCAGAAGCTGGCATCGGCATCGAAACGCGGCAGGCAGCCCCAGACGATCCGGGCGCGGCCGTCGATCAGCGCGGCGACGCTGCCGTTGCCGATCACGCCCAGCTCAAGGCTGGCGCTGCTGCCCTCCGGCGGATGCGGCATGACGTTGGGTTCCATGGTTGAGTGCCTCGAGTACGCGGTTGAGCCAGATGCTGGTCGCGGCCGGACCGGGCAGGGTGAAATGCGCCAGTGTCGGATCGCGCGAACCGACCCGCACGCTGATCCCATGCTGCTGGTTGATGACGGCGAAGGCGTGTTCGTCGGTGAGGTCGTCACCGAGGTATGCGGGCGTTCGCCCGACGAATGGTCCGCGGCCGAGCAGCTCCTGCGCGGCGCGGCCCTTGTCCATGCCGGCCGGCTTGAATTCGAGGACTCGCCGGCCCAGCTGCAGTTCGTAGCCCGGCAGGTCGCGCAGCAGTTCCTGTGCGGCCTGGTGCAAGTCGGAAAGTTGTTCGGGCCCGCGCAGGCAATGCAGCGCGATGGTCCACTCCTTGTCTTCCAGTTGCACGTCGTCGAATCGGGCGACCAGCGATCGCGTGGCATCGCGCATGCGCTGCTGCTGCTGCCCGGACGCGACGTCGATGCGCCGGAAACTGCCATCGGCGTGACGCAGCTGCAGCCCGTGCAGCCCGATCGCTGCCCAGCGCGGATGGCCGAACAGCCGATCGAGGTCGCCCAGTCCACGACCGCTGACCAGGGCCAGCGCGCCATCCAGCGCCCGATGCAGGTCGTGCAGCAGGCCGAGCAGCGCTGCGCTGACTTCGACCGCGAGCGGATCGTCGGCAAAATCCAGCAGCGTACCGTCGACATCGAGCAGGAGCGCCCAGTGCGCCGCGTCGGCAGGAAGCGGTGGCGCCGGCAGCTGCGTTGGAGGAGATTGAATGGTGGAACCGGACTTTGACATCCACTCCACCGTATCAAACCGAATGTGAAGAGGTTCTGGCCGAAGTTGCCATGACGATGGCTTCGCGTCTTGAATCGTCACGCGATGTCCGCATTTCGCGGGCAGTGGCGGACAAAGGCCGTCAATCGAATCGAGGGGCAAAACATGCGGATGGACAAACTCACGTCGCGTTTCCAGCAGGCGCTGGCCGACGGACAGTCGCTGGCCGTGGGCCGCGACAACAACATGCTCGAACCGGCGCACGTGATGGCCGCGCTGCTCGACCAGCAGGGCGGCTCGACCGCGCCGCTGCTGACCCAGGCGCAGGTCAACGTGCCGGCGTTGCGGCAGCGGTTGAACGACGTGCTCGAACGGCTGCCGAAAGTCAGCGGCCAGGAAGGCAACATCAACGTCGGCAACGATCTCACGCGCCTGCTCAACCTCACCGACAAGCTCGCGCAGCAACGCGGAGACCAGTTCATCGCCAGCGAGCTGTTCGTGCTGGCCGCGTTCGACGACAAGGGCGAGCTCGGCGCCGCGTTGAAGGCCGCGGGCGCGACCAGGCCGAATCTCGAGGCCGCGATCGAGAAGCTGCGCGGCGGCGAGAAGGTGCAGAGCGAGAACGCCGAGGAGCAGCGCCAGGCGCTGGAGAAATACTGCATCGACCTCACCGCGCGTGCCGAGTCGGGCAAGCTCGATCCGGTGATCGGTCGCGACGAGGAAATCCGCCGCACGATCCAGGTGCTGCAGCGGCGCACCAAGAACAATCCGGTGCTGATCGGCGAACCCGGCGTGGGCAAGACCGCAATCGTGGAAGGCCTGGCCCAGCGCATCATCAAGGGCGAAGTGCCTGAAGGGCTGAAGAATCGTCGCGTGCTGGCGCTAGACATGGGCGCGCTGATCGCCGGCGCGAAATTCCGCGGCGAGTTCGAGGAGCGCCTGAAGGCCGTGCTGAGCGACCTGTCCAAGCAGGAAGGCCGGGTGATCCTGTTCATCGATGAGCTGCACACCATGGTCGGCGCCGGCAAGGCCGAAGGTGCGATGGACGCCGGCAACATGCTCAAGCCTGCGCTGGCGCGCGGCGAGCTGCATTGCATCGGCGCCACCACGCTCGACGAATACCGCAAGTACATCGAGAAGGATGCCGCGTTGGAACGGCGCTTCCAGAAAGTGTTCGTGGGCGAGCCGTCGGTGGAGGACACCATCGCGATCCTGCGCGGGCTGAAGGAGCGCTACGCGGTGCACCACGGTGTCGAGATCACCGATCCGGCGATCGTCGCCGCCGCCACGCTGTCGCACCGCTACATCGCCGATCGTCAGCTGCCGGACAAGGCGATCGACCTGATGGACGAGGCCGCCTCGCGCATCCGCATGGAGATCGACTCCAAGCCGGAGGAGCTGGACCGGCTGGAGCGTCGGCTGATCCAGCTGAAGATCCAGCGCGAGATGCTGAAGAAGGAAAAGGACGCCGAGTCGAAACAGCGCCTGGCCGACCTCGAGACCGACATCGAGAAACTCGAGCGCGAGTTTTCCGACCTCAACGAAGTATGGAAATCGGAGAAGGCCGCGCTCCAGGGCACCACCAAGGTGAAAGAGCAGATCGAGCAGGCGCGGCTGGATCTCGAGACGGCGCAGCGCGGTCAGGACTACGCGAAGATGAGCGAGATCCAGTACGGCCGCCTGCCGGAACTGGAAAAGCAGCTCGCCGTGGCGCAGGCCGCCGAACAGCAGGACTTCAAGTTGCTGCAGGACAAGGTCACTGCCGAGGAAATCGCCGAAGTCGTGGCGCGCTGGACCGGCATTCCGGTCGCCAAGATGCTGGAAGGCGAGCGCGAGAAACTGCTGCACATGGAAGACGATTTGCACAAGCGCGTGGTCGGCCAGGACGAGGCCGTGCGCGCGGTATCCGATGCGATCCGCCGTTCGCGTGCAGGTTTGTCCGATCCGAACCGGCCGAACGGTTCGTTCCTGTTCTTAGGCCCGACCGGTGTGGGCAAGACCGAGCTGTGCAAGGCACTGGCCGAATTCATGTTCGACACCACCGATGCAATGGTGCGCATCGACATGAGCGAGTTCATGGAGAAGCACTCGGTGAGCCGGCTGGTCGGCGCGCCTCCCGGCTATGTGGGTTACGAGGAAGGTGGCTATCTGACTGAAGCGGTGCGTCGCCGGCCGTACAGCGTGGTCCTGCTGGACGAAGTGGAGAAGGCGCACCCCGACGTGTTCAACATCCTGCTGCAGGTGCTCGACGACGGCCGTCTCACCGACGGCCAGGGCCGCACCGTGGATTTCCGCAACACCGTCATCGTGATGACCTCCAATCTCGGCTCGCAGATGATCCAGGACGTGGCGGAGAACAGCGAAGGCGGCAATGCCGAAGAGCAGTACACGCAGATGAAGGCGTCGGTGCTCGGCGTGGTGCAGGCGCACTTCCGGCCGGAGTTCATCAACCGGCTTGACGAGATCGTGGTGTTCCGTCCGCTGGACAAGACGCAGATCCGCGCGATCGCACGCATCCAACTGGTGAATCTCGAGAAGCGCCTCGCCGAACGGCAGTTGAAGCTGGAAGTGAGCGATGCGGCGCTGGCCCTGCTCGGCAACACCGGCTTCGATCCGGTGTATGGCGCGCGGCCATTGAAGCGGGCGATCCAGCAGCAGTTGGAGAATCCGTTGGCGAAGGAGATTCTTGAAGGTCGCTACACCGCCGGTGCGAGAATCAAGGTCGATGCCGAAGGCGGACATCTCCGTTTCACGAATGGCTGATGTAAGAAAAAATCCCGGCGAAAGCCGGGATTTTTCTGTTGGTGGAATGGATGGGCCTTACCAGCGATACGCGACCTTTCCGTAGATGTATGCGCCGTTGTAGCCGAACGGCGCATACACTGAATAAGGCAGCGTGCCGTTGTTATTGCTGGCGGCAATGACTTTGTCCGGATAGGCGTCGAGCGCGTCGTCCGCGCCGACCGTGAACGTCCACTGGTGGAGGTTGTAGTTCACCGCCAGGTCGAGCAACCACTTTGGCGAAAAGGTCTGATCCACCGCCGGTGTGCCGGTGCTGCCGTAGATGGTGGTGCCGGCGCTGCTATAGGCGGTGTAGCGGCCATACCGGGTTACCGATCCGGTGACGCCCCAGTTGCCGACGTTGTACTGCTCGCTCAGGATCAGCTTGCTGCGCGGCGTGGAGTCGGCCAGCAGGCCCTTGATGTCGCGGCGGTCCAGGCGATGGAAGGTGCTGCCCAGCGAATCCAGGATGGCCGGATTCGCCTTGACGCTGGTGACTTCGTTCTTGTTGTAGTTGGCGCTGATCGTGGTCTGCAGCGTGCCGGCACTGCCGAGATCGTTGCGGAAGCTGGCGACGAAATCGACACCGCGGGTGCGCGTGTCGGCGGCATTGGTGAAGTAGGAGACACCGCTGTAGTTGAGGTTGGCGATGCCGTTGGCGGCGAGATAGGCCTGCACCGCAGGCGTCGTGGTGCCGATGCTGCTGGACAGCACGATGCGGTTGCTGATGGCGATCTGGTAGGCATCGATGCTCAGGGTCAACGCATCGGTGGGACTCCATACCGCGCCGAGGGTGTAGTTGTGCGATTTCTCCGGTTCGAGTGGTTCGGCTCCGAGCAGTTTGGCGATCGGGCTGCTCACCGGCACCAGTCCGGAGTTGTAGATGCCCGGGGTCAGGCCGAGCGAGTTGCCGGCGCCGTAGTAGAGCGACGAGGTCGACGAATAGAACTGCTGCGCCAGCGACGGTGCTCGGAAGCCGGTCGAGGCGCTGGCGCGCAACGCGAACGTGTCGGTGAAATCGAAGCGTCCGGCCAGCGAGCCCGAGGTGGTGCTGCCGAAGTCCGAATAGTTTTCGTGCCTGACCGCGGCGGACACGCCCAGCTTGTCGGTGAGGTTGGTTTCCAGGTCCAGGTACTCGGCGATGTCGTGCCGCGCCAGCGAGCCGGCATTCCCCGGCTGCCAGCCGGCAAAGCCCTGTGCACCACCGGACGTGCCGGAGGTGCCTACGTACCAGGAAGGCACCGAGCCGGCAGCGATGCTGTAGGACTGGCGCAGGTACTCCGCGCCAAACGCGATCGTGACTGGGTTTGGCAGCCAGCCGGGCGAAACGTCCTTGGCGATATCGATGTCGAACGCCTGCTGGCCGGATTTCAGGATGCCGTCGTCGAACGTGTTCGGGCTGCTGCCGAAATCATGCAGGTAGGCGAGGTTGATGCTGTTCTGGGTTTCGTAGGAAACCCGGTTGCCGCCCGCATTGGCACTCACGTCCCAGCGCCAGCCATCGATGGTTCCGCGGAAACCGGCCACCAGCGAACGGTCGGTCGAGTCGGAGTTCTCCAGTGGCAGGTAGCCATCCGGATAGATCCCGGCAATCAGCGGGCTGCTGGGCGAGGGGCTGTTGCTGCCGTAGCGGAAGAATGCGGGCGAGGTGCCATCGCGGTGGCCGAAGTGTCCGAATGCATAGAACTGCACATCGGGCGTGATGTCGTACTGGGTGTTGATCAGCAGGTTCTGGTCCTTCACCGCCGGATCGCCTTCGCGGAAGTTCACGCCCAACTGCGGGAAGCCGGGTCGCCGGTCGGGGCCGGCGCGATTGGTGTAGTCCTCGTTGCCATCCTGCACGGTGAAGCGCATCCAGCCTTTGTCGTCGCCCAGCGGAATGCCGAAGTTGGCCGAGCCCTGCCACTGCCGGCCGTCACCGGCCGAATACTGGCCGCCGGTGATTTCCACGTCGCCGCCCTTGGCGCCCTTTTTCAGGATGATGTTGATGACGCCGGCGATGGCATCGGAACCGTACTGGGCGGACGCGCCGTCGCGCAGCACTTCGATATGGTCGATGGCCGAAACCGGGATCGTGTTGAGATCGACCGCCTGCGAGCCGCGGCCCAGCACGCCGTTGGTCAGCAGCAGTGCGCCAGGATGCCAGCGCTTGCCGTCCACCAGCACCAGCACCTGATCCGGCGACAGGCCGCGCAACTGCGCAGGTCGCTGCGTATCGGCCGTATCGGCCGCCGACGGCCGCGGAAAGCTCAGCGACGGGATGATCCGCGCGAGCGCCGTGGGCAAGTCGTTGGTGCCGCTCTGCTGCAGCACCTTGGCCGAGACCACGTCGATCGGCGTCAGCGAACTGCTTTCGGTGCGGCTGTCCGAGCGGGTGCCGGTGACGATCACCGCGCTGAGGTCCTTGGTCTTGGTCGGTGTGGGCGGCGCGGCGTCCTGCGCAACGGCAACGTTGGTAAGTGAAAGAAGTATCGCGGCAGACAGGCTGGCCGGAATGAAGGGGTGGGGGCGCTTGTGCATGGATACTCTCCGGCAATGGGCTGCTGCGGCGCAGCAACTGCAGGCTAAAGGCACGAATCGGATTCGTCAATAGCCGTATAAACGTCTATATGTCCAAAATGGATGGACGTGTTCCTCATTTGAACGAGGGAAATCCGCAGCTACGGCTCAAGCTACTCCTGCCTCGTGCGCGAGGGCATGATCCATATGGGCCGTTGAAATCGGCCCGTGCGGGCCGATAATGGGGGGCTGCCACTCCTGGCCAGCGGATATTCCGGAGTTTCAATGCCCATCTACGAATTCGAATGCGGCAATTGCGGGCATCGTTTCGATCGCCTGCAGAAGTTGTCCGACGACGATCCCACGATCTGTCCGGTCTGTCAGGCGCCGCAATTGCACCGCAGGGTGAGCGCGCCGTCGTTCCGGCTGGCCGGAAGCGGCTGGTACGAAACCGACTTCAAGAAGGACGGCGACAAGAAGCGCAACCTGGCCGAGAGTCCGGGTTCGGGCGGTGACGCCAAGCCCGCGGCGGATACGGGCGCCGCGGCATCGCCTGCCACCGCCACGCCGCCGGCGCCGGCCGCAGCGCCAGCCAGCAAGCCCTCCGGCACCGCGGACTGAAGATTGCCCGGGTCATCCGTTGCTTGCGGCAGCCGACGGGGTGACGCATCCCGCCGCTGCCGCCCGTCGTGCCGCGCTGACGGCATGGCGGTGGTAATATTCCGGGCCTTTTCCATCTGTTTTGCCGCCCTGCGGCCCGGAGTTCCAAGCGCATGCGCACGCATTACTGCGGCCTTATCGATGAGTCGCTGATCGGCCAGACGGTCACCTTGTGCGGCTGGGTGAACACGCTTCGCCTGCAAAGCCATGTCGCGTTCGTCGACCTGCGCGATCACGAGGGGCTGGCGCAGGTGGTGATCGAGCGCGACAACGCGGCGGCGTTCGCGATGGCCGGCGAGATCGGCAACGAGTATTGCCTGCGCGTCACCGGCACCTTGCGCAAGCGCGTCTCGGTCAACGACAAGCTGAAAACCGGCACGGTCGAACTGGTCGCCGATGGCGTGGAGATCCTCAACGCGGCGAAGAACCTGCCGTTCGCGATGCACGAGAATCCGAACGAGGACATGCGGATGACCTACCGCTACCTCGACCTGCGCCGCCCGGAAATGCAGGCGATGATGCGCAAGCGCATCCGGCTGGTGCAGGCGCTGCGCCGCTATCTCGACGAGCGTGGCTTCCAGGACGTGGAGACGCCGATCCTGACCAAGGCCACGCCCGAAGGCGCGCGCGACTATCTGGTGCCCAGCCGTGTGCATCCGGGTCAGTTCTATGCGTTGCCGCAGTCGCCGCAGCTGTTCAAGCAGATCCTGATGATGGCCGGCTTCGACCGTTACTATCAGATCGCGCGCTGCTTCCGCGACGAGGATCTGCGCGCCGATCGCCAGCCCGAATTCACCCAGCTCGACCTGGAGTTCGCCTTCGTCGAAGAAAAGGACGTGCAGGATTTCGTGGAGGAATTGATCCGCCACGTGTTCCGCGAGGTGCAGGACGTGGAGCTCGACGCGACGTTTCCGCGCATGACCTGGGCCGAGGCGATGCGCCGCTTCGGTTCGGACAAGCCCGACCTGCGCATCGCGCTGGAGTTGGTGGATATCGCCGATGCGGTGAAGCACGTCGAGTTCAAGGTGTTCGCCGAGCCGGCCAACCATGCCGCGGGCCGCGTGGCTGCGTTGCGCGTGCCGGGTGGCAGCACACTGAGCCGCAAGGATATTGACGGGCTGACCGAGTACGTGTCGCGCTACGGAGCGAAAGGTCTGGCATGGCTGAAGATCGACGATCTCGCCAACGGTCGCGAAGGCATCACCTCGCCGGTGGCGAAGTTCCTGGACGACGCGGCGCTGGATGCCGTGCTGAAGTCGACGGACGCGCAGAGTGGCGATCTGTTGTTCTTCGGTGCGGGCAGTTGGAAGACGGTCACCGACTTCATGGGCGCGCTGCGCCTGAGGGTCGGCAAGGATCGCGGCTTCGTGGAGGATCGCTGGGCGCCGCTGTGGGTCACCGATTTCCCGATGTTCGAATACGACGCCGAAGAGCAGCGCTACGTCGCCCTGCATCACCCGTTCACCGCGCCGAAGGTGGACGACATCGGCGACCTGCGCGCCAACGCCGCCACGGCAGTGAGCCGCGGTTACGACATGGTGCTCAACGGCAACGAGATCGGCGGCGGTTCGATCCGCATCCACCGGCCGGAGATGCAGAGTACGGTGTTCGAGCTGCTCGGCATCGGCGCGGAAGAGGCGGAAATGAAGTTCGGCTTCCTGCTGCAAGCGCTGAAGTTCGGTGCGCCGCCGCATGGCGGCCTGGCGTTCGGCATCGACCGGATTGCCGCGCTGATGGCCGGCACCGAATCGATCCGCGACGTGATCGCATTTCCCAAGACCACCAGTGCGCAGGACCTGATGACCGACGCGCCCTCGATGGTGAGCGCCGCGCAACTGAAGGAACTGCACGTGCAGGTTGCCGCTCCAAAGACCACGCCCGCTTGATCCTTCCACTTCGCCGTCGCGGCCCGCGCCATGTCTGATCATGTGATCCTGCTGCACGGTTTGTGGATGCGCGGCTTTGCGCTGGCGATGCTGCATCGGCGGCTGATGGAAGCCGGTTTTCGCGTGCATCGCTTCGACTACCTCAGCGTCGCCGCCACCCAGCAGCGCATCCTGGACCGGCTGCAGGCCCGCATGAACGGGCTGGCCGCCGAAGCGGATGCGGTACATCTGGTCGGTCACAGCCTCGGCGGCCTGCTGGCCTTGCGTGCCTGCCTGGGAACCGCGGACTTGCCGCAGGGGCGCATCGTCTGCCTCGGCTCGCCGCTGCTCGGGAGTGCCGCGGCCCGCGGTTTCGCCAACTGGGGCCGCGGCGGCGAGGTGTTGCTGGGACATAACCGCGAACTGCTGGAGCAGGGTTTCGAACGCTGGGACGGCACCCGCGAGGTGGGCATGATCGCCGGCCGCATGCCGCTGGGCCTGGGTGCCGTGCTCGGTCATTTCGATGGCGATCACGACGGCACCGTGGCGGTGCAGGAAACCCGCTTGCCGGGCTTGGCCGATCATTGCGTGGTCGAGGCCAATCACACGGGCCTGCTTTTTTCGGTCGACGTGGCGCAGCGGGTGGCGTATTTCCTGCGCCACGGACGGTTCGCGCCAGGCGCGGCTTGAGCCGGCGGCGAAACGGGACAACCGGCACGCCGGTCGAATTGGGGTAAAATTGCCGGCTTGTCCATCCGATTCAAGTGCAGGCAATGTCATGGGTAGAGGCCCCTCCATCGAAGGTCGCAAGAACGCCGAAGACGCCAAGCGCGCCAAGGTGTTCACCAAGCTGATCCGCGAAATCACCGTGGCCACCCGCGCGGGCGTCGCCGATCCCTCGGGCAACCCGCGCCTGCGCGCGGCGGTGGATAAGGCCCTTTCGGCCAACATGACCAAGGACACCATCGAGCGCGCGATCAAGCGCGGCTCGGGCGCCGATGGCGGCGCCGACATGCAGGAGCTTCGCTACGAAGGCTATGGCCCGGCCGGCATCGCGCTGATCATCGAAAGCTTCACCGACAACCCGGTGCGCACTGTCGCCGACGTGCGCTACGTGTTGAGCAAGCACGGCGGTAACCTCGGCACCAGCGGCTCGGTGGCGTTCCAGTTCAACCGCTGCGGCGAGCTGGTGTTCGCCACGCACGGCGACGAGGCCGCCGAAGAAAAAGTGCTTGAGGCCGCGCTGGATGCCGGTGCCGACGATGTCGTCAACGAACATGGCGAGAGCACGGTCCTGTGCGCGCCGGAGAATTTCGAGGCGGTGCAGCAGGCGCTGATCGATGCCGGCCTCAGTGCCGTGCATGCCGGCATCGTGATGCGCCCGAGCAATCGCGTGGCGGTTCCCGACGAGGCGCTCGAATCGCTGCTCGACCTGCTCGAGAAGCTCGATGCTATGGACGATGTGAGCGAGGTTTCGCACAACGCCCTGTTGCCGGCCGAGGCCGCCGAATAAGCCGCGGGCCAGAGGCCTTCGCATCACACCCTCATGATCCGCATTCTAGGCATCGACCCGGGCAGCCAGCGCACCGGCGTAGGCATCATCGACGTCGACGACACCGGCAAGCTGACCCATGTCTTTCACGGTGCGCTGGCGGTGGCGGGCGAGGCGACCTTCCCGCTGCGCCTGAAACGCATCTTTGACGAGCTGTGTGACATCATCGCGACCCATCAGCCGGCCGAGTGCGGCATCGAGCGCGTGTTCATGGCGCGCAACCCCGACTCGGCGCTGAAACTGGGGCAGGCGCGTGGTGCCGCGATCTGCGCGGTGGTCAGTCGGGGAATCCTGGTGCACGAATATGCGGCAACCGAAGTGAAGCAGTCCGTGGTGGGTAGCGGTCGCAGCGACAAGACCCAGGTGCAGCACATGATCAACGTGCTGCTTGGCCTCAAGGGGCCGATGCAGGCCGATGCCGCGGATGCACTGGCGGTGGCGGTCACGCATGCGCACACGCGCGCCAGCCTGCAGCGCGTGGGCATCCCGCGTAGCGCATGGAGGCGGGGCCGGTGATCGGACGGTTGCGCGGCATCCTGGTTTCCAAGCAACCGCCATCGCTGCTGATCGAAGTCGGCGGCGTCGGCTACGAACTCGAAGCGCCGATGTCGACGATCTACGACCTGCCCGCCGTCGGCAAGGAAGTGATCCTGCTCACCCATTACGCGGTGAAGGAAGACAGCGTGGCGCTGTATGGATTCCTGCATGAAGCCGAGCGCGCATTGTTCCGCAACCTGCAGAAGGTCAGCGGCATCGGCGCGAAGATCGCGCTGGCGGTGCTGTCGGGTGTTTCCGTCGATCATTTCGCACGGCTGGTGCATGCCGGCGACGTGGTGGCGCTGACCAAGATTCCCGGCATCGGCAAGAAGACCGCCGAGCGCATCGTGGTGGAACTGCGCGATCGCATCGATGGCCTGTCCAGTTTGCCGGGCAGTTCGACGCACGTTGTCGGCGCACCGCTGGACGCCGCGGGAGAAGCCACCGTGGCATTGACGCAGCTGGGCTACAAGCCGGCCGAGGTCAGCCGTCTGGTACAGAAGGTTGCCGTCGAGGGCGACAACGCCGAAGCCATCATCCGCAAGGCGTTGCGCGCGGCACTGGGGAGTTGAACATGAGCCAGCAACAGACCACCCACGACGACGTATCACCCGAACTCCGGCACCGGATCACCACGCTGGCGCTCGGCGCCATCGGCGTGGTGTTCGGCGACATCGGCACCAGCCCGCTGTACACCATGAAGGAGACCCTGGGCACGCACGGCATGACGCCGACGCCATCGGCCGTGCTCGGCGTGCTGTCGCTGGTGTTCTGGTCGCTGATCATGGTGGTCTCGCTGAAGTATGTGACCTTCGTGATGCGCGCGGACAACAAGGGCGAGGGCGGCATCATGGCGCTGATGGCGCTGGCGCAGCGCTCGATGAGCGGTTCGGCGGGGGTGCGCTGGATCATTGCTGCACTCGGTATTTTCGGTGCAGCGTTGTTCTACGGCGACGGCGTGATCACGCCGGCTATTTCGGTGCTCGGCGCGGTGGAAGGCCTCAAGGTCGCCGCGCCGGTGCTGGACAAGTACGTGGTGTGGATCACGCTGGTGATTCTGCTCGGCATGTTCGCGGTGCAGCGGCATGGCACGCACAAGGTCGGCAAGGCGTTCGCGCCGGTGATGACGCTGTGGTTCCTGGTGCTGGCGGTGCTCGGCGTGCGGCAGATCCTGGCCCATCCGCAGGTGCTTTACGCGGTCAATCCGTGGCACGCGGTGCGCTTCTTCATCACACATGGCGATACGTCGTTCATCGCGCTCGGCGGCGTGGTGCTGGCGCTGACCGGTGCCGAGGCGCTGTACGCGGACATGGGCCATTTCGGCAAGAAGCCCATCCGCCTGGCCTGGTTCTTCTTCGTGTTGCCGGCGTTGTTGCTCAATTATTTCGGGCAGGGTGCGCTGCTGCTGGGCAACCCGGCTGCCATTTCCAGTCCGTTCTATCTGATGGTGCCGCCGTCGCTGCTGTATCCGATGATCGTGCTATCGGCCTGCGCTGCGGTGATCGCCTCGCAGGCGGTGATTTCCGGCGCGTTCTCGATGACCCGCGAAGCGATGTCGCTCGGCTATTCGCCGCGCATGGCGGTGGTGCATACCTCGCGCGAGATGTCCGGGCAGATCTTCGTGCCATGGGTCAATAAAATGCTGATGGTGCTGGTGATCCTGGCGGTGCTGGGTTTCCGCAGCTCGGACAACCTCGGCGCGGCCTACGGCATCGCGGTGACCGGCACCATGACCGTGACTACGCTGTTGGCGCTGGTGGTGGCGCGCAAACGCTGGCACTGGAACTGGCTGACCGTGGTCCTGGTGGGCGTGCTGTTCCTGATCATCGACCTGTCGTTCTTCGGTGCCAACCTGCTCAAGGTCGCGCATGGCGGCTGGTTCCCGCTGGTGCTGGGCGTGGTGATCTTCACCGTGATGACCACCTGGCGGCGCGGCCGTGAACTGGTGGTGCGCGAGATCAAGCAATCGGGCCTCGCGCTGCAGCCGTTCATCGAGAACATCGCCGAGCATCCGCCGCTGCGCGTGCCCGGTACGGCGGTGTTCCTCACCGCCAACCAGCAGGCCGTGCCGCACGCGTTGCTGCACAACCTCAAGCACAACAAGGTGCTGCACGAGCGCAACGTGCTGCTGACGGTGGATATGCTGGAGACCCCGGTCGCCGACGCCGACGAACGCATTGCCATCACGCCGCTGGGAGACAACTTCTTCGGGCTGGAGCTGCGCTTCGGTTTCGCCGAAGATCCGAACATCCCGTTCGCGCTGTCGATGTGCTCGCGCGAAGGCCTCGGCTTCGACATGATGGATACCACGTTCTTCCTGTCGCGCGAGAACATCGTGGCCGACGCGCGTCGGCCCGGCATGGCGCTGTGGCGCGACAAGCTGTTCGCATTCCTGTCGCGCAACGCGATGCCGGCCACGGCGTTCTTCCAGATTCCAGGCAACCGGCTGATCGAACTCGGAGCGCAGGTCGAGATCTGAATCGATGAGAATCGGGATTTGGCATTCGGGATACGCAAAAGCGCGGCACGGCTGGGGTATCTTGGGCGTTGCCGAAGCGCCGCCTGGCGCTTCCGAATTCCCAATCCCGAATACCGATTCCCGGCACCCATGACCGACCACCGCATCATTACCGCGGCTGCCCAGCTCGACGACGACGCGCTGGAAGCCACTATCCGTCCGAAGCGGCTGGCCGAATACCTCGGGCAACAGGCGGTGCGCGAGCAGCTTTCGATCTACATCGAGGCCGCGCGCAAGCGTGGCGGCGCGCTGGACCATGTGCTGATCTTCGGCCCGCCTGGGTTGGGCAAGACGACCCTGAGCCACGTCATCGCCAATGAACTGGGCGTCAACGTGCGCTCCACCTCCGGCCCGGTGCTGGAGCGTGCCGGCGACCTGGCCGCGCTGCTGACCAATCTCGAAGCCAACGACGTGCTGTTCGTCGACGAGATCCATCGCCTGTCGCCGGTGGTTGAGGAAGTGCTGTATCCGGCGATGGAGGATTTCCAGATCGACATCATGATCGGCGAAGGTCCGGCGGCGCGTTCGATCAAGCTGGACCTGCCGCCGTTCACGTTGATCGGCGCGACCACCCGCGCCGGCATGCTCACCGCGCCGTTGCGCGACCGCTTCGGCATCGTGCAGCGTCTGGAGTTCTATACGGCCGAGGAGCTCGCAGCGATCGTGCGTCGCGCGGCACGCATTCTCGGCATCGTCTGCTCCACCGAGGGCGCGCAGGAAATCGCCCGCCGTTCGCGCGGCACGCCGCGCATCGCCAACCGGCTGCTGCGCCGGGTGCGCGACTACGCCGAAGTGCGTGCCGGTGGCGAGATCACCCTGCCGGTGGCGAAGGCCGCGCTGGACATGCTGAAGATCGACCCGGAAGGCTTCGACGAACTGGACCGGCGCATGCTCAGCCTGATCATTGAGAATTTCGACGGTGGCCCGGTTGGTGTGGAGTCGCTCGCCGCCGCGCTCAGCGAAGACCGCGGCACCTTGGAAGATGTGGTCGAGCCGTACCTGATCCAGCAGGGCTACCTGATCCGCACCGCCCGCGGGCGCATGGTCAGCGCCAAGGGCTGGCGTCACCTGGGCTTGGTGCCGCCGCCGCGGCAGGCGCTGGCAGCCGATCTTTTTACTGAAAACAGGGACGAGTAGCGAGGGACGAATGGCGAAGACGTGGTGGCGATGATTGCCGCTATGCTTCTGCTCAGCTGCCGGTTTCACGCCATCGCTACTCGCCTCTCATCCCTGTTTCGCTACAGCCTCCGACCCGAATGTCCATCGTAGACGTCAATCCAAGCTCGCCCTTCCGCTGGCCCGTCCGGGTGTACTGGGAAGACACCGACGCCGGCGGCGTGGTCTATCACGCCAGCTACCTGCGTTTCATGGAACGCGCCCGCAGCGAATGGATGCGCTCGCTCGGCGTCGACCAGTCGGCATTCAAGCAGGCGACCGGACTGGCTTTCCTGGTACGCGACATGCACATCGATTTCCTCAAGCCCGCCCTGCTGGATGATGAACTGGCGGTAACGGTGGAAGTCAAAGAGCGGCGTGCAGCCAGTATCCTGTTCGCCCAGACGATCACGCGCGCGGACGGCAGCAGCCTGGTTCGCGCGACCGTGCGCGTGGCCTGCGTCGACATCGAGCGCAGGCGTGCGGCAGCGATTCCGAACGATCTGATTCCGGCAACGGATTCCTAGACTCATCCAAGCCCACGGGCGGAGAACCTTGAAGCAATGAACGGTGGACTGAACATTTTCTCGCTGATCGCGGATTCGAGCTGGCCGGTAAAGATGGTGCTGCTGGTGCTGCTGGTGTTCTCGTTCCTGTCGTGGGTGATCATCATCCGCAAGTACTCGCAGACCAAGGCGGCGATGGAAAGCGCCGAGGCGTTCGAGGAGCGTTTCTGGTCCGGTGGCGACCTGGCCCAGTTGTTCCGCGAAGTGAGCAACCGCGGTGGCGACAACGGCGGCATCGAGAACATTTTCGAGTCCGGCTTCCGCGAATTCGCCCGCCAGCGCCAGCGCAAGACCAGCGACGTACGCAGCGTGGTCGAAGGTTCCGAGCGCGCCATGCAGGTGGCCGGCACGCGTGAGATCGGCCGGCTCGAGCGCAATCTGGAGTTCCTCGCCAACGTCGGTTCGATCAGCCCTTACGTGGGCCTGTTCGGCACCGTGTGGGGCATCATGGGCGCTTTCCAGGGCTTGGGCGAAATGAAGGACGTGACCATCGCGGTGGTGGCACCGCACATCTCCGAGGCGTTGATCGCCACTGCCATGGGCCTGTTCGCCGCGATCCCGGCGCAGTGGGCGTACAACCGCTACGCCACCAAGGTCGAGCGCATCGCCTCGCGCTACGACGTGTTCCAGGAAGAGTTCTCCTCCGTGTTGCAGCGGCAGCTCCAGACCGACGACGTGGCCTAAGCGGAGTAGAGCAGCCATGGCCACGACGCGCCGCAAGAAGCGCTACAAGCTCAAATCCGAGATCAACGTCGTGCCGTACATCGACGTGATGCTGGTGTTGCTGATCATCTTCATGGTCACCACGCCGATGATGAATTCCAGTGTCGACGTGCAACTGCCGCAAGCCGATGCCAAGTCGCTGCAGCAGAAGAAGGATCCCGTGCTGGTCTCGGTGCTGCAGGACGGACAGATCTACCTGACGCTCGCCGGCGAGAAGAAGGAGGTCGTCGACGAAGCCACGCTGCAGACCAAGGTGGGGGCCTTCGTGCGCCAGAATCCCGATGTCAGCGTGCTGGTGGGCGGCGACGAGCGCGGACAGTACGGCGGTGTGTTCAAGGTGCTGGCCGACCTGCAGCAGGCAGGTGTCGCCAAGGTCGGCCTGATGGGTCAGCCGGGCGCGCCGGATCAGGGCAAGAGCGCGTCCAATGGACGAAAGTAAGGGGACGCCGAAGGCGGTCGTACTTTCCGCCATCCTGCATATCGGCATCGTGGGGTTTCTGTTCCTCGCGATCCTGCCGTGCTCAAGCTACGAAAGCGTCTTCGACGCGTTGCATCTGCCGGCGTGGATGAACCCGATTACCTGCTCCAAGCCGCTGCAACTGCAGGGCCAGATCATCGAGGCGACCCTGATCGGCCCGACTGGCAGCCCGCCGCCGAAGTCGGCCAAGGTCAAGCCGGTGCCCAACACCGTGCCGCCACCGCCGGCCACGCCGCCGCCGGTTCCGCACGTCGAAACGCCGGACGTGAAGCAACTGCCGCCGCCGCCGAAGCAGGTCGACGTCAAGGATCAGGAACGCGTGGTCGAGGATGCGGCGCAGAAAGCCGACGACGCCAAGCAACTGCAGGAAGAGAAGGAGCGCCAGCGCCAGTCCGAACTCGACGCGCAGGCTGCCAAGAAGAAAGAGGAAGACAAGAAGAAGCTCGACCAGTTGTTCGCCAAGATGGATGCCGCATCGGCGCAGACCAAGCAGCTCGACAGCAAGGCCAAGCAAGCCAAGCAGCAGATGGAAGACCTGAAGAACGCCCAGGACAATGCGCAACCCGACCTGCCGAACGCCGATCAGGTGCAGACCGGAAACAACAGCGCCAACAGCGACCTCAGTTCCGAATACGCGGCCGCCATTCAGAATGCGGTCACGCCCAACTGGCTGCGCCCGGATAACATACCCGCGGCATCCTGCAAGGTGAATATCGTGCAATCACCCGGTGGTGACGTGATGAGTGCCACGGTGGACTCCAGCTGTCCTTACGATGATGCCGGACGACGTTCGGTCGAAAATGCCGTGTTGCGCACCAAGACGTTGCCATACAAGGGCTTCGAAAGCGTGTTCCAACGCAACCTTACCTTCACCTTCAGGCCGCAGTGACCTCTCCCATGCGCAAATTCAGTTCCCGCTTTGCCGTCATCCTGCTGGCCTTGGCGGCGTTGTTCGCCGGCCCGGTCACGGCGCAATCGCTGGATGTCCAGATCGTCGGGGGCACCAAGACGGCCATTCCGATCGTCGTCGTGCCGTTCGCCCAGCAGGGCGGGGCGCCGTTGTCCACCGACATCTCCGACGTGATCCGCAACGATTTCAACCGTTCCGGCAAGTTCCGCTCGCTGGCCAAGAGCGACATCGTGGAAGCTCCCTCGCAGGGTTCGGACATCAAGTTCGCTACCTGGCGGCTGCTGAAGCAGGATTACATCACCGTCGGCCGCATCAAGGACGCCGGCAACGGCATGGTCCAGGTCGAATATGAGCTATGGGACGTCAACAAGCAGCAGAGCCTGCTGTCGCAGGCGATGCCGCCCGCCCCGGTGGGCGACCTGCGCAATGTGGCGCACCAGATCGCCGACGTCATCTACGAGAAGATCACCGGTGTGCGCGGTGCGTTCTGGACCCGCATCGCCTACATCACGGCAGTGGGCCTGGGCAACAACACGACCTATTCGCTGCTGGTCGCCGATTCGGATGGCTACAACCCGCAGGTGGTGGCGCGCTCGAAGGAATCGCTGCTGTCGCCGGCGTGGTCGCCGGATGGCAGGAAAATCGCCTACGTCTCGTTCGAAAGCGGCAACTCGAACATCTATGTGCAGGACATCACCACCGGCTCGCGCCAACTGGTCGAATCCCACGCCCGGGGCATCAACGGTGCGCCCTCATGGTCGCCGGATGGCAGCAAGCTCGCGCTGGCGTTGTCCTACGTGGGCAACCTCGAAATCTTCACGCTGGATCTGGCGACCCGCAGCGAGACGCGGCTGACCAACAACCTGGCCATCGACACCCAGCCGGTATGGTCGCCGGACGGCCAGAGCATCTATTTCCTTTCCGACCGTTCCGGCCGTCCGCAGATCTACCAGATGTCCGCCAGCGGCGGTGCCGCCACGCGGGTGAGCTTCCAGGGCCAGAACAACCAGAACCCCTCGGTGAGCTACGACGGCAAGCAAGTCGCGATGGTGCAGGGCAACGGGAACGTGTATCGTATTGTCATCATGGACCGCAGCCTGGGTGATCAGGTGCGACCCATCTCGCCGGGTCCGATTGACGAATCCCCGAGTTTTGCGCCAAATGCCAGCATGCTGTTGTACGCCGCTACAGAGGGTCGTCGCGGCGTGCTGTATGCCGTATCGGCCGATGGTATGGTTCGCCAGCGCCTAGTGCTTTCCGACGGCGATGTGCGCGAACCGGCCTGGGGGCCGTTCCGGCAGCGCTGATTTATCCTTGCTGCTGCACGAAAGTGCGGCAGCATTCTGCCTAGGGATAGGGCCCGAGCAGCGTCTTTGACGCATTTCGGTATTCGAAATGGCGCTTCGCTGCGTCATTTCAGCGAGCCGGTCGTGCAGCAGTTATGCGCAATCAGCTCTTATAATTGTCAAATAACAGCCGGTCCACCGGCGTAGCTGTACGTTTCTCCCTGATCGTCATCGTTTGTCGGAACTCAACCCGTAAGGAACGTCACCATGAATAAGACCGTTCGCGTCGCCCTGGTCGCCCTGCTCTGCGTTGGCGCGGCCGCTTGCTCCAAGAAGCAGGAAGTCAAGCCGCAGCCCATGCCGGAACAGCAGCAGACCGCTGAAACGCAAGCTCCCCCGTCTGATGGCAAGTACACCCCTGCCGATCTCGATACCGATGCCTGTCTGCGTCAGCGCGTCGTGTACTTCGATTTCGACAAGACCGAAATCAAGCCGGAGTTCCAGCAGATCATGGCGTGCCACGCCAAGTACCTGCAGGATCGCCCGTCCTCGCACATCCGTCTCGAAGGCAACACCGACGAGCGCGGCACGCGCGAGTACAACCTGGGCCTCGGCGAGCGTCGCGGCAATGCGGTCTCCAGCGCGCTGCAGGCAGCCGGTGGTTCGGCCAGCCAGCTCGAAGTGATCAGCTACGGCAAAGAGAAGCCGGTGTGCCGCGAGCACAACGAGGATTGCTGGGGCAAGAACCGCCGCGTCGAGATCGTCTACACGGCGCAGTAAGGTATGAAGCGACTGGCTAACAGCTTCACGGCCAGGTGCAGCATGGTGGGCGCAATCGCGTCCGCCATGCTGTTCGCGTTTCCGGCTTTCGCGCAGGACTCGCGCCTGAGTCTAGGCGACCGCGTCGCGCGGCTGGAACAGCAGGCGCAGAACAAGGACCAGTCCGGCATCGGCATGGTCAATCAGATGCAGCAACTGCAGGCGCAGGTGCAGCAGTTGCAGGGTCAGATCGAGGAACTGCAGCATCAGTTGCAGGAACTCGACGACAAGAACAAGGCGCAATACTCCGACATCGATTCCCGCCTCGGGCGTCTGGAAGGTGCTGGAGGCGCAGGTGCTTCTGCTGCGGCTGCCGCCGCTGGAAGCCCACAGGCTGGCGGTCCTCCGCCTGCGAACAACAATGTATCGGCAGGCACCGCGACGCCGGCGAAGAACACCAGTGCTGCTGCCTCACCGACATCGGATTCGGCTGCTGGTGCTGGTGCTGGCGATCCTGCCGCGGCGCAGGCGGCCTACGACGTGGCCTTCAAGGCACTGCGCGCCGGCGATTACGTCCAGGCATCGCGCGCGTTTCGCGGCTTCATCCAGCAGTATCCGAATCAGACGCTAACGCCGAATGCTTGGTACTGGCTGGGCGAGTCGTACTACGTGACGATGAACTACCCGGTGGCGTTGGAATCCTTCCAGCATCTGCTGAGCCAGTTTCCGCAAAGCGAGAAGGCGCCCGACGCCTTGCTCAAGGTTGGCTACAGCCAGCTCGAGCTCAAGCAGGATGCGGCGGCCAAGGCCTCGCTCACCAGCGTGACCACCAAATATCCGGGCTCCAAGGCTGCCAGCCTGGCCCAGGAACGCCTGCAGCGCATCCAGCTCCAGTCGGCGAACTGAGGGTTTTGCGGTGAGCGTCGACGGCGCGCGCGTGGCGTCCACCCTGTCTTCCACGCCTGTCGCCGAGCGGCTGCGCATCACTGAGATCTTCCATTCGATCCAGGGTGAAGCCGATGCGATCGGCTGGCGCACCGTGTTCGTGCGCCTCACCGGTTGTCCGCTGCGCTGCGTCTGGTGCGATACCGAGTATTCCTTCTACGGCGGTGACTGGCACGCCATCGACGACATCCTGCGCGAAGTGGCCTCGCACGGTGTCCGCCACGTATGCGTGACCGGCGGCGAGCCGCTCGCGCAGAAACGGTGCCTGATCCTGTTGCGCAAGCTGTGCGATGCCGGCTACGAGGTGTCGTTGGAAACCTCCGGAGCGCTCGATGTCTCGGCGGTCGATCCGCGCGTGCGCAAGGTAATGGACCTGAAGGCGCCCGGCTCCGGCGAGAGCGCGCGCAACCTGTGGTCGAACCTCGATCATTTGCTGCCGCACGACCAGATCAAGATCGTGATCGCCAGCCGCGTCGATTACGAATGGGCGCGCGACATGCTGGCGGAGCACACGCTGGCGGAGCGGTGCATGGTGCTGTTCTCGCCGGTGCACGGCGCGGTGCAGCCGCGCGACCTCGCCGAATGGATCATCGCCGACCGGTTGCCGGTGCGCTTCCAGATGCAGCTGCACAAATTGCTTTGGAACGACGCCGCGGGAAGGTGACGGGTGCGTTCGTCCGTGAACGCGAAAATCAAGAAGCGGCCACCCGTGGTCGCGCTTTTCAATAAAATCATGCGCATCGGCCTGTGCTGCCGGTTGCGTTCAAGGCCGGTGACCGGCCGTTCAAGGTGGATCACGTCATGTCACAGAATGTCTTGCGCAAGGCCGTGGTGCTGGTTTCCGGCGGCATGGATTCGGCAGTCACCATCGCGCTCGCTCGCGAGCAGGGATATCAGGTGCATGCATTGAGCGTCGCCTATGGCCAGCGCCACAATTCCGAACTGGCCGCGTCCGAGCGCGTGTCGCGGATGCTCGGCGCGGTCGAACACAAGACCGTGAGCGTCGATCTGCGCAGCATCGGCGGCTCCGCGCTCACCGCCGACATCGATGTGCCGCTCGACACCGCCGAAGGCGACAGCCATATTCCGGTGACCTATGTGCCGGCCCGCAACACCATCATGCTGTCGATCGCACTGGGCTGGGCCGAAGTCCTCGGCTCCAGCGACATCTGGTGCGGCGTCAACGCGGTGGACTATTCCGGCTATCCCGATTGCCGCCCCGCCTTCATCGAAGCGTTCGAGACATTGGCGAACGTTGCCACCAAAGCCGGCGTCGAAGGCGCAGGCATCCGCATCCACGCGCCGCTGATGCGCATGGGCAAGGCGGACATCGCCCGCGAAGGCCAACGCCTCGGCGTCGATTTCTCGGCGACAGTAAGCTGCTATAACGCCGATGCGGATGGCCGCGCGTGCGGGCATTGCGACGCCTGCCGCCTGCGCGCGCAAGGATTCCGCGAGGCAGGCTTGCCCGATCCCACCCGCTACGTCTGAGTTCTTGCTTGTGCGCTTCCCGCGCAGCACCTAAAATTGCTGGCTTGCTTCCGGGTCGTTAGCTCAGTTGGTAGAGCACTGGACTTTTAATCCATTGGTCCCGGGTTCGAATCCCGGACGACCCACCATTAAGCATTCTCAGGGCGTTCCATAGTGTGCCGATACGCCCTTGGAACCCGCGCTACAGCTTGATTTCGGCGTATCCTGTCTTCTCAGGGCGTACCAGCCGATCCCACTGCATCCCTCGCTTGTTGGTGGTACTTTTGGTGGTACATGGGCCGGTGAGCGACTGCATCGGGGCGATGTACCACCACGCCGGCTCCTCGATCGACGCGCAGGGGAGAGATATGGCGGAATTGACGGCAGTGGCGGCGCGCAAGGCGGCGCCACGTGAGAAGGCATATCGCCTGGCGGCGGGGAAGGGCCTGTACCTGCAGGTGATGCCGACCGGCGCGAAGTATTGGCGGCACAAATACCGTTTTCTCGGCACGCCGATGATGATCAGCCACGGCGTGTTTCCCGAAGTGAGCCTGGCTGAAGCGCGAGAGGCACGTGACAACGCTCGCAAGCTGCTGGCCAGCAGTGCCGAATTCTCTACTTTAGGTCGCTACAGATACGGGGATAAGGTCAATGTGGCTGACCGGTCGGCTGGCGCCCGACTTCAAAGCGATCGCGGACTTTCGCAAGGACAACGGCGCAGCGATCCGCCAGGTCTGCCGCGAGTTCGTGGTGCTGTGCCGGCGGCTGGATCTGTTTTCGCAGTCCCTGGTGGCAATCGACGGCAGCAAGTTCAAGGCGGTCAATAACCGCGACCGGAACTACACGCGCGCCAAGGTTCAGCGCCGACTTGAGCAGATCGAGGCCAGCGTGGCCCGGTATTTGTCGGAACTGGACAGTGCGGATCGCCAAGGCACTGCCCATGTTGTCGAAGCCCGCACGACGCGGCTGCGGGAAAAGGTCGAGAAGCTGCGGTCGGAGATGCGGCGTATGAAGGCGCTGGCGCAGGACGTCGAGGCCGCTCCCGATAAACAGGTCTCGCTGACCGACCCGGATGCGCGATCGATGGCCACCAGCGGCAAGGGCACCGGCACCGTTGGCTACAACGTGCAGACGGCGGTGGACGCGCAGCATCACCTGATCATCGACCACCAGGTCACCAACATTGGCCATGATCGCAGCCAGCTGGCGGTGATGGCGCAGCGTGCACGCACCACCATGCAGGCCAAACATCTCGAGGTCGTCGCTGATCGGGGTTACTTCAGTGGCGAGGAGATCGTGGCGTGCGCAGACGCCGGCATCACGGCCTACGTCCCTAGACCACAGACCTCCAATAACCAGGCCAAGGGCCTGTTTGGCAAACGTGACTTTGTCTATCTACCTGAGGCCAACACCTATCGTTGCCCGGCTGGCCAATCGCTGATCTGGCGCTTCACCACGGTCGAAAAGGGAATGACGTTGCATTGCTACTGGAGCTCGTCTTGCAAGACTTGCCCGCTCAAGGCGCAGTGCACGCCGGCAGCGCAGCGTCGCATCAAGCGCTGGGAACATGAGGCTGTCATCGATGCCATGCAGCAGCGCCTGGACCACGATCCGGACAAGATGCGCATCCGTCGGCAGACGGTCGAGCATCCCTTCGGCACGCTCAAGGCGTGGATGGGGTCCACCCACTTCCTGATGCGCACGCTGAAGCACGTCAGCACGGAGATGAACCTGCACGTGCTCGCCTACAACCTCAAACGTGTGATGCGCATCTTGGGGATCGCGCCGTTGATGCAGGCGATGCACGCCTGATGGCGTGTTCGTCGCAAAAACGTCAATCGAGGCGCTTATTGAGACCTTCGATGTCGATCGCACGTTTCGAAATCTCCGAGATGCCTTTGCCACCGCAGCGCTACTGGCCGACTGCAGGTGCTCAGAAAGGCACTCAGTGTGGCAATCTCACCATCGGTGTTGGCGCAAATCTGTTTTCACACAGCCTGGGTCGAAAGCGGACCCTTTCAGAAGATAGCCGACAGCGCCCTCGGCATCTTGGTCACCATCAGCAGGGTGTTCAGCGCCTACCGGAATTAATGTTCAGTCTGAGCGGAATACGCAGGATACCGATGTTCATTTCGGAAGTTCACCGTGCGTTGAGAAAGAGTTGTCTGCGTCCGGGAGATGCGCCTTGCAGTCCTGAATCTCGCCTAAGACGATATTAGGAAACTCTTTTGCATGTCGGGCTAGGGCGCGACTGAATACATAGGCGAGACCTGATCCGTTCATGGTCGATAGTTGCTTCGCTCGTGATTTGCAAAGGATTAGCAGCTGCCGGCGAAATGCCTCAGCCTCGAAGGGATATAGGATTCTAAAGGTCGCATAGATGCGGCTGCCACGCATGTCGACCAGCCACGCCAGGAATCCCATCATCGACCTGGATCGAATGCCCTTGTACACGAAATCCACTTCGGGCTTGCGGTTGTGCGGCAGACGTGTCCAGCGGCGCATCAGGATAACCGCCTCTGCGAGGTCCACGGGCGAAGGTTGTTCAAATGCCATCAACGCCAATTCATGCGCATCGGCGCTCGGACTGCGCGTCGTCCGGGATGGATGGCTATCGTCTTGCCAGGACATTGCAATTGTCCGTCAACTGTTGCTGCTCGCGGCTAATGCGTCCGAATGCGATTGAGAGCTCGGCCAGTGTCTGTTGTAGGCCGGCTTCACGTTGCGCAACGTAGTCATAGAAGAATTGCAGTTGCGATGGGGTCAGGCTGTGCACGAAGTGTTCCTGCGTGGTCGTGCTCATGCTGCGGCCTCCACAAGCAGCTCCTTGACGGTCGCATGCAATTGGGCAGCGGGTGCCACCTGCTTGTCGACGAAGAGGATCGCCAGTGCGTCGTAGTACCACAGCGTGCCGTCACGCCCGGCTGTGAAACGGTCGAACAGCGGTGCACCCAGCTGGCGAAAGTCGGAAAGAATGGCGCGGGCGTTGTGCAGCTTGTCGCAAGCCGAGACCAGCAGCGACGGCGTAGCCAGTGGTTTGTCCCGCAAGTGCTTCAAGTAGGTTTGCTTGCGGGTCTTCCAGTCGATGTATTTTTGCGCTGGCGTCAGCGCGACCGCCTTGCTTTCAGCCGTGCCATCGGTGCAGTCCTGCACCATGACCAGCACATCTGAGCCGAAGGCTTCCTCGATCCGGGCCGTGTAGTCTGCACCGCCATCTTCGATGACGTCGTGCAGCAGGGCTGCGATTGCTTGGTTTTCGTTGCCTCCATGCTCCAGTGTCAAAGCCGCTACGGCCATGGGATGCGAGATATATGGAATTTCGGTGCCTTTGCGTTTCTGGGTCCGATGGGCCTCATGGGCCAGGCTCAGCGCGCGGCTGAGACGATCATCGTTTAACATGTCATTGCTCCTGTGAAGAAAAGTGTTGGTTCTTCATGGATGCATGCCGCATGAAGAACGCTTTAGCCGAATTTGTGGATCGCCCGCAAATTGTTCATCAAATCGGCGATATTTGTTTAAACAGTAAAGATAAAAGTATAGCCGTCTATACGGCTATACACAAGATTGCAAAATACGCATTAACTATGTTCAAGGTCGCGGTGTTCGCCTAGTATCCAGCGCCACGAAAGCCAGCACTCCTGGAATTGACCACAACGTGTCGTAGTGAAGTTTGACTAGGATAAAAGGGAAGCCGCACAGATAAATGACGAAGGTAAGTAAGTAAATGTTCTTACTAAGCCATGTTAACGCCTTAAGGGCTCGCTCTCGGTGAAATTCTTCATCGTTCATAGCCTTCTCATATTGCTCACACGTGGTCAAAAGAGATTGCCGGTGCCCTAAGAAAAACTCAGATGATAGTGACCTATTTTGGTACCACTCCCTTATCCTGCATATCCTGAATAAAGTTCAGCAATGCATCCTCGACCACTTGGCGGAATCCTTCGTCGGGGGTGGTCGGCACTGCGAATGCCGGTCCGTCGGCATGCCCCATTGTAGTGATCAGACGATGCTGATATGTCCCCTGATATTTGGTCGCACCAATGCCGCGATATGTGATGGTGAATTCATAGTTATCAGGCACCACTGATCCCACTGCCCCAAAGGTCAAACCCGTCCCAAATCCTTTGGTACGCGCTGAACCTATATCAGCAAGATCATTCGCCAATACCGAAATCTCTGATGTCGCGACGGGCGAATCCGTGGGGATGAGAACCCCGCTTGCGCGCAATACCTGAAGGACATGGGTTTGAAGCAAGGTATCTGCCGCTGGTCTTGGAGCCCCATTGACTTCGAACTGTGCGTCAACTTTCACTGGTATTGGCTGCTCCAGTCGATGCACGGTGTCATAAGTCGCATGGTGGTATTGCGGATCAACATAGGTTCTGACGGCAGGTACGCACGCCGTCAAAGTTGATGCGCAAGCAAGAACCAGAACAAGCTTGTGGATGGATTTCATGATGTCCCCTTGGCGACGCTGGCAAGCCAACTTAGTTCCGTACACGCTCGCAGCCAGCTTCCGCGAGAGCGTACATCATCCAAGAATGTACACCTGAACATCAGGTTTTAGAAGATGCGAAATAGCGTGGGTGCGTTGCTTTCAAAGCGCATCAACCATGCCCCGAGCAAAAAAGTCTATTCACAAGCCAGAATTTGCTGCGGTAGTGGCATTGTTGAGGGATGTGCGCTCCCGAGCTGGGCTGACTCAAGTGGAATTGGGGCAGAAGCTGGGACGCCCACAGACTTTCGTATCGGACTGCGAGCTTGGGATTCGTCGCCTTGATGTCCTGCAAGTTCAGGAATGGTGCCAAGCTTGCGGCACAAGTTTGTCAGCGTTTGCTCGACGATTGGGCAAGGACCTTGCCATCTTGGCGCAAAAGTAGCCCACGCGAAGGTCATGAGCGCAAATTGTTATGCGCTTCCTGCAGTGTCGACGACGTTGATGACTTGAATCGTGCAAGGTCTTCAACGCAAGCATGGGCGTCACGCAGCCACTGAGAAAGGTCTAGCCACGATATGGTGTGATCTGAGATCGAAAGGCCGCCCTTTAGCGGCATGAGAGCGACGCTAGTTCCACGAGGCAATTCCCCTCGTAGCGCGGCGCTCTCCAAGTGAGCCAATGACAAACAATTTGTGTGCAACTTCGTCTGACGATCCGCCACCTACAAACATGCGCAAAAGCGCCGCCCACTCCGTTTGCGCATTTAGCGAAGATAGGTCAGGGATATCCGATGGATGAAGAAGAATGTCTTGGGGCATCGCGATGAAATTGAGCGGCGGCGTAGTCGTCCGCCTTGAATGAAATGTTAGACTTGTCCCCACGGCAAGTACATCTTAAAGGATGGGGTGATTGCCCTAAACTTGGCTCGTACATCATTAAGTCGCTGCTCTAATGCATCGACGTCAAGTGCACCTTTCCCCGAATCTCCGAGTGCAGAAATAATCGCCTTGTTGCCCACAAGAGTCGCCTCAGCAGCTTGTCGATGGCCAAAGTGTGCAAAGTCGCTGGCAACGTACAGAAGTTGAGAGCTTGTTCCACGACTGACCGCAACGCGGCGATTCTCCTGCATATACTCGATGCTGTTGACGTGGCGGAGCAGGTCAGCCCGCAGTGAATCAAATCTGTTGCGTCTAGAAATGATGCGGCCTGAGTAGAGGCCCGTTACAAGGCCGGACGCCAAGCCGGTGCCCAAGCCAATGAGAATGTTCGCCCATAGATTTTGCATGTCAGGTTTAACGATGAAGTTAAGTGGCGCGTGGCTTTTAGCGCGTTCGTTTGGGCGGCTGGTTAGCCGTTACGGGAGCAAATTCAAACGGCATAATGCCTCCCTGTCACTGCCAGTATGGATAATGGCGCAGAAAATTTGCCCATCCGAAAAATGAGTAAGTACCCCTGCTTGAACTACGGTTGCAGCCCGCCTTTGACCGGGCGCCAACTCGTATGGCAGAGTTGGGCCGTCGGGGTGCGGTACAAGCCCCTGTGCTTTTCGCTTGCGGCGTAAGCGATTGAACGTTGACGCGAACTCATAGAGAGCCCAATGAGTAATTGTCGTAGCCTTGTCTCCGCGATTGACAACCTCAACAAGCACCAACTTTTTCTCGCTGGAGTCACCAGCAATTTGCATGTTTGGAATGGCCCGAACCTTCAATCGCACGCCTGATTGAAGCCATTTGAAAATATCCCAAGCGAAGACAGCTGTTGCGATAACAGCACCCCACCATGCTGCGATTTCTGATGCTGTCATGAAGGTTAACGCTTAGTTTGTAGCCCCAAATTGAGCTATGCGTGGATAGTCGGTGCTAGCACTACCACCGTCAAGCGCTCTAGTTCTATACCGGACTGGGGTACAAGACCGCGTCGCGACCCCGACGGCATTGCACGGGCAGCGAGTATGGTTTGGGGGCACATTTGGGGGCATCTTTGAATCTGCGATTTCTGGAATCTAAGCAGAGTGGGCCTTCCCTACGACAGTTCGATGGACGGACGAGCATGGCAATTACCGTGCGGGTTTTTCTTTGGGCGATAGTTGGCGGTGGCTGCGCGTGGGAGCGGATGGCTATGATCGGTACATGACCGGGAGAGCTGACGATGCAGATCGACTTGGCGGCGGACGATTTGAGAAAAGTGCGGCTGATGATCGGCACGCCGATGTACGGCGGCATGGCGCACGGCCTTTTCGTTCGCTCGATGTGCGACCTGACCCTGCTGTGCGAGCGGCACGGCATCTCGCTGGACACCTGTTTCGTGCTCAACGAATCGCTGGTGCCGCGGGCGCGCGTGGAAATCGCCGCGCGCTTCCTCAGATCGGACTGTACCCACCTGATGTTCATTGATGCGGACATCGGTTTCGCAGCGCAGGATGTGGTCGCGCTGCTGGCCTTGTCCGGCGGTGCAACGATCGACGTGATCGCCGGAGCCTACCCGCACAAGTTCATTGCGTGGGATCAGCTGACCCGCGCAGTGGCCGCCGGCATCACCGACCCGGTCAGTCTGGCTGGATTGACCTCGCCGTTGGTATTCAATCCGCTGGATGACGCCAACGGCAGGATTCCGTTGGGCGAACCGCTTGAAGTATCCGAGGCGGCCACCGGTTTCATGCTGATTCGTCGCGCCACCTTCGAGCTTTTCGATCGGCACTACCCCGATTTGCGCTTTCGTTCGGACGATCCGCTGGTACCACTGGGCCAGCGCGATCGCATGTTGTATTTCGAGGTCGGCATCGATCCGCGGACGCAGCGTTATCTCTCCGAGGACTATGCGTTCTGCCAGCGCGTGCGCGCCGCGGGCGGACACATCTGGCTGTGTCCCTGGATCAGTCTCGCCCATGTCGGCAGCCACACGTATCGCGCCGACCCAGCCGGGCTCGCGCGGATCGGCGTACCGCTGGCCGGCAATCGCTGAAGCGCCCCGGACGCCACGGAGCAACGGCGATCAGAAATCGCCGCAGCTGTTCTTCTGTTTGGTCGATACGCAGTTCGCCAGGTTCGGTCGTGAGCGTACCCGTGACCACTCGCGTGCCAGCGTGTCGCCATCCTTGTCGCGGCTGCCGGATGCCAGATCCGTCGCCGGACACAAGCCGACGATGCCGAAATTGCGGTCGTACACGTACGTCACCGGTGTCTCGCGCACGAAATCGAGTGTATAGGTTCCCAGCGGCGGCATGATCGTCAGCGCCACGGCGTTGCCGTTGGCCTGGGTGAAAATGTAATTCGTCGCTGCCAGACCGTTGCCGTTGATGGCGTACGTGCCGACCGGGGAATTGGTGCCGGCGCTGCTCTGGAACAGCAACGTGCCGTCGGTCGACGAGGCCAGCGTATCGCCGTTGCGGAAGCCGCTTACGCTGCCGCCAAACTGCCCGTTGGGCACGCCGACCATGCGCCGGTACGGATCGGCGATATAGGTGAGTGTTGCCGGCGTAATCGCAAAGGCGTTGGTGTTGTCGGCGGCCTGCACGAACACGTAGTTCGTCGCGGTTAGTCCGCCGCCGTTGATGGCGTACGTGCCCACGTTCGAAGCCTGCATGGCGTCGCTGGTAAACGCGAGTGTGCCGGTGGTGGAACTGGCCTGCGTGTCGGAGAGCCGGAATCCGCTCAGGCTGCCGCCGAGCACGTCATTGGGATCGCCGTAAATGCGGCTGTACGGGTTGGCGGTATAGGTGAGCGTGGCCGGGGTAATCGCCAGCGCGCCGGGCCGCACATTGACTAGGTATCCCGCAGGCGATACGAAGTTGCCGCCGATCGCATAGCTGCCGACATTGCTGGCCTGGGTGGCATCGGTGTCCACGGTGCCGTTGATCGCGTTGGCCGCCTGGTCGCCGAGAATCAGCCCGCCGACCGTGTAGCCAATCGTTGCATTCGGCAGTCCGTATTCGCGTGTGCTGTTGGCGAAATTCACTGTGGCTGTCGGTTGTGCGATGTAGATGAACTGGTTCGCCGTGGCCGAGGGAGTCACGCCGCAGGCACCATTGAATGCGCAGCCGTAGAGATTGGGCAGGTTGCCGTTGCCCGCCAGGCCGCTACGCGTTTCGCCAACCCAGCTATTGCCCCATACCTGCCAGTTGCCGGTCGCACTGATCGTGCTGCCATTTGTATTGTCGAAGATGCCGTTGCTGACCAGGTCGATATTGCCGCCGCTGACGTTCGCACCGAGGATCATGTTGCCGTTCAAGGCATGCACCAGCACGTTGCTTCCGGCGATGCCGCTACTCGTCAACGTCGACGCTGTATTGCTCGCGGCGGTGAAGCCGACTGCGTTGACATTGCCGATGCCGACGGTGCCGGCATTGATGAAGGTGAAGTTGCCGCTGGCCGCACCAGCCAGCGTGTTCGATGACACGTTGTTGCCGGCGTTGGCCAGAATCACCGCGCCGCCGCTGGATTGTGCCAGCAGCGAGCCAGCGGTGATCGCGCCGGTCTGGCTGATGTCGCCGGCGGCGATCAGTGCCAGCGTATTGGCACCCACGTCCAGCGCGCCGCCATTCAACTGCACGCTGCCGCCGCCGCTGGCCTGCAGGGTGAGATTGCCCGCGTAGTTGATGTCGCCGGCTTCCTGCGAAATCGTGACATTGCCCGATTGCAAATTGCTGCCGAGCACCAGGGTGCCGGCCTGCAGTTGTGCCAGATTGGCGACCGAGAGGTTGATGCCGCCGTTGTAGGTATCGCCGGCGCCGACCACGATCTGATCGGTCGGATTTTCGACCAGGCCGCCGTTGGCATCGACGCTGCCCGGGCGAATGTCGATGATGCCGCTCGTCCGCACGCCGAGCACGTCGCCGATCTGCAACGAATTGACGCGTGCGGCCTGGCTGTTGTGTGCGCGCAGCACAATGTTGCCGCTGCCGGCATCGATCAGGGTTGAGGTGGTGCTGTTGGGTGCAAGACCGCCGATCAAGTCGATGCCCGCGCCCGAACCCAGCGACGATCCGCTGAGCAGAATGCTGCCGCTGTTGCTGCCGAGTTGTGTTCCGGCGCCGAGGCTGATGCCGTTGTGGGTAAGAGTCGTTCCATTGCCAAGGTTGCTATCGGCAGGGCCGAACCCGCGCAGGTCAATGGTGCCGCTGTCGGTCTGCAAGCTGATACCGGCGAAGGGGCCGCCGTTGCCATTGAAGTAGACGGAACTGGAAATTCCATTGCCATTGCCGCTGCCTCCGAACGGCGTGGCATAGGTACTGCCGAAACCGGTGAGCGCGATATGGCCGCTGCTGGTGATCAGCTGCAGCGGGCCCACGTTGGTGGTCGCCAGCGCGATGCCGTCGCCGCCGTTGTCGCCCACGCCGACCACATCGATATTGCCGGTGCCAGTGCTGATCACTATGGGGTTGTTGTAGTCGCCAAAGCCAAGAATGACACCGGTGCTACCCGTGCCGGTGTAGCCGCCGCCATGGCCCCGCAGCAGCACGTTGCCTGCAGCGGCGGTGTCGCTGCCGTTGACGCGCGTATCGATCAGGATCGGGCCGTTCAAATAGATGCCGCCGGAATAGCCCGTTGCGGCGTTGCGCTGCCCGTACATTTCGACATTGCCACCATTGCTGCGCAAGGTGAGGGAAGCGAGGCTGATGCCTCCGTTGCCGAAGCCGAGCAACTGATCCGCATCGCTGTCGAACAGCATGTTGAGCGGGCCAGTGCCGGGATCGGCGATGATCGATATGTTCTCGTTCTCATAGATGCCGCTGGCGATCTTCGAATGCGCATCCAGCTCGAAC
The DNA here is from genome assembly GCA_036398675.1 of Rhodanobacter sp. Lineage (GTDB taxonomy): Bacteria > Pseudomonadota > Gammaproteobacteria > Xanthomonadales > Rhodanobacteraceae > Rhodanobacter. The sequence goes on along the minus strand of DASWOQ010000006.1, from coordinate 85,493 downwards.
GTCAGCGGGGCGGTGCCGGCATTGCGCTCGATCGCCACGCCCTGGTCGAAATCGATGTTGCCGGCATCGGTGCCGGTTGCCGTGCTGCCGGTAGTGATCGTGACGTTGCTGCCCTGGTTGAGCGAGTAACTGATGTCGCTGTCCTGGATCGTCGTGGTCGTGGTCGGCACGAACGGGTTGGCAAGCAGCACACCGGGCGCATTGCCATGCACGATGGTCACGTTGTATGGATCGATCAGCCAGGTGCCCGCCGCGCCATGCGCGCTGCTGGCATTGACCTTCAGGCCGCGAAGGTCGAGTCCACTGCCGGAGGTTTCGATCTGGCCGCCATTGCCGCCGCTGGCACCGCCGCGCGCGAACAACGAGCCGTAGGCATACAGCCCTTGGTCGCCATCGAGCGTGATGGTGCCGCCATTGCCGTTGCCGCTGGATGTGCTGGCACTGATGTTGGCGGTCGGGTCCATCGCCAGCACGTTGCTGGCGCTCACCGCTACCGTGCCGCCGCCAATGCCGTCGGCATTGAAAACGGTGTTGGCGCCAAGCAGCGTGTTGTAGCCGGCGACGCTGATGTTTCCGCCCAGGCCGAGCAGTGAGCTGGTGTCGAACGTGCCGCCCGCCAGCGACACATCGCTATCGGCCAACCCACGGATATCGATGGAGCCGCCGGCTGCGGCAATCCGGGCGGCGGAAGGCTCGAACGACACGCCATAGACCGGCAAGGTGGCGGGCACTTCCGCATCGTACGGACCATAACCAGCCGAACCGGCCTGACCGCTGATGCCGACCGTGTGTCCGGCGCCGGCCGTTACATGGGCATCGCCGAAGATGTCCACGCCATTGCTGGAGAAAGCGAAGGCATTCGACGGAAGGTTTCGCGTGCCGCCCTGGCCGATCATCGTGACATTGCCGGCCGCGTTGATGGTTGCCAGACCAAGGTCGATGCCGTCCTCTTCGCCGTCGATGTTGATGGTATTTTTCGCGCTCTCATTACCCGCCACGCCATGGACCGATACGTTGCCCTGGCTGTCGATGACTTGCGGAACCGGTGGGTTTTCCGATTCGAAGAAAATGCCGTCGAGGTAAACACCTGCGCCGAGTGTGCTGCCTAGACCGTCCAGCCCGATGTCGCCGCCTGCGCGCAGAGTCGAGCCATACATTCCGATGCCCGTGCCGTTCAACAGCAAGGTGCCGTCGTTGGCGAGGCTGTCGGTACCCTGTCCGCGCAGGTTGATGCTTCCCGAGCCCGCAGCGCAGCCGCTTTGCGCACAGGCGTCCAGCGTGGTTGCCTCAAGATCGATGCCGGTATTGTGCGTGTTGCTGCTGATCGTGGTGGCGTTGTCGAAATAATGGATCACACTGCCGGTGGCGCGTCCGTTCGGATTGCTTTGCCCATAGAAGGCGATGGCGCCGCCGTTGGTCACGATCGTGCTGTCGTCCAGCCCGATCGAGCCGCCGCTGTCGACCGCGCCATTGCCGCGATCGGCTGGCGTGCCGCTGCTGTCGGCATTGAATACGACGTTCAATTTGCCGTTGCTTGAGCTGATGTTCGCCTCGCTCATCCAGATGTTGCGGTTCGCGTTGACCGTCAGGCTGGCATCCGGACCGGCCGACTTCACGATACTCGGAGCCAGTTGCTGGCCGTTGCCCTCGGTGCCGCTGTAGTACTGGCCGAAATTGACCGTGCCGGTGTAGGTTTCCAGCGCGTTGGAGTTGATGTCGTAGTTGTTCAGCGGCGCAGTTGCGAGTCCGCGTGCGCTCAGCGTGACATCGGTTGCATGGTTGAGTGCGCCGCTGATCGTGGTGTCGCTGAGGTAGGAGTAACCGTCGTCGTTCGCCTGGTTGGCAGTGAATTGCGCCGCGTCCGCCACCTGGATGCTGGCCAGCGAGTCGAACGTGAGCGTGCCGTTGCTGGCGCCATTGCCGGCAGCCGTAAAGGAGGCGTTGTCGTAAACCATCAGCCTGCGACCGCTTACATCAATACTGCCGCCGACGATATTTGGGTCGTTTGCGCTTGCGTCATTGCTGCCGGTGATCTCGACCACGCTGTTGGCGGTATTGCCCAGTTCGATCACGCCGCCGCGGCTTTGCAGCGAATGCGCACGCACGATGCCGTGCTGGTTGACCACGCTGGTGCCGGTACCGAATGTCAGGGTATTGCTGGTCAGCGTGATCATGCCGCCGTCCGCCTGCAGGGTTCCGCCGTTGTCCACATGGTTGCCGTAGCTGTATGGCTGGTCGATCACCAGTTGGGTCAACCCGTCGCCGCCGATATCCAGTGTCACCTGAAAGCCGCCGCCCATGGCAATGGTTCCGCCAGGAGCGTTGATGTTTCCGTCGTTCGAAGTCGTGCCGCCGAGGAAGGCCACCAGGCCCTTGTTGCCTGCGCTGATCTGACCGGCATTGCTGATGGTCGCATTGCTGCCGTTGTTGAACACGAACGTGCCGCTGCCCACGCCGGCGTTGAAATTGTCGTTGCTGATGTCCAGCGTGGAGGCCACCAGACTGCCGACATTGAGTTGCGAACCGGTGCCGAACAACACCCCGCCGGGATTGACCAGGAACACCGAGCCAAGCGCGTTCAAGTGACCGAAAATCTGCGTTGTGCCCGGTCCCACGACGCGGTTCAGCGTGACGCTGGCCGCACCAAAATTGCTGTTGACGATATTGACCGTCGCATTGCTGCCGATGTCGAAGCTGGTCCATTCCGCAATCGCTCCCTTGGTGGACTGGGTCACGGTCAGCACGTTGTTCGCGGCGGTGGCACCGATGCCGCCGGAGACGGGATGGAAGCCCGATGGCAATGCGGTCGGCACGGGCGTGGCCAGTGTCACCGGCATTGCCGCCGGTAACATGCTGTTGGCCTCGACGGGCGGCAACCTTGCCGAGAACGCCATCGCTGCGGCCGATGATCCATTGGCGATGGCGCCATTCACAGCCATCGCACGGTGATCGACGCCAGCCGTCGGGATTGCGGCATGTGCGGCAAACGGCGTGCTCAACGCAAGCGCCACAGCCAGGGCCAGCGGGCGACGCACGTTACGCGACAGGGTGCGGCGAATACTTGGTTGCGTCGTCATGGGATGCTCCGGTTTGCCGCTCAGAAAAACTTTTGCAACTGGAAGAACACGCGCGGTTTCTTGTCGCCGCCACTGGTCACGGCCGGGTCGGTGGTGCGCCAGGCGACGGTGAGGTCGAGCGAGAAGTTGCCCGGCTTGGCCCAGTTCAGACCGAGACCAGGGCCGCGCAGGCTGCGGATCGGCTGGTGGTCGTCGGGCACGTTGTAGGGCTTGTTGAGCCAGCCGCGCGATGCGTCGTAGAACGCATACGTGCTGACGTCGTTGTTCAGCGCGTAGCGGTACTCGAGATTGGCGATGAGGCCGCGATTGGCCAGCACTTCGCCTTGCGGGTAGGCGCGTACGGCGTCGTGCCCGCCCAGCGAGAGCTGCTCGCTGGCGTCGAGGTTGCGGCTGCTGAGCTGGCCGCCGACGCCGAGGAAAAGCGTCTGCTTCGGCGCCAGGTATTGGAGGCGCGAGAACTGGAAGGTGAGCTTGGCGAACGTACCTGCGGTGTGCGCGCCGAACGCGCTGCGGTCGTAGGCGAGGTTGCTGGGATCGAGGATCTTCAGCCGGCCGTAATAGACCGTGCCGTTGCTGCTGAAGTAGCCGCCGCCGGCGATGTCATCGCGGCGCTCCCATGCCCATCCCGTGCCGATGCCTTCCACGCGCTTGTGCGAAACGTAATCGACGGCGCGCAGCTTGTCGGTCAGTTCCTTGTGGTCGACCAGGAAGCGCAGGAAGAAGTTCTGGTTGCGCTGGCGCACCACCGGTAGCGTCAGCGATGCATCGTAGATGCGCGAAGTGCCGATCGCGTCCAGCGGCTCGAACGCACCGCCCAGACTGTAGTCGACCTGCGAGGCGCCGATGCCGGCGCGGATGCCGTCGTAGCCCAGCGGGGCCTCGTAGGATAGACGTCCAAACGTGGTACCGCCGCGTTCCGACACCAGCGCCCGCGCGTCCAGGTTGTCGCCGATGCCGAACGGGCTGTTCCAGCGGATCGAACCGCCGCCGCGCAGCGTGCCGGCTTCGCGCGTGCCGTAGTCGTCCAGCCCCAGCGACACGTTCACCGGCGCGGCGCGGCTGATCTTCACGGTCAGGTCGGTGGTGCCCGCTTCGGCGCCGGACGAAAGCGCCGATTGCGCCTTGATGCCGGGCAGGTCGCTCAGCAGCAGCATGGTGCGCTCGTAGACCTCGCCGCTCAACGGCTGGCCCTGCTGCAGCGGCGCAAGCATCGCGCGTATGCGGTCTTCCGATACCGGCGCGGCCGGATCGATCTCCACTTTCATCTGCCCGAGGCGGCCTTCGATCACGCTGATCTCGACCATGCCGTCCTTCACTTCCTGCACCGGCACCACGGCCGTGGCGAACACGTATCCGGCACGGCGATACAGCGCGGTGACCTGCTGCGCGATGGCGTCGAGGTCATCGAGCGTCACCGGCTTGCCGATGCGGCTTGCCGCCAGTCGTTGCAGTTGTCCGGCGGAAAAAATGCTCGCGCCGTTGAACACCACGCCGCGCAGCACGAAGCTGGTTTGCGGTGCGGTGACCGCGGGTGCCGTCGGAAGTTGTTGCGGCTGCGGCAGTGGCGATGCCTGATTGCTGGAGGGGATCTGCGGCGTGGCCTGCGACTCCAGGCCCTGGCTGGTCGATTGGGCGAACACGGGCAGGGCAATCAGCCCCAGCGTGATCGCCAGCGACAGGCGTCGCGGCGGCAACGCGATCCGGGCGATGCGGCTCATGACTTGGCTCCCACGGTGAGGCGCCAGTCCCCGATCATGTTGAACGGCGCCCAGAAAAACGGATGGTCCATGCCCTTGGTGTGCAGCACGGCCAGTTGCGCGCGCTGCATCGCCACCTGCACGTCGGTGCCCTTGGCAAGCTCGGCGTAGAGGGTGGACATCAGCAACTTGGTGGCGTCGTCGGACACCGGCCACAGCGACACGATCAGTCCCGAGGTGCCGGCGGCGAGGAACGAGCGGGTGAACCCGAGCACCTCGTCGCCGTCGGCCACGCGGCCGAGCCCCGACTCGCACGCCGACAATGTCACCAGCGACACCTTGTCGAGGTTCAGCCCGAGCACCTCGTGCGCCTCGAGGAAATTGACCTTGCCGTTTTCCGACGCGAGCAGGATGCGCGAGTAGAGCGGGTCGATGGTGTCGGCCTGCGCGTGCGCGGCGACGTGGATCAGCGAAGTGCTGCCGGCGCTCTGCTCGAAGCGGCGCTTGGTCGCGTCGCCGTGCAGGAACAGCTGCGTGCCCGGAAACGCGGCGGCCAACGCCTTCACCTCGGCCTCCGAGCCGGGCAGCGCGTATTGCGGCGCGACGTCGGGATTGCCGAACGCGGTGAGCGTGCGCTGCACCGTGTTGCCGCGCCGGATCAGCTGCATCGCGATGCTGATCGATGGGGTCACCGACACGGCATGCGTCTCGATCAGGTAATGGCCGTCCATGCGCAGCGCCTGGAATGGCAGGTAATGCAGCGGACCGTTCGGCACCACGATCAGCCGCGCATCGGCCGGCAGGTTCAACGGCTTGATCAGCAGTTCGCCGAGCTGGTCGGCCGCACCCACTGCGCTGCGTCTACCAGCGATGATCGACTGGCGGAACGCATCGACCAGGCGCACCAGATCCTTGCGCGGAATCGGATAACTCTGCTCGCGGATGCCATCGCTGCCGATCACCCACACCAGCAGCCGGTCGGGCAGGGCATGGAACTCGATCACCCGTTCGTCGGGCTGCAACTGCTTCTGCAGTGTCGCCAGCGGCACAGTCGAGGCCACGCCGGGCTGGATCGCGGCGCGGTCGCGCACTTCGTCCAGCAGGGCACGCGCGCGGCTGCGCTCGGACAGGTCGAACGCATGCGCGCTGTCGCCCATCTGCGAATACAGGTCGATGGTCTGCTCGAACACCGTCTGCACGTCGGAGAACAGGCCCATCTTGAATTCTTCGCTGTGGAACTGCGCACGCACCTGGTCGAGGCCGTCCAGCGCCTGCGTCCACGTGGCCACGGCCTGCGCCTTGTCGCCCAGCGCCAACTGGCTGCGCGCGATGCCGTCCTCGGCCCAGAAACGCTGATAGCCGGCATCGCTGCCGGCCGCCGCGGTCTCCAGTTCGCGATACAGCGCCTGCGCATCGGCGGGCTTGTGCTCAGCGAGCAACAACTTCGCCTCGGTGCGTTTCAGCGGCAGCGCCAGCGTGGCATCGACCGGCGCTGCCTTCAGCGCATCCACCTGCTTGCGTGCAGCGGCCACGTCGCCCTCGCCGATCAATGCATTGGCCAGCGAGATCTGCACCAGCGGCCGATAGTGGTCGGAGCTGCCGGTCATCGCGAGCTGGTACTCGGCGACAGCGGCGTTGTAGTCGCCCTGTCGCGCGGCGGCATCGCCCAGCACCTTGTGCGCGGGCCCCACGATCTGCGTCGGGTCCTTCACCGGATGCGCCAGCGCGGCCTGTGCGAATGCCGCGGCCTTTTCATAGTCGCCGCCGTAGCCGTAGACGATCGCCAGGTCGCGATAGGCGCGCGCGAGTAGTTCGTCGTCCTTGCTCTGCTGCGCCAGATACAGCGCCTGGCTCGCCGCGCGCACGCTCTGCCGCAGCTCGCCTTTCTCCGCCAGCGCAATCGCCTGGCTGCAATATTGATAGCCGTCCATCTTTAGCGGACTTGCGCCGTACAGCAGCGCGCCATCGGTGCTCAGCGCCAGCGCGGTGTCGGCATCGTCCATGCGTGCCTGCGCGTTGGTGGCGGTGGAGGTATCGATGGCCGCGGCGTCGTGACTGCGCAATGCAGGCAGGTCCTGGCCGGCGGCAACGCCGGCGAGAGCGGTGAACAAAGCCGCCGTGGCAAACCGGGCCAGCATGATCTGAGTGCGCACGCGGTGTCCCTCCCCAGACTGCGAGCCGACGACGTGATGCCGTCGGTTCTTCGAAGCTCTTGCAGTCTAGGTAGCGATGACGGCGCAGCCTATTCGCAGTAGGGCATAGCCCGTTCGGACGACAGCACGTTGGAAAACATCGCGCGAACACACACGAGCGATCAGCCGATGCGATGCATCGCCGGCAGCGGGGCGTGGCGATTGATGCCTGTACGTTCGGGTGTCAGCACGCGCGGCAGCTCGAACCAGAACGTGCTGCCGCGGCCCGGATCGGAACGCAGGCCGATCTCGGTGCCAAGGATCTTCGCCAGTCGCGTGGCGATCGCCAGGCCGAGCCCGTAGCCTTCGCGGCGCTCTCCTTCGCCCTGCAGCTGCACGAACTCCTCGAAGATGCGCTGCTGATGGATGGCCGCGATGCCCGGGCCGCTGTCGCGCACCTCGACGCGCACGCCGCCGTTGACGTGCCGCGCCGCGATCAGCACCCGGCCTTGCGGCCCGGCGTGCGCGATCGCATTGCTCGCCAGCTGGTGCAGCAGCGACGATGCCAGCTCGATATCGCCATGCAGCCGGTACCAGCTTTGTCGCCACACCACGCTTACATGCTTGCGGCGCGCATCCTCCAGCAGTGCGGAACGATCGCGAAGGAACAGGTCGGCCACGCTGAACTGCCCGCGGGTCGCGACAACCACGCCGGCATCCAGCCGGGAGATTTCCAGTAGCGCATCCAGCAGGCGGGTCATCGTGGCGATGCTCTCGCGCACCTGGCCGAGCACGGCCTGCTGCTCCTCGTCGATGCCCGGATGCAGGCTGGCGGTCAGCAACTGCAGCGCCTGCATCGGCTGGCGGAAGTGATGACCGACCAGGGCCATGAACTGCGATTTGCTGCGCGTGGCCGTCTGGCTCTGGCGCAACTGGTCCAGCGCGTCGATGGCCGACGCATGCTCTTTCGAGGCCCACTCCTCGCGATGCGCGGCCAGCAATCCGGCAATCGACGTGGCGCTCGCCTGCAGGCGGGCGAACTCGCGGTTCGATTCCATGCGCGCGGCGTCGATGCCGTCATCGCCGTCGAGCAAGGCATCGAGCTTGCGCTGCAGGCGTTGCAGCGGTAACGCCACGCGATGACGCAGCGCGTACGCACCCAGCAGTGTCAGCACCACAACGGCCAGTTCGCTGAGCACGCCGTACAGCAGGATGCATTGCCGCGCCTGCCGCTGCGGCCGCGCGTCGACATGCATGACCACGGCGCGGTGCCTTCCGGTATCGGCCAGCTCGCGGCGATAGCGTTCGAACGATGCATCCGCCGGTACGCCGCCGTGCAACTGGCTGCCGTCGGCTTCCTCCACGTCGATGCGTCGCGGCGCATCGGCCTGCGTCGAGCGCAGGGCATCGTCGATCACGTTCTGCGCACCCTCGCCATCGTCGTGTTCGAGTTCGCCGGCGAGTTGTTCGAGCTGGGCAGCGATGCGCATGTGCGCCACGTCGTCCACGCCACGCAGCATGTACATCGTGAGTACGCCGGTCAGGACCAGCGCGGCGCACGCGCACGGCAGCACGCTGTCGGCAAGCAGGCGAGGCAGCAGGGCTGTCGGCTGGCGCGGCATCGGTCAGCCTGCACCGGCTTTCCTGCGCGCGGGCGCGCGTACGCCCGGATCGACGCTGGCTGCAAGGCGGATGGCTGGGCGGGTCGGCGTCATGTCTGGCGGTCTGGATGGCTGATTCATGGAACGGCTGTGCGCGCCCGTCCATGGTGGCCACGCCCGCACTCTAGATAACTCCATGCATCCCATCGATACGCAGTTCGACATAGCAACATGCGGCCTAGGGCGAATTGCATATCGAAAAAAAGCCGTGTGCTGCACACACTGCGGAGCATCGAACGTCAGCCACCGCCGCGCACCGCGCGCGAAGAACGGAGAGCCTCATGAACACTATTCGCCCGTTGTCCTGTCTTGCCGCGTTGCTGTTGATGGCGACCTGCGCCGTTGCGCAGGATGCCGGGCCGAAGCCGCAGGCCGCCGATGCGCCCTCGGTGAAATCGATCGTCGACCAGCTCAAGGTGAAGGACGACGATTCGGTCATCAACACCGGCGCCACCCGTTCGCTGCGCCTTGGCGGTGCCGCGGCTGCCGGCAAGGTCGCCGATGCGCCGTCGCCACCGCCGGCTTCGATCTCCATGCAGATCCAGTTCGCCTTCAACTCCGACCGCATCGAGGGCGCTTCGGCCACCACCATGGGCAACCTCGCCATGGCGCTGAGTTCGGACGAGTTGAAAGGTCGTACGTTCCAGGTGGTCGGGCATACCGACGGCGTGGGCTCGGCCGGTTACAACATGCGGCTGTCGCAGATGCGCGCTGCGTCGGTCAAGCGCTTCCTGGTCAGCCATGGCGTGGCGGCCGACCGGCTCAGCGCCAGCGGCAAGGGTGCCAGCGAACTGCTCAACAAGGCCGATCCGACCGCGGGCGAGAACCGCCGCGTCGAGATCGTGGCCAGCGGCGGCTGAGGCTTCGCGCATGCCGATTCATGTGGTGAACGGCGCCACCCTGATGTGCAGCATGGGCATGGCGCCGTCGAGCCTGGTGGTGTTGCCGGCGAACAAGATGCTGTCGGGCAACCAGCCTGCAGCGACGATCATGGACCACATCCCGATGACCAACATCATGCCGTTCGGCATGTGCATGTCGCCGGCCAATCCCCAGGTGGCGGCGGCCACCAGCGCGGCGATGGGCGTGCTGACGCCGCAGCCGTGCATTCCGGCCACGACGGCGCCGTGGGTCGCCGGCACGCCGACCGTGCTGTTGGGAAACATGCCGTGCCTGGACAACACGCACACCTGCATGTGCATGTGGGCCGGCGTGATCACGGTGAGCATGCCGGGCCAGATGACCGAGCAGATTCCCTGAAGGTGGCTGCCGCGCGCGGTGATGGTGGATGTCGCGGCGACACCATGCGGCGACTTGCCTTCTATCGTCGGCGTTGAGCACGGGCATCACACGCGACTATCGGTGTGCCGCGCTGCGGCTCAGCCCATCAGGCCGCCCAGACTGTTGCCCAGGCCGCTGGCGGCATTGCCGAGCGACTTGGCCGCATTGCCCGCCAGTGTGGCGGCCTGGCCCGCAGCCTGGCCGGCCTGGGCCAACGCGCCCGAGGCTGTGCTGGCAACCGCCTGGCTCGCACTGGCGATCCCTTGCTGCGCCTGGCCGATCGCGCTTTGCGCGGCGGCACCGGCTTGCTGCGCGGCTTGCTGCGCGGCGCCCTGCGCCTGGGTCAACGCCTGTTGCGCGGCACCCTGCAGTGCCTGTTGTGCCTGCTGGGCCGCCTGCGTGGCCTGGTTGATGCCTTGCTGGGCGAGCTGGGTGGCTTGCTGCTGCAGCGCTGCAGCCTGCTGTTGAGCCGTCTGGACGGCTGATTGCACGGCATCGGTGGCCTGCTTCTGCGCGCTGTCGGCAAGCTGGTTGGCCTGGGTCAGCGCCTGTTTTGCCATCTGCGTGGCCTGCTGCTTCGCCTGGTTCGCCGCATCGGAAGCCTGTTTCAACGCCTGCTGCGCGGCCTGGTTTACCGCCGTCTTGGCCTGGTTCACCGCGTCGGAGGCTTCTTTCAACGCCTGTTGTGCCGCATCGTTCGCGGTCTTCTGCGCCTGATCCAGCGCATCCAGCGCCTGGTCCATTGCGCCATTGGCTTTGTCGGCGAGCTGACTGGCGGCGTTGCCGAGTGCGCCGGTGGCCTGATCAAGCAGATTGCCGGCACCATCCAGTGCATTCGATGCGTTGCCCAGGGCGTTCTGTGCCTGTGCCGCCTGTTGCGCGAGCAGGTCGTGCAGCTTGCGCACATAAGGACACTCGGAGCCGGGAAAATCGGCCGGCAGGTCGGGAAAACTGTCCGGCAGTTCGGCCAGTGCACCCTGCAAACCCGCCAGCGCCTGGTGCCCGAATCCGCTGGCCTGGGCCAGTGCGCCGTTGGCGGCATCGAGTCCTTGTTGCAGCGCCTGCTTGCCGGCATCGCGTAGCGCATCCTTGGCCTGGTTGATCGCCTGGTTCGCGCTGTTGAGCGCGCTCTGCACGGTGTTCTGGATCATGGACTGCGCCTGGTCCACGGCCTGGTTCGCTTCCTGCAGCGCCTTCTGGGCGGCATCCTCCGCTTCGCTCTGTGCCTTGTCGATCGCGTCGGTAGCCGTCTTCATCGCGTTGTTGGCGATGTCGTTGGCCATGGCCTGCGCCTTGTCGACTTCGCTGTTGGCGGCATCCAGTGCAGCATGAGCTGCGTTGCCAGCCGCCGTGCTGGCGCCGGTCAGCGCCTGGTTGGCCTGGTTGAGTGCGCCTTGCGCCATGCCTTGCGCACTGTTCACCGCATTGCCCAGTGCCTGGTTGGCCTGGTTCAGCGCCCCCTGCGCCGCGCTGCCGGCCTGGCTGGCGGCTTGTTGCACGGCGGCCTGGGCCTGGCTCATGGCGCCGCTGGCTGCGCTGCTTGCGGCAGTAGCTGCATTGCTCACCGCGTTCTGCGCTTCGCTGACCGCGCCTTGTGCGGCCTTGGTGGCCTGCGCCGTTGCGGATTGTGCAGCCTGCTGTGCGCCGGCCACCGCACCGCCGGCAGCCTGCGCGGCCTGCTTTGCAATGCCACCTGGATCGGGCGTGGGAAAGGTCATGGGCTCAACTCCGCAACCGCGCCAATTCGGCGCCCATCTGCGCCAGCCAGGTCTGCAGCAGCAGCGCCTTGTGCGCCTGTGGCAACTGACGCTGCGCGAGGATGTCTTGCACGGTGGGGTCGCCGCGCAGCGTTTCGCTGCCCAGCGCACAGGCGGCCAACGTATAGGCAGCGATCGCGCGCTGGCTGGTGAGGCCCAGCTGGCGGCACTCGCCGAGCGTCTGCTCCAGCACGTCGCGCAATTGCGCCTTCGGCATCTGCGATGCTTGCGGCAGGTGCCGTGTCAGGAAGCCCTGCAGCGATTGGCGCAAGTGCAGTTCGCCGATGCCACCCATCTGCCTTCGATTGAATTCGAGCATCATTCGCGTGCCTCCTGCATGGAAAGCGGCAGCGATACGGTATCGCCGACAGCCGGCCCGTCCGCGGTGAAATGCAGCATGGAGGCGGGGTCTTCCGCTTCGGTATACACACTCTCCAATGGCTGCAGAAATGCCTGGTAGTCGCCGTGGCGCAGTTGCGGCATGGCGATCCGGAACGCACGCGGATCGTAGAAGCGGAACAGCATCGGCCGACCTCCCGGGCCGCTGACGCGAAGAAACCGGCGCAGGTGGTTGCGCAGCGTGTACAGATCCACTTCCCGCCTCGTCGCGAGCAAGATGCCGCCGTGTTCGTTCCAGCTTTCGCGCAGCAACGGCTGCGTGAAAAGCGCGTGGGGCGGCAGCTCCACCAGCCACGGCGCGGCGCGTTCCAGCACGGGGTCGAGCGCGCCGGAGAACAGGCAACTGTGGCGGCAGCCGGACGATTGCAGCCGGCTCGGCAACTCCGCCAGCATGCAGCCATCCAGTACGGCATACACAAGCTGCTGCTCGCGGCTGTACACGATACGCATCAGTGCGGCGAGTTGGGCCTGGTCGATCACGTATCCATTCCTCAGAGCTGGCCCATCGCGGCGAGTGCCGCCTTGGCGGCCTCGCATTCGGCGCAGAACGGCGCGCCCACCGCGGCGGCTGCCTGCATCGCGGCTGCCTGCACCTGCTGCAGCGCCGCCAGCGCCGATCCGGCGGCGACGATGATCGCCTCTTTCGCGTTCTTCGCCTTGTCCGGTTTCTGCGGCTTGCTGGCCGACAGCGGGCTGCCCCCGCAATTGATCCGCACCAGCGTGCCGTCGATGGTGACGCCGGCAGGGCCCAGCACCACCGAACTGCTGCCGGCTTTCAGACTGATCTGCATGCCCGCCTCGATCACCACGTTCATGCCGGCCTTGATATGGATGTCCTGCGACATGTCGTGCATGGCCGAGCCGCCCACGCTGATGCCGAGGTCGCTGCCGGTGCTGATGGCGAAGTTGCTGCCGACCGTGAGGCCGTCATCCTTGCCGATCGAGGTGGTGCGCGCGCCCTGTACCGCATATTGCTGCGCGCCGTTCACCGTCTCCGAACGATCGCCGGTGACGGTGATGTCGCGATTGCCGCCGACGTTCTCGACCGAGTCGTTCTCGACCCGCGCCTGCAGGTCTTTCTGGGCATGCAGGAAAATTTCCTCGCTGCCCTTCTTGTCCTCGAAGCGCAACTCGTTGAAGCCATCGCTGCCCTTCGACGAGCTGGTCTTGATCGTGGTCTTGGTCATCTCCGCCGGCAGCGTGTACGGCGGGGAGTTGTCGCCGTTGTAGACGCAGCCGGTGACCAGCGGATGATCGGGATCGCCATCGAGGAAATCGACGATCACCTCCATGCCGACGCGCGGCAGGAAGAACGCGCCCCAGCCGCGGCCGGCCCACGCCTGCGACACGCGGATCCAGCACGAGCTCTTGTCGTCGCCCTTGCCCAGGTGATCCCAGAAGAAATGCACCTTCACCCGGCCGTACTGGTCGGTGTAGATCTCCTCGCCGGCCGGGCCGGTGACGATCGCCGTCTGCGGCCCGCGCATGCGCGGCTTGCGCGTGGCGCGCGCGGGGCGGAACGGCAGCGCCAGCGGCATCACGGTGAAGTCGTTACGGTAGTAGCTGTCGCCGCTGTCGTCGTCGAAATTGTTCTCGCCGCGGTGATGCGACTGCACCGTGCGCCACGTTGGTTCCAGCACGTCGTTCGGCGCGTCGTCGAGCTGGAACGCCACGCCGGGGCGGATTTCCAGCAAGGTGCCGGTGCCGTCCAGCAACTCGTGCGCGGCTTCCTCGATCTCCATCGCCAGTTTGGCGCGCTCGTCGCCAGCGCTGCGTTCGAGGTAACCACCTGGATAGCGGAAGCTCTGGAACGCCTTCTGCGCGCCCACCTTCAGCATCGTGTCCACGCTGGATTCGAGGTTCTGCGTGGGCTTGGTGAAATCGAAATCGCGCATCATCACGCGGCCGGTGCGCATGCGCTGCCGGCGCGCCAGCGAAAACACCACCGGCTCGTCCTGCTCGGACCAGTTGGCGGCGAAGCGCAGCGCTTTTATCTGGCCCTTGTAATCCTTCTCCTGATGATCGGAGATCACCAGCACGTCGGCCGGTTCGTCCGGGGCGTGCTTGAAGAAGTAGTGGATGCCCGCGTCTTCCAGCAGCCGTGCGATGAAATCGAAACTGCTCTCGCCGTACTGCACGCAGTACTCGAGCGGATCGTAGCTGCCCGACAGATCCGTTTCGTGCTTGCCCAGTTGCAGCTCGCCCAGGATCGTGTCGACGATGTCCGGGATGCTCTGGTTCTGGAAGATGCGACAGTCCTCCACCAGCTTCAACTGCCAGAACCACGGCACGATCAACGCCTCGTAGGTGGTCAGCTCCTGCACCTCGCCGGCACCCGCGCACCAGCGCGAGCCGGTACGACCGAAACTCGCCACGATGCCGCTCCAGCATTTGCCGTCGGCATCCTCGTCGCTGTCGTTGGCAAACAGGGTGATGCGCTTGCCGACCACATCCTTCGCGTCGATCGCGTCGTCTTCCGACAGCATCTCCAGCCGGAACTCGAACGGCCGCGACAACGCCTCCTCGCCATCGAAGCGATGCAGCAGCAACACGTCCTCGGCCAGCGGCGTGGTGAGATGGAAAGGTCGCTTCTTGGTCGAATACGACATGGCGGCACAGGGCAAGACAGTACGCCTATCCTGCGGACTCGCCGCCGCCGCGGCCATTCGCGGGATGGGGTAGGCCGTGTGGCCGAGTGACAAGACCGCTACATCGGAACTCCAGGTCGATCCGTCGCGGTACAGCGCTTTCTTGCGTGAAGAATCCCTGCGAGTCAAGGCATTCGGCTACAGCACTGACGCCCGTTGGGCCAAGCGTTCCTTCCTGAAAGATGTCTTTGCCTTTTGGGATGGTGATTTGACTGACCGCCTTGACCGCCTCCCAAATCTTGAGCCGCCTTACGGTAGAGAAATCGGCGTGTTTTGAGATGCCCGAAAGGCCTCGGCGAACTGCGCTGGCGCAGCGTTTCCCAAGGACGAATACGGACGGAAATGATTGTAGTCGCATCTCCAGCTTTCGATCTTCTGGCAGGCGTCATCGAGCGACAGAAACCAGTGCGCATTGAGACATTCATCGCGGAACGAGCCGTTGAACGATTCGATGAACGGGTTATCAGTGGGCTTGCCAGGGCGCGAGAAATCAATCGTCACGCCGTGGTCGTAGGCCCACTTGTCCAGCACCACGCTGATGAACTCCGGCCCATGGTCGGCCTGCACCCGACGCGGCGTACCGTGCTCCTGCCGCAGTCGTTCAAGTGTCGCTACGACATCCTCGCCGCGCAGGCTCTGACCCACGACGATGGCCAGGCATTCGCGACTGAAGTTGTCGACAAGCGTCAGCACTCGGAAGCGACGATCATCGAAAAGTGCGTCAGAAACAAAATCCATACTCCACAGTTGATCAGGCGCTGTCAGCAACGGTCGGTCCAGTCGCATCGCCGCTGCCTTGCGACGATGTGGCCGCTTGGCACGCAGATTCAGGCCCGCCTGGACGTACAGACGATATATGCGTTTGTGAGCGCCAAACCCTACATCCGATTTATGGACGCTTGGACTACCCTCTGGTCATTAGTGAGGCTGTGGCTTGATTTACCGACTCGTAAGAACTTGCGCGTTGACTTCCTCCGCGAAGTAATAGCATTGTTCTTGAGATGCCCGCGCGCAACGCTGGACGAAGGGGAATGTAGATGTGTGCCTGGCAAGGGATCTGCCTGTTGGAAGTGATATCGGTAACGTTCGCAAGCGCGTGTCACGCGCAGTCGGTCGCAGCGGAGGATGAGTACAAGAAACTCATCAAGGTCGATCAGGGCATCCAGCAGCCGGGTGCCAATCCGTTTAGCGAGAACATTAGTCTCTACAACGGCACGCGGCCCCTTGAACAGACCGAGGTGAGCTTGTCGGAAAACGGCCCGACGATCGCATTCAAGCGTTCGCTGAGTACGGCCGGTCCGCTCGGCTACTCGCTCAATGCCAGTCGTCCTTTTGGGGATTGGGAGCTAGACATTCCGCGCATTGAAACCACGCTGGGAGAACCGGCGACAGCTCGTTCACGGCCTGCTCGAATCTCGAATGCAGCCGGGTCATCCACGTTGCTGTTAAGCAGCTTGTCGGAGGGCTAATGCGTGGAGTCCTCTGCATGCGGTGTCGGCACATCATTGAATCGAAGATCGTTCGAGACGGTCTTTTCGCCGGCGTCTTGAGATTTACGCGCATCAGGATAATGGCGGCCCTCCGGCGCAGCTTGGTCGTGTCGGCGGTATGGATGCTAGTCATCGCAATGGGAACGCTGGCGCCGACTCTGGCGCAGACTAGAGTGGCGTCGATGTCCCGCGCGCGGCCTCCCGAAAACTGCCCGCGCCCGTCGCCCGGAGGCGTCGTACTGGATGCGAAGGATCTGCGCAGCCAACAAGGCATTTTGCAAGTGGACCTAACGGTACGTAACGAACGCGCGGCCGATGGCTCCTTGCGCTTCTGTTATGTACTCGCCGATGGCATGCAGGCGCCAACCTTGCGCCTGCATCCGGGGGACTCACTGATCTTGCGTGTTAAGAACGAACTCAATGCGCTTGGATCTGACGCGGCGCCTCCCATGCGTGATCATGGGCACATGTCACTTTCGGCAGACCCCTGCAACAGCCATGCAATGTCGCTCACAGCCACCAATGTGCACTTTCACGGCCTGACGATCCCGCCGGTCTGCCATCAGGATGATGTGTTGAACACCCTCATCCAAGCGGGCGCTCCGGTCTTCAAATACCAATTCCGCATACCCAGGAATCAGCCGCCCGGCCTGTACTGGTACCACCCGCATGTCCATGGATTCAGCACACCCCAGGTGCTGGGCGGTGCCTCCGGCGCTCTCATCATCGAAGGCATCGAACGCGCCAACCCCATCGTTGCGGGATTGCCGGAACGCGTGTTGATCATCCGTGATCAGGAGCTATTACATCCGAGTGCTACGCCGGCGAAAGGAGCGCTCGCTATCCCCGCACGAAAAAGCGACAACGATGGCGATGCGGTCAACACCGGCACGGGGTCCGGGCAACCGGCCAAAGACCTTTCGGTCAACTATGTACCCGTTCCGTACCCCGATTATCTGGTCCCCTCGATCCGGATAAAACCCGGCGAACGCCAACTCTGGCGCGTTGCGAACGCCAGTACGGTGACCTATCTGAATCTCTGGTTGTTGTACGACACCGTCCCGCAACGCTTGGGCATCGTAGCTGTCGATGGCGTGCCGCTTACGGCGCGTGACGCTTACGCTCCTACCATCGACTGGCGTACTCATGTCATCCTGGCGCCAGGCTCGCGCGCGGAGTTTGTCGTCACGGGACCGCCGATCGGGGTGCCCGCCTTGTTCGTGACCAAGACGGTCGATACCGGCCCCGGCGGCGAAAACGATCCTAACCGCCCGCTTGTGCAGGTCGTCGCCGACAAAGACGCGCCGGAGCCATCGTCTCGATTAGCGTCCTCGCCCACACCGCTACCGTCTTCCGCCCTGCTGTGGTTAGGCGATGTCAATCCCGTGCGTGTGCGGAGATTGTACTTCTCGGAGAAAAGCACCGATCCTAAGCACCCGGATAACGCGAACGAGTTCTACCTCACCGAGGAAGGCAAGATACCGACACGCTTCGATCCGGCTTCCAGCACGCCCAATATCGTGGCCCAACAGGGAACGGTCGAGGATTGGATTATCGAGAACCGGACGAACGAGTTGCACGCGTTTCACATCCATCAAGTCCATTTTCTGCTGATGGATGCTTCCGGCACACCCATCACCGACCGCTTTTTGCGTGACACCATCACGGTGCCTTATTTTAAGCCGGGCATGCGGGGCTATCCGAGCTTACGCTTGCGCATCGATTTCCGAGATCCAAATGTGGTGGGTACCTTCGTGTATCACTGTCATCTGCTGGAACACGAAGACAGCGGCATGATGGGGACTATTCGTGTCGATCCGGCGCCCAAGGACAAGCCTCCAAAATCAGGATGAAAGTCCTATGGGCTGCAGGGATGTTGTTTTTTGATGAACTGCAATAGGACTGTTTTGGGGAACCTTTAAGCTGAGTCGATGGCGCTGGCATGATCGCGCTTCGCAGGGGTGCTGGCATAAACGAAAGGATAAGGAGCGTCACATGTTAAAAGCAGTCGAAAGGCATTCGGGTGGCGGTATGGACAGTCCATTACTGCCAAAGAACACACGAGATTCAGGGAAGAACAGACCGCCATCGAGCTTGCTCCCACACTCCGAACGCTCACGGCATGGCATGCATGCCTGGTTCATATCCGCGCTGCTGATGGTGCTGTCCTCGGCCTATGCGCCTCTCGCGTTGGTCGGCACGGCCACGCTGACGTTGATGCCTACTTCGGTTATGGCGCAAGAAACCGCGCTTTGCGATCCGGCGGATGCGGGCGCTAACGACAACGACGGCGATGAACAATGTAACCCTCAGACGATTGCCAAGCACCAAGGCAGCCCCAAAGACCCCGCCTGTGATTGCACCAATCCCCGAAGGGCGTCCGGCGACCCGATCGACAATGCGACCGGCGATATCTACCTCGAAGAGGATGACCTCCAAGGCGGCGGCGCATTCCCGTTGCGGCTGACCCGCAGCTACAACTCCTCCACCGCATCCATGCTGTACATGAGCAGCATGAGCACTTCCTCGACAAGTGCGCTCGCCATGAACACCCAGAGCGCGGCCGTCAAGAGTATGGGGTCCTTGCATGACGAAGACACGGCCCGAAGCGAGTTGGCCAGTGTCGTTTATCCGTTAGGCGCGAATGCTTCTACGACCGCGATCGCCAATTACGTCTACCCCTTTGGCGTGGGCTGGACTTTCAGCCTTGGCGCTCGGTTGCTCCTGGACAATCGGCAGCCGCTCACCAGCCTGGAAGCCTTGCGCGGTGACGGGCAGGTCTTGACCTATACCCTGTCGAATGGCGTATGGAGCACGGATGCCGACATCAACGATAGCCTGAGCGAGCAAACGGATAGCAACGGAGCAATCACCGGCTGGACTCTGACAGATGCCTCGCTCAACATGGAGAGGTATGACGCCACCGGCCATCTGCTGTCCCGGACCAATCGTGCAGGATTGACCCAGACCTTCAGCTACAGCGCGGCCAGTACACCGACATCGGTGGCGCCGGTGGCCGGCCTGCTGATCAGCGCAACCGATCCCAGCGGACGGGCGCTGCAGTTCACGTACAACGCGCAAAGCCGTATCAACACGGCGACCGACTCGGCTGGCGGGCACTATGCCTATGCCTACGACAACTATGGCGATCTGACCTCGGTCACCTATCCGGACAACAGCATTCGCAAGTACACCTACACCTACAGCGGCCTGTCCTCGTTCTATCTGCTCAATAGCGTGGTGGATGAAACCAATACTACCTACGCCAACTACACCTACAACACCTCGTATCAGGTCGGCACCTCGACATCCCTAGCCGGGGGCGTCAATGTTGTCCATCTCTCGATAACTTCGGCCGGCACTGCTGCTGCCCCGCAAACGAGCAGTCGAGCAACCGATGCGCTGGGCGCCGTGCATAGCTATAGCATGCAGTTCCTGGTCAATGGGTTCCGCAACAGCCAGGTGCAGGATCTCTGTCTGAGCTGTGCCACGTCGGTCAACACCACTACCTACACCTACAACGCCAACGGTTACGTCGCCAGCGAGACCCATGTGCTGGGCGATGGCAGTACGCCGCGCAATCTGGCGTACACGTGGGATACCTCGTCCAATTTACTGAAGACGGTTGTCGATGGCGTGGGCTCGTCGCAGCAGCGTACGACGATGACGAACTGGGAGAGCGCTCTGCGTCTGCCGCTGACGCGTACGGTGCAGGCCGCCAACAGCAACATCGTATCGAGCGAAGCATGGGTCTACGATACTACCGGCCACGTGCTGGCGGATTGCCTGATCGATCCGTCGACCACGGAGAGTTACACCTGCTCGGTCAGCGGTACACCCCCGACGGGCGTGCGCCGCGATACCTACACCTATTGCACCGCCGTGGACGGCGGACAATGTCCGCTGATCGGCTTGACGCTGAGCCACACCGATCCGCTGGGCCATACCACCAGCTACGCCTACTACCCCAGCGGCGACTTGAAGACCGTTACCGATGCGCTGGGCCACGTCACCACAATCACTACGTACGATGGCGCCGGCCGGATTACAGGCATCACCGATCCCAACGGTGTTGCCACCAACCTCACATACACGCCACGCGGCTGGCTGGCCTCGCGCATCGTGGGCGGTGCCACCACTACCATCATCTACACCCCGTACGGCGCCGTGGCTTCGGTCACCGATCCGGATAACGTCACCATGACCTATGGCTACGACGCCGCCCATCGACTGACGGATATCACTGACGCGCAAGGCAACGTCATCCACTACACGCTCGATGCGGCCGGCAACAAGACCAGGCAGGAAATCCGCAATGCGTCGGGCACCGTGATGCAAAGCCAGTCGCAGACGTTCAACACGCTAGGGCAACTGACCGCCGTCATCGATGGCCTCAACCACACCATCGTCAATACGGGCTACACCGACAGCTACGACGGCAACGGCAACCTGGTGCACAGCGCCGATGGCCTGGGTTACCAGCAGCAGCGCACCTATGACGCCCTGAATCGCCTGACCGATACGCTCGACAACTACAACGGCGTGGACACCGCAACACAGAACACGTATACCCACACGACCTATGACGCGCTGGATCGCGTCACGAGCGTCACCGATCCCTCCAGTCTGGTGACGAGCTACACCTACGACGGCCTCAACAATCTCAAGCAACGGCAGAGCCCGGACACCGGCACTTCCGGCGATCTGTTCGACGCGGCAGGCAACCGCACGCAGCACACCGATGCCCGTGGCGTGGTGACGCAATACACCTACGATGCCCTCCATCGGCTGACCGGCACGATCTACCCGGCCCACTCTGGGCTCAATGTCACGTACACCTACGATCAAACCACGCCGATTGCCGGCTGCCCCACCAACTTCAACATCGGCCACCTCACCGGCATGACCGATGCCTCTGGCACCACGGCTTGGTGCTACACCAACCAGGGCGATATACGCGAGGTCAGGCAGGTCATCCATGGCGTGGGCTACCTGCATGGGTACGCCTATACCGCGGCGCGGCGGCTGATCTACCTGCAATACCCCTCCGGCTTCGAACTCAAGTATGGCTACGATACCGATGGCCGGGTGTCGACGATTGGCTACGTGCAACAATCCGGTCCGTATGGCAGTTACACCAACAGCACACTGACGCCGCTGATCACGGCGGTGTCCTACGCGCCGTTCGGCCCCGTCACCGGCTACTCGTGGGCGTTGGGCGGCCAAGCGGTGATCCGCACCTACGACAAGAACTACGCGCTTACCGATATCACCAGCAACGCATTGAACCTGCACTTCCAGCGCGACCTGCTGGGTCGCATCGGTGCCGAGGGAACGGGGCCCGGTGCCAGCCCGTTGAGTGAGAGCTACCAATACGACCCGCTGGATCGCCTGAAGGAATTCGACAATAGTGCGGCCATGGTCGAACAGAGCTTCACTTACAACCCCACCGGCGATCGACTTTCCAAGACGGAGACCGGTCAATCAGCTCAGGTGTACGGATATCAGATCGGAAGCCACCGCCTCACCGGAGTCGGCGCCACAGCACGCACGCTCGACGCCAACGGCAACACCACAGCCATGACCGATCCCAGCGGCGCACTGATCGGCCTGGGTTACGACGACCGTAACCTCCTGACCACAGTCACGAGCGGCACCAGCACCATTGGCTCCTATCAGTACAACGGCCAGAACGTGCGCGTCTGGCGCACTATCACCGAGCCCTCAGTGGGCCAGGCAGCGATGGTTTACGACCCCACCGGCACCGGCAATCTCTACGGCGAATATTTTGCGGCAGACTATCGCGAGTACGTCTACCTCAACGGCATCCCCGTCGCCGCCGCAACCGATGCAGGGAGGGCCGCACCGGGAATCAGCTACCTCTATGCGGATCAGCTCGGCACGGTGCGCGCCGTCGCCAACACCGCCGCCGTGGTGAACTACCAGTGGCCGTGGCTCAACAATGCGTTCGGTGAACTGCCGCCAATGGGAACCGGCAACTATTACACGCGCTTTCCAGGCCAGTACTACGACGTGGAGACGGGGCTGCACTACAACGGGAATCGGTATTACGATCCGAACACGGGGCGGTATTTGCAGAGTGATCCGATGGGGCTATCTGGAGGGCAAATCGACACTTATGCATATGTCGGCGGGAACCCACTGAGCTACACCGATCCGTTCGGGCTTCGCTATGTCGACGTCTACATCTGGAACGCAGAAGGGTCGAGCGTTGGACATGTCATGGTGACGGAGGACGGTTCTCAGCAGGTGATCTTGAGTCAATTTCCGGCGAACGGTATGCCGATAGGTCAGAACGTGACTAAAAGTTTTGACGACACCATGGCAGCGGAAGGCAGACCTGCGGATTCGATTTGGCGTATCGACGTTCCAAACGACAACGCGTTTAATCAAGCGGCGGCCCATGAGCGCGGACTATCGCGGTGGTCGTGGGATCCATCGAAAAGCACCACGCAATGCTCTATTGCGGCATCTCGCTCGCTCCGGGCGGGAGGCGTTGGATTGACGTCGATAACCGACGGAACTCTTATGCCGGGCTTCTTCAATAACAACATACAGAAGAACCAAAATAACCCTAGCAATAACATTCAGAACATAACGCCATAGCGTTTAGCAGGATTGTGGTACTGCAAACCAATAAAAACCAACATTCGGGGTGTGGCGCGTGTCGCGTTTAATTAAGCTCATTGCCATTTTGTATTCTGTGGTGCTCGGAGTCGCGGTCTTGTGGGCTTGGGGTTCCTATCTCGCCAATTTGGGTTCGCCTAAAGAACATCTGTTCCCTGGAATTGTTCTTAACTTTGTCGGCATGCCTACGACATTGCTAATGGAGCATCTGGCTGATTGGTTTCCTGCGCTACTGAACAGTTCGGCTCTTTTCTTGGCTGTCATGAGCTTGTGCGGAATGTTCCAGGCAGCGGTGCTTTGGTGCATCCCGTGGTTTTTTTCTAAAAAGTGAATCCGAAGCCCCGTTCCTAAAGTTTGGGGGCCTGTCTTGTATTGCCACACCCGGAAAGCCCCCGCACCGACGGACGCTAAGCGCTCGCTACGCGACCGCCAAGCGCCGGGCGATGGTTCGCCGTTGGCTCACCAGCCGGTGGCGTGCCATCCGCCGTGGCAAGGTCACGGTGTCGTGCCGTCATCGCAGGGTTCGCCGGGGGGAAAAGAACCGAGCCCCACGCGGCGCCATGACTGCGCCAACACAGTAAAGCGGAGCCCGCTGTCACAACCCGAACAACGACCAAGCGAAGGCCGCCCTCAAGGCGGCCTTCTTCGTTGGATTGCCGCCGATCAGCCGCTGGGCAGATCGGCATGGCACAGCGCTGTCGCGTTCGATCGAGCGATGAGTGTTTCTGGCAGAAACACTTTTCCCCCTCCCTGAATACAGCAAGAGAGAAAGGTTTAGCTACATGGAAATGTCCCCTTGTGTTTGTGCTTGAGAAAACAATGAGGCGTGTGTTCACGCCAGTGCATATGCAAACCGACCATCCTCCCCGACGCTCGCATTGATCTCCTGCACCGGCTCGCTGTGACTCATGCGTTCGAGGACTTCACCGGCGACTTCCGGAAGCAGGCTGCCGCTGAGGATGTTGTCGATGTTGCGGGCGCCGGAGTCGACCTCGGTGCAGCGGGCGGCGATGGTGTCTACGAGTTTGTCGTCGTAGATGAAGCGGGCGCCGTGGTTGGCGGCGATGCGCTTGACGATCTTGTTGAGTTTGAGCCGCACGATCTTCTTCATGTTCTCGTCGCGCAGCGGGTAGAACGGGATCACCGTGGTGCGGCCGATGAAGGCGGGCTTGAAGTGGTCTTGCAGTTCCGGGCGCAGGATGTCGCCCAGTGCATCCACCGTCGGCACCTCGCCGTCGCCGGCGCAGGCTTCCATGATCAGCTCGGTGCCGGCGTTGGAGGTGAGGATGATGATGGTGTTCTTGAAGTCGATCTCGCGGCCTTCGCCGTCTTCCATCACGCCCTTGTCGAACACCTGGAAGAACAGCTCCAGCACGTCCGGGTGCGCCTTCTCGATTTCGTCGAGCAGCACCACGGAGTAGGGGCGCCGGCGCACCGCCTCGGTCAGCACGCCACCTTCGCCGTAGCCGACGTAGCCGGGAGGCGATCCCTTGAGGCTGGAGACGGTATGCGCTTCCTGGTACTCGCTCATGTTGATGGTGATCATGTTGCGCTCGCCGCCGCAAAGGATGTCGGCGAGCGCGATCGCGGTTTCGGTCTTGCCCACGCCGGAGGTGCCGACCAGCAGGAACACGCCCTTGGGCTTGTTCGGGTCCTCCAGGTTCGCGCGCGAGGTGCGCACGCGCTGCGCGATGGCGTCGAGCGCGTGGCTCTGGCCGATCACGCGTTCCTCCAGCTGCTCGCGCAGCTTGAGGATGTTCTGGATTTCGTCGGCTACCATCTTGCCCAGCGGTATGCCGGTCCACGCGGCGATGATCTGCGCGGTGGTGTTGGCGTCCACCAGCGCGTTGACCATCGGGGCATGGCCCTGCAGCGATTTCAGGTTGGCCCGCAGCGTGTTGAGCTCGTCGACCAGGCCGGCGCGTTCGGGTGCGCCGGCGGTGAGTGCTTCGACTTCATCGAGCTTGGCGTGGATCTGGCCGACCAGTTCCAGCTCCTGTTTCCAGCGGGTTTCCAGCGCTTCCAGCGAGGTTTTCAGTTCGGCGGTTTCGCTGTCGATCTCGGCCAGCCGTTTGGCGTGATCGCTGCCGCCGGAAGATTCCTTCGCCAGCTGCTCGCGTTCGGTGGCGAGGATCTCCAGCCGCTTGCGACTGTCTTCCACCGGCGCAGGGATCGAGTTGAGGCCGATGCCGATGCGCGCGCACGCGGTGTCGAGCACGCTCACCGCCTTGTCCGGCAGTTGCCGTCCGACGATATAGCGCGCGGAAAGTTTCACCGCCTCGGTCACTGCCTCGTCCAGCACGCGCACGTGGTGGTGTTTCGCCATCGCCTTGGCTACGCCGCGCAGCATGCTCACGGCGCGCGCTTCGTCGGGCTCGTCCACCTTCACCACCTGGAAGCGGCGGGTGAGGGCGGCGTCCTTCTCGAAATATTTCTTGTACTCGCCCCATGTCGTCGCCGCGATGGTGCGCAGCTCGCCGCGCGCGAGCGCGGGCTTGAGCAGGTTGGCCGCGTCGTTCTGGCCGGCGGCGCCGCCGGCGCCGATCAGCGTGTGCGCCTCGTCGATGAACATGATGATCGGCTTGGCGCTGGCTTTCACTTCGTCGATCACGCCTTTCAGGCGCGCCTCGAATTCGCCCTTGACGCTGGCGCCGGCCTGCAGCATGCCGAGGTCGAGCGAAAGCAGCTCCACGTTCTTCAGGATCGGCGGCACGTCGCCGGCGGCGATGCGCGCGGCCAGGCCTTCGACCACCGCGGTCTTGCCGACGCCGGGTTCGCCGGTGAGGATCGGGCTGTTCTGCCGGCGGCGGGTGAGGATGTCCACCATCTGGCGGATCTCCTCATCGCGGCCGAGCACGGTGTCGAGCTTGCCTTCGCGTGCCCGCGCGGTGAGGTTGCTGCAGAACTTGTCGAGGTTGGGCGTGGCACTGGGCTTGCCGCCGCCCTCGTTGCCGTCCGCCGACGAGGTCATCGGCGCACCATCGCCGTCGGCGAAACTGCGCGCCTCGCGCGCTTCCACCGAAGCCTCGACCAGTGCGTGGAAATTCTTCTGCAGCGTTTCGACATTGATGTCGGCCAGCGACTTGGCCGGCACCAGCCGACGCAGTTCCGGCACCGCGACCAGCGCGACCAGGATGTGGCCGCTGCGGATGCGCGTTTCGCCGAATTCGATCGAGGCGTAGGCCCAGGCCTGTTCGAGCAATTGCGGAATATGGCCGGACAACGACGGCGTACGCGTGTTGCCGGTCTTGAAGCCAGTCAGGATCTGGCCGAGCTCCTTCTCCAGTCGTTCCGGCGCCACGTCGAACTGGCGCAGGATGCGGCGGATGTCGCTGTTGTCCACTTCGAGCAGTTTCAGCAGCAGGTGCTCGATCTCCACATCGTAGTGGGTGCGCGAAAGGCACAGCCCGGCGGCGCCTTCCATCGCGCCGCGGCAGGTGGTGTTGAGTCGCGCGACCAGCGCGCGCAGGTTGATGGCCATGACTGCTCTCTCCCAGGTGGTTCACCTTTCCCGGAAAGGAAAGGCTTCGAAATCACGTCAAACCGGTAAACACGAAGCGGCACTCGTCCGCCGGCTTCCCGCTGCGCCGTCCCGCCAGCCAGCTGTTCCAGCCCAGCCGCGCGGGTTTCGCCCCGCCGATGCGCGCGCGCGGTATTGCCTCGGCCTGCAGCACGAGCTGGATGTCGATGTCGAGCGCGAGGCCGGTAAGGAAGCGCAGCAGTTCCACCACCGCACCGAGCAGCTCGCGCGAGGGCAGCAGCGCCTCGAAACCGCGCAGCCGCATCGGCCCGATGCGCACGCGCACCGTGGTCTGCCGGTCCCAGAATTGCGTGCCGAGCACGCAGCCGTCGCCGAAGCGCTGGTTGCGCCGGCCTAGCCGTGTACGGTCGCGCAGTGGGATGTTCTGCCAAGTGCCGTGGCAGCCGATCACTTCCACCGGCGCATCGACCACGTCGCCGACCACCTGCGCCAGCGCGCCGACGCCGTGCGGATGCTGCGCGACGAGGCCGCTGTAGTAGCCGAGCGCGGCGGCCGGCAGCTTGGTTTTGGCCGCGCCTCGCCGTGGTTCGACCAGCGCGTGCAGCGCCGGTGTGCCGAGGCCGATCAGATCGTAGACGTGCCGCAGCACGCCGCCACGATCGCCGGCGTCCTGCCCCAGCTCGCTGCGGTACTTGGCCCACGCGCGCCAGAACAGGCTCAGCATGCGGTGGTTGAAGATGTCCATGAAATCGCGCGCGGCGGGATCGCGCGCCTTCTGCTGGCTCATCAACCAGTCGGTGTAGTGCCGCGGCAGCACGCCGGAAGGGCCGGTAAGGCCGAGGAAATTCACGCTCATCGTGTAGCGCGGCGCATCGCTGTCGTGCTGCGTGCCACGCTCCAGCGTGTCGAGTTCGCACGGTGGAAAATTCAGCGACGGCGGCACGGTGAAGCGCAGTGCATCGTGCGGCGAGGCGCTGCCGGCGCGCGGCGGCAGGCCATGCACGCGATAGAGCAGGCGCACCGCCTGGAAGAAACCGTAGCGCTCGGGCTCGGCCATCAGGCCATCCAGCGGCGCGCGCGGCAGCAGGCCCGGCACGGTCAACTCGCCGGCCAGCAACGGCAGCGACGATCGCGGTGGCGATTCGTCGATGGCAGCGTTGGCGGTGGGCTCGTCCATCGTGTTCATCGGGCCGTGCTCATCAAATCAGCGCCTGCGCGCCCGCGCGTGGCGCGAAGGTCGCGAGTGGTTCCTCGCGCTGCGCGCTGCGTGCGGTGAGCCGGGTGTAGGAGTTGGCGGTGCAGTACAGGCCGAGGAACAGGTCGAGCACGCGCGCCAGAAGATACGCGCCGGAGCCCACGTACTGTTCCTCGTCGAAGGTCAGTTCGATGTCGGTGCCGCGCACGAACGACTGCCGTGGCGCCTTGCCGACGCGGCTCAGCGACGGCTGGCTGCGCACTTCGACGATGCCCGCGATCTGCTTGCGCAGCGTGGCCGAGTCGGCAAAGTTGTACAGGCTGAGGATTTCCAGCAGCGCGTCGCGGCCGCCCTCGACGATCGACAGGTGATTCAGCGACAAGTGCGAGATCAGCCGCCACTGGTTGGCCATGCGCATGGGCGCGCGCCAGGTCGGTGTGGGTTTCTTCAGCAGCCGTGCGCGCGCGATCACGCCGCCTTCCTCGACCTGCAGCGTGCTTTCCTCGCCGCCGAACGGCAGCAGTGCTGGCAGGTCGCGGTTGGTGCAGGTGAGCGAGATCGACAGGGTTTCCACCGCCGGCACGCGTGGATCCATCTGCCGGTCGACCAGCGCGATGGATACTTCGGTACCGTCGTCATTGGGCTTTGCCGACGGCAACCGCTGTGCGTACCAGTAGCAACCGCTGTCGTCGCCGCCGAGGCCATGCCGGGTGGAGAAGAACGGCAGGAACTCGGTGCCGACGCTGGACTCGCCGCTGCGCGTGAGCCGCTGCACGCGATCGACCGAATAGACTTCCAATCCCAGCGGCCGTCGCACGTCGGGGATCACCGGATACTGGCTCAGTTCCTGGGTCACGCGGATCGGCTCGGCCTGCTGGGCGAACAGATTGACGATCGGCGTGCAGTTGAGCCGGAAGGTATCGCGGCCCACCGCCTGTTCCATCCGCGCGATGCGTTCCGGCCGGCCGAACGAGCGCAGCGCGATGCGCAGCTCCACCGCGCTGCCGAAGCGTTTCAGGTCGAGGCCGGTGACATCGATGAACAGGAATTTTTCCGGCAGCGTGAAGTATTCCTGCAGCAGCCTGTAGCCGAGGAAGCTGCGTGGATCGTAGTCGAGCAGGCCTTCGTCGATGCCGAAGCCGACCGACTGGATGCAGCCGTCGGCAAGCCGTTGCGACGGTATTGCCGGCACGCCTTCAGGCGATACCGCGCTCACCGACTCGACGCTGTTGAGCAGCAGTTCGTGCAGCGCATGCACCAGCGGGCTTTCGCCATCCAGATAGAAACGCAGCCGGCGAGGATCGAGCGCGGCGAGCGTGGTCTTGCCGACCACTTCCAGCCGTATCCGCACGCTGGCCGCCACATCGACGCTGCGTACGGCGAAGGCCGAACGTTCCACCGATTCGAATGATGCCTCGGCCACCTTCAGCGGCCACACCTCGACCGGATACGATGTGCGGTAGCGCACCGGCATGCCCTGGATCGCGCGGGTCAGCAACTGGGTGCCGCGCGGTACCAGTTGCATCGCGGTGAGTTCGGCGCCCGGTGCCGGCGCGAGCTGCGCGATCGACATCGACGGTACTGGCCGCAGGTAATGCGGATACAGCACCGACAGCAGCGCCTCGGTGATCTGCGGAAAATCGTCGTCCAGCTTCTTGTGGATGCGCGAGGCGATGAAGGCGAACGACTCGATCAGCCGCTCCACATGCGGGTCCTCGCAGACATCGCCTTCCAGCGAGAGCCGCGCGGCGATCTTCGGATAGCGCGCGGCGAACTCCTTCGACAGCGAGCGCAGACTGGTGAGCTCGTTCTCGTAGTACGGCAGCAGTTCGTCCAGCATCGCCCCGGCCTTCGTCGCGGCATCGGCCGCGGTCCCCCGAAGTCTCGGCCACAGCGGCGATGCGCTCTATTCCACGAAGGGTCTAGTACGGATGGGCAGGCAGTCGGGTTCGTCAGGCACGTCGTGTTGTAACCTCGGAGAATGCGCGCTGGCCGCGCATCGCTTTCGACCCGCTCGCTTGACGGAATACACGCATGAATCGCCGGGGCTTGTCGTGCACCATCGTTGCGCTGCTTTACGCCACGGTAACTGTCGGTCAGCAGGTGAAGCCGGCTGCACTCGTCACCCAGCCTGACGTGATCGTCGCCGCGTCGCGGAATTTCCACGATGCGGATCCGGCGCTGCAGGCGATGGTGCGTTCCGCATTGCTCAACACAGGCACGCAGATCGTGGCGGCGGACGATGGCACGGCGTATGTGAAAACCGGCGACATTCCGGCGGAGTG
Source organism: Rhodanobacter sp. (assembly GCA_036398675.1). Lineage (GTDB taxonomy): Bacteria > Pseudomonadota > Gammaproteobacteria > Xanthomonadales > Rhodanobacteraceae > Rhodanobacter. The sequence goes on along the minus strand of DASWOQ010000006.1, from coordinate 55,742 downwards.
GTTGCGCGATTCCACCGTGCAGGTGGAGGCGACCTATCTGGATTACGCGAAGGATCCGCAGGTGCGCGCGCTGTTCAAGGCGGTGATCCAGCGGCAGGCGAAGTACCTGCTGGCCGACCCGTATGCGAATGCGTTCCGCCAGGATTACACCGCGTGGGAGCGCAAGTTCGAACTCGACTCGCTGTGCTATCCGGTGCTGCTGGCGTGGAAGTATTACAAGGTTACCGGCGATGCATCGGTGTTCACGCCGGAAGTGCTGGCCGCGTTCCGCCGCGTGCTGGACACGATGGAAACCGAACAGGATCACGCCGGCAGGAGTCATTACGCGTTCGAATCGAAGACCGAGCGGGCGGGCACGCATCCGGTCGGCCACACCGGCATGATCTGGACCGGCTTCCGGCCGTCGGACGATCTGTGTACCTACAATTTCCTGATACCGGCCGAGATGATGGCGGTGCAGGCACTGGCCGCGATGAAGGAGATTGCGGCGATCCATCACGATGCACCGATGGCCAAGCGCGCCGAGGCGCTGCGGCAGGCGGTGCATGCAGGCATCCAGAAATACGGCATCGTCGCCGGGCCGGACGGACGACGCATCTACGCGTACGAAGTCGACGGGCTCGGCCACGCGAAGTTGATGGACGATGCGAACATTCCCAACCTGCTGGCGGCGCCGTATTTCGGTTACGTCCGCATCGACGATCCGGTGTATCGCAACACCCGCCGCTTCGTGCTTTCAGGCGCGAATCCGTATTTCTATTCCGGCAGGCTTGCGGCCGGGCTCGGCAGCCCGCATACGCCGCCGGGCATGGTGTGGCCGCTGGGTCTGCTGGCCGATGGCTTCACCACCGACGAGCCCACGCGCCAGCAAAAAGTGTTGAAGATGCTGCTGGCGAGCGACCCGGGTGATCATCGCCTGCACGAATCGTTCGATCCGGACGACCCGAAGAAGCTCACGCGCGAGGACTTCGGCTGGCCGAATGCCTTCTTCACCGAGTACATGGCGAAGCTGGGCGGCGCGCCCGATCACCCGCGGCCGTCGACGGCGGGGTTGCGCTTCAAGTAGCCGGTCAGACTTGGATGCCCTGCGCCTGCAGGGCGAGGTCGAAGTACATGCCGGTCGGCGGGCGCACCGGTGCAGATGCCTGCTTCAAATGGACGTCCAGATAGTCGCCGCATTTTATTCAGTTCTCGACACAACTCTCGTCGTCGGGAATCACGCAGTCGGGGGCGGCGGCGTTGCTGCCGAGTCCGCGCGTACGCACTTTCGGATTCAGCGCGCCCAGCGTAAGCCCTCTGGGTAGCAGCAGCCACATGCGGCCGTTGGCGTTCATCGACGCAGCCATGCTGCCGGCGTCGTCGCCGAAGCCCCAGAAAAAGTCGCCGCGCACGCTGCCGCGGATCGCGCCGCCGGTGTCCTGCGCGAACATCAGCCGGTCGATGCTGCCCGTGCCGCCGGGTGCCGCGGTGGTGACGAACACCGGTGCACCGAGCGGCGTGGTACGCGGATCGACGGCCAGCGAACGCCCCGCGGTCAGCGGCACACCGAGCGCGCCGAGCGGGCCTTGCGGGCCGTCGGGGATCACCCGGAAAAACACGTAACTGGGATCGCCGATGCCGCTGACTGAACCGCCTCCGCTGCTTCCGTTTGCCACGGCAAGATTCTTGGCCGCGCCCTTGCGATGCGGGTCGGCGGCCAGGCGTGCCGCATCGCTGCCGCTGATCTGGCTGCTGCCGATATGGGTGGTGTCGCGCCGCGGACGACTGGCGTCGGTCATCGCAGGCGGCGGCGCCTTGCCGAGCAGTTGGGCGATCATCGCCTGCACCTGCGGGTCGCTTGTGTTCGAAGCGCGTACTGGCTCCGCTGGCAGCGCGGCGGTGTAGGCGACGGGAGCGCTGTCGACATGCGGCGCAGAGGCCGCTGTCCCGCCGCGGACGTGACTGAGCTGCGCGATGATCGCCTGCACCTGTGCGTTGCCCGCGCGTTCGTTGCTGCTGATGGGCATGGCCTGGCGTTCCTGCACGGATGGAGGCGTCGTCGCTGCGACGCCCGATGGCTGGCTGCCGCCCTGCTTGAGCTGCGCGATGATCGACGAAACATCCTCGCCTGGCGCATTCGCGGCTTCACCCGCCGCGCTGGCCGCGCCGAGGCGCAGGCCACGCGTCTTGATCGCGCTGCTTGCCATCGCGGTATCGCTCGACGAGGCATTCGGAAGGAACGGCTGGCCGTTCTGCTCGGCATAGGCGACGCGCACCATGCGGCCGTCCTCGAGCCGGATCTTGCCCGAGCCCTGCACCTGCATCGAATACAGCGCGTAGGCATCCTGCACCCACGCGAGCACCGGCGCGTCGATGCCCTGCGACTCAATCTGCTGGCGGTTGTAATAGGGCACGATGCGATCGTCGTCCACGCGTACGCGATAGCGCTTGTCGGCCATGCCGGGCACGTCGTCGCCCAGTGCCAGCGCGTATTCGCGCGCACCGGCCGTATCCGGCGCCGCGGCCAGCAGGCGGTTGTCCTCGATGCGGAACCACTGGCGGCTGGCGCCGCTCAGCGAACGCGCGTCGAGCTGGTAGAGGTCGCGCGGGGTCGCGTAGACCGGAAACCGGAAGCGTGTGTCCCTCGTGCTGCGGCCATCCAGTTGCGGTTCGTAGTAGCCGGTGATGCGACCGTCCGCCGTCGCGTCGGGATTCATCACCTGGTAGACTTGGAAGTGCGCCTCGAAGAACTGCCGCGCCGCATCGTCGCTGCCGGTGTCGGCACCGGCCAGGTCGGCGCACGACGCGCTCCACGCATTCTTGCGCGACAGCACCTTGCAGCTGCGGGTGAACACGTCGAGGCTCTCGCGCAGCGCGTCGGTATTCCAGCCGGGCAGCGCATCGAACGGCACCGGCTGGAAGCGCGCGTACTTCGTGGCGAATGGCTGGCCCAGCATGTCGCCGGCAACGGGCGCCACCGCGGACGTCTGCGCCACGAGCGCGCCGGCGAAACTCAGCAGCAATCCCGACGCGAACAGGGCGAGCGGCAGCAGCGGCAAGGTGTGGCGCGCCATGGAAGTCTCCCATGCGGAAGGATGACAACCATCATTGGCCTCCGTGGCGCGCACCGCCATACCACCGACGCGCTATGGCGGTGGAGGGGGAACGGGTGATCCCGGTGGCGAAAGGCGGCGACGCCGCAACTCAGGGGCCGGGCGTGTCCATCGTCTGGTTGGCTTTGAGCGCGCTGACGAGATGATCGTGGTCGCTTTCGATCTTCTGCAGGCGCGCCTGCATCGCGTCATTGCTGACCCATTGCGCACTGAGCGCGCGGCGTCGATCGAGGGTGTAGTCGATGTCGGCGAAACGAATCAGTGTTTCGTTGCCGGCCGGTGCGAACCCGCTGATGTCGTGGATCAGTTTCAGCTTGGCCAGTTCCGCCGCCGCGTTGCGGCCGCTCTTGGCGTAGTGGGTGACGAAGTCGGTGATCGCCGCGCGCAGCTCGGGCGACAGATCGCCGCGCGCGATGATCACGGCATGCGGGATCAGGCTCGATTTCCACAGGATGCGCAGGCGCGCGTACTGGTCCGGAAAATGCTGGGCGAACCGCTCGAGGTCGGCGGTATTGTTGGTGGCCACGTCCACTTCGTTGTTGGCGACCGACAGCGCGTTGTTCTGGTGGTTGTCCTCCACCACGCTGGCGAAGAACGTGTCCGAATCGAGCTTGCGGCTGGCGAACAGCTGCGTCTCCGGCACCAGGTAGCCGGACACCGACAACGCCGAACCGCGCGCGTAACGCCAGTGGCCGGGCTGCGCATAGAGATCGTCCAGCGTGTGGATCGGCGAGTTCTTCAGTACCAGCAGCACCGAGTAATAGCCTTTCGAACCGTCGCCGCGGGTGAGCTGCGCGATCACTTGCATGCGGTTGCGGCTGACCGCGCCCAGCGCGATCCGGCCGGAGACGAAGGCGATGTCCACGCGCTCCTCGGCGATCGCTTCGGCCAATCCATCGTAGGTGCTTACCGAAATGCTGCGGATCGGCCGGTGCAGCGCGCGGCTCATGTCGTCGAGCATCGGTCGCCAGGCGTCCAGCGATTCGGATGGCCCGCCGATCGGCAGGATGCCGAAGGTCAGCGGCGCCTGCGACTTGTCGTTGGCGCGCTGTTCCGCGGCGGAAGCGATGGAGGTCGACGCGACCAGCAGCAGCGCCAGGCAGGCAAATGCCGCACAGCAGCGCCGGAGGGGCGTGCGCAAACAACGGCTGATTCGATGCGTGGTGTCCAACGTGTTCGCCCCTGCGATGCTGCAAATCCCTTGCGATGCATTCCCCCCGAGCCCAAGTCTAGCGCCCGTCATCGCATGATGTGTGACGGCCGCGGCGACCGGAGACACCGCCGCGACCGTATCCCGTTCAGAGCCCGCTGATACGCCGCGATGCCACCACCGCCTCGACCCGGTTGCGCACGTTGAGTGCGCGAAATATTGCGGCCAGGTGAATTTTCACGGTGCCCTCGCTGATCCCCAGGTCACGGGCGATCACCTTGTTCGGCTTGCCCTGCGACAGTAGGCGCAGCACGTCGATCTGCCGCTCGGTGAGAAGTTTCCGCAGACGCTCTTCCAGTGATGCAGTGGTTTCGACGCGGGCCGTCGAGGCAGTCGATCCGTTGCCTTCCAGCAGCATCATCGGCGGCACATAGACCCCGCCGGAGAGCACCAGCCGGACGGCGGAAAGCATCACTTCGGGCGAATAGGCCTTGGGAATGAAACCCTGCACGCCCAGGCTCAACAGTTCGCGCATCAGGGTCGAGTCCTCCGAGCCCGACAGCACCATCACCGGCACGCCCGGAAGGCTGGCGATGGTTTCGACCAGGTGATCGTTGCCGTTGCTGCCGGGCATGGTGAGATCGACCAGGGCCAGCGTGGGCGCAGGTTCGTCACGGATCACGCGGCGCAACTCGTCCACGTCCATCGCCACCACGAACTCGGTGCCCGGCCCGAGTTCGGCGAGCTTGAGTTTGACGCCCTCGACGATCAGCCGGTGGTCATCCGCGATCAGTATGCGCATACCCGCTCCCCACGTGGCGATGTCGCGGCATCCCGCCGCAGCCTGTCTACCTCTTCGGCAACATAGCTGCAGTGTGCGCCTGCGGCAACACATGCCGGGGCTCCCGAACGGCCTAGACTCTCCGTGATATGGCCGTTGCGGCGGGGCGTCGTGAGAATCGCTGATGATTCACGACAGGGAAACGGCCATGGCAATGGCGCTCTCAGCACGACGTTGGCGAGGCCTGCACGGCTTGCTCGCACTTTGCTGTGCATGGCTGGCGGCACCGTCGTTCGCGCAGTCGCCGGCCGCAACGGCGGTGAGGCCGGCGGTGTCCCCGTCCATCGGCGTGCCGCCTTCGTCGACATTGGCCGCCGCCGCAGACGATGCGTTCGACTGGCGCGCCGCCCGCGGCGTGCTGTTCCGCATCCGTTCGCCACGGGCCGGCGCAGCCGACAGCCTGTTGTTCGGCACCATCCACATCGGCGCGCCGGCGGAGCTGGGGCTGGACCCGCAACTCGTCGGCAATGCGGTGCAGGCGCGGCACACGCTGGTCAATGAAGTCGACGGCGACTCGCCCTGGCAGGCGCGCTACGACCGCTACCGTTTCCTGGCGCCGGACCAGAGCCTCGCCCGGCTCATCGGCGGCACCGAGTTCATCGAGCTCGGCACCATGCTGCCGGAGCACAACGGCGTGCAGCTCAATCGCTTCAAGCCATGGGTGGCGATGACCCTGCTCGAGGAAGGACAGGATGCGCCCGCCACCAGTGCAGGTACTGCCGGCCAGCGCAGTATCGACACCCTGGTGGAAGACATCGCGCGCAGCCACGGCCTGAAACTGGTGCACCTGGAAACGCTGGAAGACCAGCTTGCCGCACTCGACTGCACACCAGCGGCGGACTACGCGGTGGTGCTGCAGCAGCGTCTCGCCGATCCGCAGGAGCTGCGCGCCGAAACCGAACGCGCGCTGGCGTTCTACCGAGGGGGCGACCTGCCGGGCTGGCAGGCCGACATCGACGCCATGCACGGGCTCGACGCGCGGGCGCAAGGCGCCGAACGACGCGCACGCACCTGCCTGATCGAACAACGCAACGCACGCTGGATCGAGGAACTGGAGCCGCTGCTGCGCACCGGCGGCTGCTTCGTCGCGGTCGGCGCCATCCATCTCACCGGCAAGGACGGCCTGCTCGCCGGATTGGCCCGGCGCGGCTTCGCGGTCAGCGCGCAGCCATGGTGAACATCCGACGCATCGCACAGCAACACTGACACGGGACATACGTCATGCAGGCAGTACGACAGGTCCATTGGGCACAGGGTGGTTTCCTCACCCCGCAGCACCTGCAGGCGCAGGATGCCTGGCAGCAGGCGTATGCATTGCGGCTGCACCGGCAGTTTTCGCCGTACCACTGGGGCTACGAATCGCTGGTGCTGCGCGAGGACGCGCTGGCCACCGGCATGGCCACGCTCGAGCGCTTCGTGCTGCTCACGCGTCAGGGTGAACTGATCAGCGGCGGCGTCGCGGCCACGGCGGAGGGGGGCGGCAACGCGCGCGTGCCCGAACGCAGCCTGCTCGAGCTGGCGGTGCCGAACAACGATCCGATCTCGCTGCACCTCGTGCTGAAACGCGAGCGCACGCTCGATGGCCTCGGCCGCAATGACGAGCGCAGCGGCAGCCGGCTGCCGGCGCGGCATCGGCTCGACGGCGAATCGCGCACCGACCCGTACGATCCGCAGGCGCCGGCGGCCGAGGTGGATTTCCTCGGTTACCAGGCGCAGATCGTCAGCAGCCTCGACGAAGGCGCTGACGCACTGCTCGCCGCCTGCGAGTCGTACAAGTTCGCCGAGATCGTGCCGAATGGGCCGGGCCGCTTCAAGCTTTCCGGCGACTACATTCCGCCGCTGGTCGCGCTGCAGGGTTCGGTGAACCTGCTGCGCTGGACACGCGCCCTGCGCGACCTGCTGGTATCGCGCGGCGCGGATTTCTCCAGCGTCAAACGTCAGCGCGGCATTCGCGCCGCGTCGACCAGCGCGCAGGAAGTGATGCGCGTGGTGATGATGCAGACCTTCGCGCGCTACATCGCCGACCTGCAGGAAGCCGTGCGCGGCGGGGTGATTCCGCCGTATCCGCTGTACCTGCAGCTGCGCGAACTGGTTGCGGAGTTCTCCGTGTTCTCCGAAGAGATCAGTTTCGCCGGCGGCCTGCGCGAGAACCCGGCGGAAACCGAACTGCCGCCGTACGACCACGACAATCTGCGGCTGTGTTTCCGGGTCGCGTTCCAGCGCGCCGAGACCTTGATCAAGGCGCTCACCGTCGGTGCCGAGGTCGGCATCACGCTGGCCTTCGACGGCAAGCTGTTCAAGGCGGAGCTGCCGCCGAACCTGTTCGAGTCGGACAAGACGCGCTTCTATCTCGCGTTCGAATCGGAACTGCGCGGGCAGGATCTGTTCGGACGCCTGTCCCGCACCGGCAAGATCTGCTCGGTCGAGGAGATGCCGCGCCTGCTGCAGGCCGCACTGTTCGGTTTGAAGATCGACCTGCTGCCGGTGCCGCCCGAAGAACTGCCGCAGAAGACGCCGAACACCACGTACTTCCTGGTCGATACGCGCCACCCGTTCTGGCAGGGCATCCGCAACGCACGCAACATGGCAGTGTTCTGCGACCTGCCGCCGGAGCAGACGGTGATCAAGCTGTATCCCGTGGGCGCGGAGGAGTAACCGATGGCGCGTCTCCTCGAATATTTCATTCCGCTGTTTTCCTTCGGCCTCGCCATCGACGAGCAGGTGGCCGCCGGCAACGCGCAGGGTAGCGTGGACGAGGTCTACACCAGGGCCCGCGCACTGATCGAACAGGCGCGCAACGAAGCGTGCACCGCTGGCAAGGCGCCGCCCGCGGTCGAGTCGGCCGCGTTCGCGGTGGTGGCGTGGTTCGACGAGATCATCACGCGCAATCCGTCGTGGTGGAGCCAGGCCAGCCCGCTGCAGGTGTCGCTGTTCAACACCAACAATGCCGGCAACGAATTCTTCGAACACCTGTCCAACCTCAAGGGCGGCGACGACGAAGTACGCGAGGTGTATTACCACGCGCTGCTGCTCGGCTTCGTCGGCCAGTACTACTTCGAAACCGGCGACCACGGCGAACTGGGCAAGATCAAGGAGCTCAACAGCCGCCAGCTGCCGGTGGCGCCCGCGCCGCTGCACACACTGCGCGAAGAGCAGATCACGCCGCAGCCGTACCTGATGAAGGACCCGTCCGGTCCGCGCTATCCCAAGCAGTGGGACGCGCTGCTGATGAAGATCGGCGCGATCGTCGCGCTGGCGATTCCGCTGGCGTACCTGGTGTGGTTTTTCCTGTCGCCCGCGCGCGTCACCGGGCCGACCGTGCAGCAGCTGGTGGACCAGGAAATGGCCGGCTACACCTGCGCCGACCTCACTGGCACGGTGGACAAGGATGGCGTGACCGCAGTGAATGGCTATGTTTCGAAATCGGTTGACCTGGAGCGCTTGCGCGGCGACATCGCCGGCATCAAGGGCGTGAAGACGCCGAGCTACCAGGTAAAGGTATTGATCTGGCCGCACTGCGAAGTGGAGAAGATGCTCATGCCGTATCGGCAGCGAAACCTCGATCGCCATGACGGCCTCGCGGTGACGCCGACCACCGGCCACAGCGACCGTTTCGTCAAGGACGAAAAAATGATCGTCAAGCTGACGCAGGCGAACCACGACGGCTATCTGTATGTCGACTACTACACCGTCGAAGGAGAGGTCCTGCATCTGCTTCCGAACCAGCTCGAGCCCCGCAGCGGGCAGTTGATTCCGGCCAGTCAGCAAATCGACGTAGGCCAGTCGGGCGTGCAGGGCGGTGGCTGGATCACCATCGATGCGCCATTCGGGCAGGAGCTGATCACCGTGGTCGCCTCGCCGACGCCGCTGTACACCGGCATGCGCGCATCGATCGAGCCGGCCAAGGATTACTTGCCACTGCTCAAGCAGGCTATCCAGGCGAATCGCACCGACGACAAGTTCGTCGCCGACTTCATGACCATCCAGACCGAACCGGCGCAATGAGGACGATGAACATGAGCCTCACACATCAACCCTGGTTCCGTCCCGCGCTGTTCGTGATCGGCGGCATCGTGCTGCTCGCGCTGATCGTGTTCGTCGCGCCGGCGATCATTCCCGCGATTCCGCCGCGCTTCTGGCAACTGCTCGGCCTCTGCCTCGCCGCGCTCGCGGTGCTGTGGTGGTTCGCCCGCGGTGCGCGGAAATATTCGCGTGCCGGACGGGCGCGGCAGCGCATCGGCGATCTCGGCCCCGGCAACCCGGAGGACGAGCGCGAGCCGCTGGCGAAGATGAGCGCGGCGATCCAGGAAGCCAAGCGCGCGATCCTGCGCTCGCCGGAGCTTGTCGATACCCGCGGGACCGGCGGCCGCAATCCGCTGTATCGCGTGCCATGGATGCTGTTTCTCGGCGACGCCGACGCCAACGTGCACGGCCTGCTGCAGGCGGCGAGCACGACGTCGCCATTCCCGGCACCGTCCGGTGGCGAGTCGGAGGCGATGTGGCGCTGGTGGTTCTTCAAGTCGATGATCGCGATCGAGACCAGTCCGCGCATCGTCTGCGACGCATCGGCGCGTACCGAACGGGGACTCTGGTACCAGGCGCTGATGCAACTGGCCAGCGAGCGCGACCAGCTTCCGCTCAACGGCATCGTGGCGTGCATCGGCGCGCGCAGCCTGCTGGGCGATGCCGACACGCTGAAGGAAACCAGCATGCGCCTGCGCCGGCTGGTCGACGAAAGCATGGAGCATCTGCAGATCCAGTTGCCGGTGTATGTGCTGGTGACCGGGCTGGAGATACTGCCGGGCTACGCCGCCTTCCGCGGCGCGGTGCCGGCCGAGGCCTTCGCGCAGGCGATGGGCTGGCGGTTGCCGGAGAACGAAGCGGTCAGCGCAGGCACCAGCGCGAAGTTCGACAGCCTGTTCGCGCCGATGGCCGAGCGCCTGCACGCGCTGCGCCTCACCGCGCTCGCCGCGCAGCACGAGGTGAAGGGCCGCCGCGGCGTGTTCGAGTTCGTGCAGTCGATCAGCCGCCTGCAGAACGGTCTGCGCCAGTTCGTCAGCCTGCTGCTGGAAGACAACCCGTTCCAGCGCACGCCACGCTGGCGCGGCCTGTATTTCGTCGGCGGCCCGGGTCCGGACGCGCCGGCCGGTGCGTTCGTCGCCGATCTGTTCACGCGCTTCCTGCCGGCCGACCAGCCGCTCGCCGCGCCGAGCCTGAAAGGCAGCGCCGGACGCATGGGTGTCGCCGCGCTGGGCGTCGCCGCGTTGCTGGGCCTGTCCGGCTATCTCACTTTCGGCCTCAGCCAGGCGCGCACCGACGACGCGCAACTGCTGGCGCAGACACGCGCGGCCTGCCAGGGCCGCGAGAATGCCGGCGCCAGCGGGCGCATCGCATGGGTGGCCGGCTGCGGGCGCACCATCGAGAAACTGGAAGCGAGTGCCGACAAAAGCCAGCTCGGCTTCGGCCTGCGCCGCTCGGATCGCGACATCGAGCAGCTCAAGCAGGAAGTGGTCGCCGATTTCTCCAGCCTGATCCTGGCGCCGTACGACCAGATGCTGGACGACGACGTGGCCAAGGGCCGCGTCGGCATCGAACACGTGCTGGCGGTGACGCAGCGGCTGCGCATCCTGCAGCATTGCCGCAGCTCTGGCAGCGACTGCATCGACAGCGAGCTGCCGCACAACGTGGTGTTCGATCCGCGCTCGCGGCTGTTCGCACCGTTCTACACCGCCGATGCCGACACCCGGCGCGACAGCGACAACGCGAATGCGCTGCTTACGACCTATCTCGGCTACCTGCGCTGGCAGAAGGGCGAGGTGCTCGACGACGAGGAGCATCGCCTGCAGAACGAACTGCAGCGCCTGCTCGCGGTGTACACGCCGCATCCGCAGGATCTGCAGGCATGGGCCGATGCGCGCAGTACCGGGCCGCGCCTGCAGGACTACTGGCTGCCGGGCGATCGCGTGGTCGGGGTGGAATCCGGCAGCCTGCCGACCGTCTCGGCCGCCTATACGTCCGACACCTGGAGTGGCGTGGTATGGCCGATGACCGACACCATCGGCGACACCCTGGCGGAAAAAAAAAGCCTGATCGATGGCTTTCGTAGCGCGTACTTCACCAGCTACTTCCATGCGTGGGCGCAATTCCAGAGCCGCTTCTTCGATGGCGTGAACCTGTGGAAAGGCCACGCCGACGAACTGGCCGCGCGTGCCGCCGGCGACGACAACCCGTACCGCTTTTTTTTTGAGAGCGTGCAACGCAACCTGTTGAGCCTGCCGCTGCAACTGCCGCTGTCGGTACGCTGGCAGCGCGCGTGGTCGCAGACCAAAGCCGCCGGCTGGGGCGGCTGGAAACCGTTCGGTGCGTTCCTCGGGCACACCGTCGGCGGCTGGTTCAGTCATGCGGGAGTCACGCCGCCGACCTGGCTGCTGGCGATGCTCGATACGCGCCACAGCGTGCTCGACAAGCAGCGCGCGCTGTTCGCCAACGGCTACCTGCGCCTGCAGGCCGAAGGCGGGGACCAGAATCTCTACCAGATCGTCGCCGATATCTATCGCGCCAAGGGCGCGCCGCAACAGCCTCCTGCCAGCGAGTACGCCACGCTGCTGCAGTCGGTCGACCGGCCCGACGACAGCTATGCGGCGAAGTTCAAGGGCGACGATCTCGGCGCATGGTCGGTGGTGCAGGGGCCGTCGCATCTGCTGCTGTATCTCACCGTGCAGCGTGCCGCGATGTACGTGCAGCAACGCTGGAACGAAGGCGTGGCCGCGCCGCTGAAGCAGTTGCCGCCGGAGCAGCAGATGGCCGCGCTGTATGGACCGCAGGGCAAGCTCAACGCGTTCGTCAACGACTGGCTGGCACCGTTCGTCAGCGAGAAGGAACGCGCGCCGATCAGGATCGGCGGCGTGACGCTGCCGCTGACGCCGGGCTTCCAGGCGATGATGGCCGCGCAGAGCCAGGCACAGCCGGTGCTCAACACCGACCAGCCGTTCATGGTCGGCAGTTTCAGTTTCACCGGGCCGAGCCAGGCCGGCGCCCTGGTCGAAGGCGCACTCGGCACGGTGCTGCAGGTCGACTGCAGGGACCACAGTTTCAGCGCCAGCAGCAAGGCGCAGTCGCTGGCCGAATCCAAGGTCGCGGTGTTCTGGTCGCCGGCCAGCTGCCCGCAGGCGAGCCTGCGCATCAGCGTGGAGCAGCCTGCGCCGAGCGAGGTTGCGCTGGTGCCTGCCGGCTCGGCCAGCGCCGCCACCGCGGCAGCGCCCGCGGCGCCCGATCCGCTGGTGCTGACCAAGCTGTATTCGGGACAGGACGGTTTCGAGCAGCTGTTGAAGGATTTCGCCAGCGGCTCGCACAGTTTCGCGCTGGCCGATTTCCGCGATTCGTACACGCCACTGCAATGGGCCGACATCACCGCGCGGCTGAGCGCGGTGGGTTTCAACCGGGCGCAGGTGTTTCTGGTCATCGAGCTGTCCGATGCGATGAAGCAGTACCTCAGCGCACGCAACACGCCGGTGGCGATGCCGACCACGATCATCGAATAGCACGCTGTCAATCAGGTTGTTGAAGGAGAACGAGCATGAGCATCGAACTGGCCGAACTGCTGGCGCCGATTTCACCCGACCGCCCCTGCGGCGGGGACGTCAGCTTCAACGACGTGTACGACCGCGTGCGCGAGGCGCGTCGTGCGGACGACCCCAACCTGCGCCAGGGCGAATGGCAGACCGACCTCAAGGTCGCCGACTGGCGGCTGGTGATCCGCCTAGCCACCGAAGTGCTGGGCAAACAGAGCAAGGATCTGCAGATGGCCGTGTGGCTCGGCGAGGCGCTGATATCCACCGAGGGAGTCAGCGGCGCCACGCAGTCGGTCGAACTGCTGCACGGCATGCTCGACACACTGTGGGACGGCCTGTTTCCCGAACTCGACGGCGACGATGCCGAGGAACGCGCGGCCAAGCTCGCCTGGTACAACATCTACGCCAGCGACGCGCTGCGCCGCGTGCCGCTGTCCGGCGGCGCCCGGCCGGTGAACCTGCTGCTGTGGCAGGACTCGCGCGAAGTCGACAACCTCGCGCGGCAGAACCAGGAGTCTTACAACGCCGCGCTCGAAGAGGGCCGCCTCACCGGCGAGGCCTTCGACAAGGCGATGCTGGAAAACCCCGGCGACGTGGTGCTGCGCATGCTGGAAGAATCCGATCGCGCACTCACCGCGTTCGATGCCTTCAAGAGCATCGCCGACGCCCGTCTCGGCCGCGCGGCGCCATCGCTCGCCGCAGTGGAAGACGCACTGAAGCGCATCCGCCAGGTTGTCGCCAAGACGGCGCAGGCCAAGGGCATCGGTGGTGTGGTGGCCGCGGCCGCGAGCGACGAATCGATGTCGTCCACTTCAGCGGCAGCCGCACCTGCCGCATCAGCTCCAGGAGGTGGCGCCATGCTCGACCTCTCCAGCAACAGCACCGCCAGCAAGGAAGCCGCGCTGCGCACGATCAGCGATATCGCCGCGTTCTTCCGCCGCACCGAACCGCACAACCCGGTGGCCTTCATGCTGGAGAAAGCGGTGGTATGGGCGAACACACCGCTGGATGCATGGCTCAACGAAGTGGTGAGGGACAGTTCGGTGTTGTCTTCGATTCGGGACCGGGTGGGGATTTCGGGGGATTGATCGCTACGCGCCCTTTGCTCTTTGTCCTTTCGGCGAAGGTCGAAATCCAGCGCTCGGCCAATCTCCAACCTTCGTCATTCCGGCGAAGGCCGGAATCCAGCTCTTCGCTGCGTGTGGTTTTCAAGCAAGAGCTTTCGTCCTCCTGCGGAGGGCGAGTTACCTTTCTCTGTGTGGCCAGAGAAAGGTAACCCAAAGAGAGGCCACCCCGATGACGCGCCTTGCGGGCATCCTGCCCTCCAGGTACGCGGGTGGGTTGCGGGGTTTGTCGACAGCACCTCCTGTGCTGACGCCAAACTGGCCGACATCCATGTCGGCCACCCTTTGGGCTTTTCCTCCACCCGCCCGCCGCGTCATAGGGGCCCCGGGTAAAGCGGCGCGCTCCCGGCGCGCACTCTTCAGAGAAGCCAAGTCAAAAGCAGAGCAAGAGCAAGAGCAAGAGCAAGAGCAGCAGCGCGTAGCTCTTGCTCTTGCTCTGCGCTCTTGATCTTCAATCCCCTGTGCGGCGGTGAGTCGTGGACGAAGAGGCCCGCAGGGGAATCGACAGGGATGTCGATTCCTTTTCGCCAGGACAGGAGTCCTGTCGAAAAGCCCGGCCACGGCTCACGGACTTGTCGGGCGAAGCCCGGCAAGCGCCAAGTGGGGTGGCCTCTCTTTGGGTTACCTTTCTCTGGCCACACAGAGAAAGGTAACTCGCCCTCCGCAGGAGGGTGAAAGCTCTTGATTCAAAAAACACCACAGCCAGAGCGATTTCAGCCTTCGCCGGTGGAGATCTCGGCGAGTGTTCATATCTAACTCCCAGACGTCAGCACTCGAACCGAGTCTGTGCTCAAGCGATCAACGCAAGCTCGCGTTGCAACGCCAGCACGCCCCCCGCGGCATTCCACCCCCAAAGTCATAGGCCGCCAACTGGCCGTACGGCTAATTCTTTCGCGCGTGGCGGGTTCCTAGACTTCGACGTCATCGCCGTCGCGCATCCGCGCGGCGTGCTTCGCCCAACTGCCGGGGAACCGCCATGGCCAAGAAAGAAAGCACGCAGCACAAACTCGACCGCGTTCGCGCACCGCGCGTGCAGCTGACCTATGACGTGGAAGTCGGCGATGCGATCGAGAAGAAGGAACTGCCGTTCGTCGCCGGCGTGATCGGCGACTTCACCGGGCAGCCGGCCGAGCCGCTGGCGAAGATGAAGGAGCGCAAGTTCGTCAATGTCGACAAGGACAATTTCGACGATGTGCTCAAGGGCATGAAGCCGCGCGTGCAGATGCAGGTGGAGAACCGGCTCAAGGGCGACGGCTCGAAGGTGGGCGTGGAGCTCAATTTCCGCAGCCTCGAGGACTTCAGCCCGGAAAACGTGGCGAACCAGGTGGCGCCTCTGCGCAAGCTGCTGGAGGCGCGCCAGAAGCTGGCCGACCTGCGCAACAAGATGGCCGGCAACGACAAGTTCGAGGAACTGCTCAATGAGGTGTTGCAGAACACCGACCAGATCACCCGCCTGACCAGGGAAGTGGGCACGTCGGAGGTGGACGCGTCCGGCGGCTCCGAATAATCCGCCGTCGTTCACGCAGCATCGCCGAACCCACCATCGCATCCGCACCCACAAACGCATAGCAACGCTAGGGGCAAGACATGGCCAGCACACAACAAGAAGTCGCGCAGGGCGCAACTGCCGGTGACGCCGAAGGCAGTTTGCTCGACAGCATCCTCAACCAGAGCCGCATCGCCAAGACCGATACCGAGCGCGATCGGGCGCGCGATCTGATCTCGGAACTGGTGAACCAGGTCACCGCGGGGCAGATCAGCATTTCCAGCGATGCGATCGCCTCGCTCGATGCGCGCATCGCCGATATCGACAAGCTGCTCTCCGACCAGCTTTCGGCGGTGATGCACGCGCCGGAATTCCAGAAGCTGGAAGGTTCCTGGCGCGGGCTGAAATACCTGGTGGAGAACACCGAGACCAGCACCACGCTGAAGGTGAAGGTGCTCAACTGCACCAAGAAGGAACTGGTCAAGGATTTCAAGAACGCCTCGGACTTCGACCAGTCCACGCTGTTCAAGAAGATCTACGAAGAGGAGTACGGCACCTTCGGTGGCGCGCCGTTCGCCACCATGGTCGGCGATTTCGAGTTCAGCCGGCAGCCGGAAGACATGTACCTGCTGGAGGAAATGTCGCACGTGGCTGCAGCAGCGCATGCGCCGTTCCTGTCGGCGGCGTCGCCGGAGATGTTCGGCTTCGAGAGCTTCACCGATCTGTCCGGCCCGCGCGATCTGGCCAAGGTGTTCGATACGGTCGAATACGCCAAGTGGAAATCGTTCCGCGCCTCCGAGGATTCGCGCTACGTCGGCCTGGCGATGCCGCATGTGCTCGGCCGCCTGCCGTATGGCCCGGATACCACGCCAGTGGAAAGCTTCAATTTCGTCGAGGACGTGTCGGGCAAGGATCACAGCCGCTATCTATGGACCAACGCAGCTTATTCGCTCGGCTCCAAGCTCACCGACGCCTTCGCCAAGTACGGCTGGACCGCGGCGATCCGCGGCGTCGAGGGTGGCGGCTTGGTGGAAGGCCTGCCGACGCATACTTTCGCTACCGACGATGGCGAGGTGGCACTGAAGTGCCCCACCGAAATCGCCATTACCGATCGCCGTGAAAAGGAGCTCGCCGACCTCGGCATGATTCCGCTGGTGCATTGCAAGGGCACCGATTACGCGGCGTTCTTCTCGACCCAGTCGGCGCAGAAAGCGAAGGAATACAACACCGACGCGGCCAACGCGAATGCGCGGCTGGCGTCGCAGCTGCAGTACATCTTCGCGGTCAGCCGCATTGCGCACTATCTGAAATCGATGATGCGCGACAAGGTCGGAAGCTTCGCCTCGCGCTCCAGCGTCGAACGTTTCCTCAACACCTGGATCACCCAGTACGTGTTGCTGGACGACAACGCTTCGCAGGAGATGAAGTCCAAGTATCCGTTGCGCGAAGCGAGCATCGAAGTGGTGGATATTCCCGGCAAGCCGGGAGCGTTCAAGGCGGTGGCCTTCCTGCGGCCGCATTACCAGCTGGACGAACTGAGCGTCTCGCTGCGTCTGGTGGCCGAGCTTCCGAAGTCGGCACGTTGAAAATCTTTTTAGAGGATTGATCCATGTCACAGAGCGACTTCTTTCTGAAAATCGATGGCATCGACGGCGAGTCCACCGATGACAAGCACAAGGGTGAGCTGGAGGTGCAGTCCTGGTCGTGGGGCGCAACCAACCAGGGCACGTTCGGTGCCGGCGGCGGCGGCGGTGCGGGCAAGGCCGACTTCAGCGACATCACCATCACCAAGTATGCCGACAAGTCCACGCCGAAATTGCTGAAGGCAGTGGCCACCGGCCAGCACATCAAGAGCATGGTCCTGGTCTGCCGGAAGGCGGGCGGCGACAAGCAGGAATATCTGAAGCTGACACTCAGCGACGTGCTGATTTCCAGCTATCACTCGAGTGCGGCCGGCGGCAGCAGCCCGATCCCGAGCGAATCGATCGGCCTGAACTATGCGGTGATCAATTACGAGTACAAGCCGCAGAAGGCCGACGGTTCGCTGGAAGGTTCGATTGCGGTCAGCTACGACCGCCACGCCAACAAGGCGACCTGAAGTCGGGCGGGGAATGTGGGGCGCCCTGGAACTGGCTGGCGGAGCGTAGTCGATGAGCAACGATTTCTTCCTCAAGCTGGATGGCATCCAGGGTGAGACCAGGGACGAAGACCACATCGGCGAGATCGATGTTTCGGGGTGGTCGTTCGGAGTCAACGATGACGATGCCGGCGAATCGGGCGAATCGCGTGCGATCTCCGGCGGACGTGACAATCTCCCGGTATTCGCCGGCGCCGCGCGCAAGGCGGAGGCGCTCGGTGGCGCCGGGTTCGCGGGCAGCGTGCGAGTCGGCGACTTGTGCCTTTCCAAATACATCGACGGTGCTTCCGCGCCGTTGCTGAAGGCATCCACCACGCGGCAGAAGATCGCCAAGGCAATCCTTACCTGTCGCAAAGCCTCCGGGGCCGAGGGCCTGGAGTACCTGCAGATCCAGTTGCAGGACGTGATGGTGGCGAGCTGGAATGTCGGCACTTCCGGTGCCGATCCGGTGCCTGTCGAAAGTCTGGTGCTGAGCTATAGCCGGATCGAATTTGTCTATCAGCCGCAGGGGCGCAAAGGTACTGCCGAGGGCAAGAAGCACGCCGGGTGGGATCGAAAATTGAATTCTTCGCTGTGAGCGGAGCTGCCAGCAAGGCTCGGCGAATATATGAAGTGGCCGGGATTCCAACGCCGCATGACGGGACCGCATCGGCATCGGCAGGATTTTGTTCTTTGAATCGATAGCGAGGAATTCAGCATGGCGAGTGCCTATGACGTTCCATTGGTGTTTCAGCAGCAGAACCCCATCTGCTGGATGGCGTGTCTCGCCATGATCGATTCCTATTGGACCAACAGCTCTGTCGGCATCGGAAAATTTTCCGGGGGCTTTGACCCGTCCGATTCAAGTATTCCCAATCCCGGCAAAGATTGGCCCGATTTCGAAAGGCGAATGAAGGGTTTCGGTTTTTATCCGGATGATCCCGGTAAACCTCTGACCCTGGCAGCTGTCTCCAGCTTGCTGGATGAGTGCGGGCCTCTTGCATTCATCCACACTGTGACCAATGGACAGCCATGGAAGCCGGCCGGTGGTTCGGGTTCCCACGCGGTTGTGATCACCGCGGCAGACGCGAGCACACGCATGCTGCGCATCAACAATCCCTGGGGAACCAAGGATGCATGGTATGGCGCATCGGTCGTGCTGCCCTGCGCGGTCACGCCCTCGTCCCGTTATGCGATTTTCTACAAGACGGGTGGGATGAGCCAATGAAATATCTCGGCTCGGATGCTTGGCCTGACCGATAAGGCCGGCGATGTCTGTTGTTCCGGAGGCCGGCAGGGTTATGTTCGCTGGACCTGAACCGCTGTCTCGTGATCTTGAAATGTGTCCATACTCTGGGAGTCATGACAATCCACATGCGCTCCGTACTCGATCGTCTCACCGACAAGCCGCTGCCCGAAGACAGCGGTCGCGGCATGTCGTTGATGGAGTTCCGCGACCTGGTGTCGCGCGATCTGGAGGCGCTGCTGAACACCCGCTCGGAAGCCGCGCGCATCCTGCTCGAGGCCTTCGTCGAATGCCGAAAATCGTCGCTGACTTTCGGCATTCCCGACTTCTCTTCCTACAGCCTGCTCAGCCCGCGCGACCGCGACCGCATCCGCAAGGTGCTGGAGCAGGCGATCGGCCTGCACGAGCCGCGGCTGACCCGGGTGAAGGTGCAACTGGAAGGCCAGCGCGCCTACGAGCGGGCGCTGCGCTTCCGCGTCGAGGCACTGATGAACCTGGGGGCCGATCGCGAGAAGGTGCAGTTCGATGCGGTGCTGCAGCTCAATACGCAGTCGTACCAGGTACGTTGACCAAAGAGTCGTTCGCGTGCGCTCAGGCGACCGCGCGTGCGGACGTCCAGACGGCCATCATGGCCTCGCGCAACTGTTCCGGCGATACCGGCTTGTACAGCACCGGAATCTTCGCGGCCATGATTTCGCGCAGGCGGTCGCTGCGGGTCTCGCCGGTGATCAGCAGCCGCGGGAACGGCCGTTCGAGCTTGCCCTTGAAGTGGTGGTCGAGCGCGGCCAGCACGTCCAGCCCGCTTTCGCCATCGCGCAGGCGCAGGTCGGAGATCACGATGTCCGGCGGCATGGACCATTCGTTGATGGCTTCGAGCGCCTGCGGGCGATCCTCGGCGGTAATCACGTCGCAGCCCCAGCTTTTCAGCAGGTAACGGATGCCGGAAAGGATCGCCGGTTCGTCGTCGATCACCAGCACGCGCATGCCGGAGACATCCAGCGCCGGCACCTCGGCGCGCTTCTCGAAGATGTGCTGCGCCGGCACCAGCGGCAGCAGGAAGCTGAACATGGTGCCGCGCCGTGGACGCGACTTGAGCACCAGATGGATGTCCAGCAGTTCGGACAGGCGCTGCACGGTGGCCAGGCCAAGGCCGAGGCCTCGACGCTGGCCATCGTCGCGTTCCAGGTCGGGATGCTGCTCGACGCGGTAGAACTCGTCGAACACGCGGGCCTGGTGCTCGGCATCGATGCCCACGCCGGTATCCCATACATCGATGCGCAAGGTGCCCGCGGGCCCCCGCCGCGCACCCACCAGCACGCCGCCCGCATGCGTGTAGCGCAGCGCGTTGCTGACCAGGTTGTTGAGGATGCGCGCGAGCATGCTTCGGTCGCAGCGTACCCATTGGTGCGTGGTGCGCACCTGCAGCCGCAGATCGTGCTGCTCGGCGAGCATGCGGAAATTACGGCTGACTTCGTCGAACACCTGGTCGAGCGGAAACTCGCTGATCTCGACCTGCATCGCACCGGTTTCCAGCCGCGACAGGTCGAGCAGCTCGCTGAAGAGATGGTCGAGCGCCTGCACGCACTCCTGGATATGCGCGATGCGATCGAGCCGCACCGGGTCGTGTTCCTCCACTGCCAGTGCGGAGGAGAACAGGGTCAGCGCGTACAGCGGCTGGCGCAGGTCGTGCGAGGCGGCAGCGAGGAAGCGCGCCTTGGCAACGCTGGCTGCTTCGAGCGCCGAATTCTTGCGCGCCAGTTCGATCGTGGCGTGTTCGATTTCCTGCTCCATGCCGCGCTGCATGTCGAACAGCGCGGCCGCAGCGTTGTTGAAGCCGTGCTGCAGTTCGCCGATTTCGGTCTGGTCCGAAATCTCCACCTCGACCCGGCGGTCGCCGCGTCCGAGCTGGTTCACCGCGCGGGCCAGGCGGCGCAGCGGCGCGCTGATCCAGCGTGCGGCTTGCCAGCCGATCACCACGGCGATGAACAGGCTCACCAGCAGCGCGATGATTGCGTTGCGCAGGCTCGAATGCTGCGCGGCGATCGCCTCGCTCAGGCTGACCTCGACCAGCACCGAACCCAGCGGCGGCGACTGCGACGCAGTGCGGTCGATGACATCGCGGACCATCGTGAGGCTGTCTTCGGGGCGACTCCCGGCATGGCCACGGAAGTCGGCCAGGATCTCGCCATCGCTGGCGCGGATCTGCACGTGCGCGACATGCGGCAGTTCGCCGGTGGATTGCGCGATGCGCACCAGCTCACGCCGTTGGAGATTGCGCAGCGGTTCGGTGGAGATCGACGCGGTCTGCGTGGCGATGGCGTCGGCGGTGGATCGCCCCATCGCCTGCAGGGTGAGCAGTTGATGGTGGGTCAGCATGGTTACCAGCAGCGCCGCGGTGATCAGCGTCGGCGCCAGCGCGACAAAGCCGAGCCGCTGCATCAGCGACGCGCGGCGCCACAGGCGAACCGGAAAGCTGCTGGCCCCGATCGGTATCAATGCCCGTCCCCTCCGGTTCGATGTCGTGTGCCCGAGCCTAGCGCGAAAAACCTCGACTGGCAGCTGGCGCCACGGACAATCGGACGGCCGTGAGCCATATGCCCGACGGCAGGTTCAGCGATCCGGGTGGGCCTTCTGCCGGTATTTGCGGGTCATCCGCTCGAGCAGCAGCGGCAGCAGAGCGAGCAGGGCGATGGCGCCCAGCGGCAGCAGTACCTGGCGATGCATCAACAGGTCGAAGCCGAAGCTGTCGCTCTGGCTCATCACGTCGCCGAGGCCGGCGCCGATCGAGGTTTCGAAGATCAGCGTGATGGTGCCGCCCAGCCAGGTGGCACCGAGAAAAAGCCACAGCGGGCAGCGCAGCCAGGCGAGCCCCACCGACACCGCGCCGAACGGCACGATCGGCACGAAGCGCAGGAACAGCGTGTAGCTGACCGGGTGCCGTTCGAACCCGTGGTGCAGCTTCGCCACCACTTGCGGCGGCCGCCGGCTGCCGGAACCGAAGGCATAGCGGCTGGCGAGGTAGAGGATCAGCGAACCCAGCGTCAGGCCGACCGACGAGCACAAGGTGCCCTCGGCCACGCCGAACGCAAAACCGCCGGCGAGGATGATCACGATGGAGCCGGGGAGGCCGGTGGCCATCGCCAGCGTCAGCAGGCCGATGAAAGCGATCCGGCTGAGCCACGGGTGCGCGGCGATATGCGCGTGCATCTCGCCCTGATGCGCAAGCAGTTGCTGCGGCGTCAGCTTGTCCAGCGAGCCGGAAAAAAACAGTACGGCACCCGCCAGCAGCAGCAGGACCAGCGGCAGCGCGGCGCGCCAGCGGCTCAATATGCCGCGCCGCTGGAGCCGTAGGCGGCCAGCACGGTGCGCGCCTGTTCGCGCAGGATGTCGCGGCGCACGGCGATGTGGCGGCGTTCCAGTTCGCCGACCCAGTCGGCCGGCAGCGGGCCTTCGTCGAACTCGGTGAGTTCCTCGACGTCTTCCGCGCGCGCGCCGATCAGCAGTTCGTCGATGCCCGCCCAGATGGTGGCGCCGTAGCACTGGCAGCACGGCTGTGCGCTGGTGGCCAGGATGTAGCGGCCACCCTGTTCGTTGAGGCGGAACGCGGCGAGCCGCTGCTGCGCGGTCATGTACGCCATCATTTCCGCATGCGCGACCGAGCAGGTCTGAGGCACCACGCGGTTCACGCCCACCGAGATCAGTCGCCCCGCGCCGTTGAACACCGCCGCGCCGAACGGGCCGCCCTGGCCGCTTTCGATGTTGTGCTTCGACAGCGCGACGGCGAGGCCCACGCGCTCCTCGTCGGTGACGTACGCACGGCTTTCGTCGGCGACCTCACCGATCCATGGCGGCAGGGTGAGGTGGATCTGCAGAGGCAGCATGCTCGTTCTCCGCTCACTGTCCGGGCAGCTTGGCCCATACGTCGCGCAGGGTCACCGTGCGGTTGAACACCGGGACGGCGGCAGTGTGGTCGACGCGGTCGGCGACGAAATAGCCCAGCCGCTCGAACTGGAAGCGCTGCTCGCGCTCGGCGCTGGCGGCGGCAGGTTCCAGCCACGCCTGGACCACGCGCTTGGCCTGCGGGTTGACGTGCTCCAGCCAGGTCTTGCCGTCCTCCTCGTTCTCCGGCGCGGCCACGTTGAACAGCCGATCGTAGACGCGCACCTCGGTGGCCACCGCATGTTTCGCGCTGACCCAGTGGATGGTGCCCTTCACCTTGCGATCCGCGCCGGGCAGGCCGTGGCGGGTTTCCGGATCGAGCGTGCAGTGCAGTTCGATCAGCTTGCCGTCCGCGTCCTTGACCAACTGCTCGCACTTGATGATGCCGACGCCGCGCAGGCGCACTTCGCCGTCGGGCTTCAGTCGGTGGAAGCCCTTCGGCGGAATTTCCGCGAAATCGTCCTGCTCGATCCACAGCTCGCGCGAGAACGGCACGGCGCGCGTGCCGAAGCTTTCGTCCTTCGGGTGATTCGGGAAGGTCAGCGTTTCCTCGTGGCCGTCGGGCAGGTTGGCGATCACCAGCCGCAGCGGGTCCAGCACCGCCATGCGGCGTGCGGCGGTGGCGTCGAGATCCTCGCGGATGCACGCCTCGAGCACGGCATAGTCGATCACGCTGTTCTGCTTGCTGACGCCCACGCGGTCGATCAGCAGGCGCAGCCCGGCCGGGGTGAAGCCGCGCCGGCGCAGGCCTCGCAGGGTGTTCATGCGCGGATCGTCCCAGCCGTCCACGTAGCCGTCGTTCACCAGTTGCGCCAGCTTGCGCTTGCTGGTGATGGAGTAGCTGAGGTTGAGCCGCGAGAATTCGATCTGCCGCGGCTTCGCCGGCACCGTCGGGACATTCGCGTTGAGCAGCGAGCGCCACAATTCGGGGTGGTTGACCAGGTCCACGCGATCGACGAACCAGTCGTACAGCGGCCGATGGTCTTCGAACTCCAGCGTGCACAGCGAATGGGTGATGCCTTCCAGCGCGTCGGACAGGCAGTGCGCGTAGTCGTACATCGGATAGATCGGCCACTGGTCGCCGGTGTTCTGGTGCGTGACCTTGCGGATGCGGTAGATCGCCGGATCGCGCATGTTGATGTTGCCCGCGCCCATGTCGATCTTCGCGCGCAGGGTCTTGCTGCCGTCGGCGAATTCGCCCAGGCGCATCCTGCGGAACAGGTCGAGGTTCTCCTCGATGCTGCGGTCGCGATACGGCGAGTGACGGCCCGACTCGGTCAGCGTGCCCCGATACTCGCGCATCTCCTCGGCGCTGAGGTCGTCGACATAGGCCACGCCATCCTCGATCAGCTTGAGCGCGGACTGGTAGAACACCTCGAAATAGTCGGAGGCGTGGCGCAGCCCGTGCCACTCGAAGCCGAGCCAGCGCACGTCGTCCTTGATGCCTTCGACGAACTCCGGGTCTTCCTTGCCGGGATTGGTGTCGTCCAGGCGCAGGTTGCACCAGCCGCTGAATTCCGCCGCGATGCCGAAGTTGAGGCAGATCGCCTTGGCATGGCCGATGTGCAGGTAACCGTTCGGCTCCGGCGGGAAACGGGTGTGGATCGCCGCGTGCTTGCCCGAGGCCAGGTCGTCGCGCACGATCTGCCGGATGAAGTCCTGGGGCTGGCTCGTGGCCGTCTGCGCCGCGGTGGCCGTGGTCGTGGCGGGTACGGCGGCGGGACTTTCAATCGACATCGGGCGTGACTCTCGGGCGATAGCGGAAACGGCCAAGTTTACCCTGTCGCCCGTGACAGGCGCAGGATCGGGCTTTTCCGGTGCTTGCCCCGCACCCGGCATGCCGGTTAGCGTGCAGGGCATGCATACGGTCTACCGCGCCGAAAACCTGTTCGATGCCCATCTGGTCAAGGATGCGCTGGAGGCCGAAGGCATTCCCGCGTTCATCGCCGGCGAGTACCTGACGGGCGGCATTGGCCAGTTGCCCGCCATGGATTACATCGCGGTGATGGTGCCCGAATCGGGCCTGGCGATCGCCGCTGGCATCGTGCACGTGGTGGAGGTGCGGCTGGGCGAAGCACGGGCCGCCATCGACGATATGGGCGGGTGGCCCGATGGACCGCTGACCGTACCTTGCTGATCGCCGAAAGCCGCGATCGATCGCCACGTTCCAAGGGCTCCCGATGCAAGAATTGGCTGCACTGATCCGCGCAGTGCCGGATTTCCCCCGACCCGGCGTGATGTTCCGCGATGTCACGCCGCTGCTGGCCGATGCGGCCGGTTTCTCGCACTGCATCGACGCACTCGCCGAACCGTGGTTGGGCAGCGGCGTGCAGGCCGTCTGCGGCATCGAGGCGCGCGGTTTCATCTTCGGCGCTGCACTCGCGCAGAAACTGCACGCCGGCTTCGTGCCGCTGCGCAAGCCGGGCAAGCTGCCGCCGCCGGTGGTCAGCGTGGACTATCAACTTGAATACGGCAGCGATTCATTGCAGGCGCAACCTGGCGTCATTGCGCCTGGCGAACGCGTGTTGCTGGTCGACGATGTCCTTGCCACTGGAGGCACGCTGCTGGCCGCGCGCGAGCTGGTCATGCATCTCGGCAGTGAGTTGGTCGGTGCAAGCGTGGTGATCGAACTGTCGACGTTGCAGGGTCGCGCGCGTTGGCCGAGCAATTTGCCGTTGCACCAGTTGCTTCGCTACTGACGTTAGTGCGTGAGCCGGTGTTATCGAAGCGCGATGAGTTTTAGAGCGGCCCGCAATCTTTCTGCGTCTCAGGCAAATGTCACGACAGCCGCCATGAAGAGCGCAAAGACAGCCACGACCAGCGCGATACCGAGGACGCCACGTTGCCATCCACGCAACGCATCCCATCGTGCGGCGAATTGAGTGAACGGCACGCCGGTGATGGCCTGCACGGCCCCGGACAATGCAAAGCCTGCGGGAATAGCCACTTCCCAAGGCACGTGCTCCCATCCAGCGCGTTTCAGCAAATAGACGCCATAGGCGAGCGCCAGGAATAGAGCACCTGCCGAGCCAAACAAGATCAGGCCTTTCCTGCGTACATCAGACAGCATGTCCCTTCATCCCCTCAGTTTTGTGATCGGCGCGGTATGGCCTTGATCAGAGCGCATTCGAGTCGATTTATTGGTCAGCCGCGGACAAACTCTCCACGTACACCAGCTCGCACGCCCCTGCACCCGTATCTTCGCGCGTCATCGAGGTATTCCAGTGCCGGCCGTCGGCTTGGCTGGCGTCGACGAGGAAGCCTTCGATGTGCACGATCTGGCCGACGCGTATTTCTTCGAGCTGGTGTTTGACGCCGGCATCGGCCGGGATCATGTGCATGTTGGCGCTGGAGGTTTCAATCTCGCGGCGTGGGATGGGGAAGTCGTCCACGTGCCAGTAGTAGAAACGGCCGGACTGGGTGATCTCGATCTTCGCCAGTACCGCGCTGTCGGACATGCGGCCCCAGCCGAGCGCGAGATCCTCGGGGATCAGGCTGGCGTCAGCGCCCCACGAGTAGTCCTTGCGCGAGAGCACGCGCGCGGTGATGTCGAAATGCGCGCGGGTGGTCAGTGTCGTGTCGCCCTGGCTCAGCACGGCGCCGTGATCGAGATTCACCTGTTGCGGTTCGGCGGGTGCCAACACGCCAGGTGACTGTGGTACGGCGCGATGCCGCCAGTGCGACCACGCGCCCCAGCCGACCAGCAGTATCAGCAGGGCGATCCAGAGCCGGCGCATCGATCAGCTCTGGCGGCGTGCGCGAGCTGTGGGTTTCGCGCCGTCCAGTCCCGGTACGAACAATGCCGGCGGCAGGTCATGGAAGACCTTGGCCATGCGCTTGAGGAACAGCGACATCGACGCGCTCTTGCGCCACACCATGGCGATGCGCCGGCTCGGCGCATGCCCGGCGAATTCGATCAGATGCACGTTGTCGGTGCGCGTCATCGGCGGCTTGGTGGCCAGCGTGGGTAGCAGGGTGATGCCGACATTCGCGGCCACCATCTGGCGCAGCGTCTCCAGGCTGGTGGCGCGGAAGCCGGTTTTCTCGCCGGCGCCGGCGAGCTGGCAGACCTCCAGCGCCTGATCGCGCAGGCAGTGGCCGTCTTCGAGCAGCAGCAATCGCTCGTTGGCGAGATCGGCCAGTTTCAGCTTGCCCTTGTGGCGGGCCAGCGGGTGGTTGTCCGGCACCGCCAGCACGAACGGTTCCTCGAACAGGAACTCGGTGTGCAGGCTGTCCTCGTGCAGCGGCAGCGCGAGGATGCCGGCATCCAGCGCGCCCTCGCGCAGCATATGGATGATGGTTTCCGTCTTGCCTTCGGTGAGCAGCAGTTCGAGCCGCGGGAAGCGCTCGCGCAGCAAGGGGATGACATGCGGCAGCAGGTACGGCCCGAGCGTGGGGAAGATGCCCAGCCGCAGCGTGCCCGCTTCCGGGTCGCGTGTGCGCTGGGCGATGGCCTTGATCTCGTCGACTTCGGCCAGCACCGAGCGCGCGCGGCTCGCGATCTCGCGGCCGGTCTCGGTGAGCAGGATTTTTCGCGGCGTGCGCTCGACCAGCGCCACGCCCAGCTCATCCTCCAGCTTCTTGATCTGGGTCGACAGCGTGGGCTGGCTGACGAAGCTGGCTTCGGCGGCGCGACCGAAATGGCGATGCTCGGCCAGGGCCACCAGGTAGTGGAGATCACGCAGGTTCATGGGCGGCTCGTCGAAAGGGCATGGCAGGAACACATTCATGCGACCGGAATGTGCGCCTTGTAATAGTTTGTGCCTATGATTGTGATGGCAACAATCAATTTGAACAATCAGGTCGGCCTGCGCGACCATGCTTCAAGCCCATGCGACTGGAGCATGGGTAGAGAGACCGGCAAGGATTGCCTGAGCCGCTCATCTTTTCGCTGTGCCCTGCGCATCAGAGTCTTTCTCTCCCCCGCTGATGCGCGAGCCCCACCGGCGGCGAAGTTCGCTTCGTCGCCGGTTTTTTCACTCTCTGATGATGGGGCGATTCATGAGCCTTATCGGATCTGCAGGGTCCGTTGCCCGATTACGCCAGGGAATCTGTGCCTGAGTGCCTGGATTTCGAATCTGCGCTGACCGAAGGCTGGTGCGCGAGGCCTCACCCAGGGCGGATTGCGGTGATCGAGCTCGCTTCGGCGATCAACGGTTGCGGCAAATGCCTCGAGACGCACGAGAAGGCAAGCACTGCCTCTTCGCACATCCGATTCAAAACGCTGCAAGCATCGCGGCGGCGATTCATGAGGGGCCGTGACGCTGGAGCAGGCCGGCATGGCCGGTTGAATGTCTGATGTAGCGGGACATGAAACTGTTTGTGCAGACTGCGGGCTCCCTTCCGGGGTCATCTTGGAAGTTGCTTGTTGGTAGCCGGAGATGAAAAGGCCCCCGATATTGTCATCGGGGGCCAATGCCTGCGGCTAATGACGGTATGTCGCCGTTACGTCATGGTGCCTTGAAGTTGCCAAGCACCGATACATTGGCAAACGCTTTCACGCCGACCAGCCGGATGTAATACGTGCCGGCAGTGGGTGTGGAGAGTACGACGGATTCGTTGTTTCCGGCCTTGACGGATTTGTAGGTGGCATCCGAACCGTCGGCGGCTGGAGCGCTGCCGATGCTCACATACATGGACACATCGCCGGTGCCGCCCAGACTCCGAAGGCTGAGGTTTTTCGCGCCTTGGGGAACGCTCAGCGCATAGATCAGGGACTCGCCAACGTCACCCTTCTGCCCGGTGAGAAGAATTCCATTGGCCAGGGCGATAGCGCCAGGGTCAGGTGTGCTTGTGTCATTGCCGATGGCCTTGGATACGGCCTGGTAGGCATCCACGATGCCAGTGCCCAGTGGCTGATCCGGAGTGCTCGGGAAGGCGTGTGCCGTGGAGGTCAGCAAGGTACCGATAGCCGCGGGCGATGGTGCAGGCAGGCCGGCTGCATTCGTGGCGCTCAGGATCAGTGCGACGGTACCGGCAACGTGTGGCGTAGCTTGCGAAGTGCCGGCGAAGCCACCATATACATAATTGCTTTCATCGGGCGTGGTCGTACCGCCATTGAGCGTCGACCAGACAAATCCGGCATCAACTTCCGTCCCGCTTGCGGCATCGTTTGCATAAATGCCGCCCCCTGGCGCGGCAATGGTCACCGTGCTCCCGTAATTGGAATAAAACGCACGCTTGCCGGTGATTCCTACGGAACCTACCGCGATGACACCGGGACAACTGGACGGAGTGTAGTAAGCGGCATCGTCTCCCGAGTTGCCGGCGGCCACCACGACCGTCGTACCGCGGCCAATGGCATCACTGATGGCCTTGCCTGTTTCATCGGTTGGCGAGCATGTGCCGGAGCCGCCCAGGCTCATGTTGATGACTTGGGCAACATGCGTGTTGGCAGGTACGCCATCCACGGTGCCGCCGGAGGCCCATTCGATCGCGTCGGCGATGTCGGAGGTGTAGCCGCCGCAATGACCCAGTACGCGAAGTGGAAGGACCTTGGCGTTGTAGGCAGTGCCAGCCAATCCCGTGCTGTTGTTGGTCAGTTCTGTGGCGGTACCCGCTACATGGGTACCGTGCCAGCTACTATCTTCGGCGGGGTTGTTGCTGTCGACGCAGCCGCCGTTGCTGGCCAGATAGGCGTCGCCGGTCGTCCAGTCGCCGAGATCCCAGCCGCCGGGGGCACGATCGTCGGTGTCGCGGCCCGATACGAAGCTGTCGGAAATGAAGTCGTAGCCTGCATCGCCCAGAGACGTGTCCAGATCCGGATGATGCGTGAGGCCGGTATCGATGACGGCGATGGTCACACCCGTGCCATCGGCCAGTGACCAGGCCTTCGGCAGGTCCACGCCGCCGTAATCGGCGTAGCTGGTGGAGTCCCCGGTAACCGTGATGGCCGAGCCGTTGCCCGGCTGGAAATCCCATTGATACCCGGCGTAGCCAGGGTCGTTCGGAGTGAAACTGACGGTATCCGCCGCCTTGACGTCTGTGATGGCCTGCATCATGTAGTCAGGTTCGACGTGTTCGACGGTGGGGTCGGCCGCAATCTGCCGAACCAATGCTTGGGTTTCGGCGGTGTTCAATGCTCGCGATGTAGTCAGCAGCGATGAGCCACTTGCCAGTTTGCGTTTGAAACTTACGTTGACGAACTTGGATGCCAGGCTGGCTTTGTTGATCCCGGCGCGCGCCACCGCGACGCTGACATTCTGTACCGCGGCGGCGGGGCTGCTTCGTTCCGTCGTTCCATTGCGGTAGGTCACGATGAATCGATGGAAAGTGGTGTTGCTGCGCACGCCACTCAGATTGAGCCGCGCCGGCAGCGTGGCGACAGATGCCGAGGCATCTGTCGCGCAAGCCATCGGCAGCGCCATGGTGAGCGCGGCCATCAGGACGCCCAGTCGGATGGTGGAAAGAGGTTTCATGTCGTGCTTCCCCGAATTGAATGAAAGGTTGTGGTGATGACTCGAAGGGCTGGATTCGTCCAGTAGCCGATAAGTGGCGAACGGGGTGGCCTCCAACGTTCAGGAGATTGCCGCTTACCAGCCGAAGCTGACGCCGACCGTGCCGCTGGACTCCCCGCCGCCGGCCACTGATCCGCCAATGAGCACGGCGCCGTTGTGAGCGATACGGTGGGCGTAACCCACGGCCAAAGCTCCCTCGCCGCGATAACCGCCCATGGCGGCACTGACGCGGTTGTCGGTACCCGGTGCCGCGGCAATCGCACCGGCCATGCCAGCCATTGCCGTACCCATTGCGCCGACCCGATCCACTCGCGTGTTGACGGAGTGGAACTGGTCATCGACCTGATTGCGGAACGCATCGAAATCGGCGCTGCTGACCGCATTGGCAAGCTTTGTATCGGTGTATGCCTTGGCGCTGCTCAATGTGTTCTGATCGCCGGCATCCGCATAGGTCTTTGCCGTTGCCAACGCATCATCTACCTGGCCCACGTTGGCGGCGTCTGTAGCGGCTGTGCCGGCCGCTACATTCGTGATGCGGCGCTGATTCGCGGCGCTGCCTACCGAAACTGTGTTCGTCTGGTCCGCTATCGAACCCGCACCCAGAGCCACACTGCTATCGGCCGTCACCGACGCTCCTTGTCCCAGGGCTGTTCCCGAAGCAGCAGTAACACGGCTGTCGGCACCCACAGCGACGGCATTGGTAGCCGACGCGCTGATCGAAGTGTTGCTGCCAAGCGCGGTACTTCCATCCGCACCGATAACAGCACCAGTGCCAACGGCGGTATCGCGGCTATCCGTGGCGACGCTTCCACTGCCGATGGCAAGTCCCTTGCCGGAACCGATCGGAATCTGGCTACCCGAGTTCTGCTGCAATGAACTGATTTGCTGATTGATCTGGCTGATGCTGCCGAGGGTGTCGCTGAGGACACCGTCCACCGCACTAAACGCGTCACCCACACTGGAGTAGTTGCTGCCCTGGATGGAGTAGCTGGGCGGCGACAAGCCGGCCGAACCATACATGGCACCACCACCCAGGGCCTGCGAAACAGCCGTGCCGAGTGCATCCGTCGTGCCGTTGGCATTGGCCGTTGCACCAGAAACCGCCTGGTTCAATTGGGCGAGATTGACGGCATCGGTGTTCTGCGTACCGGCAGCGACATTGGCGATCTGGCGATCGGTGGCGGGATGGACGACCCCGGCGGAATCGGTCCAGTCGGCGGCGGCGCCAACCGAAACGGTATTGGCGCGATCAGCCAGCGAGCCGGCACCGAGTGCGACGCTGTTGACGGCGTCCGGAGTGGTCCAGGCATTGTTGCCGAGCACGGTGGCGTTGGTGGCCTGGGCATAGCTGTTGTAGCCCAGCACGGTGGCGCCGTCGGCGGTGGCCCAGGCTTCCGCGCCGACGGCGGTGGTGTAGTCGGCATTGGTGGTGCTGTTGGCGTCAGCCCCGGCCAGGGAGCCTGCGCCGATCGCCGTGCTGGAAGCGCCGGTGGCGGTGGCGGCGGTATAGGAGCCGCTGGAGATGCCGCCGATCGCAGTGCTTGAATCCCCGGTGGCAAACGCGCTGGCGCCGACGGCGGTGCCGGCGGCATAGCTTATGGGATTGCCATTCTCGTCCGTGATGGTGGCGCCGGCGATGGCGCTATTGCCAATGGCGGTGGAGCCGCTGGCGGCATAGCTGCCGGTGCCGAAGGCGGCGGCGCTGTCCTCGGCGGAACTGCCGGAACCAACAGCCAGGGAACCGTAGCCCTGCGCCCATGCGCCGTTGCCAAGTGCGGTACTTTGCCAGCCGTCGGCTTCAGAGAAGCCGCCTAAGGCAGTGCCGAAGGGGCCATTGACGATACTGGCGGAGCCGATGGCGACACCCATGGCGCCGTTGGCCTGGCTGGTGCCACCGATGGCGATGCCATTGGCGGCATTGGTCACGCTGCCGGAGCCGATGGCGATGCCGGCACCGTTCTGGACGAAGCTGCCATTGCCCAGGGCGATCGAGCCGTCGCTGGTGGCTTGCGCGGCGTTGCCTTCGGCAAGGCTGGAGGCGCCGGAGGCGAGCGCTGCATTGCCCGAGGCAATGCTGCTATCGCCGGTGGCCTGGGCGGCATTGCCGGTGGCCAGACTGTTGTCGCCGGATGCCACGCTGCCATAGCCGATGGCGGTGCTGTAGCTGCCCAGCGCATCGGCCCCACTGCCGAAGGCCGAGCTGCCGTCGCCAAGGGCGAAAGCGCCGCTACCTGCTGCGATGGCATAGGCACCGTCAGCTTCTGCGTTGTCGGAACCGTCGCCACTGCCGGTAGCGGCCAAGTAAGGGACGTTGCCTGCAACGACACCATCGATGGCATCGCTCAACTGGGACACATTCACGGCATCGGTCGCCTGGGTGCCGGCGGCGACGTTGGCGATCTGGCGATCGATGGCCGGGTGAACGACCCCGGCGGAATCGGTCCAGTCGGCGGCGGCGCCAACCGAAACGGTATTGGCGCGATCGGCCAGCGAGCCGGCGCCGAGCGCGACGCTATTGACGGCGTCCGGGGTGGTCCAGGCATTGTTGCCGAGCACGGTGGCGTTGGTGGCTTGGGCGTAGCTGTTGTAACCCAGCACGGTGGCGCCATCGGCGGTGGCCCAGGCTTCGGCGCCTACCGCCGTGGTGTAGTCGGCGTTGGTGGTGCTGTTGGCATCGATTCCTGCCAGGGAGCCTGCGCCGATCGCCGTGCTGGAAGCGCCGGTAGCGGTAGCGGCGGTAAAGGAACCGCTGGAGATGCCGCCTACGGCGGTGCTTGAGTCCCCGGTGGCCAGGGCGTTGGTACCGACGGCGGTGCCGAACGCGTAGCTGATGGGATTGCCATCGTCGTCGGTGGTGGTGGCGCCGGCGATGGCGTTGTTACCAATGGCGGTGGAGCCGCTGGCGGCATAGCTGTAGGTGCCGAAGGCCGCGGCGCTGTCCTCGGCGACACTGCTGGAACCAACAGCCAGAGAACCGTAGCCTTGCGCCCACGCGCCGCTGCCCAGTGCGGTGCTTTGGTAGCCATCGGCTTCGGAAAAACCGCCCAGGGCAGTGCCTTGGACGTTGTTGACGATGCTGGCTGCGCCGATGGCGACACCCATGAAGCCGTTGACCTGGCTGGTGGCACCGATGGCGACGCCGCTGGTGCCATTGCTCACACTGCCGGAGCCGATGGCGACGCCGGCACCGTTCTGGACGAAGCTGCCATTGCCCAAGGCGATCGAGCCGTCGCCAGTGGCTTGCGCGGCGTTGCCTTCGGCAAGGCTGGAGGCGCCGGAGGCGAGCGCTGTATTGCCCGAGGCGGTGCTGCTATCGCCGGTGGCCTGGGCGGCATTGCCGGTGGCCACACTGTTGTCGCCGGACGCCACGCTGCCATAGCCGATGGCGGTGCTGTAGTTGCCCAGTGCATCGGCTCCATTGCCGAAGGCCGAGCTGCCGGTAGTCAATGCAAGGCTGCCGCCACCAATGGCGGTGGCGTAATCGCTCGACGCCATGGCCTGGTTGCCGAAGGCCGCCGCCTGCTCGCCCGTGGCGATAGCGTTGGCGCCGACGGCGGAGCTGCCGATGCCTTCTGCGCTTGCTGCATCGCCGATTGCTACGGCATCGTCGCCGCTGGCTTGGCTCATGTAGCCGAGCGCCTGGGCTCCATAGCCCGAAGCGCTGGAAAGGGCGCCCAGGGACACTGCGCCTACGCCGGTGGCCAGCGTGGTTTCGCCCGGGTCGGGCTGGCCGTTGCCGTTGAGGTCGGTCCAGGTATTGCCGCCGATGGCGATGCTGCTGTCGTCCAAGGCCGCTGCGTATTCACCCAGTGCCACACTGTGGACACCGGCGGCGGCACTATAGGCACCGAGGCTGACGCTACCTGTGCCGACTGCCTGGGCATTGGCGCCGGCAGCGGTGGCGTAGTTGAGTGCGAGGCTGCCGTTACCCAGGGCGGTGCCGAAATCGGTCACTGTGCTGTTGGCGCCGACTGCCGTGCCACCCTCGTTGCCGGTGGCCCAGCTTCCGAAGCCTACCGCCACGCTGCCGGCGGCATCGGTCTCGGCGTTGGCGCCGAGCGCCGTGCTGCCTTCGCCTTCGGCAATGCTTGCGGCACCCACGGCCGTGGACGCCTGATCCGCGATGGCATAAGCCAGATTGCCGACCGCCGTATCGCCCAAGCCTGTAGCGACGGTTTCCTGACCTATCGCCAGGCTGGAATCGCCCATCGCGCTGGCGTCGACGCCGAAGGCGGCTGCACCGAGCCCGGTGGCCTGGCTGCCGTTGCCGACAGCCACGGTATGGTCGCCTGCCGCAAGCGCGCCCAGACCCATGGCGATGGCGTTGTAACCTGGTGCGGAGGCAGCCGTGGTGGGGCCGCCGCCGTGATCGTCATCGCCTTCAGTGATAGCAATGTACGGGGTGATGTCGGAGACTGGCGTGGCGTCACTCGGAGTCAGCAAGTCGGCCTGCGCGGAACAGGCAGCCGGCTGACTGGCCAGCAGCGGTGGCCGGGTCACTATCGTGGAGCACGATGCCAGCGCGTTCTGTGCGCCAAATCCAAGCCCGCCGATGGCAAGCAGGCCGGCCACGACGGTACGCGCACGGCTGCTGCCCATCCGTCGTTTGGTGCTGGCCAGCTCCGAGGCGACCACCAGCATGTTGAGCGACGTATTCCATACCTTGCTGTAAATCTTGTTCACTTTGGACTCCCCTGGAAGCGTTGATGCACGTAGTCGTTGCCGTTTTGCGCGGCATGTTAAGGACGTATAGACGTCTAATTCACCCCTCTAGACACTTCTAGCCTCGATCAGTGTGTGATGTAAGTCACGCACGTATTCCATCGGAATATTTCGATTTATCACGGCTGGATCGCAAGATTTCGCTTGCTCACAGCGCGGACCTGATCAATAAATAGAAACGGGGATAACCGCCCGGACCGCGTACGAGAGGTCGCGTCGATGTGGCATGTAGTTAGAAACTGGCTGACGCGGGTGCCGGTGGACGATCCGGTCGACCGGCGCAATGCGCCGTTCGTGCAGGTGCTGTTCCTGTTGCTCGGCAGCTGGATCCCGTTGATCAAGCTGTACTACTTCTTCCTTGTGGCTTTCCGTGGCCTGCAGGTCCGTTATCAGGGCACCGAGATGTGGGTGGACGCCAGTACGGACGTGCTGATGACGGCATCGGCATGGATTGGCTTCTATCTGGTGCGGCACGGACGCTTCCGGCCCGCGCTGGTCTTGTTCCTGGTGGTCTTTCTTGGCTCGATGACGGTCAGCTATGGCGTCTTGGGCATGGTCAACCTGGGTTCTGACCCGATGCCGTTGCTGGTGCTGGCGCTGGCTGGGCAGGTACTGGGGCGGCGCGCGCTGTGGGTGGTTTATGCGACGGTTCTGGTGAGTTTGGCGGCAGGTGTGACGAGCGACGGGATTCTGCTGGGGCATGCGAGCATGCTGGCGACCTCGGCAGGCAAGGCGGTATCGCGCGCGATCATTTATCTGCTGGTTGTCGTGCTGATCGACCAGACGGTGGCGGCATTGCGTGAAAGTCTGGTTGAATCGAATCTGCGTGGGCAGGCGCTGGAGCGGTTGAACGTCAGCCTGCAGCACGAAATACTGGAACACGAACGCGCCCAGGAACAGTTGATCCACGCTCAGAAGCTGGAGGTCGTGGGGCGCGTGGCCAGCGGTGTCGCCCACGATTTCGATAACGTGCTCAATATCGTGCTTGGCTACGCGATGCGCCGTGAGCGGCTGGCCGACCAGGGCATGCCGGCGCTGCTGAATGCGATGGAGGGCATGGAGCTGGCCGCACACCGCGCCTTGGCGATCAGTCGCAAACTGTTGAACTTCAGTCGGCAGGATATTTCGCATCCCGAAGTGTTCAATGTTGCAGATGCGGTGCGAGAGCTGCAGCCGATGCTGCGCCAGCTGTTCCTGGCCGATGTTCGCCTGACGGTCAAAACTGGCGAAGACAGGATTCCGGTCCATATGGATCGTGGGCAATTCGAGCTGGTGCTGCTGAACCTGGCTTCCAACGCTCGCGATGCCATGCCCGAAGGAGGCCGTTTCACGGTGGCAGCGTGCAGGAGTCTGGATGAGGATTTTCTAGAACTCACGCTAGCCGATACCGGCCATGGCATACCCGCGGCGGTAGCGCCCCGGATTTTCGAGCCGTTCTACACGACCAAGCCGCCAGGCAGCGGTACCGGCATCGGACTGGCGGTGGTGCGTGATCTGGTCGAACGTGCTGGCGGCAACATCGCGGTCGAGAGTGTTCCTGGTGCGGGGACCACGTTCCGGTTGAAATTGCCTCTGGCGCTGTCGGAAACAGGCATCGACGAGGCGGCCTTGGACGGTTACCAACTGGAGTCGTGGACGTCGCCCGGGTTGTTGCGTCTGGCCTCGTTCCCGCAGTCGGCTTTGCCCGGGCGGCGTGGATGATGCCGATGGAGCGCGACTGAAGTGAAGGTCAGAAATGCGTGGGTGGGTATTAGTCGCTGGCTTGGCGATACCCCGGTTGCTGATCCTGTAGACCGCCGCAATGCGCCGTTCATGCAGGTATTGCTGATTTGCATGGGCACCTTGTTACCGATAAACAAGGTGATTCACCTATGCAATCAGTCGTTCCGTAGGTCGATGACTCCGTCTGGCCTGCTTATGGATGTAGCAACGGAGCTGCTGATGATGGCGGCTGCCTGGACCAGCCTGTACTGGATACGGCAGGGGCGATTTCGCGAGGCGGTCAAGCTTTATCTCGGCATCATGTTGCTCCTTGCGGCGCTGGCTTACGGTGCGATCGGCCTTATTCGTCTCGGTAGCGATCCGTTTCCCCTGCTATTGCTCGGGCTGAGTGGCCTGATGCTTGGACGGCGTGAGCTCTGGACGACCTATGGTCTCCTGTTGCTGGTGTTCGCCGTCGGTACTTTGTCGGACATGATCCGGCAGATGCCGCAGGGAAATATTTCGTGGGATCTGAACCATAAATATTCCATGGCCGTGAGTTACATGGTAGTCGCCGTGGTGCTGGACAGGACCATTGCTGCGTTACGCGAAAGCCTGGATGAGTCCAACCTGCGCGGGCTCGAATTGCAACGAACAAACCGACGTCTTGAGCAAGAGATGGCGGAGCGCGAGCGAGCGCAGGGGCGACTGATCCATGCGCAGAAAATGGAGGTTGCCGGTCGTATCGCCAGCGGCGTGGCGCACGATTTCGACAATGTGATGAATGTGGTGCTTGGCTATGCGGCGCGGCGTGAACGCTTGGCCGACCAGGGTACGCAAGCGCTGCTTGGCGCCTTGGAAGGCGTGGAACTGGCGGCGCACCGCGCGTTGGCGATCAGCCGCAAGCTGCTCAACTTCAGCCGCCAGGATACGCCGCGATTGGAAGTGTTCGACGCGGCCCAGGCATTGCGCGACATCCAGCCCATGCTGCGACAGTTGTTCGATTCGGATGTCCGAATCGAACTCGGGATGGTGTCGGAGGCATTGCCCATCCGTATGGATCGTACGCAGTTCGAACTCATGTTGCTCAATCTGGCCTCCAATGCACGTGATGCGATGCCGGAGGGAGGTATCTTCTCAGTGACGGCGGCGACCGACGGAAACGAGCTGAAGCTTGTGCTCAAGGACAATGGCGATGGCATGCCGGAGGACGTGCGACGACGGATCTTCGAAGCCTTCTTCACCACCAAGCCCATTGGGTTCGGTACCGGACTGGGGCTTGCGGTGGTGAATGATCTGATCGCCGCCCATGACGGCAGCATCATTGTGGAAAGCGCGTCAGGTGTCGGCACGACGTTCCAGATCCGACTGCCATTGGCCATGGAACATGCGGACACATGATGGTTGGATAGTCACTTCGGAGCATGGAGATGCGCACCGCAATTCAGGGCCGCATGACAAACAGGTAGCCATTGCCGCGTGAGGTCATCAGCGGCAGGTTGCCGGCGCCCCCGTTGAGGGTTTTGCGGCGTAGCCGGTGGACCAGCATTTCCAGCCGGTGGGGATCGAAGCCATACACATCCTCGCTCAGCGCTTCGATCAGCTTCTCTCGTGCCACAGGAGCGCCACGGCCAGCTGCCAGTGCATTGAGAACGCACCGCTCCGGAGCGGTGAGCGCCAGCACCGTGCCGTTTGGCGCAATCAGGCACCATCCGTCGGTGTCCAGGCGCCACTCGCCGGTTTCTCCGGTCGAAGCCGGCGATACCTGGGAGGATGCGGACGTCGCGCCGACTTTCAGCCGCCGGTGAAGACTGTGCAGTGCGGCAGCGAGTACGTCGATATCCACCGGTTTGGTCAGGTAGGTATCCGCGCCGCTGTTCAGTGCGCGGACGTGCATGCGGCTGTTGCGCTCGCCGGTAAGCATGATGATGCCCAGCCCGGACAGTTCGCGCAGATGCCTTGCCACGGTCACGCCGTCCTCGTCAGGCAGGCTGATGTCGAGCACCACCATGTCGAACTGCTGGCTCAGCATGAGCCGGTAGAGTCCGGCCGCGGTGCCTGCGCCGGTCACGGCAAAGCCGAAATCCTGCAGGCCCGGGATCAGGATTTCCTCACGCAGGGCCGCATCGTCATCGAGCACGGCGACATTCAGCCGGGGCCCATGCGGGCTGGTGGTGAGGGAGGCTTGCGTCATCGACTCCACGGGATCTTGCGTCGGTCAAGCTCCGAACTATAGCGGAAACGGCCTTGGCCGATGGGCGTAGCCATGCCTTCTGGCACTGTGACTTTCGTCATGCCAGGGCCTAGTTTGCGGTTCCCTTTCTACCGGAAATCCTCATGCGTCGTCTCGTTCGCCCGCTTCTGCTCACTGCCCTCGCTGCGTGCTGCAGCGCCTCGTTTGCCGCCACCCCCGAGCAGGTGCCACAGGGCCGGTTGCCGCAATGGGCAGTGCCGCAGTCGTACCGGATCGCGTTCAAGGCCGATCCGGCGCAGCAGGATTTCTCCGGCACCACGGCGATCAAGGTGAAGCTGGCACAGGCCTCCGACCACCTGTGGTTGGACGGTAAGGAGCTGAAGGTGTCCAGGGTCGAGATCACCGACGCCGCGGGCAAGGTGCATGCCGGCAAGTACGTCGAGGTGGACCCGAAGGCCGGCGTGGTGCGGGTGGATTTCGGCAGCACGCTCAAGCCGCAGGAACTCACGCTGAGCTTCGAATACACCGCGCCGCTCAATGCGCAGTTGCAGGGCCTGTACAAGGTCAGCGCGAAAGGCCAGCCGTACGCGATGACGCAGATGGAACCGATCAGCGCGCGCTTCGCGTTCCCAAGTTTCGACGAGCCCGGCTTCAAGACGCCGTTCGACATCAGCCTGACGATTCCCGAAGCCGACACCGCGGTGGCGAACACGCAGCAGGTGAAGCAAGTCCCGGCCGGAAAGGGCTGGAAAACGCTGACCTTCGCGCAGACCCTGCCATTGCCGGTCTACCTGGTCGCGTTCGGCGTGGGTCCGTGGGACATCGTCAAGGGCCCGGACATTTCGCCCACCGCCTATCGCGCCAAGCCGTTGCAGTTGCGCGGCGTCGCCGCGAATGGCGAAGGCCACCGCATGCAGCACGTGCTGAGCGAAACGCCGAGCATCATCCACGCGCTGGAAAACTATTACGGCTTCGGCTATCCGTGGGACAAGCTCGACGTGCTCGCCGCGCCGGACTTCGAAGCCGGCGCGATGGAAAACGCGGGCCTGGTGACGTTCCGCGACTGGCTGCTGCTGCTCGACAAGGATTCGCCGGCGCGCAACGTGCAGGGTTCGTTCAACGTCACCGCGCATGAGCTGGCGCACCAGTGGACCGGCGACACCGTGACGCTGGAATGGTGGAACGACATCTGGCTCAACGAGGCGTTCGCCACCTGGATGCAGCAGAAGGTCACCATGCAGGTGCATCCGGAATACCGCGCCGATCTCGACCGCGTGGACGGCGCGCAGGGCGCGATGGCCAATGACAGCCTGGTCAGCGCACGGCGCATCCGCCAGCCGATCAGCGGCAACGGCGACATCCTGACCGCGTTCGACGGCATCACCTACCAGAAGGGGGCCGGCGTGATCGCCATGTTCGAGAACTACGTGGGCGAGAAGACGTTCCAGAAAGGCATGCGCGCGTACATCCAGAAACACAAGTTCGGCAATGCGGTGGCCAACGACCTGGTGTCGTCGATCGCGCAGGCCGCCGGCAAGGGCGAGTCGTTCAAGCACGCGTTCAACAGCTTCCTCGACCAGTCCGGCGTGCCGTACGTGCAGACCTCGCTTACGCAGGAGAACGGCAACACCGTGCTCAACCTGAGCCAGAGCCGCTACCTGCCGGTGGGCAGCACCGGCGACAGCAAGCGCGTGTGGGGCGTGCCGGTGTGCGTGCGCTACGGCACCGTTGACGGCAGCAAGGTCAGCTGCGAGATGCTCGACCAGGCCAGCGGTTCGATGGTGCTGGCCGGAGCCAGCAATCCGACCTGGGTGATGCCGAACGCCAACGCCAGCGGCTACTACCGCTTCAGCCTGGGCAAGCAGGAACTGGTCGGTCTGACCGCGGCGTTCGGCAAGCTCACCGACACCGAGCAACTCGCCTATGCCGATGCGATCGACGCCAGCTTCCGCCACGGCGACATCGACGCGGGCGACGCGCTCGCCGCACTGAAGCCGCTGACAGCGTCGAAGATCAGCGAAGTGGCCACGGCGCCGCTGGCACAGGTGCAGTGGATCTACCGCAACGAAGCGACCACCGACGCCCAGCGCAACGTGCTCGCCGCCTGGGTGAAGGATGCCTATCTGGCAAGGCTCGAACAGCTCGGCTACCAGCGCAAGTACGGCGAGTCGGAGGAAAACTCGCTATTGCGCAGCGAACTCGCGAACAGCCTGGCGCTCGGCTTCAAGGTGCCCGAAGTGCGTGCGGCATTGCTGAAGCAGGGCGAGGCCGCGCTGAAGCCGAATGCGGACGGACGCCTGAACCTGGCCGCCGCCGATCCCGATTTGCTGGGTGACGCGCTGGGCGTGGCTGTGCAGGAAAAAGGCAAGCCCGCCGTCGATGCGTTGATCGCCGAACTGCCCAAGACCAGCGACGCCGCATTGCGCAACGCCATGCTTGCCGGGCTGTCCGCGGCAAACGATCCGGCGGTGGCCGAAGAGGTGCGCAACTTCGCGCTCAACCCGCAGGTCAAGGTCGGCGAAATGGCCATGCTGCTGACCGGTGGCCGCAACACCGAAGCCGGTCGCAATGCATCGTGGCAGTGGTTCACCAGCCACTATCCGCAGATCCTCAAGCGCACCGGCAGCTTCTCCGGCGGACGTTTGCCGGGCCTTGCGGCGCGCGGCGGCTGCTCGGCGCCCGAAGTGGAACGCCTGCAGGCATTCTTCAAGGCGCGCGCGAACGACGCTGCCGGCATCGAACGCGGCCTGGCGCAGACCAGCGAAGGCATCCAGCTTTGCAGCGCGCTGAAGGCCAAGCAGGATCCATCGGCGATCCGCTGAGAGTCGACGGGGACACGGTGAAGAAAGCCGGGCTTCATTGCCCGGCTTTTTTGGACTCGCTGTTCCGGCGATGTTGTGCGCCGAGGCGGCAGACGGAGCATCAAGCCATTGCTGCGCCGGTATATATCGACCAGGCAACCTTTACACTGCGCCGGGCCGTCATGACGTGCGGCACACGCATGCTCCCTGATCCATCATCGCCATGAGCACACAGCAGGATGACTGAACTGCGCCACATGCTTGCCGCGGCTGCCACGCGCCTTGGCGAGCGGGGCGATGCGGAGGCGCTGCTTCTGCATGTCCTGGGCAAGCCTCGCAGCTGGCTGTTCTCGCATGCCGAGGACGAACTGGATGCGGGTGTCTGCATGGCGTACTCGGTGCTGGTCGAGCGTCGTGCGCACGGCGAGCCGGTGGCTTACATCACTGGGCGGCGCGGTTTCTGGTCGATGGAACTGGAGGTGACGCCGGCCACTTTGATCCCGCGCGCGGAAACGGAACTGCTGGTGGAACTGGCGCTGCAACGGCTGCCGCGCGATCGGCGTCTTTCGGTGGCGGATCTAGGCACCGGCAGCGGCGCGGTTGCACTGGCGATCGCCAGCGAGCGTCCGCTCGTGCAGGTCACGGCCACCGATGCCAGTGCCGCCGCGCTCGACCTCGCGCGGCGGAATGCGCAGCGGCTGGGCATCGCCAACGTCGGTTTTGTCCAGGGCGACTGGTTGGCGCCGCTCGCCGATCGTCGTTTCGGCCTGATCGTTTCCAACCCGCCCTACATCGAAGCGGATGATGCGCACCTGGCGCAGGGCGACCTGCGTTTCGAGCCGGCCGGCGCGCTGGCTTCAGGCCAGGATGGTCTCGACGACATCCGGCGCATCGTGCGCGATGCGCGCGGACATCTCGAAGTGGGCGGATGGCTGTTGTTCGAACACGGCTGGAACCAGGCCGACGCGGCCCGCGGCTTGCTCGCGGCCGAAGGCTACGTCGAGGTATTCACCGCGCAGGACCTGGAACAGCGCGACCGCGTTTCCGGCGGCCGCCTGTAGGCAGGGTTCCGGTTCGCGTCGGCTGGCTCAGCCGACGCTGGCGACGCTCGACGTGCTGACCGGCGGGAAGCGGGCACGGATCGCGCGACGGATGCTGGCCAGGTCGAGTCCGGCCATCGCCAGCACTTCCTCGCGGCTGCCATGCTCCAGATAGACATCGGGCAGGCCCAGGTGCAGGATCGGCTTGACGATGCCGTTTGCCGCGAGGCATTCGGCCACGCCGGAGCCGGCGCCGCCGGCGATGGCGTTGTCTTCCAGCGTGACGAAGCCGTCGTGGGTCTTCGACAGCTCGATCAGCATCGCCTCGTCCAGCGGTTTGACAAAACGCATGTTGACCAGCGTGGCGTCGAGTTCGGCGGCGATCGTCGCAGCCGGTGCCAGCATGGTGCCGAAGCTCAGCAGGGCGAGCCGATGGCCGCGCCGGCGCAGTTCGGCCTTGCCGATCGGCAAGGTGTCGAGCTCGCGATGGATCGCCGCGCCCGGACCGCTGCCGCGCGGATAGCGCACCGCGGCAGGCCCGGCGTATTCGAAGCCGGTGCTGAGCATCATGCGACATTCGTTTTCGTCGGCTGGCGCCATCACCACCATGTTCGGCAGGCAGCGCAGGAAGCTGAGATCGAAACTGCCCGAATGCGTCGCGCCGTCGGGGCCGACCACGCCGGCGCGATCGATCGCGAAGGTGACGTCGAGATTCTGCAGCGCCACGTCGTGGATCGCCTGGTCGTAGGCGCGCTGCAGGAAGGTGGAGTAGATCGCCACGACCGGCTTTGCGCCTTCGCAGGCCATGCCGGCGGCCAGCGTCACCGCATGCTGTTCGGCGATCGCCACGTCGAAATAGCGCTGCGGATATTCCTTGGAAAAGCGCACCAGCCCGGAGCCTTCGCGCATGGCCGGGGTGATCGCCAGCAAGCGCGGGTCGGCCGCCGCCTGTTCGCACAGCCAGTCGCCGAAGATGTCGGTGTAGGTCGGCTTGGCTGGGCCGGATTTTTTCGCGAGGCCGGCCTGCGGATCGAACGGGCCGACCGCGTGGTACTCGATCTGTGCCTGCTCGGCCGGTGCGTAACCCTTGCCCTTGGTGGTGATCACGTGCAGCAGCTGCGGGCCAGGCAGGTTCTTCACCGTGCGCAGCGCCTGCAAAAGCTGCGGAATGTTGTGGCCGTCGATCGGGCCGGTGTAGTGGAAGCCCAGTTCCTCGAACAGGGTCGAGGGCACGAACATGCCCTTGGCGTGCTCTTCCCAGCGCTTGAACCAGCGGCCGAAGAACGACTGTTTCGGGAT
Organism: Rhodanobacter sp.; assembly: GCA_036398675.1. Lineage (GTDB taxonomy): Bacteria > Pseudomonadota > Gammaproteobacteria > Xanthomonadales > Rhodanobacteraceae > Rhodanobacter. Next base: position 11,963 of record DASWOQ010000006.1, on the reverse strand, counting down.
CGCGCGCTTGGCCCGTTCGCGCCAGGTGTTGAGCGTCTGGCTGGCCATCGCGCGGGCCATCATCTTGGTCAGTGCGCCGACGTTCTCGCTGATCGACATGCCGTTGTCGTTGAACACCACCAGCATGTCCGGCTCGACGTCGCCGCCGTGGTTCAGCGCTTCGAACGCCATGCCGGCGGTCATCGCACCGTCGCCGATCACGGCGACGATCTTGCGTGGATCACCCTTGCGCTGCGCCGCGATCGCCATGCCCAGCGCCGCGGAGATTGAGGTCGACGAATGGCCGACGCCGAAGGTGTCGTACTCGCTCTCCTCGCGGCGCGGGAACGGGGCCAGGCCGTCCTTCTTCTTGATCGTGGTGATGCGCTCGCGCCGGCCGGTGAGGATCTTGTGCGGGTAGCACTGGTGGCCGACGTCCCATACCAGGCGATCGTTCGGCGTATCGAATTCATGGTGTAGCGCCACGGTCAGTTCCACCACGCCCAGTCCCGCGCCGAAATGCCCGCCGGAGCTGGCCACCGCCTCGATCAGGTACTGGCGCAACTCGTCGGCGACCGCCGGCAACTCGTCGTCGGGCACGCGGCGCAGGTCTGCCGGCGTCTCGATCGGGGCAAGGCGGGGGTAGCGGGAAAGATCGTTCATCCGCCTATTGTTGGTCCAGCGGCAAGGCGGGGCAAGGGCGGGGAGGTGAAAGAGCCGGGGCGCACAGGTTTGCCGCCGCCTGCGCGCCGGGTACGCGCAGCGCGGAGGAGCCTGCATATGTAAGAAGGACGCGCTGGCCGCCGATCCGGAGCGATCAGGCGAGCGCAGCCCGGCGTTGCCGCGGCAAATGACTGACCAGGAACTCCATCTGGTCGGCCAGGATGTTGCGGTTGGACAGGATCAGGTGCTCGACCCAGCTCGGCCGGTAGGGCACCGCCAGCAGCGGCATGTGCGCCTGCTGCGGCGTGCGGTTGCTCTTTCTCAGGTTGCAGGCGAGGCAGGCGCTGACCACGTTCTCCCACTCGTCGAGGCCGCCCTTGGACACCGGCATCACGTGGTCGCGGGTCAACTCGCCGCGGTTGTAGTGGATGCCGCAGTAAAGGCAGATATGGCGGTCGCGGGCGAACAGCGCGGTATTGGTGAGCGCCGGCGCGGGGTCGATCGCGTGGTCGCGGCAGTGGCCGGTGCTGGCGATGATCGGATGCAACTGCATCAGGCTCTGGGTGCCGGCGCGGTTGATGCCGCCGTGCACGGTGAGGCAGGGGTCGCCCAAGGTCCAGGCGACCGCATCGCGGACATAGAGGCAAACCGCGTCCTGCCAGCTGATCCAGTCCAGGATGCGGCCGGCGGCGTCCAGCGACAGTACCCGGGTCGATTGGAGATCGGACCGGTGTGGCACTTCCATCAGCATGTAATCCGTCCTTCAGCCATGGCTTCGAAAGAGCGTTTCGGCAATGCGAGATGTTCCGTTCGTGCCAGCATAGAACAATTTCATTGCAATTCGCATGCAAATGCCGTTCTGAAGCCATCGAGGGGCGGTCACCCCGCGCTGAAGCGCTGATATGGAAGCGCTGATACAATCGGCGATCAACACAGACCCCACGCCGGGTTTGGGAGGGGGAGCTTCGGTAGCGACCCCGGCACGGCGGGGCAGAGGTAGCAACGTGGCTGAAGTTCTTTTCTACGAGCGTCCGGTTCCGCTCAACCGCACCGAACACAAGGACCTGCGCCTGAAAGGCGTGCCGAACGTCAAGTTCGCGATGAACGCGCACTCGGTGCCGCTGACCGGCGCGGAATTCGGCGTGGCTGCCCGCGATCTGCTGATCGTATTCGCCGGCAACGACATCGCCGATGCCGGCCCGGTGGCCCTGCTCGGGCTGCGCCAGAACGAGAACCTGTACGTCGACGCCGATGGCATCTGGGCCGCGAACACGTATGTTCCCGCGTTCGTGCGCCGCTACCCGTTCGTGCTGGCCGAAAAGCCGGCCGGGCAGGAAGGCGAGGATTTCACCGTGTTCCTCGACGAGCAGTACGAGGGCTTCAATGCCGATGAGGGCGAGCGGCTGTTCAAGAAAGACGGCACCGATACCGAGTTGCTGACCAACGCCGTCAGCTTCCTCGGCGAATTCCAGCAGAACGTGGCGCGCACCAAGTGGTTCATGCAGCAACTGGTCAAGCACAACCTGCTCGAGCCGCGCAACGTGCGCCTGCAGAAGGACGCGAAGGACGGCCAGGAAGGCAGGGCGATCAACCTCAATGGCCTGTTCGTGGTCAATGAGGAAAAACTGCGTGCACTGGACGAGAAGACCACCCACGAACTGCTGCGCGAAGGCGTGCTGGGCTGGGTCTATGCGCACCTGCTTTCGCTGGCCAACATCGATCGCCTCGCGCAGCGCCTGAGCGAGCGCGAGCAGGCCGAAGAAGCTGCCAGCGCAACCAAGAACTAGCTATCGCCTGAACCATCGCAACTGCCCCGGTGGTTGCAATCAAGCGCAAGCAAGACAAGCAAAAAAGAGACGGTGCGCAGGCACCCTCTCTTTTTTTGTATCTGACCACTTCGTCGTGTCCGCGGGACACGACCTTGCCGCACCCGGACGTCGAACGAATACTGGATGCTCCACAGGAGAGTGCTTCCATGAAATATCACGGCAGCTGCCATTGCGGGCGCATCGCGTACAACGTCGAGGGCGAACTGCAGACGGTGATGGAGTGCAACTGTTCGCACTGCAGTCGCAAGGGTTATCTGCTGTGGTTCGTGCCGCGCGAACAGCTCACCCTGAATACGCCGGACGCCGCAATCGCCACTTATCGCTTCAACAAGCATGCCATCGAACATCGGTTCTGCACGAACTGCGGCTGCGCGCCCTTCGCGCTCGGCAACGGCCCGGGCGGCCAGCCGATGGCGTCGATCAACGTGCGTTGCCTGGAAGGCGTCGACCTTGCCGGACTCGAAGTCAGGAAGTTCGATGGCCGCAGTCGCTGAGGCGATGCATGGGCATCCGTTTCAACGCACCGGCTTGGCCAGCCGCAGCAGGTCGGTCGCGTAGCCGCAGGACTCGTACAGTGCACGCGCGCGTTCGTTGCCGGGAAACACCGCCAGCGTCACCAGTGCGCAGCGATGCTCGCGCGCCCATTCCTCCGCGTGCGCCATCAGCGCCCTGGCGACACCGCGCCGCTCGTGAGCGGGCGCCACCGCCAGATTGTTGACATGGCAGTTGCTGCGGCCGGTGAAGAAATCCTGGGTCTTCTGCAGTTCGATGAAGCCGACGCGGTCGCCATCGGCATCTTCGGCCACGAACAGGAAGTCGTTCGGCGGCTGGTCTTCCAGGTGTCCGGTCAGGTCGTCGCGGATGCCTTCGATGCATTCGTGCCGCCGCCGCCATGGCGGCAACGTGAAATCCACGAAGCGGGGCACCAGTGCAAGGATGAAATCGTCGTCGTCCTCGGCGAGGCGGATCAGCAGATTTGTATCGGACATGGGCATCGATGACGGGAATGGCCCTGCTGTTTCTACACCCTGAAGATGGCGTGCGGAAGTCCCGGGCGCCAGTGCGGATCCGGGGCCGCGCCATGCTTTCGGGCCGGCCTGGCGCATGTATATTTTGGAAACGACATGCGTCTGTCATGCATTGCACGACGGCGCCACCAGAAGAAATCACGAAGGGACTTCGCCTGTGCCGACCACTACCCGCCGCATCCACCTGCAGGCCTCCGGCAGCAACGCGCTCGCGCAGGGCATGCTGGATATCCAGCGCGAGTTGAAACTCCCCTCCGCATTTCCACCGGAGGTCGAGGCAGCCGCGGCGCAGGCGGCCATGCAGCCGCGCCTGCCGGAGCTGGACCGTACCGACATTCCGCTCGTCACCATCGATCCGCCCGAATCGATGGACCTGGATCAGGCCTTGCACGTCGAGTGCATCGATGGCGGATATCGCGTCCACTACGCGATTGCCGATGTCGCCGCGTTCGTCACCGCCGGCGATGCCGTGGATCTCGAGGCCAACCGCCGTGGTGAAACGCTCTATGGTGCCGACAGCAAGATTCCGCTGCACCCGAAAGTGCTTTCCGAAGGCGCGACATCGCTGTTGCCGGACCAGCTTCGCCCGGCATTGCTGTGGACGATCGAGCTGGACAAGGTCGGCGAGATCGCCACGATCGACGTGCGCCGGGCACGCGTGAAGAGCCGCACCAAACTCGACTACGCCGGCGTGCAGCAATGCATCGATGCCGGCGTTGCCGAGCCGATGTGGGCCGTGCTGCGCGAGATCGGCGAACTGCGCAAGCAGCGCGAGCACGCACGCGGCGGCGTGAGCCTGCCGTTGCCCGAACAGGAGATCGGTGTCGACAACGGGCAGTGGACGTTGACCTTCCGCGCGCGGCTGCCGGTGGAGGACTGGAACGAACAGATCTCGCTGCTCACCGGCATGGCCGCTGCGCAGTTGATGGTGCAGGCGAAAGTCGGCCTGTTGCGGACCCTGCCGCAAGCCGATCCGCGCGACCTCGACCGCCTGCGCATCACCGCCAGGGCGCTTGCCATCGACTGGCCGCCGGGCATGAGCTATCCCGACTTCATCCGCTCGCTCGATCCGTCGAGGTACACGCACGTCGCGATGCTGACCACCTCCACCAGGGTGTTGCGTGGTGCCGGCTACGTCGCCTTCGACGGCGAGCTGCCGGCACAGCCGATGCAATCGGCGATTGCCGCGGAGTACACGCACGCCACCGCGCCATTGCGGCGGCTGGTGGATCGTTATACCGGCGAAGTCTGCGTGGCCCTGTGTGCGAAACAGCCGGTACCGGCATGGGTGCTGGCGGCATTGCCCGGCCTGCCGGCCACGATGCAGGCGTCCGGCCATCGCGCCGGGCAATACGAGAAAGCCGTACTCGATCTCGCCGAAGCCGCCGTGCTTGCGCCGCGGATCGGCGAATCGTTCGACGGCGCGATCGCCGAGGTGTCTTCGGCCGATCCGCACAAGGGCACCGTCATCGTGCGCGCTCCCGCGGTGGAGGCTGGCGTGTCGAGTGCCTCCGCGTTGCCGCTCGGCGCGGACGTGAAGGTCACGCTGGTCGAAGCCGATCCGGTCAGGCGCGTCACGCGTTTCGAGCTTGCCGGCTGACCGGGACGGGATCAGTAAAGCCCGACGCGGATGGCTTTGGAGAAATCGTCCGATGCGGAAGTGTTCCTCGCCCGCTCGGTGATGCGTCCGCGCTGGCGCAGTTGTTCCACCGAAACGCTCTGGTCCACCGCGCCGATCTTGTGCAGGTATTCCGGCAGGTAGCCGGTCAGCAGCAGGCGCACGTCCCACGGCAGGCCCGGATCGATCTTGCGTGCCATGCGATAGACGATGGTGGTGCAGTTCGAAGTGAGCGTGTTGTAGAACGCGGGCCGGGTCGACAGCGTGTTCGCCGCCTGCACGTAGGACAGGAACAACGAACGCATCGTGGCCTTGTCCATGCGCAGCGGGTAGAGGTAGTCGTCCTCGCCACGCACGTTGGTGCGCACGCGGATGATGTCGCGCTCGTCCGCCGCCACCAGGATGGTTTCGAACTGCCGGAAAAATCCGCCGATCGAGGAATACTGGTCGCCGCGCTTCTTGCGGATTTCCACCGAGAACACCACGTGGCTGCCGTCGTCGAAGCCGAAGGACACCATCGCGTGCGCGATCGCCTTGCTGCCCCAGTACGACAGCACGGCATCGGCCGAGGCGAGGTGATCCAGATCGTAGTGGCGGGTTTCCCAATGCGCGTCGTAATCGTCGTCCGTGCGCCAGGTGAAGTTGCGCACGTTCTGCAATGTGACTTCGTCGCCCTGCACCGTGCCGGTGAGCATGCGTGCCACATCGCCCGCCCACACGCGGTGATTGGACGGCGAAATGCTCGCCCACCACAGCAGCAGCACGGCATAGGTCACCGCGTAGACGCCCAGCGGCATCCAGCTTCGGCGGCTGATCGCCAGCACGGCGAGGGCGATCACCAGCAATACCCATACCGCGCCTCCCGCCGTGCGCCACACGGTGCCGCCGGGCAGCTGATACCACAGCGCCAGCGCACCCCAGGCACCCGACACGAACGTTGCCAGCGCCGCCAATGCGATCAGCACCGCCCGGCCGAACATCCAGCGCTTCCTGGTCATTTCTTCCCCAGCCATCATCCGATAGCGCAAGCGTGCGGCTTTGACCGCAGGAAGACAATCCATGCTCCGGGCCACGGTGAAACCTTTGTCGCCGTCCACATGGCTACAATTCACCGGGCATCGGCCAAGGGAACCAGACGTACATGCGAAGCGGAACGCGGATGTGGATCGTGCGATGCGCCACGCTCGCCATGCTGTTGTGCCTCAACGCATGTGCGATGGTCGGGGTCAGTCGCATCAAGCCGCACGACTACGTGACCGAACGCCGCGCCGACACGCTCGGCAGCGGCCGCTTGAGCGACGGGACCGTGCAATCGCTCAACGTCGTCGCCCTGACGGCCGACACCTGCGCCAAGGACTTTGCCGACTGCACCGACACGCTTGCCCGATCGCCCGGCCTGACCGACGAGCAGCGGCTTTCGACGCTTTCCGAATTATGGATGGCCCGGGCGATCAAGGCCGATCCCGCGAAGTCCGGCGTGCCGATGGAAGACGCCGCCCTGGACGCTTACCTGCAATCCGCGCGTTACGCGTACGCGTATCTTTTCTATACCGCGCGCCAGCCTTCCGATCGCGCGTTCGAATTCCGCCAGGTGCAGGTGATCGGCTTCTACAATTTCGCCGTGCAGCGTTCGGTGCAGCGCTTCTTCCACGCGCTGCCGCAGCTCGGTATGCAGTGGACGCAGACCTCGCTGGCCGGCTGGACCGTGCTGCGGCCACAGACCGACGTGCAGCTGGCTGGCGACGCCCGCGTGCCGACCGAGTTGATTCCGGCATCGGACCTGCGCTTCAAGGGACTGCGCAATGTTTATCAGCGCGATGGCTTCGGCTCGGATTTCGTGGCCGTCGCGCCGCCCGAGTCGCCGGACAACCGGGTGCCTTGGCGCGACCCTGATTATGTGTCGATGACCGGCGCCCTGGTCTTCGATGGCAACACGCTGGCCAGCGTGCTCGCGACGAAACAGGTGCGCCTTCTGGCCCGCGATCCGTATCGCGACGGCACCGTCGCCGTGGGGGACCGGGTAGTGCCGCTCGGCGCCAATTTCACCGCGGCGTACGGCGTGTGGCTGGCACGCTCGGGCTTCGCGAGCCAGTCGATCCGTTCGCTGCTGGGTCGCGAGGGCGGCATCACCACGCCGCGCATTCTGCTGATGCAGCCGTACGATCCCGATCGCCTCACCGTGGTGATGCTGCACGGCCTGGCCAGCAGCCCCGAGGCCTGGATCAACGTGGCGAACGAGGTCATGGGCGACGAAAGCCTGCGCCGCAACTACCAAGTGTGGGAGGTCTACTATCCGACCAATGCGCCCGTGCCGGTGAACCTCGCCGGGATCCGCAAGGCGCTCGACGAAACGCTGAAGCATTTCGACCCAACCGGCCGTGCGCGCGCCTCGCAGAACATGGTGCTGGTCGGTCACAGCATGGGCGGCCTCATCGCGCGCCTGCTCGTTTCCTCCAGCGGCGACAAACTGTGGGGCATCGTGCCCGTGCGCGCCAACCTGTCGCCACAGAAGCGTGCGCGCCTGCGCGAGCGCCTCGCGCCGTATCTCCACTTCACGCCGATGCCGCAGGTGACACGTGCCGTGTTCATGGCGTCGCCCCATCGCGGCACGCCGTACGCGCAGAACCGGTTGGCGCGGTGGATCGGCAACCTGATCCGCCTGCCGGTCAACGTGCTCAAGGAAATGGCCAGCCTTTCTGACCTGCTCAAGAGCGACGGTTCCAAGATCACGCCGATACGCGTGCCCAACGCCATCGACAACCTCAGCGACACCGATCCCTTCATCGTCGCCGCGGCCGACCTGCCGATCTCGCCGCGCGTGCGCTATCACACCATCGTCGGCGTCTACAAACCCACCGGTCCGCTGGCCACCACCAGCGACGGTGTCGTTCCGTACAAGAGCGCGCACCTCGACGGCGCCGATTCCGAACTGGCCATCCCGTCATGGCACAGCGTGCAGGACACGCCTGCGGCGATCCTGGAATTGCGCAGGATTCTTGCGCTGCATGTGGCGGGCTTGCAGGGCGGGAAGCCGTAACTGCTACCGAAACTCAAGCTGCAACGCTAATTAATGACGGGGGGTCCCGGTTGCTTAGTCGATTCCCCAGTGCATGCCATCGGGCAGCGGCGGTCCAAACAGATATTGAAGTACGCGGCGAGGCTGAGTTGTTTTCGGCTTATCCGACGAATGGATGATCAGCGGTCGGATGACCACTGCGCCGCCACGCGGAACCAGGCATGGATATCTGCCGGCACCCGCTTGCTTCAGGATTTCGGCATTGGATAGTCTGCCGAGCAGATGTGTGCCCGGCACTACTTCCAGCGGGCCGGTTTCGGGTGAGTGATCATCCAGCTGAAGGCGGACCGCAACGAGTTGCTCCAGTACGAGGTCCGGCGGTTGAACAAATGTCATGCCTTCTTTCTGCGACCAACCACGCCAGCCTATGATTTGCTGCTGTTCGCGCACCGGAATACTCAGATCCTGATGCGGTGTCACTGACCAAAGTGCATTTGATCCTTTCGCGAACAATGTGCATTGCACAGGTTTCACGTTCTCGGCCAAAAGTTCCTTTATGCCGGGATGCTGCTGGATGGCGTTAGCGACTTCCACGAAAAGTTTGGTCTTGATAAGTGCACGGGATCCGGCGCCAACGTTTTCAAGGCGAGCCAGCGCCGACACTATCTCGTCGCATACCTGACCAGAAATCACGGAAGCGAAAATCGCAAATCCTTCGTCATCGAAGGAAGCGGGGAGCGAGCTCGTCCGAGGTGAATCCATATAAGCAGAGCTTGCTCATCGTGATGGCACATCGATGATCGCAATCCCCGTTCCATACTGCAAACCAGATTTTTTCTGTCGAGCCGTGAAGACGATTTGCTTTCCATCGGGCGACCAGACCGGGTGATTGGCGTTGAGCCAGAACGGTGTGAGTTGCCTCAGATTCTTACCATTTCGATCAACCACAAAGATGGCGTAGAACGCGCTGATGAAACTGCCACGGTTGCTTTCGAAGGTGATGTACTGACCATCCGGCGACCAGGCAGGGGCGCGGCCTTGCAGAGATTCGGCTTCGAGTGGGTGCGCTTCACCACCATCGCAGATCAGCCATATCGAATTCTTGTTTTGATCATAGGATTGCCCGGAATTTTTCTGACCTGCGAAAACAACGCAGCGTCCGTCGGGTGACACGCTGGGCATGCCGGTCATGACTTGATCGTGATGCGTGATGGCCGTCGAGGTATTTTTGACGACATCGACGCGCTGAAGCACACCCTGATGCGCATCCATTAAGGCGAGCGTGTTTCCATCCGGATACCACGATGGATAAGCGGTTTCGTCGGATACACCTTGGATGGTCAGTACCTTGGCTTGTGTGCCGTCGCCGCGTACCAGCCAGGTTTCGCTTGCGCGTGCGGACACCATGTTGGTGAACGCAATGAGGTTGGTCTTGCTGGACCAACTGGCACGCGTCGCCGACACGTTGATGGCGACATGAATGAAAGGTCGCGCTTCCCCGCCTTGCGTCGGCACCGCAAAGAATGCCCATGTCTTCTCACCAAACGCCAGACGACTGAAAAGAATCGTCCTGCCGTCCGGTGAAAAAGTGGGCCAATAGTCGACCGCGTCGGCATCGTGGGTCAGAAAGCGGACGCCGATCCTGGTCTCCCGCTGTTCATCCGCGGCTGCAACCCAGCGGTATTTGAACCAGATCGCCGTGCACATCAGAGCGAAACAGATCCCGACGACGATCCATGGCCAGCGCTTCATCTCTTGGGCTTCGATGCGGGCAGACGAGTCAGATGATTCCGTCCTTCATCAGTTTCCCACCACCGGCAATGCGATGAAGCTCGCCTGCGCCGGTGCGTGATACACGCGCTGCGTGGCTTTCACGTAGTCCGACGGTTTGGCCAGCATGATGTTCGGCACGAAGGTCTGCGGATTGCGGTCGTACAGCGGAAACCAGCTCGACTGCACCTGCACCATGATGCGGTGGCCGGGCAGGAACACGTGGTTGGCCGATGGCAGTGCGAACCGGTAGGGCAGCGGCTGGTTGGCGGCGATCGGCTTGCGGTCGGCGAAACCTTCGCGGTAGCGGCCGCGGAAAATGTCCATCGACACCGCGAGCTGGAAGCCGCCGAGCTCGGGTTGTTCGGCGACCTGGTCGGGATACACGTCGATCAGCTTGACCACCCAGTCGCTGTCGCTGCCGCTGGTGGATGCGACGAGGTTCACCTCGGGCGCGCCCGCAATGGTCAGCGACGCGGTGAGCGCATGGGAGATATACGTGACCACGTCGGTGCGGCCGGAGGCTTCGCGTTGGTCGTCGACCAGCCATTGCGACCAGGTCTGGCCGACGTCGTAACCCATCGGCTGGATCGGCCGCGCGCGGTATGGCACCGGGTGTGCAGGATCGGACACGTACTCGTCGTAGTCGGTACCGGCGACCGGTGCGTCGAAGCCGAGCCGGTTGCCCGCTTCGAGATAGAGATTGCGGCTTTTCGCGGGGCAGCCTTCGGCGCAGGCAAGCGGCCAGCGATCGAGGCGTTGCCATTCGTTGTTGCCGGTCTGGAATGCGGTGACTGGGGCAAGGTCGGCTTTCGGCGCGCCGTCCTTCAGGTACTGGGCAAGGTAGGGGCGCAGGATTTTCTCGCGGAAGTATTTGCCGGTGTCGCTGCCGAACTGGATCAGCCCGAGTGAACTGGCGTCCTCGATCTCCTGGCCGTGATGCCACGGGCCCATCACCAGACGCACCATGTTGCCGCTGCTGTCCTTCGGCTTGATCGCGCGATACACCGCCAGGGCGCCGTAGATGTCTTCTTGGTCCCACAAGCTGTGCACCAGCATCACCGGCACTTTCAACGGCTGCGTGCCGAGCAGCTTGTCCACCGCCTGCTCGCTCCAGAACGCATCGTAGGCGGGGTGCGCGAGCACCTTGTTCCAGAACGGCAGTTGTTCCATGCCGTACGCGCGCGCCAGCGCGCCGGCGGAACCGTAGTGCATGAAGAAATCGTACTCGTCGCGATAGCCGGCCCACCACTTGATGGTGTTGTCGCGGCTGGCGGTCTGCTCGTAGATATAGGAGAGGTTCTGCTGGCGGAACGCGCCGTTGTGGAACCAGTCGTCGCCCATCCAGCCGTCCACCATCGGGTTCATCGGCACCGCCACCTTCAATGCGGGGTGCGGATGCACCAGCGACATCAGCGGTTCGAAACCGTCGTAGGAAATGCCGATGGTGCCGACCTTGCCGTTCGACTCCGGCGTGTTCTTCACCAGCCAGTCGATGGTGTCGTACGTGTCGGTGGCGTGATCCACCGACGTGGGATTGAGGGGTCCTTGCAAGGGCCGGTTCATCAGGTAATCGCCTTCCGAGCCGTACTTGCCGCGAATGTCCTGGATCGCGCGGATATAGCCGCCGTTGACCACGGCGTCGTCGACCACATCGCTGCTGTCGATGATCGTGGTCAAATGCGCGCTGGAATTTCGGGAGATCCGCGAGCTTGCGCCGTAGGGCGTGCGGCTCAACAGAATGGGCGCATGCTGGGCGCCGCGCGGAATGAGAATGACGGTCTTGAGTTTCACGCCGTCGCGCATCGGGATCATGGCGTCGCGCCGCACGTAGTCGAAGGTCTCGACCCGCGGGACTAAGGTCGCCTGTATTTCGCTGGGCAGGACATCACTGGCGGCCATCCCCGCGCTCGATACCAGGGCACAGGCAGCACCAGCCAACAGCGAGGCGCCGAGACGCCGCAGTACGTGAGACGTTTTTTTGCTCCGGGGTAGTGCCGCTGTGCGCTGCAGAAGTGTGCTGTATCGTGGGTCCCGGTGCAACGGCACCGCTGCCGCCG
>DASWOQ010000005.1:0-18608 GCA_036398675.1 Rhodanobacter sp. | reverse complement strand
GAACATCGCCCATGTATCCAGCGCGATCATCAGCCGCGAGCTCGCACAGCGCATGTTTCATGGGCAATCGGCGCTGGGGCAAAGCCTCTATCCGGGCGATGGCCATCCGATGCGCATCGTCGGCATCGTCGAGACCTTGCTGCGGCCACGGCTGCGCGAACAGGCACTCAACCAGGACAGTGTGCTGGTTCCATCGTTGCCCGGCGACAACGAGGTGACTTACGTTCTGCGAAGTGCGCCGGAGCAGCGCGAGCATGTGCTCGCGGAGGCGGTCGCCGCGCTCACCCGACTGGATTCGAACCGGCTGATTCCGCCCGGACGTGTCCGCACGTTTACGCAAATCCGCGACGAGTACTTCCAGCGCGACACCACCATGATCGGCCTGTTGTTGGCGTCGGCGCTCGGCCTGCTGTTCGTCACCGCGCTGGGCATCACCGGGCTGGCGAATTTCTGGGTGCAGCAGCGCACGCGGCAGATCGGCATCCGTCGCGCGATCGGTGCCACGCGCGCGGATATCCTGCGGTATTTCCAGGGCGAGAATTTCCTGATCGTCAGCGGCGGCATTGTTATCGGCCTGTTGCTGGCGGTGCTGCTCAACCTGCTGCTGATGAAGCATTACGAACTGCCGCGACTGCCGCTGTTCTACCTGCCGATCAGCGCCGCGGTACTGTGGTTGCTCGGGCAACTGGCAGTGCTCGGCCCGGCGCTGCGCGCAGCGCGGGTGCCGCCAGTGGTCGCAACGCGGGCAGCGTGAGGCATGGTATGAATCGGTTTGGCTACCGGGGCGAAGCATGTTGCATTACTACCTGACGCTGGCCTGGCGTCGCTGTCGGCAGAACCTGTCGATGGTCGCGCTGCTGGTTTTGACGATGGCGATCGGCATTGCCTCGTGCATGACGGCGATGACCATCTTCGGTGCGTTGTCCGGCGATCCGCTGCCGGGTATCAGCCCGCATCTGTATGTGGCGACGATGGATGCGCGCGAGACGCTTGACGACAAGGACAACAAGGATCCTGCGGGACCGGACAAGCCGGACAGCTACCTCGGCTTGAACGACGCCAAGGCACTGGTCGACGCGCACCGAGCACGCCAGCAGGTGGCGCTGGCACAGAGCTACGAACGCGTGGCAACTCCCGATGGCAAGGCGTCGGATCAAGTGCAGGGGCTGATGGCCTATGGGCCGGTGCTGGATCTGCTCGGCGTGCCATTGCGTTTCGGTCGTGTGTGGACGATGGCCGAGCAGGCCGCGAACGAGCCGCTGGTGGTGATCGATGCCGATCTGGCGCAGAAGCTTTTTGGCACGCAGGACGCGGTAGGTCGCAGCGTGACAATGGGCACGCGCAGTTTCCGGGTGGTCGGCGTGTCGGCACCATGGAAGCCGCACACTCAGTTCTTCGATTTGCCGCGCAACTCCGGCAATGTGCTGGGGCAGGGCGAGCAGTTCTTTGTGCCGGCGGAAGCGGCGCTGGGGGGAGGCATAGGTCCGCTGACGTCCGGCGAATGCGGCAAGGATGCGGCAGTGGTGAGTTTCCAGTCCGCCGACGTCGGCAAATGCCGCTGGCTGGAAACCTGGCTCGCGCTAGATACGCCAGCGGCGGTGGTGACGTACCAGCAGTTCCTCACCGGCTACGCGGACGTGCAGCATGCCTCGGGACATTTTGCGTACCCACCCAAGCCCGCGCTGTATGGCACGCAGGCGTGGATGACCACCAACCGAGTGGTTCCCGACGACGTGCGGCTCAACGCCATGCTGGCCGGTGCGTTTCTGCTGCTGTGCATGGTCAACGTGGCTGGACTGCTGGCGGCGCGCTTTCTGCGTCGGCAGGCGGACGTGGCGATTCGCCGAGCGCTGGGTGCTTCGCGTTGGCACGTGTTTGCGCAGCATCTGGTCGAGACCGGTGTGCTGGGTCTGATCGGCGGCGTGCTGGCGTTGCCGTTGACCTGGCTAGGTTTGTGGATCGTTCGCATGCAGCCGGTGGCTTATGCCGATGCGGCGAGTTTCAGCGTGTCCGCATTCATTGGCTTGTTGTTGCTTTCCGTGGTGGTGGGCCTGTTGGTGGGCATCCTGCCGGCCTGGCGCATCTGCCGCTTGCCGCCGGCACTGCAGATCAAGCAGGCATAAGGAACAACTCATGCGACATATCGTGAAGCCGTTACTACGCCATCGCCTGATGCCTCTGCTGGTGGTGTTGCAGGTGGCGCTGGCCTGCGCTATTGCCTGCAATGCGTTCTTCTTGCTGCAGCAGCGACTGGTGCCGATTCTCACACCGGACGGCGTGGGCGAGCCGGACCAGTTGATCGTGGCCTGGCAGATCGCCTCGCGCGGACAGCCCTGGCCGCAGAGTCGGCTGCAAGAGGTGGAGGTGGCATTGCGCGCGTTGCCGGGCGTGGCCGCTGTCAGCATCGCCGGCTCGTTTCCCATGGAAACCACGGCGCAGATGAACGGCAATGTGCTCGCGGACGGCACGGGCATCCGGGGCGATTCGGCCGTCTATATCGGCGACAACCTGGTCGATACGCTGGATCTGAAGCTGGTTGCCGGGCGCGATTTCAGCGCCAGCGAAAAAGCGACGCAGTACAAGGATGTCGGCATCAATGCCAACGGACCGGCGATCATCACGCGTGCGCTGGCCGAGCAGTTGTTCCCCGATGGACAGGCACTAGGCAAGGTGGTGCGCATCGGTGACGCCGCCGATGCCGGACGGCGCACGGTGGTCGGCGTGGTCGAACACCTGATGCGCAACCAGCTGGGCCAGGACGACCGCGACGACATCGACTACAGCATGCTGTTCCCTGGAATACCGGGCATGTTTCCGGTGCCGGTGTTCGGCGTACGCACCAACACGACCAATATCGAGCGGGTGCGCAAGGGCATCAAGGCCACCATCGAACACCAGCTTGGCAACGAACTGGTGCAGGGTTTCGAGCCGCAGTACGAGATGTACGGCCATCTGCGGGATCGCATGCTGGCCCGCTCGAAAGCGGCGGTCTGGTTACTGGCTGGCGTAAGCGTGGTGGTGCTGGTCGTGACCCTGGCCGGCATCATGGGCCTGACCAGCTATTGGGTGCAGCAGCGGACGCGGCAGATCGGCGTGCGACGTGCGCTGGGAGCGCAGCGCAGCCACATCCTGCATGCGGTGCAGATCGAGAATCTGCTGGTGGTCGGCACCGGCGTGCTGCTCGGCTTGCTTGCCGCCTACGCGATCAACCTGTGGTTGATGCGGCACTATGAGCTTGCACGACTGCCGTGGATCTACCTGCCGCTGGGTGCGGTGCTGATGCTGGTGCTGGGCCAGTTGGCAGTGCTCGGCCCAGCGCGGCGCGCGGCGCGGGTGCCTCCAGTGGTGGCGACGCGGGCTGTTTGAACCGGTGTGGTCGAGTGCAACGGATGAAGCTGGCACAGGGAGGCAGAAAAGATGAGCTACAACTTCGAACTGGCGCTGCGCGGATTGCGGCGGTTCCCGAAAAGCACGCTGCTGGTGGTGCTGACGGTGGCGCTGGGTCTGTCGGCCTGCATGACCACGCTGGTGCTGCTGCACGTGCTGTCGGCCGATCCGCTGCCGGGTCGCAGCCAGCATCTGTATCTGGCCTGGGTCGATACAGTGCTGGCCAAGCCCAACAACGGTGCTTCGGCCGACATGGCGCTGAACGGCATCACCACGAACCCCAATGCTTACCGGCGGATCAAGCTGGCCGATGCACAGGCGTTGCTGTCGTCGCGCCGGGCGGCAGGGCAGGCGGTGGTGGCGAGCATGACTGCCAACGAGACATCGGACGATGGCAAGCATACGGAAAGCTTGCAGGGAATTCTGGCGACCAGCGCGGATTTCATGCCGATGTTCGGCGTAGCGCTGCGTGAAGGGCGCAATTGGAATGCCGCCGAAGAAGCCGCACGCGTGCCGGTGGCGGTGATCGACACTGATCTGGCGCAAAAGCTGTTCGGCAGCATCCATGCAGTCGGTCGCAGCGTGCGGCTCAACAAGACGCTGTTCCGGGTGATCGGGGTGATCGAGCCGTATGTGACGCAGCCGCGTTTTTACAGTTTGAACTGGGGCGCGTTCAGCAGTGATGGTGGAGAAAATCTTTACGCGCCCTATCTGGCGGCGCTGGATGCGGGCCTGTCACCCACCGATTCCGACGGTTGCGATGCTCCGGCAGAGGGCGCGAAAAACGATGGTGATTTCAGTAACCCCGTGCACTGTTCGTCGCTGGGTTTCTGGGTGCAGTTGGACACGCCCAAACAGGTGGCCGATTACAGTGAGTACCTGACCCATTACGCCGAGCAGCAGAAGGCGCTGGCCGGTTTCGGCAAGAAGCCGCAGGCGCAATTGTTTGGTGTGGCCGAATGGCTGAAGTTGAAGGACGTGGTGCCGCAGAGTGTGCGCCTGAATGTCTGGCTGGCCGGTTCGTTCCTGTTGCTGTGCATGTTCAATGTGGCGGGGCTGCTGGCGGCTCGGTTCCTGCATCGCAGCGCGGAGATCGGCATACGCCGTGCCCTGGGCGCGCCGCGCCTTTCGGTGTTCGTGCAGCACGTGCTGGAGGCTGGCGCGGTGTGTTTGGTGGGCGGTGTGCTGGCGTTGCCGTTGACCTTGCTTGGCCTGTGGATATTGCGGCACCAGGGCAATGAATTCTCCGGCCTGGCACGGCTCGATCCACTGATGTTCGGCGCGTTGTTCGCACTGGCGCTGCTGGTGGGTGTGCTGGTGGGCGTGGTGCCAGCCTGGCGTGCATCGGCGGTGGAGCCGGGGCTGCAGATCAAAAGCGATTGAGGGATTCGATCATGTCTATCCGTATTTTGTTTGACACCTTGCGTCGGCACAGCCTGATGCCCTTGCTGGTGCTGCTGCAGGTGACCATGGCCTGCGCCATCCTGTGCAATGTGCTGTTTCTGGTGTGGCAGCAACTGGAGCCGATGCTCGCGTCCAGCGGCGTGGCCGAGAACGAGCTGATCCTGATCGACCAACTGTCGCTGCCTGACCGCGAATGGACCGCCGCCGAAGTGCATGCCGGTGAGATCGCCTTGCGGCAAGTGCCGGGCGTGCGTGCGGCGTCGGCTTCCGGTGGGTTACCGATGGTTTTGACCGATCTGTACATCATGGCGCTGAAAGGCGACAGCGGTGCCACGGTGGGGGTGAACGCGTACAACGGCGAGGGGCTGGTGAAGACGCTCGGTGTCCGACTGGTGGCTGGGCGTGATTTTCTGGCCGATGAATACAAGGACCCGGATGTGAAGTCTTCGTCACAGTCAATCATTATCACGCAGGCGCTGGCGGAGAAGTTGTTCAAGCCGGGCCATGCGCTGGGAGGGATGCTCACGGACAGCGAGATCGGTGCCAGCAAAGGTTTCCGAGTGGTCGGCATCGTGCGGCATCTGATGCGCAATCAGATCGGCATGACCAGCGACGGCAGGGCGGATAACACGGTGATGCTGGCCCAACGCGTCGGCAGTACGTCAAGGCTGGCCTATGCGATACGGGTCGATCCAGCCATGCGCGACGCGGCGCTGACCGACGTGAAAAAAGTCATCCAGCGCCAGTTCGGCGTATTGATGGATACAAGTTCTACCGCGCATGTCAGCTTCTACAGTGAGCGTCGCGATGAAGCATTCCAAGATCGGCGTGCCGCACTGGGGTTATTCGCGGGAGTCACCCTGATGGTGGTGATCGTGACGGTGATCGGCATCATGGGCCTGACCGGCTTCTGGGTGCAGAAGCGCACGCGGCAGATCGGCATCCGTCGCGCGCTGGGCGCGCGGCGCGGAGACATCCTGCGCTATTTCCTCGTCGAGAACGCGCTGATCGTCGGTATCGGTGTCGCACTGGGCATGCTGCTGGCCTATCTGGGCAATCGACTGCTGATGCAGCAGTACGAGCTGAAAAGCCTGCCATGGATGTTCCTTCCGCTGGGCGCGGTATTGATGCTGGTGCTCGGACAGATTGCCGTGCTGGCACCGGCCCGCCGCGCTGCGTCGGTGCCGCCGGTAGTGGCGACGCGTTCGGTATGACGGGTATACGCATGCCGATAGTCATGGCAACCTTTGTGGCTCGAGCGGCATCCATGTCCGCATGTGCAGAAGAAAAATGCGAACCGTACTGATCATCGACGACAACCCGGCCGTGGGCGAGGCATTGTCGCTGGCGCTGTCGTTGCACGAAATCCGCCCGCTCACGGCGCTGATGCCCGACGAGGGTCTCGCCATGCTGCAAAGCGAGACCGTCGACGTGGTGATCCAGGACATGAACTTCACCGCCGACACTACTTCGGGCGAGGAGGGCGTGGCGCTGTTCCGGGCGATCCGCGAACAGCATCCGGACCTGCCGGTGATCCTGCTCACTGCGTGGACGCACCTGGAAACCGCGGTCGAGCTGGTCAAGGCCGGTGCCGCCGATTACCTAGCCAAGCCGTGGGACGACAACAAGCTGCTGGCCACGGTGGAAAACCTGCTGGAGCTTTCCGAATCCACCCGCGAGATGACGCGCAGCCGTCGCGAACGCCGCCTGCGCCGCGAGCAATTGCAGTGCAAGTACGACCTCGACGGTCTGGTATTCGCCTCCGAAGCGATGGCGCGCACGTTGGACCTGGCCTGCCAGATCGCGCGTTCGGACGTGCAGGTGCTGATCACCGGCCCCAACGGCACCGGCAAGGAGCGCATCGCGGCGATCGTGCATGCGAATTCCGCAGTGAAGCGCGGTGCGTTCGTTGCGGTGAACTGCGGCGCGCTGCCGGGCGAGTTGATCGAGGCCGAGCTGTTCGGCGCCGACGCGGGCGCGTACACCGGTGCCAACAAGGCGCGCGAAGGCCGCTTCGAAATGGCCGATGGCGGCACGCTGTTCCTCGATGAAATCGGCAACCTGCCTTTGCCGGGCCAGATGAAACTGCTGCGCGTACTGGAAACCGGTCAGTTCGAACGGCTCGGTTCCGGCCGCACGCGCCAGGTGAAGGTGCGCGTGTTGTCGGCCACCAATGCCGATCTCAAGGCGATGATCCGTGCCGGCACCTTCCGCGAGGATCTCTATTACCGCCTCAACGTGATCGAGGTGAACCTGCCACCGCTGACCGAGCGCAGCGACGACATCCTGCCGCTGGCGGAATTCTTCCTCGCCGGCCGTGCTGAACTTGGCGACGCCGCACGCGAGGCGATGCTGGGTTATCCGTGGCCGGGCAACGTGCGCGAGCTGAAGAATGCGATCGAGCGTGCCGCGCTGTTGGCCAACGGCGGGCCGATCACGCCCGAGCTGCTCAACCTGCCGCAGCACGTGGCGAGCAGCTCGCGCAACCTGGACGAGCCCAGCCGCGAATCGGTGGAAGCGGCGCTGCAGAAAGCCGACGGCGTGGTCAGTCGCGCCGCGCAGAATCTAGGGTTGTCGCGCCAGGCGCTATATCGGCGGATGGAACGTTACGGCCTGGTGACGCCGGCCTGATGGCGTGTGCCTCCAGTCGTGCTTGCCGTTGCGCGGATGGCGTACAAAGATGGCGGTATCCCCACAGCAGGAGTGACGTCATGCGGTATCGTGTTTGTGCCACGGTTTCGATGCTGCTGCTTGCCTCCGCCGCGATGGCGCAAAGCGTTCCGCCGGCGCCATCTTCCGCGAACGACAACTGGTCGAGTCATCCGGCCGAGGCCGCGACCACCTTTGTCAACGGCCATTCGGCGATGGAAGCACCCAAATCCAAGGAACATTTCAAATTCAAGGATCGCAGCATGACCGGGCCCGCCAGCGAGCCGCCGCCAAGCGCGAACGACAAAGCCTCGGTGATGGGCAAGGACCGCGACTGGCAGAACGGTCGGCCGCCGGTGGATTGCGCACAGTCGCCACATAGTTCCGGATGCCCTTGAGGCAACCCATCGAGGTCGCGAACACATGTTGAGGATATGGCGTCGGCTCAATTCGCTGCAGGGCCGGCTGACGCTGCTGCTGATCGTGGCCGGCGTGGCCGGTGCGCTGATCTATGCGGGCGTCACGCAAGGCCCGTTGAGCCAGTTGCTGAAGTGGATGCACCAGGATCTTTCGCTGTCGGTGACCATGCCGGCGCGGATGAGTTTCTACGGTGGCCTGCTCGCGACCCTGGTGGTGGTGGTGCCGCTGGCGTTCTGGCTGGCCGGCCAGGCGATGGCGCCGGTGAGCCGGCTGCTGCGTGCGCTGGAAGGCGCGGTGGCGAGCTACCGCGATGGCGACTTCAGCTTCTCGATCGCGATCGATCGCCGCGACGAGCTCGGCGAACTGATCCGCATGCACAACGCGCTGGGCCAGACCCTGCGCGAGCAGCGCCAGCATCTGGTGCAACGCGAACTGCTGCTCGACACGGTGGTGCAGAACACACCGGTGGCCTTGGTGCTGACCGATTCGTCGGGACGCGTGGCCTACGCCAACATTGCCGCGCGGCATCTGTTCAATGACGGCAGCAGCGTGCACGGGCTGGATTTCGCCGGCCTGCTGGCCGATGCGCCCGAGGCGCTGCGGCGCGCGGTGGAAAGCGGCGAGGACGCGCTGTTGAGCGTCGAGATGGACGGCAGCGAAGAGACCTTCCATCTGTCCCAGCGCGCATTCCGGTTGCAGGGACGCCCGCATCGTCTGCAATTGTTCCGGCGCATGACCCGCGAACTGTCGCGGCAGGAAGTGGCGACGTGGAAGCGGGTGATCCGGGTGATCAGCCATGAGCTCAACAACTCGCTGGCGCCGATTTCCTCGCTGGCACATTCCGGTACCGAGCTGGCCCGTCGCGGCGACACTGAACGCCTGCCCGCTGTCTTCGCCACCATCGGTGAGCGTGCGCGCCATCTGCACAGTTTTATCGCTGGCTATGCCAGTTTCGCCAAGCTGCCGTCACCGCAACCGGTGTCGATCGACTGGCAGCCCTTTCTCGACGGCCTGGCGCTGCATTGCCAGTACCGCTTGACGGCAGCGCCGCCGGAGCGCCCCGGCCATTTCGATGCGGCGCAGATCGAGCAGGTGCTGATCAACCTGATCAAGAACGCGCACGAGTCCGGTGGGCCCGACGACGAAGTTACCCTGTCGATCGTGGAGATCGGCCGCGAACTGCGCATCGCCGTGGCCGATCGTGGACCGGGCATGAGCGAAACCGTGCTGGCGCAGGCGTTGCTGCCGTTCTATTCGACCAAGCGCTCCGGTACCGGTCTTGGACTGGCGCTGGCGCGCGAGATCGCCGAAGCGCATGGCGGCCGGGTGCTGCTGGCCAACCGCGAAGGCGGCGGCCTGCAGGTGAGCCTGGTACTGCCGCAGATCGGCCGCTAGAGGCTCGCCGGCAGCTGCCGGTCGTTGACCGTCGGCGTAACGTAAGCTCGCCTATACTCTTGGCTTCATCAGGACGGGAGAGGGCAATGGGACTCGGACAACTGCTTGCGCTGGTCATTCTGGTACTGGTCGTCATCGGCATCGCCAAGCTGGTGCGGATCGTGCCGCAGGGTTTCGAGTGGACGGTGGAAACCTTCGGCAAGTACACCCGCACGCTCAGCCCGGGCTTGCATTTCCTGATGCCGATCTACCAGTCGGTGGGGCGCAAGATCAACATGATGGAGCAGGTGCTCGACGTGCCGTCGCAGGACGTGATCACCAAGGACAACGCGGTCGTCCGCGTCGATGGCGTGGTGTTCTACCAAGTGCTCGACGCATCCAAGGCGGCCTACGAGGTGTCCAATCTCGAGCAGGCCTCGCTGGCGCTGATCATGACCAACATCCGCACCGTGCTCGGCTCGATGGACCTGGACGAGTCGCTGAGCCAGCGCGACGGCATCAACGCCAAGCTGCTGCGCGTGGTGGACGAGGCGACGCATCCGTGGGGCGTCAAGGTCAACCGCATCGAGATCAAGGACATCGCGCCGCCGCGCGACCTGATCGATGCGATGGCGCGCCAGATGAAGGCCGAGCGCGAGAAGCGCGCCAACATCCTCGACGCGGAAGGCTTCCGCCAGGCGGCGATTCTCAAGGCCGAGGGCGAGAAGCAATCGGTGATCCTTTCCGCCGAAGGCGAGAAAGAAGCCGCGTTCCGCGCCGCCGAAGCGCGCGAGCGTTCGGCCGAAGCCGAGGCGAAGGCGACCACGATGGTGTCGGAGGCCATTTCCAACGGCAACGTCAACGCGCTGAATTATTTCGTCGCCAACAACTATGTCGAAGCGCTGAAGGAAATGGCCAAGTCGCCGAACCAGAAAATGCTGCTGCTGCCGATCGAGGCCACCGGCATCCTCGGTTCGCTGGCCGGCATCGCCGAGCTGGCCAAGGACTCGCTGGCCCAGCAGCAGAAATCGATTTCGCAACCGCCTCCGCGTTGAGAGGGCCAGGCCATGTGGGAGCTTTCCGTGCATTACCTGTGGTGGATCCTGGCGCTGGTGCTGATTGCCGGCGAGCTGTTGCTGCCCGGCTATTTCCTGTTGTGGATCGGCGTTGCCGCCGCGGCCATGGGCGTGGTGCTGTGGGCAGTGCCATCGTTGGGCCTGCTGGCGCAGGCGGTACTGTTCGCGTTGCTGGCCATCACCGCGTGCGTGGTGTACGCCAAATTCCTGCGTTCCAAACTTGAGCGTCGCGCGCCGGGCAGTGAACAGCTCAACCGTCGCGCCGAACAGATGATCGGTCAGCGCTACGAACTGGTCGAGTCGATCGTCAACGGTCGCGGCAAGGCGCGCGTGGGCGACGGCCAATGGCTGGTCAGCGGGCCGGACCTGCCGCTGGGCAGCACGGTGGAAGTGCTGGCCGTCGACGGCACCACGCTGAAGGTACGCGCGGCGGCATGAGCGTCAGCGGCAATCCGGCAAGGGGTTTCGCTGCCGCTGCGATCAATACGCGCATGGCCTTCCTGCTGGAGCTGGCGCGGCGGCTGCATCAATACGGCACGTCTGCGCCGCGCCTCGAGATGGCCATCGCCGGCTCCGCGCAACGGCTCGGGTTGAACGCCGATGTCTGGTCCAGCCCGACCGCGATCATCATTTCCTTTGCCGACCTTGCGCAGGGCGAGGAAGGCCTGGCGCAGGTCACCCAGGTGGTTCGTCTCGCGCCCGGCGAAGTGAACCTGGAACGCCTGTGCAAGGCGGACGAAATCGCCGATCGGGTGATCGCTGGCGAGCTGGATCTCCACCAGGGTTTTCACCTCCTGCGCACGCTGGGCCTGCCGGATACGCGGCGCGAGCAGTTGGGGGCGATCGCCAGCTATGGCCTTTCGGCGGCCAGCATCGCCGCGTTGTTCCTGCACAGCTCGTGGCTGGACCTGGCGGTGGCTGCGGTGACCGGCGTGATCATCGGCTTCATCACCGTGCTGGCTGGCAGCCGGCCGCGATTGGCGGTGGCCAGCGACGCGATCTGCGCGATGGTGGCCACGACCATCGCCATCACCGTCAGCGCGTTCGTGGAGCCGCTGGCGATCAAGGCGGTGGTGCTGGCCAGCCTGATCGTGCTGATACCGGGCATGTCGCTGACCACGGCGGTACGCGAGATTTCCAGCCAGCATCTGGTGTCCGGCATGGCGCGCATGGGCGGCGCCATGTCGACCCTGCTCAAGCTCACCTTCGGCACCATCGCGGCGACGCAGGTATGCGCGGCGTTCGGTATCGAGGCACGCGATTTCACGCTGCCCGCCTTGCCGGGCTGGACCGACTATCCGGCGCTGCTGGTCGCGGCAATCGCCTTCGCCATCCTGTTCCGCGCGGCGCGGCGCGATTGGCCGGTGGTGATCCTGGCGGTGGTCGTGGGCTATCTGGCCACGCGCTGGGGCGGCGAGATCTCGGGTTCACTGCCCAAAGCGCCGTTCGGCGTGTTTCTCGGCGGACTGGTGCTGAGCGCGCTGTCCAATCTCTATGCGCGGTTCGCGCACCGGCCCGGCGCGGTCATCAGGGAACCCGGCATTTTGCTGCTGGTACCGGGCAGCGTCGGTTTTCGCAGCGTGTCGTTCCTGCTCGAGCGCAATACCTCGCTCGGCATGGAGACCGGGATACTGCTGGTCTCGCTGCTCATATCGCTGGTGGCGGGATTGATGTTCGGCGACCTGCTGGTTTCTCCGCGCCGTTCCTTGTAAGCAAAAACTCTCACCTGGAGCCATCGACTCCGGGTTGCGCAGATTATCGAGGTGGAAAAACTGCATGGCACATTTGCTCCTTCTCCTTTGGGGGCAGGGACGCCACGTTCCCTCAAACCAAAAAAAGCGCCGGCACTGGGCCGGCGCTTTTCATTGACGCAGTGGATGGAGCCGGAATCAGATCGCGAGATCCTTTTCCTTCTTGCCGGCTTTCAATGCGTCGTTGAACCAGTGTGGACGCTTGCCGCGGCCGGACCAGGTCTGCGCCGGATTGGCCGGATTGCGGTATTTCGGTGCGACCGTGCCGGTGCCGCGCTTCGCCTTGGCGCGGGGGCTGCCGAAGATGTCCTCGAAGGCATAACCTTCAGCCTTGATCAAGGCATGCACTTTGTCGCGCAATTTGACGACTTTCTCCTTGCGCAATTCGTTCTGGCGGATCTGCGCCTTGGTAATCAGCTCGTTGAGCTGGGTGTGATTGAGATTCTTGATATCGACAGCGGCCATGAGTGAGTGACTCCCGGGGGTGAGTTTCGGCAATTAATGGTCTGGCTTTATCGGGGATGCAGCCGGACTCGAAGAGAGTTGTTGCGCCGACGATTCTCGCTGATTCCCTGAATGCTTGTAAAGCACTGGATACAAACGGAATCAGTTCCCGCATGGACCGAAGTTAATCGCTGTCCAATCCGAACCGTATTAACTCGTCGCAATTTACTTCGGCAATAAGGGCGGTAAATATCAAAATGGCCGCATGCGCGGCCATCTCGATTAATCCCGTTATGTCGGGTCAGGCCAGCAGTGCAAACAACTCCTCCTGGTTGATCGCGCGGCTGTCGGCGTCCTGGCGCCCGCGGTATTCCAGCGTGCCGGCCGCCAGGCCGCGCTCGCTGACCACCACACGATGCGGAATGCCGATCAGCTCCATATCGGCAAACATGCCGCCCGGGCGAAGGCCGCGATCATCAAGCGCGGTTTCGATGCCGTGCTGGCTCAGCGACTGATACAGCGCTTCGGCAGCTTCGCTGACCGCGGGGTCCTTTTTCGGGTTGATCACGCATACCACGACTTTCCACGGCGCCATGGCCTCGGGCCAGACGATGCCCGCTTCGTCGTGGCGCTGCTCGATGGCCGCGGCGACGATACGGCTGACGCCGATGCCGTAGCAGCCCATGGTCATCACTTGCGGCTTGCCCTGGTCGTCGACCACCGTTGCGCCGAGTGCCTCGGCGTATTTCTGGCCCAGCTGGAACACGTGGCCGACTTCGATGCCGCGGGCGATGTGCAGTACGCCCTTGCCGTCGGGCGACAGGTCGCCCTCGACCACGTTGCGCAGGTCGGCGACGCGGGTGATGCGCGCGTCGCGTAGCCAGTTCGCTCCGGCGTAATGCATGTCGTTGGTGTTGCCGCCGCAGATGAAATCGACGAGTTGCGCGGCATCGCGATCGACGATCACCGGAATGCTTTCCGGCAGGCCGACCGGGCCGATGAAGCCCGGTCGCGTGCCGGTGGCGGCGATAATTTCCTCTTCGCTGGCGAGCACCGACTCGCCCGGCAGTTCGGCCAGCTTGCCGGCCTTCACCTCATTGATGTCGTGGTCGCCGCGCAGGCACAGCGCCACCAGGCCGTCGTGGCCTCGCAGCAGCAGTGTTTTCAGTACGCGGTTGGCGGGAACGCCGAAATGCCGGATGACGTCCTCCACCGTGCGCACGTGCGGTGTCTCGACGCGCTGCAACGCCGCGCCGGGCGCGGGACGTTCCCCGCCGGGCGCCAACGCCTCGGCCTTCTCGATATTCGCGGCATAGTCGGAACCGTCGGAAAACGTGATGGCATCCTCGCCCGAATCGGCAAGCACCTGGAATTCGTGGCTGGCATTGCCGCCGATGGCGCCGGTGTCCGCCTGCACCGCGCGAAAGGTCAGGCCCAGCCGGGTGAAGATGCGCGTGTACGCCTGGTACATCGACGCGTAGGTTTCGCCGAGCGACTCCTGCGTCAGGTGAAACGAATAGGCATCCTTCATCAGGAATTCGCGTGCGCGCATCACGCCGAAGCGCGGGCGGATCTCGTCGCGGAACTTGGTCTGTATCTGGTAGAAGTTGATCGGCAACTGCTTGTAGCTTTTCAGCTCGTTGCGGGCGAAGTCGGTGATGACTTCCTCGTGCGTCGGGCCGTAGCAGAACTCCTGCTGCTTGCGATCCTTGATCTTCAGCAGCTGCCCGCCGAATTTTTCCCAGCGCCCAGTTTCTTCCCACAGTTCGCGCGGCTGGATCGACGGCATCAGCAGCTCGATCGCGCCGGCGCGATCCATTTCTTCGCGCACGATGGCCTCCACCTTGCGCATCACGCGCAGGCCCAGCGGCGACCATGTGTAAAGGCCCGAAGCGAGGCGGCGGATCATGCCGGCGCGAAGCATCAGCCGGTGACTGGCGATTTCCGCGTCGGCGGGTACTTCCTTGACGGTGGCCAAGTGGAATTGGCTGAGGCGCATGCGGGCTGTTCCGGCGAATTGAAAGACGCCCATTGTAGCGAGCTGCCTATGGAGCCGGGGACAGACGCACCAGCGGCAACATCGCTGGTGCCTTGGTCAGTGGATCATTTGGCCTGGCAATAGGCCTGATACTGGCTCTGCGCGACATTCGCCTGCAGTTTTCGTTGATCGCCGTCGAGTACGACTGTCTTGCCGTCCTGTTGCATGACTACCGGCGCGCTGCCCTGCAGCGCTGCAAGGTTGGCCTTCAGCGAATCGCACATCTTGCCGCGGTTTTCCGGTGTGTTCGCCAGCGGCTGATCGGACGATGGCGCGGTGTTGCCACTGGTGCTGGCCGATGAACTGGCGGGCGCGGGCGCTCCGAGCGATTCTGCGCTGCCATTGGCCTTTACCTTCTTGAAGTTCGTGCCCGCTGCCGGCGGTGTCTCGGAGTAATGGGTGGTTCCATGGGCATCGGTCCATTTGTAGACCTGGGCGGTGGCAACCGGAGCAAGTAGCAACAGCGCCAGGGCGATCAGCGAACGATGCATGGTGTTCTCCATAAGGGGGAAATCAGCGGCAAATCCAAGTATCCCTTGTTATCACCACCGCCGGCCGGACTCAAGCAGCCGATGGTTTACACTGCGCGCATCCTGTCACGGATTGATTCATGAGCGAGCCGAAACCATTGCGCCCTCCGCGACACCCGGGCATTTACCTGTTGCCGAACCTGTTCACCACCGGGGCGATGTTTGCCGGTTTCTACGCGATCATTGCCAGTATCGAGGGGCGTTTCACTGAGGCGGCCGTGGCCGTTTTCTTCGCCGCCATCCTGGATGGCATGGACGGCCGCGTCGCGCGCATGACCGGCACCCAGTCCGAATTCGGCGTGCAGTACGACTCGCTGTCCGATCTGGTGAGCTTCGGACTGGCGCCGGCACTGGTGATGTACACTTGGTCGCTGTCGACACTGAAGGATTTCGGCCCGCTGTGGGGCAAGCTCGGTTGGGCCGCGGCATTCATCTACGCTGCCTGTGCCGCGTTGCGGCTGGCACGTTTCAACACGCAGGTCGGGGTGGCCGACAAGCGCTATTTCCAGGGCCTGGCCAGTCCGGCTGCGGCCGGTGTCTGCATGTCGTTCGTATGGAGCATCGACAAATTCGGCCTGCCTGGCAGCGCATTCTGTTTCATCACGCCGGTGCTTGCGATCGTGGTCGGACTGCTGATGGTCAGCCGTTTCCGCTATTCCAGTTTCAAGTCGTTGCCTGCCGGTGATCGCCAACGCGTGCCTTTCGTCTGGATGGTGGGTGCGGTGCTGCTGCTGGCGCTGCTGATCCTGGATACGCCGCGCGTGCTGTTCGTTGGCTTCACGCTGTACCTGTTGTCTGGGCCGGTGTGGACGATCTGCGGTCTCGCCAATCGCCGGCGTGCAAGGCGGGCGGCGACGTGAACGCGTCGGTAGGCAAGACCATTGGTATCGACCACCGCGCCCGGGTTCTGCGCGCCCTTGGCGTGACGCCATGGGTCAGGCGCGCGGCGCCTGTCAGCGCCGGCATCGCAGTGGACGAGCGAGCAGTGGACCCTGCTGCAGGCGTGGCCTGCGTGGTGGTGCTGCCGCAAGGCTGCAGCACGCGCGAGCTCGATCTGCTGGGCCGCGCGCTCAATGCATGCGGTGCGATGCTGGCGCGCGCGGCACGTGTCACGGTAAGCGCGGGGCAGTTGCAGGGAGACGTGCCGGAGGCGCGCGCGTATCTGGTGTTCGGCGAAGCGCAGGCACACGCGCTGGGGCGTGCGTTGCCTGCCGCCACGATGCATCGCGCGCAGATCGTGCTCGCCGACGAGCCGGCGGCCGTGTTGACCAGCGCGGCCGCCAAACGGCGGTTGTGGAATGCGCTGCGCAATGTGCGTCGCGCATTGGCCTCGACGGATCACTGACGCGATGGCCGCGGTCGTCCGACCCATCGCCCAGGTTCGCGCCATGCGCATGGAGGATCTGGATGCGGTCAGCGCGCTGGAGAATGTTTCCTACGATTTCCCCTGGTCGCTGGGCATTTTCAGCGACTGCCTGAAGGCAGGGCATCCGTGCTGGGTGCTCTGCATGGACGCCACCGTGTGCGGTTACGGCATCCTGTCGATGGGTGCTGGCGAGGCGCATGTGCTGAACATATGCATCGGCCCGACGTACCGAGGTCAGGGCCTGGGTCGTTTCCTGCTGGACCGACTGCTGGATATCTCGCGCTGGAATGGCGCCGAGCGCGTATTCCTCGAAGTGCGCCCGTCGAATCCACTGGCGAAGGCGCTATACGAGTCGGTGGGTTTCGTCGAAATCGGGCGGCGGCCGCGGTATTACCCGGCACGAAATGGGCGCGAAGATGCGATCGTGATGGTGCTCGAGATTGCCGCAGGCAATCTCGAGAAATAGACAAGTCATTAGCTGTTGCTTGTTCAGCCCTGCAATTTTCCAGCCTGCTCGCGCAACGCGGCGATGGTGGCGCTCCAGTCGGCGATGCGTTGGCGTTCCTGGGCGACGACTTCGATTGGTGCATTGGCGACGAAGTTGGCGTTGCCGAGTTTGCCTTCGCACTTCCTGATCTCGACTTCGATGCGGGTGATCTCTTTTGCCAGCCGTGCTTTCTCGGCGTCGAGATCGATCAGCCCGGCCAGCGGAATCATCACGCGCAGCGCGCCGACCACGGCCGCGGCGGCAGCCGGTTCGTCGGCGCCGGTTTCGATCCACTGCGGTGCTTCGGTGCGGGCGAGGAAGCTGACCTGCGCGGCGAATTTCGCGATGCGGGTGCGATCGCTGGTGTCGCCGTCGGCTAGCAACAACGGAATGACCTTGGCCGGCGAGATGTTCATCTCCGAACGTATCTTGCGGATGCCGCTCAGCACGCTCTTGAACCATTCGATCTCTGCCGTGGCCGTTTCGTCACCGACATAATCGTCAGCGCGCGGGTAGCGGCATCCAAGAATGAGCTCTTCTGAAGAGTCCGGCATGGATGCCGGTTCATTCTTTGCGCTCATGGAGGAGCGCAAAGGTAACTCCTGCCAGATTTCCTCGGTGATGAACGGAATCACCGGATGCAACGCGCGTAGCACGCTTTCCAGCACCACCAGCAGCGTGTGGCGCGTCGACGCCGCAGCTGCCGCATCGTCGCCGCCGAGCGCTGGCTTGGACAGTTCAAGGAACCAGTCGCAGAACTCGTTCCACACAAATTCGTACAGCGCTTGCGCCAGATGATCGAAGCGGTAGCTGACGAAGTGCTGCTCGACGTCGGCGAGCGTCTGCTTCAGGCGCGTGAGGATCCAGCGCTCGGCTTCGGTGGCCGGCGACGGGTTGCCCCCTTCCGCCCTGCGGGCACCTTCCCCCGCGGATAGGGGAAGGGAGTCGTCCATGTTCATCAGCACGAAGCGCGCCGCGTTCCACAGCTTGTTGCAGAACGCCTTGTAGCCTTCGGCGCGCTTGATGTCGAAATTGATCGTGCGGCTGTAGCTGGCCAGCGCGGCGAAAGTGAAACGCAGCGCGTCGGTGCCGATCGACGGGATGCCGTCGGGATAATCCTTGCGGATGCGCTTCTCGACTTTCTCGCGCACCTGCGGGATCAGCAGCGAGCGGGTGGATTTCTCCACCAGCGGCTCGAGCTCGATGCCGTCGATGAGATCCAGCGGGTCCAGCGTATTGCCCTTGGACTTGGACATCTTCTGGCCTTCCGCGTCGCGCACGATGGCGTTGATGTACACCTCGCGGAACGGCACCTGGCCGGTGAAGTACTTGGTCGCCATTACCATCCGTGCGACCCAGAAGAAGATGATGTCGAAGCCGGTGACCAGCACCGCGCTGGGCATGAAGATCTTGTCCTGCTCCCAGTTCGCGACGATCTCGCCGCGCTCGTTCTTCACCGGCCCGCTGGCCGGCCAGCCGAGCGTGGAGAACGGCCACAGCGCGGAGGAGAACCACGTGTCCAGCACGTCGTTGTCCTGGCGCAGTGTGCCGATCGGTGGCGTCGTGGCGCTGGCGCGCGCGTCGGCCTCATCCTCGCCCACGAAAATGGCGCCGACCTCGTCATACCACGCCGGGATGCGGTGGCCCCACCAGAGCTGGCGGCTGATGCACCAGTCCTGGAT
>DASWOQ010000004.1:0-4825 GCA_036398675.1 Rhodanobacter sp. | reverse complement strand
TTCGGCGACCAGATACCGATGCGCTCACCGCGCGCCAGGCCCAGTCGCAGCAGGCCGGCGGCAACCCGCTCCACCTCGGCATGGAATTCCCGATAGCTCATCCGCACGCCCTGGCTGCGCACCACCAGCGCCGGTCGCGCGGGATGGGCCACCGCGATGCGGTCCAGCAGGGAACCGATCGTGTCCTGCAGCAGCGGCGCGGTTCTGTCGCCTTGAACGTGACTGGGCTGGGTGGTTTTCATGGAGGGCATCCGGAAATGGCCGGGGGAGGATAACAACCGCCGCCACAATGCCGACGCGGCGGAACCAACCTTCGTGCGGCCGGCAATCAGCCTACCCGACCAAGATATTTTCAGTCCGGCCCGAAGCCGCGGCCAGCCTTGCATAGGGCTGCTTATCCACCGACTTACCTACAACCAGTTGGGTTGACCAACGCCTATCTGCCCGATATGTTGTGTCCGTCGGCGCCTTTCCCAGACCTACGGTCGGACTGGCTTAATAGGGAATCCGGTGTAAATCCGGAACTGCCCCGCAGCGGTAGAGCGGAAACGAACGTCCCCACATGCACTGGCCCTCGATGGCTGGGAAGCGGGGACAAGTAGGCGGATCGCTAGGTCCACGTCCGCAAGTCCGAAGACCTGCCGACACATCGGGCACAGACGCCCGGTGCGTAGTGACGACTTCCGTGGGGAAGCGCGTCGCGGGTCGGGCCACCTGATGGTGCGCATCGCCCCACGACCGTCCATGGAATACGCCACTTCAGGCCCTGCGCGCGGGAGCAGGTGTTTGATATCCATGCCGGAGCCACTGCCATGCAACCCTTCGATACTGCCAGCCGCGAGCGTGCCAGCGCACGTGCGGACGAACCCCATCGCGATCTCGCCAGCGCACCAGCCGCCGATCCATCCCGCATCACGACCGGTGGCGAATCCTTCACGCTGACTCCGCCACACAGCCCCGGCCAGATGCGCGTCACCAAGCGCAACGGCGGCCAGGAAACCGTCGACGTCAACAAGATCGTGCGTGCGGTGACCCGCAGCGGCGAAGGCCTGCACGCGGTCGATCCACTGCGTGTGGCACTCAAGACCATCGGCGGCCTCTACGACGGCGCCACCACGCAGGAACTCGACCAGCTTTCAATCCGCACCGCTGCCGCGCTCACCGCGGAGGAGCCGGAGTACGGCCAGCTCGCCGCGCGCCTGCTCAGCGCTTTCATCGACAAGGAAGTGAGTGGCCAGGAGATCCAGAGCTTCTCGCAATCGATCGCGCGTGGCGCGGAGCTGGGCATTCTCAATGCGCGCTTGCGCGACTTTGTTGCGACCAACGCGCGCAAACTCAACGATGCGATCGATCCGTTCGCTTCGCGCCGGTTCGAATATTTCGGTTTGCGCACCGTGTACGACCGTTACCTGCTGCGCCATCCGCAGCAGCGGCGGGTGGTCGAAACGCCGCAGTACTTCTTCATGCGCATCGCCTGCGCACTCGGCGGCAACGAGATCGGGGAAACGCTGGAGCTGTACCGCCTGCTTTCGTCGCTCGAGTACATCGCCAGTTCACCCACGCTGTTCAATGCCGGCACCACGCACGAGCAGTTGTCGTCATGCTTCCTGCTCGACTCGCCGACCGACTCGCTGGAGTCGATCTATGACAAGTACGCCGACGTCGCCAAGCTGAGCAAGTTCGCCGGCGGCATCGGCCTGGCGTATTCGCGCGTGCGTTCGCGCGGTTCGCTGATCAAGGGGACCAACGGCCATTCCAACGGTTTGGTGCCCTGGCTGAAGACACTGGATGCATCGGTCGCCGCAGTGAACCAGGGCGGCAAGCGCAAGGGCGCCGCGTGCATCTACCTTGAGCCATGGCACGCCGACATCGAGGAGTTCCTCGAACTGCGCGACAACACCGGCGATGACGCACGCCGCACCCACAACCTCAACCTGGCCAACTGGATTCCCGACGAATTCATGCGCCGCGTCGAGAACGATGGCGACTGGTCGCTGTTCGATCCGAAAGCCGTGCCGCACTTCGTCGACAGCTGGGGCGAGACCTTCGAGAAAGCCTATCGCGACGCCGAAACGAACGGGCTCGCCGTGAAGACGGTGAAGGCGCGCGAACTCTACGCGCGCATGCTGCGCACGCTGGCGCAGACCGGCAACGGCTGGATCACCTTCAAGGATCGCAGCAACGCGACCAGCAACCAGACCGCGCATCCGGACAACGTGATCCACCTGTCCAATCTGTGCACGGAAATCCTCGAAGTGACCTCGGCCGGCGAAACCGCGGTGTGCAACCTCGGCTCGATCAATCTCGCGCGCCACGTCGTCCGTGCCGAAGACGGAAGCCAGGCCTTCGACTTCGGCCAGCTCGCCGCCACGGTGCGTACTGCCGTGCGTCAGCTCGATCGCGTGATCGATCTCAACTTCTATCCGATCGACACCGCGGCGACCGCCAACCGCAAATGGCGACCGGTCGGACTGGGCGTGATGGGCCTGCAGGATGTGTTCTTCAAACTGCGGCTGCCGTTCGATTCGGCCGAGGCGCTGGAGCTGTCCACACGTATCGCAGAGGAGATCTACTTCAACGCATTGTCGATGTCGAACGAAGTGGCCGCGCAGGTCGGCGCGCACCCGGGCTTTGCCGAAAGCCGTGCGGCGAACGGCGAACTGCAGTTCGACTACTGGCCGCAGGCCAAACCGCACGACAACGCACGCTGGGACGCATTGCGCGAGCGGATCAAGGCGCACGGCCTGCGCAACTCGCTGCTGATCGCGATTGCGCCGACCGCCACCATCGCCTCGATCGCCGGCTGCTACGAGTGCATCGAGCCGATGGTCAGCAACCTGTTCAAGCGCGAAACGCTGTCGGGCGATTTCCTGGTCGTGAACCGCTACCTGTCCGACGAGCTGAAGGCACTGGGACTGTGGACGTCCGAAGTACGCGACGCGATCAAGCTCGCCGAAGGCTCGATCCAGGGCATTGCCGCGATTCCCGAACGGCTGCGGCTCATCTACCGCACCACCTGGGAACTGCCGCAAAAGGCCTTGATCGAGCTGGCCGCCGCACGCGGCGCGTACATCGACCAGAGCCAGTCGCTGAACCTGTTCATGGAGAACCCGAACATCGGCCAACTCAGCTCGATGTACATGTACGCATGGAAAGCCGGCATCAAGACCACGTACTACCTGCGCTCGCGGCCGGCGACCAAGATCGCCAAGACCACGGTTTCCGCGCCGACCAGGGTTATCGCAACGCCCGACCAGGGCGTATCAGGTCAGAGCGTGTCCGATCAGGTGCAAGCTAACGCCGCGGTGTTCTGCTCGCTGGAGAACCCCGAGTATTGCGAAGCCTGCCAGTAGCACTCTGACCCCTCCCCCTGCTTGCAGGGGGAGGTTGGGAGGGGGTTGCCCGGACTTGCGACAAGCACTCAGACAAGTCCAAAGCCCCCCTCCCCAACCCTCCCCTGCTTCGCAGGGGAGGGAGCACTTCACGACATCAAAGGAACATCATGTCCGCCCAACCCGCGCGCGAATCGCACATCCTCGATCCCGGCTTCGAACTCACCTTGCGCCCGATGCGCTACCCCGAGTTCTACGAGATGTACCGCAACGCGATCAAGAACACCTGGACGGTGGAGGAAGTCGACTTCTCGATCGACACCACCGACCTGCGCAGCAAGATGTCCGATGCGGACCGCCACCTGATCCATCGCCTCGTCGCGTTCTTCGCCACTGGCGACACCATCGTGTCGAACAACCTGGTGCTGAACCTGTACCAGCACATCAACTCGCCGGAGGCGCGCATGTACCTGTCGCGCCAGCTGTACGAGGAATCGCTGCACGTGCAGTTCTACCTGACCTTGCTCGATACCTACATTCCCGACCCGGCCGAGCGCGGCAAGGCGTTTGCGGCGATCGAGAACATCCCGTCGATCCGCGCCAAGGGCGAGTTCTGCTTCAAGTGGATCGACTCGATCCAGAACCTGCAGCGGCTGGAAACGCGCGAACAACGCCGGCAGTTCCTGCTCAACCTGATCTGCTTCGCCGCATGCATCGAGGGCCTGTTCTTCTTCGCCGCGTTCGCCTACGTGTACTTCTTGCGCTCGCGCGGCCTGCTGCACGGACTGGCCTCGGGCACCAACTGGGTGTTCCGCGACGAGAGCGGGCACATGGCGTTCGCGTTCGAAGTCGTGCGCACGGTGCGCGCGCAGGAACCCGAACTGTTCGATGCGGACATGCGCGCGCAGATCGCCGCCATGATGGAAGAGGCGATTGCCTGCGAAACCCTATTCGCCGAGGACGTGCTGTCCGGCGGCGTCGCCGGCCTGTCGGTGAAGGACATGCGCCAGTACCTCGAATACTGCGCCGACCAGCGCCTCGCCCAGCTCGACCTGCCCAAGCAGTACGGGGCCACCAACCCGTTCGACTTCATGGATCTGCAGGACGTGCAGGAAGTCACCAACTTCTTTGAGCGCCGCGTATCCGCCTATCAGGTCGGCGTGCAGGGCGAGGTATCGTTCGACATGGCGTTCTGAGCATCGGCGGCGCGTGCAGAAGTGCCTTACGCGCCGGCACGCTCAGTCGACGTGCTGCCGCCCCATCAGCTTGAGGAAACTTTCATGCTGGTAGCGGCTCATGCGCAATTCCTGCCCCGTATCCAGCACCAGCACGTGATAACCGTGGAACCACGGGTGGATCGCCTTGATCCGTTTGACATTGACGATCGCCGAACGGTGCACGCGAACGAACTGCCGCGGATGCAGCCGCGATTCCAGGTTCGCCATGGTCTCGCGCAATTCGTGGGTGCTTTTGCCGGCATGCACGCGCACCGT
>DASWOQ010000003.1:0-49524 GCA_036398675.1 Rhodanobacter sp. | reverse complement strand
CTCCCCTGCGAGCAGGAGAGGGGGTAACAGGTAGCGGCCTATTTCAGCCGCGCGGCGATGGCGTTGCAGCCCTTGTCGAACTCGGCTTTCCACGCGGCTCCGGCGAGGCTCTGCATGGGCCGCATGCAGCGCAACTGGATCGCGTGACCGTTTTTCATCCAGTAGTGCTCGACGTAGTTGAACTCGGTGCCGTTTTCCTGCGCGGTGTAGAGGTTGCTGTTGGGCTCGGGTTGCAGGTGGGCGATCTTGTAGCCGGGCAACGCCATGGCCTGCGCGGTGGCATCGCCGATGTACTGTTGGAAACCGTTGGCATCGGCGATCTGCGTCACCGTCACCGTGACGCGCGCCAGACTGTTCTTGCCGGTGGGCGAGGTATCCGGTACCTGGAATACGCGTACTTCCGGGTCGCCCTGCGTCTGCATGATGCCGAGCCAGGTATCGGGCGTGCTGAAGTTGACGCTGCCGTCGGCCATGCTGACGTCGGTGGCGCGGACGTTGCCGGTCGTCAGCAAGGTGAGGGCCAGGGCGACGAAGGCAGCGTAGCGATGCAGGAGGTTCATGCGGATTCCAGGGATGGGATGTCTGGGACGAAGCGGTGGCGGGGAAGTCCCAGCCACTCCAGCGCGGTACCGTGGAACAGCCGAGCCCGGTCGATGTCGGCCAGTCCGAGTGCCTCGATGCCGCTGCCGGGTTCCTGCTCCCCCAGCGGGAAAGGATAGTCGGTGCCGAGCATCACCTGCCCGACGCCGGTCACATCCAGCAGATACCGCAATGCCCGATCGTCATGCACGCAGGAGTCGAAGTAGAAGCGTTGCAGGTACTCGCGCGGATTGCGCGGGTTGTCGGTGGCGACCAGATCCGGGCGCATCTTGAAGCCGTGTTCGATGCGGCCGATGGTGGACGGGAAACTGCCGCCGCCATGCGCCAGCATCACGCGCAGTTTCGGCAGCCGTTCCAGCACGCCGCCGAAGGCCAGGCAGCAGGCCGCACGCGTCTGTTCGGCTGGCATGCCGACCAGCCACGGCATCCAGTATTTGGGCATGCTCGCCATGCCCATCATGTCCCACGGATGCACCAGCACGGCAGCGCCGAGATCGGCAGCCGCCTCGAAGAACGGAAACAGCTCCGGCGCATCGAGGTTCCAGTCGCCGCAATGCGAGCCGATCTGCACGCCCTGCAGGCCGAGCTCGTCGATGCAGCGCTCGAGTTCGCGCACCGCCAGCGCCGGTGCCTGCAGCGGGACCGTGCCGATGCCGGCGTAGTGGCGCGGAAAGTCGCGGCACACGCCGGCCATGTGGTTGTTCAGATGACGATGCAGCTCCAGCGCCTGGTGGCCTGGCGCCCAGTACGAAAACAGCACCGGCACGGTGGAGATCACCTGCACGTCGACGCCGAAGCGTGCGTAGTCGTCGATGCGGGTCTGCGGATCGAACGCCGAATCCCAGACCTCGCGAAAAAATTTGCTGTCTTTGTAAATGCGGTGGCGACCGTCGGTGTGCATCATCACCGGAAAGCGGTCGTCGCCGAACTTCGCGGCCAGGTTCGGCCAGTCGCGGGGCAGGATGTGCGCGTGGGAATCGATCTTCAGCATCCGCGCAGTGTAAGGCTTCCAGACGGATGCTTCAGCCATGCCATGGCCTCACTGCAGACGTGGACGCTACTGTCGTCCGGGCGGAGCGCGGAGAACACCGGCCCGTTCCGGAATGAAGCTGGGCCAGCCCGATTCCATGCCGGACAGGGCCAGTCGATAAATGAAATGCGGCTCATGCCGGCCTCATGTGGTTTTGCCGCAAACGGCAAATACACGCAATAAACGGGGAAATCCTGCCAGCGACTCGTACATGCCATGCACTTGTACAATGGCGGCGTCTGCCACCGCCGTGGCGTCTCCAGGGGGAGACCTGTGCAGGGGGAACAACATCGGACTTATCTCCGTGCCAAGCCGATCGTGTTGGCGGCACTTGAGCGCGCGTCGGCCGAGCGCGAAGCGTTCATCGCCAGCGCCTGTATCGGGGACGAGCGGTTGCATGCAGAGGTGTCCTGGATGCTGGAGGCTGCGGAGATTACCGGTGATCCGGACTTCATGCCGGAGCTGTTGCCACCCGATCTTGCCGGGGCCAGCGTCACGGCGGCCGCGCCCACCAATTACCGCGTGTTGAACCGGCTGGGCGAGGGCGGCATGGGCGTGGTCTACCTGGCCGAGCGGGGCGTCGGTGGCGAGCGGCAGCAGGTGGCGCTGAAGTTCCTTCAGGGCACCGGCTGGGCGGATCCGGTGGTGCGGCAGCGATTTGCCGAGGAGCGGCGCATCCTTGCCACGCTCAGCCACCCGAACATCGCGCATCTGGTGGATGGCGGCGACACCGCCGATGGTCGCCCGTATCTCGCGCTGGAATATGTCGAGGGCGAGCGGATCGATCGCTGGTGCGAGCAACGCAAGCTGCCGCTGCGCGAACGGCTCGCGTTGTTCCTCAAAGTCTGCGCGGCGGTGCAGTACGCGCACAACCACCTGGTGATCCATCGCGACATCAAGCCGCCCAACATCCTGGTCAATGCCGAGGGCGAGCCGAAGCTGCTGGATTTCGGCATTGCCCGGCTGATCGACCATGTCGGCGGCATGGCGGCGGCGCAGACGATGACCGTGCAGCGTGCCCTGACGCTGGCCTATGCCAGCCCGGAGCAGGTGCGCGGCGAGTCGCTGGGGACCGCCGCCGATGTGTGGTCGCTGGGCGTGGTGCTGTATCAGTTGGTCTGCGGCGTGCGGCCGTTCGAGCCGGCGAGCGAGCTTTCGCCGCTGGATCTATCCAACGCGATCGTCACCGGGAATTTCCGTGCGCCGAGCTGGCAATGGCGACGGCTGCAGCCCAAGGCCGGCCGCCTGCCGGCGGACATCGACGCGATCGTGCTGAAAGCGCTGCGGCGCCAGCCGGCGGAGCGCTATGCCAGCGTCGATGAGTTGTCGGCCGACGTGCGGCGTTTTCTGGCGGCGCGCCCGGTATTCGCGCGGCAGGGCCGGTTCGGTTATCGCTTGCGGCTGTTTGCGCGGCGCAACCGGCTGGCGCTCGGTGCAGGCGTGTTCCTGCTGGCGTGGCTGGCGATTTTCCTGGCCGGGCGCGAGGGCCAGCTTCGCCGGGTGCAACTGGAGCGCGACAAGACCCAGGCCATCGCCGGTTTCATGAGCGAGCTGTTCGAGAACGCCGACCCCACGCATGCACGCGGCAACCGCATCACGGTACGGGAGGTGCTCGATCGCGGCGCGGCAGAGCTGCAGATGCGCCAGGACATTGCCCCGCAGGTGCGCGCCGCGCTGTTGCTGTCGATCGGCCGGGCCTACAACCAGCTCGATATGGGCGGCCGCGCGATACCGTTGCTGCGCACGGCAAGCGCATTGCAGAAAACCGACGGAGCCAGTGCGCTGGAGCAGGGGCGCGTGCTGGCGGCACTGGGCCGCGCCTATTCCATGATGATCGACATGCCGTCCTCGGTGGCGACCGACAAGCAAGCCATCGCCTTGTTGTCGAAGTCGCCTGGCGATCACGCCGACGAGATCCTGCGCGTGCGCCTCAACCTGCTGTACGGCCAACTCGCCACGATGGATATTCCGCTACCGCAGATCGCCGCGCAGATGAAAGACATCGTCGCCAGTTTCGACAATGGCCAGCGCAAGAACCCGGAACTGCAGGCGCAGGCGCTGGCCGACTACAGCATGACGCTGGGAGCGGCCAGCGATCCGGCATCCGTGGCCACCGCGCAGCGCGCGCTCGACATCGCCCATCGGCTTTACCAGCCCGACGATCCGGCGCTGGTGTACTACCGCTTCACACTGGCGCTGGTGATGATGCGCAGCGACCCCGCCGGTGCGGTGGCGCTGTATCGCCAGGTGATCGCCGACTACGACCGCACCATCGGTGTACCGGGCCCGGGCATGGCCGGCATGTCCGGCATCCTCACGTATTTCGGCGAGGCGCTGGCGCAACTGGGCCAGCCGGCGGAAGCGGCCAGGGCGCTGGAGCGGTCGGCGCGCATCGCCAAGGGCTTCGCGGGCGACTCGCCGGATTTCTACCTGGGCACGCTGCTCGCACTGACTGCGCAATACGTGGAGCTGGGGCACGTGGGCGACGCGCAGGCCTTGCTTGCGCCGCATCGCCAGCAGATCATCGAGCGCATGAAAAGCGGCTCGGCATGGGCCGTCAACAACGCGATCGATGCATTCAACCTGTCCGGCAGAGTGGCGTTGCAACAGGGGCACGAGGCCGATGCGATGAAACAGTTCGATCAGGCATTGGGCTTGCTCAGCCCAGCCCTGCAGGAGGTTTCGCCGGACAGCTATGGCGAAGCACTCGCCGGTCGCGGTGAAGCGGAGCTCGCCAGCGAACAGCCCGACCGGTCTGGGCAAACCCTGCAGCAACTCGATGCCTTCAATCATCAGCACAAGGCGACGTCGGAGAGCCAGTCCGTGCTGGATGCCGAATTGCTTCGCTCGCATCTTTACGTCGCTCGCGGCGATGTGGCTTCCGCCATGAAGCTGGCGGCAGTGCAGGGCGCCATCGCCAGTCGACGCTGGGGCGAATGCAGCAGCCGCGCACAGGCGTTCGCGCGGCTGGCGACTGGGAAACCCGCCTCGACGGATGGAAATTCTGGCTTATCCTGTGCAGCCAGTTTCACTGCGGCGACGATGCCATGACTTGCCGCGATCAATGGCAGTGCACGACATGAGCATGGATCTGACCGACCCGGCGCAAGTGACCAGGCTGCTGCATTCGGCGCAATCCGGCGATGCGGCGGCGCTGGATCAGGCGCTGCGCGAAATGTATGGCGCATTGCACGACCTTGCCAATGCGCAACTGCGCCGCAACCGCAGCGAACGCACGCTCAGCGCCACCGCGCTGGTCAACGAGGCGTATCTCAAGGTGTTCGGCAATCAGTCCATGCCGGAGCTGGAAAGCCGGGGCCACCTGCTGGGAGTCGCGGCCCGCGCGATGCGCGAAGTGCTGATCGATGCCGCACGCCGGCGCCACGCGGCAAAGCGGCCGCAGGATGCCGATCGCCTGCAACTCACCGAGGTGGCGGCCGGGCTGAGCGCCGAGGTCGACTACGTGGCACTGTCGGAGAGTCTCGACCTGCTCGAGTCGCTCGATCCCCGCCAGGCGCAGATCGTCATGCTGCGGTTCTTCGTCGGGCTCACCGCCGAACAGATCGGCACGGCGCTGGACATCTCGCCGGCCACGGTGCAACGCGAATGGCGGCTGGCCCGGGCATGGTTGAAGCGCGAACTCGATACTGCCTGAGCCGCCCCTTCAATCGCGAGCGGAATGTCGCCCGGGTATGTCGGCCTGGCCCTGCGGGTCGCGCGCGACCACGTGCGCCAGGGTGTTCACGTTGTCGACCAGGCGATCGCAGATGCGGTTGATCGAACCGACGGTTTCGCGATCGTCCTGTGCGCCCAACTGCGCGGACAGCGATCGCTGCATGGCGCGCAGGTCGACCAGCGGCGGGATGCTGCGCCGTTCGCGCAGCGCGGCCGCGATGTCGTGCAGCGCCATGCCGGCCTGCTCGACGAAGGCGTTGACCTGCGCCTGCGCCGGAAGCTTCGCGTGGTCGCCGCACAGCGCTTCCAGCGTCATCGCCGTGCGCGCCAGGCGATTGCCGTTGGCGAATAGCGCACTGGCCAGTTCCAGCAGATGCGCGGGTGTGGCCGGTTCGGCGCGCATGCGATCGAGCGAGGCCTGCGCGTTGGTGCGCGCGGTGCGCGAAGCGGTGCGTGCTTCGCGATGCGTGCCGCGCTGGTCCGGCATGGCCAGCGCGCACAGGTAATCCGCATAGGCATCGAGCATCGCCGCCAGCGCGGCGCGGGCGCGGCCGCGCTCCCAGGTGGGCCATGCCACATAGGCGAGCATCGCCATGCCGCAGCCAAGCGCGGTGTTGATCACGCGGTCGGTCACTGCTGCAGTGGAGCCCACGCCTTCGAACGAAAGCATGATCACCACGGTGCCGGTCAGCGCTGCCACGGCGATGCCGTAGTGGGCGGTGGCCAGGTAGCGGAACGCCATGCAGAGCAGGGCCATCAAGGCCAGGTGCGCCCATGGTTCGGCGGGCGTGATGTGCAGCAGGATGGTGGTGAGCAACAGGCCGAGCACGGTGCCGAGCACGCGCAGCAGACCGAAATTGAGCGTGGCGGCGAAGTCCGGCCGCAGCACGATGGCGGCGGTCATCGGCAGCCAGTAGCCGTGCGGCAGATGCAGTTCGCGCGACACGAACAACGCGGCGCTGAGGCATACCGCCGTACGCACGGCATGCCGGAACGCGACCGATCGCGGCGTGAGGTTGGCGCGCAGGGTGGCGAGCGTGGAAGCGCTGCGCAAGGTGGCGGGCAACCGGGTTTCCGCTTCGCTGGCACGCAGCTCGCCGCGACTGCCGGCCCAGTCCGCATTGCGCACCGCCGCCGCGAGCTGTCCGGACAGCGCGTGGATGTGCGGCGCCAGGCCGCCGGCATCGCCGCCGCTGTCGAGCAGCGCATGTTCGCTGGCCTGCAACGTTTGCAGCGCACGATGCGCCTGCTCGGGCGGTTCGGCCTGTTCCAGCGCTTGGGCGATCGCGTCAAGCACGCGCGCGGCATCGTCGCGGAACATCGCGTGGATGGTCGGGTCGGCATGCAGCTCGGACATCGCGGTGAGCTCGAGCCGGATGCGTTCGGCCAGTTCCAGCAGCACGCCGAACGCTTCCATCGCGCGTCCGTGCGAACGATGCCGACCGAGCAAGGTCTGCTGCAGCGTGGTCATCGCATCGGTCAGCGCCGGCACATCGCCGTCATTGTGGGTGTTTTGCCGGGCCACCACGGCCAGGCCCTGGTAGACGCCGGCCAGCGCGTGGCGTTCCGGCAGGTAGCGCTGCCATGGCCATGCCGCCAGCGAGAACAGCATCAGCAGCAGGCCGCCCGAAAAGATCAGCCCTGCACCGATCAATGCGCCGGACGGCGAGGTCGGTGACGCGGCGGTGATCACCAGCAGGATCATGCTGGTCATGCCCACGCGCGCGGTGTCGACGCCGAACACCACCAGCATGCCGCCGAAGAATCCGAATGCCGCGGTGGCTGCCAGCATCGGCAACAACTGGCCGCCGATCAGGAAGCCCAGCAGTGACGCCACGCCAGCCGCCAGCGATGCCAGCAGCAGTTGCCGCAGGCGCTGGCGGTAAGGTCCGGGCTGGTCGGAGAACATCGTGTCCAGCGCGCCGGCGCCCACGCCCAGCCCGACATTCGGATAGCCCGTGGCGAGACCAGCCGCCAGCGGCAGCACCACGGCCGCGGTATTGCGCACCACCACCTGCCACGGCACGTCCGGCCGCTTGATCGCGGTGATGGTCGAATACACATTGGCGCGTAGCGAGTAGCTACTAGATGACATGGGATTTTCGCAGTGCCGCAGTGATTGATTCTGCACTATAGCCATGTGGGAGCGGCTTCAGCCGCGATCACTCTTGCGCATGGCGCGAAAAGCATCGCGGCTGAAGCCGCTCCCGCAAAAACGCCTGATCAGCGGGTGCTGTTCATCGTGGCTGCCATGCCGGGAATCACGCCCGGCCGGCGAACTCGCCGGTCAGCGTGCTCACCCACACCTTCTCGTCGTTGCTGATGTACTCGGGCACCTGCACTTCGATGCCGGTGTTGAGCCTGGCCGGCTTGTTGCGCTTGGTGGCGCTGGAGCCCTTCATTTCCGGCGCGGTGTCGACCACGGTCAGGATCACGCTGCTCGGCACCTGCAGGCCGACCGGCGCATCGTCGATCACCTGCACGTAATAGCCCTCGATCCCCTCGACGATGTAGCCGGCGTTGTCGCCAACCAGTTCGGGCGAAAGCATGTACTGGGTGTAATCCTCGGCATCCATGAAGACGAACGCGTCGCCGTCCATGTACGAGAAATTCGCCGCGCGGCGGACCAGGTCCATCTCGCGCAGGTCGTCGTCGGCGCGCAGGCTGAGGTCGAACTTGCGTCCGCCGGGGATCGAATAGAGCGTGAAGCGGAAGGTGACGTTGCCGCCACGGGCGCTCGGCGAGCTGCGCTCGATGTCGCGCACCTGGTAGACGGTGCCGTCGTGCTCGACCACGTTGCCTTTCTTGACGTCGGAAGCTTTCATGAGAAGTTCGCTGCTGTAACGGTGAGTGAAAAGGTTGCTGCAAGCGGCAGCCGCGATGTCGCCGCGGCGGCATGGTACGGGGATGCCTGCGTCGCTGCCATCAATCGATGGCCTTCAGGAAAGATGGTGAGCAACAAAGGCGACCACGGACACCACGATGTTCAGCAGGACATGACCGCCCAGAGCCGTCCCTGCGGCGGCCGCGCCACGTGGCAGGCCCGGACGCTGCAGGCTGATGATGCCAAAGGTCACCGCCAGCACGCCCAGGATGCCGTCGAGCAGATAGAACGGCGTGAATATCATGCTGACCGAACTGACGGAAAGCGCGAACTTCTGCATGATCATCGGCAGCATCATGGCCACCAACTGCTGCATGACGCCTACGCAAACGATGATCAGGCCCAGTACGAAGGCGGTACGCCCGAAGCCATTGCGAATCAACGGTTGCGATGGTGGCAACACCGGTGAGCTGACGATATCGGTATTCACGACCGTAATCCTTGAAGGTGAGAGAACGACAATCAGGCAGACGTACCGGCCCAAGTGCTACTTAGGCTGCAGCCGCACGCCGCCGTCGAGCCGGATGGTTTCACCGTTGATGTAGCGGTTGCCGAGGATGAAGGCGACGGTCGAGGCGAATTCTTCCGGCTTGCCCAGGCGCGACGGGAACGGTATCGACGCGCCCAGCGATTCCTGCACTGTCGGCGGCATGTTGTCGACCATCGGCGTCCAGAAGATGCCTGGTGCGATCGTCACCACGCGGATGCCGAAACGCGCCAGTTCGCGTGCCATCGGCAGGGTCATGCCGACCACGCCGCCCTTGGATGCGGAATAGGCGGCCTGGCCGATCTGGCCTTCGTAGGCCGCGACGCTGGCGGTATTGATGATCACGCCGCGCTCGCCGTCCTCGCCCGCCTCGTTGTTCTGTATCAGCGCCGCGCTGGCTTTGGCCACGTTGAAGCTGCCGACTAGGTTCACCATCACCGTGGTGCTGAACGTGGCGAGC
Source organism: Rhodanobacter sp. (assembly GCA_036398675.1). Lineage (GTDB taxonomy): Bacteria > Pseudomonadota > Gammaproteobacteria > Xanthomonadales > Rhodanobacteraceae > Rhodanobacter. Next base: position 40,388 of record DASWOQ010000003.1, on the reverse strand, counting down.
GGCATCGCACCTTCCTTGCCCAGCACTCGGCCCGCGCCGAGGATGCCGGCGCAGTTCATCACCACGTTGAGCCCGCCCATCGCTTCGCGTGCGGCGGCGACATTGGCGACGACGCCGTCTTCGGAGGTGACGTCGGTGCGGAAGAAGCGCGCCGCTTCGCCGAGCGATTTCGCGGCCTCATGGCCTTTCTCTTCATTGACATCAAACAGTGCGACGCTGGCGCCGTTGGCGACGAGGTGCTGTGCGACGGCATGTCCGAGGCCGGATGCGCCGCCGGTGATGATCGCCTTGACCTGATTGAGCTGCATGCGGGTTTCTCTGAGCCGTGAATATTCAATGGTAGCCGAGTGGCCCAGGCCGGCGAAACGCGGTTCGAAACCATTGCCCAACCGGCAGGTGGAGCATTCACGCCACATTCGGTCTTGGGAAGCGATGTTGTGTTCCAGGCAGCGATGCCGAGGGAACGCCTATCGTGCCGATGGCTGCATGAAACAGCCCGCACGATGTTCCATGGTTCATGGTTCATGAATTCCAGCATGTCGTCCGAAGATTTTTCCGTCATTCCATATCACCATCACACAAGGAGTCCCACATGAAGAAGCAATTGAGTACGTTGATGATCTGCGGTGCGTTGCTGATGTCCTCCGCCGCGGCCATGGCGACCCCGCCGCAGCATGATCGCGACAACCATGACAATCATGGCTCCAGCCACAAGGGCGGCGGCATGTACGACCGCGGTCGCAGCGAAGGCTGGTACAAGCGCGGCGGCCACGTGCCGGCGGAATATCGCGGCGGCAGCTATGTCGTCACCGACTGGCGCGCCCGCCATCTGCGCCAGCCGCCACGCGGTTACCACTATGTGCGCAGCGATAACGGCGACTTCTTGCTGGTGGCCATCACGACCGGCGTGATCGCAAGCATCCTCGCGAACCACTGAGTTCTGCCGCTGGCGAAGGCTGGCGGTTCCTGTAAAGCTTGAAAGCTTGCAAAGCCGAACCCCGCACATCTGAACTGCACCCCGAAAGTTGGACGCCCATCCAACCTTCGGGGTTTTTCATGGCCAAATACAGTCCCTCGTTCAAACGAAAAGTTGTTCTCGCCCATCTGAAGGGTATCGGTCACAAGGCCGTGGCGATCCGCTATGGCGTTGATCGCGCAGAGGTACGGCATTGGGCAGCGCTTTATCGGCAGCATGGTTTGGCAGGGCTGGATCGGCGTCCGCCTCGCCAGTACAGCGCCGAGTTCAAGCTCCAGGTGCTCCAGCACATGTGGCACGAGAAGCTGTCCAGTTATCAGGCAACGGCGTTGTACGGGATTCGCAGCAAGCGATCTGTGCCCACGTGGGAGCGCCTGTATCATGAGGGCGGCATCGAGGCGCTGACCCCGCGCCGTGGAGGGCACTCTCGAATCATGGTCGTTGATCCACCCGCGCCCCAACCGCCCTCCGAAACAGGGGAGGCGCGTACCCGCGAGGAACTGCTCAAGGAGAACGAGTACCTGCGTGCGGAGGTGGCTTACCTAAAAAAAGCGAAGGCCTTGGTTGGAGCGAAAGCCTCGATGCGGCGTGCAAAGCCCGAATCGTCCTCGAACTAAGGTCTGACCATGCGTTGCCGGTATTGCTGGACGTGGCCGGCTTGGCGCGCAGCACGTTCTACTACCAATGCAAGGCGCTGGCCGTGGCCGACCGCCATGCCGATGTGAAGGCGGCCATCAAGGCGATCTTTGACCGCCATCAAGGGCGCTACGGCTACCGGCGCATTACCGTCGTGCTGCGGCAGCTCGGTCATGCCCTTAACCATAAGGTGGTTCAGCGCCTGATGCAGGCGATGGAGCTGAAGTCGCAGTTGGAGCGCGAACTGACCCGCTACATCCACTACTACAATCACGAACGCATCATGCTCAAACTGAAAGGGCTGAGTCCGGTGCAATACCGAACCCAGCCCTTGGCAGCCTAGCTATCTCCCGCTTCCATCCCTGTCCAACTTCTTGGGGTCAGTTCAATCATGGGCGGGGTTCTTTTTTTCCGGGTGGATATGGGCGGCGAGTCTGTCGTTCAGCCGAGCAGGTCGTGCAAGGTTCCGGTGCGCAGCAGTTGCGGGAACGGGATCACGGCCGAGGGCGCAGCATCCGCCACGCGCAATTCCTTCTGCCACACGCCCACGTCCCACCATTGGCCCAGTTTGTAGCCGCACTGCCGCCATACGCCCGCAGCAGTGAAGCCCATCGCCTCGTGCATCGCCACGCTGGCCCGGCCGGGCAGGGTGATCACCCCGACCGCCTGCGTGATGCCTTGGCGCCGCATGCTTTCCAGCAGCACGCCATACAGCCGGCGGGCAATGCCGCGTCGCTGCGCATCGGCATGCACATAGATCGAGGTTTCGGCGATCCAGTCGTAGGCGGCTCGCTCGCGGAAGCGTCCGGCATAGGCATAGGCCAGCACGTTGCCATCTTCTTCCCAGACCAGCCACGGATAGTGCTGCAGGCGCGTGCGGATGCGTTCGCGCATCGCGGGTATGCCGGGCAATTCGGTTTCGAACGTGGCGGTGTCACTGGCGACCGAAGGCGCGTAAATCGCATGGACGGCCGCGGCGTCTTCATCGCAGGCCACGCGGATCATCGAACGGCAACCTTCATCACTTTTCGTATTTCCTGTTGCGTGGCTTGCCTTCGGCGAGCCATTCGAGCGTGGTGGCGATGCGTTTCTGGCGAGTGGCGTCGGTTTTCGCCCCGGCGATCCATTCGACGTACTCGCGCTGCATGCTCGGACTGAAGGCTTCGTAGCTGGCGCGTGCTGCAGTGTTTTTCTTCAGCTTGAATTGTGCTGCCAGTTCATCGGGTAAAGATGGCGCCGGTTTGACTACGGTTTTCGGCCGCCGCAGTTTGACGCCGGCCTCGTTCAACGCCATGGCTTTCTTGATGAAAGCAGCAAGCTGCTTTTTCGGAGGCAGATCGGCGACGGCAGTCAATCTGCCGAACTGGCCCATGCTCTCGTTCGCATCGCCGTCGGTGGTGCCGTCCACGATTTGCCGCGACAGCCAGAAACCGAAACCGCAGTGCTGCTTGAATGCCGCCATCATGCAGATCGGCGAACCCTTGTAACTGAAGAACGGCATGTTCCACTTGGTGCTTTCATCCACCTCGGGACAGGTGGTGTGCACGAGTTCGCGCAGGTGGTCGAGGATCGGTTGGGCAAACGGGGCGGATTTCGCGATATAGGCGTCGATGCGCGGATCGTGGCTGGCCATGGCGGCTCCAGGGATCGAGGATGTCAGAGATCGAGGATGAAAAACCTGTCGCAACTGAAATGGCCCGTTCCGCCCATCGGTACGGGCAGCGGCCTGAAACCGCTGCGCGCATACAGCGCCTGCGCGGCATCCATGCCGGTCAATGTTTCCAGATAGCAACGGCGAAAGCCATGGCCGCGGGCCGCATCCAGGCATCGCTGCATCATCGCGGTGCCGGCGCCAATGCCGCGTGCTTCGGGCAGGAAATACATCTTGCGCAATTCGCATACGTCCGGTTCGCCGTTCTGCAGCGGCGCGATGCCGCCGCCGCCAATGACGCATCCGTCGCGTTCGACCACGAAATAGATACTTCGTGGCTGGGCGTAGGCTTCGAACATGCTGTCGACTTCCGCATCGCGGATCGCGAAACCGGGGCCATCGGCGCCGAACTCGGGCATCACGTGGCGGATGATCGCGGCCATCGAACGGTTGTCGCCGGGGGCGATCGGGCGGATCAGGAAATCGGCAGGCATGGATCGTTGGTCTGGTTTCGGGATGAAGGTTTCAACCGGCCGTGCGTGCGCGGGTGACGCGGCTGGCGGTTTCCTTGTGCAACTGCGTGGCAAGCCACGCGCCGGTGGCGATCAGCAGGTCGAGATCGACGCCGGTGGCCATGCCCATGCCGTGCAGCATGTAGACCACGTCCTCGCTGGCGACGTTGCCGGTGGCGCCTTTCGCATACGGGCAGCCACCGGTGCCGGAAACGGCGCTGTCGACCACGCGCACGCCTTCCTCCAGGCAGCTCAGGATGTTCGCCAGCGCCTGTCCGTAGGTATCGTGGAAATGCACGGCCAGCGCCGCCATCGGCACTTCCTGCGCTACCGCGTGCAGCATCGCGCGCGCCTTGGCTGGCGTGCCGATGCCGATGGTGTCGCCGAGCGAGATTTCGTAACAGCCCAGATCGTGCAGCCGCTTCGCCACGCGAACCACGTCGCTCACCGGAACCTCGCCCTGATAGGGGCATCCGAGCACGGTCGAGACGTAGCCGCGAACCTTCACCCCATCTGCCCGGGCCTGCTCCATCACCGGTATGAAGCGATCGATCGACTCGTCGATCGAGGCATTGATGTTCGCGCGACTGAAGGCCTCGGAGGCGGCGGCGAATACCGCGACCTCGGTGGCGCCGACGTCGCGGGCGCGCTGGTATCCCTGCAGGTTCGGCACCAGCACCGGATAGCTCACGCCCGGCGCCTTGCGGATGCCGCGAAACACCTCGGCGGCATCCGCCAGTTGCGGCACCCATTTGGGGCTCACGAAACTGGTCGCCTCGATCGTCTGCAGGCCGGTGGACGAGAGGCGGTCGATCAGGGCGATTTTCACATCGGCCGGCAGCAGCGTCTTCTCGTTCTGCAGGCCGTCGCGTGCGCCGACTTCGACGATGCGGACATGGTTGGCATTGGTGTTCATGGGCAAGGGCTCACATGGGATTCGGATGTCGATCGCGACATGGTCAACTGGCAAAACGCACCAGCACCGCATCGGCCTCGACGAACTCGCCTTCGAAGGCGTTGATGCTCTCGATGGTACCGGCACGCGGTGCCTTCAAGGCCAGTTCCATCTTCATTGCTTCCATCACCAGCAGTTCCTGGCCTTGTTCGACGCTGTCGCCGGCCTTGGCTTTCACCAGCACGATGCGGCCCGGCATCGGCGCGATCACCTGGTTGCCGCCAGCGGCATCCTTCACTTCCCATGTAAATGCGGCGGCACGGGAGAAGCTGTAACGCTGGCCATCGGCGTCGTGCACAAGCACGTGCCGGGCGTCGGCGCGTGCCGGCACGCGTCGCGCCTCGCCGTCGAAGCGCGCGCTGAGGTCGCCGCCGTCATGGCGTGCGCCCCGCACCTCGCAACTGGCATCGCCGTGGCACAGCTGGTAGTCGCCGTCGTGGCCGTGTGCCTCGACTTCGTGGCGCTGTTCGCGCAGCGACAACGCGATGATGCGCTTGCCGGCGTGGCCGACGCGCCACGCGTCGGCGCGATTCCACGGTGAATGCGGATCGGCAGTATCGATCGCGGCGTCGACGGCCGCGTGCTCGTCGTCCAGCAGCGCCGCCGTGGCGGACGCGAACAACACAGTGTCCGGAGGCGTGAGTTCGCCGGTGAGGAATTCGTCCAGATGGCGATCGAGATACCCGGTATCGATGGTTCCGTCGACGACCGCCGGGTGCCGCGCCAGCCGTTCGAGGAAACCGATGTTGGATTTCGGCCCGACGATTTCGCAATCGGCCAGCGCGTCCCGCAGGCGTTGGAGCGCTTGTGTGCGGGTGGCGTCGAACACAATGAGCTTGGCGATCATCGGATCGTAGAAGATCGTCACCGTGTCGCCTTCGATCACGCCGCCGTCGAGACGGACGTGCGCGGAGGGCTCGGGCAGGCGCAAGGTCTGCAGCCTGCCCGAGCCGGGCAGGAAGTTCTGGTCGGGGTCTTCGGCGTACAAGCGCACTTCCATCGCGTGGCCGTGCGCGCGCACTTCGTCCTGCTTCAGCGGCAATGGCTCGCCTGCGGCGATGCGCAGTTGCCACTCCACCAAGTCGAGTCCCAGCGTCATCTCGGTGACGGGATGTTCGACCTGCAGCCGCGTGTTCATTTCCATGAAGAAGAACTCGCCCTGGCTGCCATCGGCCTGCCGCGCGACGATGAACTCCACCGTGCCCGCGCCGACATAGTCCACCGCCTTGGCCGCAGCCACCGCAGCATCGCCCATCGCCTTGCGGCGCGCGGGATCGAGCGATGCGGACGGAGTTTCCTCCAGCACCTTCTGGTAGCGCCGCTGCGCGGAACATTCGCGCTCGTTGAGGTGGATCACGTTGCCGTGCGTGTCGCCGAATACCTGGAACTCGATGTGCCGGGGATGCTCGACGTAGCGCTCGAGGATCACCCGCGTGTCGCCGAACGAGCTGGCCGCCTCGCGCTGGGCGGAGGCGAGCGCGTCGGCGAATTCCGCCGCGTTGCGCACGATGCGCATGCCCTTGCCGCCGCCGCCGGCCGCCGCCTTGATCATCAGCGGGAAACCGGACCGGTCGGCCTGTGCGGCGAGGTGCGCGGCATCTTGGTTGTCGCCGTGGTAGCCGGGCACCAGCGGTACCGCGTGCTTTTCCATCAGCGCCTTGGCGGCCGCCTTGGAACCCATCGCGTCGATGCTTTCCGGTCGCGGACCGATGAAGACGATGCCGGCGTCGGTACATGCGCGGGCGAAACCGGTGTTCTCGGACAGGAAGCCGTAGCCGGGATGGATCGCCTGCGCGCCGGATTTCTTCGCCACGTCGAGGATCACGTCGCCACGCAGGTAGGAATCCGCCGGTCGCGGGCCGCCGATCGGCCACGCCTCATCGGCCAGCCGCACATGCTGGGCATCCTTGTCCGCTTCGGAATACACCGCGATGGTGTGGATGCCGAGGCGGCGGCAGGTGCGGATCACCCGGCAGGCGATCTCGCCGCGGTTGGCTATCAGTACACGTTCGAACATGCGGATCCTCGGGATGTCCGTGGCCTTGCAAAGCCGCTAAAACTAGCAGATCGCCGGCATTCCCCGGCGCTTGACTGCCGCAGGACGATGCCGCCGGGGTTGCGGATGCTCCGGCTGCCGGAAGTTGCCATGCTCAGGCCTTCGGCGCGTGGCAGACCGCCTCGACGTTGTAGCCGTCCGGATCCAGCACGAAGGCGCCGTAATAGTCGGCGTGATAGTGCGGACGAAGCCCGGGTGCGCCGTTGTCGTGCCCGCCCGTGGCCAGCGCGGCGCGATGGAATGCATCGACATCGGCGCGGCTGCCGGCGACAAGCGCGACGTGGACGGAGGATGCCGGCTGGCCTTCGCCGATCCAGAAGAACGGCTTGCCGCTCACGCCGAAGCCGATGGCGGCGTGACCGCCGGTCTGCTCGGCGGTCACCTCGAGCTGGATGCCATAGCCAAGCGGTGCCAGCGCGGTCAGGTAGAACGCACGGCTGCGTGCGAGATCGGAAACCGGGATGCCTAGATGATCTAGCATGGGCGTTCCTTTGTTTACGGACTCAGACGGAAGGGGACCAGCGCGGCGCGCGTTTGTCGAGGAAGGCACCGAGACCGTGCTGGCCTTCTTCGGAGGTGCGCAGGCGGGCGATCAGTTCGGCATTTTCGGCATCGATCCGCTCGGCCTGTGCCGGATCGGTACCGCCCATGCGCAGCGCGAGTGTCTTCGCCTCGCGTTGTGCGTTCGGGCCGGCCTTGGTCAGCAGGTGCAACTGGCGTTCGACCGCCTCGTCCAGTTCGGTCGGCGCGACATATGCGTGCAGCAGGCCGATGCGCGCCGCGGTGGCGGCATCGAACACTTCGCCGCTGACGAACAGCCGGCGCGACTCGCGCAAACCGATTGCCGCCACGACGTAGGGTGAGATCACTGCCGGCACCAGGCCGAGTTTCACCTCGGACAGCGCGAACTTGGCGCTGTCCACGCCGATGGCGATATCGCAGCAGGCAACCAGCCCGACGCCGCCGCCATACGCTGCACCGTTCACCCGCGCGATGGTGGGCTTGGACAGGAACTGCAGCGTGCGCATCAGCTTCGCCAGGCGCAGCGAATCCTCGCGGTTTTCCTGCTCGCTGGCGCCGGCCATGCCGCGCATCCAGTTCAGGTCGGCTCCGGCGGAGAAGCAACTGCCGTTGCCGGTGAGTACCACGGTGCGCACGGCCGGATCGGCGTCCACCCTTTCGAGGGCGTCGGTGAGCGATGCGATCAGCACGTCGTCGAAGGCGTTGTGGATCTGCGGCCGGTTCAGGCTCAGCCAGGCTACGGCGCCGCGGTGTTCGATCAGGATGGATTCGGTCATCGGTGGCTCCCCGCAAAGACATCCATCATAAACGCTGTCCGGAGCCGTAAGGCCCAGCCGGATGCGGTGAACCGGACAAGGGTTTACAATGCGAACTATTCTTATTTGTGAAGTCGCCCGTGCGTCTCTCCGATTTGCCCAAAGGTGCTCCAGCCGTGGTCGACCGCGTGCACGACGCGCATGCGGCGGATCCGATCGCGCAGCGTTTGCGCGATCTCGGTTTCGTCGACGGCGAACCGGTGCGCGTGGTGGCGATCGGCCCGCTCGGCGCCGATCCGCTGCTTATCCAGATCGGCTCGACCCGCTTCGCCCTGCGCCGCAGCGAAGCGGCGCGGGTCACCGTGCGGCAGGAGGCGGCATGAGCGCTTCGACATTGCGCATCGCGCTGGTCGGCAACCCGAACTGCGGCAAGACGGCGCTATTCAACCAGCTCACCGGCGGCCGCCAGAAAGTGGCCAATTACGCCGGCGTCACCATCGAACGCAAGGAAGGTCGCTTCGTCGCGCCCTCCGGTCGCACGCTGCAGATCCTCGACCTGCCGGGTACCTACAGCTTCGACGCCAACAGCCCGGACGAGCAGATCACCCGCGACGTGCTGGAAGGAAATTACCCGGGCGAGGCGGCACCGGACCTGATCATCTGCGTGGCCGACGCCACCAACCTGCGGTTGCACCTGCGCTTCGTGCTGGAAGTGAAGCGGCTGGGCCGGCCGGTGGTGCTCGCGCTCAACATGATGGATGCCGCGCGTCGGCGGAACATCGAGATCGACGTGCCGGAACTGCAGCGCCTGCTCGGCATGCCGGTGGTGGAAACCGTCGCAGTGAAGCGGGGCGGTGCGCTGGCGCTGATCCAGCGCGTGGACGGCGAAATGCCGGTGGCGAGCGCAGCGGTCGTCGACAACCCGGCCAGCCGCGCCGACCTGCACGCGCAGGTGCGCGACATCCTGGCTGCGACGGTGACGATGCCGCGGCAGACCGCCGCGCTCGACGACGCGCTCGACCGCTGGGCGCTGCATCCGGTGTTCGGCTTGGCGATACTCGCGGTGGTGATGTTCCTGGTGTTCCAGGCGGTCTACTCGATCGGCAAACCGTTGACCGACGCGATCGGCGACGGCTTCGGCTGGATGGGCGAACACGTTTCGGCGTGGTTGCCGGCAGGGCCGCTGCAGAGCCTGATCAACGACGGACTGTTCGGCGGCCTGGGCACGGTGATCGGCTTCCTGCCCGAGATCCTCGTGCTGTTCTTCTTCATCCTGGCGCTGGAGGAATCCGGCTACCTGCCGCGCGCGGCGTTCCTGCTCGATCGCCTGATGATGTCGGTGGGCCTGACCGGGCGCTCGTTCATCCCATTGCTGTCGAGCTTCGCCTGCGCCATTCCCGGCATTATGGGCACGCGCAGCATCCAGGATCCCCGCGACCGTCTGGCCACTATCCTGGTCGCGCCGCTGATGACCTGTTCGGCGCGGCTGCCGGTGTATGCGTTGCTGATCGGCGCGTTCATCCCGATGCATCACGTGCTGGGCATCTTCAACCTGCAGGGGCTGGTGTTGTTCGCGCTGTATGCCGCGGGCATTCTCGGCGCGATGGCGGTGGGCTGGGTGATCAAGCGCATCCATCGCGACAAGAGCGAACACGCGCTGCTGATGGAACTGCCGTCGTACCGCATGCCGAAAGTGCGCGACATCGCGATCGGGCTATGGGAGCGCGGCGCGATCTTCCTCAAGCGCCTGACCGGCGTGATCCTCGCGTTGACGGTGATCATGTGGGCGATTTCCACGTTCCCGTCGCCGCCGGCCGGCGCCACCGGCCCGGCGATCGATTACAGCCTGGCCGGCTACATGGGCCGCGGCCTGCAGTACATCTTCGCGCCGCTCGGGTTCAACTGGCAGATCAGCCTGTCGCTGATTCCGGCATTCGCCGCCCGCGAAACCGCGGTGGCGGCGCTGGCCACGGTCTACGCGGTCGGCGGCGATGCGGGCACCGGTGGCCTGGCGCACGCGCTCACCGCCAATTTCTCGCTGGCCAGCGCATTGTCGCTGCTGGTGTGGTTCGCGTTCGCGCCGCAATGCATGTCCACACTGGCGGTGATCCGCCGCGAGACGAACTCCTGGCGCAACGTGGCGATCTCCTTCAGCTATATGTTCGCGGTGGCCTATGCGGCATCGCTGCTCACCTACCAGATCGCGAGGTTGCTCGCATGACTATGGGTTTGCTGGTGCAGTACGTGGTGATCGGGCTGCTGGTGCTGGTCAGCGTGCTGGTGGTGTTCCGCAAGCTTGCGCCGAAGCTGACCAACCGTTGGCTGGCAGTAGCCTCGATCCGCTTGAGCCGACCCGAGCAGGCGTCCTGGCTGCGAGTGGTCGGGCGACGCTTGCAGCCGAAGCAAGCTACTGGCAATTGCAGTGATGGCTGCGACACCTGTGGTGCCTGCGGCCCCAAGCCGCCTGCAACGGCGACGAAGATGATGCCGCTGGAATTTCGCGCGCGTGTGAAATAGGGGACAGCTACATCAGGTGTTCAACAAAAAAGCCGCCTTGCGCCGGCCTGCGGTTCCAGATGAGAAAAAGCCGGCTTGCGCCGGCTTTTTGCATTCAACGCAGATCGTGTGCCGCCGGCTTATGCCAGTTCGCGGATCTTCGCGTTGAGGCGGCTCTTGTGGCGGGCGGCCTTGTTCTTGTGGATCAGGCCGCGGGCGGCGTAACGATCCATCACCGGCTGGGCGATGGTGAACGCGGCGATGGCGCCAGCCTTGTCCTTGGCCTCGATGGCCTTGACGACCTTCTTCAGGGCGGTGCGGACCATGGAGCGGGCGCTGATGTTGCGCAGGCGGCGCTGCTCGGACTGGCGCGCGCGCTTCTTCGCGGACTTGATGTTGGCCAAGGTAGAACTCCGGAATACAGGGTTGAGGTTGGAAAAAGACGCCAATTATGCGGGTGATTTGCCGCTGCGTCAATTATTTAGCAGTGGAATATGGGCTGGCGGTCGCCGGACGGGCAGATGAGCCATGTTCGAACTGATCATTGTGCCACGTCGTGCTTCGGCCTTGGCCGTATCGCATCGTGGCCGCGCGTCGGGGCGGACGGTTGTCGGCGCGGCCAGCGCGCGCCATCGGATGGCCTTGGTCGGCGCGTCGCGGTCGTTATACTCACGCGATGATGAAACTTTCCAGGGATGTCGCGGGCCCTTGTCTGGCACGCGGCGGCAGTGTGATTGCGGTCGGTGCATTCGATGGTCTGCATCGCGGCCACCAGGCACTGCTGTCGCAGGTATGCGCGCGCGCTCGCGCGCTCGATTGCGTGTCGGTGGTGGTGAGCTTCGAGCCGTTGCCGCGGGCCTTCTTTTCTGTCGAGCCGTTGCCGCGATTGTCGAGCGTGCGTGAAAAACTCCGGGGTTTTGCGGCAGCCGGCATGCAGCACACTTTGCTGCTGCGCTTCAACAAAATGCTGATAGGCATGTCCGCCGAGGATTTCGTGCAGCGCGTGCTGGTGGACCGCCTGGCGGCACGGGAAGTGTGGGTGGGTGGGGATTTTCGCTTCGGCCATAAGCGCACCGGCGACATGGCCTTGCTGGAGCGCATGGGCGGACAGTCTGGTTTCGCTGCGTGCGCAATGCCGGCGGTCACCCTGGATGGCGAACGTGTGTCGGCCAGCCGTATCCGGGCTCTGCTTGCGGCTGGCGAGTTCGCCGGCGCGGAGCCGTTGCTGGGGCGTCCGTTCGTGATCGACGGCAAAGTGGATTACGGCAACCAGTTGGGCCGTACCCTTGGTTATCCCACCGCGAACATCCATCTTCCCAAGCGGGTCAGCCCGCTGCGCGGCATTTTCGCGGTGCGGGTCGGGCTGGGCGAAAGCGAATGCAGTTGGCCGGGCGTGGCCAGCCTCGGCGTGCGGCCGACGGTGAACCAGGTCAGCGAGCCGCTATTGGAAGTGCATTTGTTCGACTTCGACGGCGACCTCTATGGCCAGCGCATGGCTGTGGAGTTTGTGGCCAAGTTGCGCGACGAGCAGAAGTTCGATGGCCTCGAACCGCTCAAGGCACAGATGGCGCTGGATTCATGCATGGCGCGCGAGCTGCTCGGCATGAATCCACGGCTGGTCGGGGCCTGATGGGCATCGGCATTCCGGTGCGACTGGAAATCGACTAAGTTTTCATTCTTTGCCTGCCGCACTGGCGGGCAGCAACATCTTTAAGAGACGGCATTCAGGCAATGACCCAGGACTACAAGAGCACGATCAATCTGCCGCAGACGGATTTCCCGATGCGCGGCGACCTGCCCAAGCGCGAGCCCGCATGGCTGGCGGAGTGGGATCGCGTCGATCGCTATGCGCAGATCCAGGCACGGACCGCCGGCCGGCCGATGTTCGTGTTGCATGACGGTCCGCCGTATGCGAACGGCGTGATTCATCTGGGCCACGCCATCAACAAGATCCTCAAGGACGTGGTGGTCAAGTCCAAGCTGCTGGCCGGCTTCCATGCGCCGTATGTGCCGGGCTGGGACTGCCACGGCATGCCGATCGAGATCCAGATCGAGAAGCAGTTCGGCAAGGGCCTGCCGCCGCTCGAAGTGCAGGCCAAGGCACGCGCCTATGCCAGCGCGCAGATCGAGCGGCAGAAAGCCGATTTCAAGCGGCTCGGCGTGCTGGGCGAATGGGATCGCCCCTACCTCACCATGGACCATGTCAATGAGGCGGGCGAACTGCGTGCGTTGGCGGAGATGCTGCGCAAAGGCTACATCTATCGCGGCCTGAAACCGGTCAACTGGTGTTTCGATTGCGGTTCGGCGCTGGCCGAGGCCGAGGTGGAATACGAGGACAAGACCGACATTGCGATCGATGTGGGCTTCGCATTCGACGACCCCGCCGCCGTGGCGAAGGCGTTCGGCCTTGCCGAATTGCCCCGGCCGACAGGCCAGATCGTGATCTGGACCACCACGCCGTGGACGATTCCGTCCAACCAGGCGTTGAACCTGCATCCCGAATTCAGCTACAGCCTGGTCGACACGTCGCGCGGGCTGTTGATCCTCGCGACCGAGCGCGTCGAGGAATGCCTCAAGACCTATGGCCTGGACGGCCGGATCATCGCCTCCGCGCCGGGCAGCGCGCTGGGCGATCTGCGCTTCCGCCATCCGCTGTATGCCGTCGACCCGGGCTATGCGCGCACCGCGCCGGTGTACTTTGCCGACTACGTGACGCTGGATACCGGCACCGGCGTCGTGCATTCGGCACCCGCCTATGGCGTGGAGGATTTTCTCTCGTGCAAGGCGCACGGCATGCAGGATGCTGACATCCTCGGCCCGGTGATGGGCAATGGCGTCTACGCGTCCTGGCTGCCGCTGTTCGGCGGGCAGTTCCTGTGGAAGGCCAATCCGCTGATCGTCGATGCGCTGGAACAGGCCGGTTCGCTGCTGAACCAGCACAAGTACACACACAGTTACATGCACTGCTGGCGGCACAAGACGCCGATCATCTATCGCGCCACCTCGCAGTGGTTTGCCGGCATGGATATCGTTCCGGTCGGCGGTGGCAAGACGTTGCGCGAAACCGCGCTGGCCGGCATCGAGCAGACCCAGTTCTTCCCCGCCTGGGGCAAGCAGCGCCTGCACGGCATGATTGCCGAGCGGCCGGACTGGACGTTGTCGCGCCAGCGCCAGTGGGGCGTGCCGATGGCGTTCTTCGTGCACAAGGAAACCGGCGCGCTGCATCCGCGCAGCGCCGAGCTGCTGGACCAGGTCGCCGCCCTGGTCCAGCAGGGCGGCATCGAGGCCTGGCAGACCCTGGATCCGCGGGACCTGCTCGGCGACGAGGCCGACCAGTACGAGAAGAATCGCGACACGCTGGATGTGTGGTTCGATTCCGGCACTACCCACTGGCACGTGCTGCGTGGCTCGCATGCCGATTTGCTGAAGTTTCCGGCCGACCTCTACCTCGAAGGCTCGGACCAGCATCGCGGCTGGTTCCATTCCTCGCTGCTCACTGCCTCGATGCTGGACGGCCGCCCGCCGTACAAGCAACTGCTCACCCATGGCTTCACTGTGGATGCACAGGGCCGCAAGATGTCCAAGTCGCTGGGCAACGGCATCGAGCCGCAGGACATCATGAACCGCATGGGCGCGGACATCCTGCGCCTGTGGGTCGCCTCCACCGACTACCGCAACGAGATGTCGCTGTCGGAGGAAATCCTCAAGCGCGTCGCCGATACCTACCGGCGCATCCGCAACACCGCGCGCTTCCTGCTCGGCAACCTGGATGGCTTCGATCCGCAGCGGCACCTGCTCGCGGTGGAAGACAGCTTGCCATTGGATCAATGGGCCGTACAGCAGGCGTATGACGTGCAACAGGCGGTGATCGCCGCGTACGAGCGCTACGACTTTCCGGAAATCGTGCAGCGCGTGCAGAACTTCTGCACCAACGAACTTGGCGCGTTGTACCTGGACATCACCAAGGACCGGCTCTACACCATGCCGACCGACAGCCACGGTCGGCGCAGCGCGCAAAGCGCGATGTACCGCATCGCCGAAGCGCTGGTGCGCTGGCTGGCGCCGGTGCTGAGCTTCACCGCGGAGGAAATCTGGCGGCAGTTGCCGGGCGGGCACGGTGAGAGCGTGCTGTTCGAGACTTGGTACGACGATCTGGTTGCCACGCAGGCCTCGCCGGAGCAACGGCGTTACTGGGCCGACCTGCTGGTCATCCGCGATACCGCTTCGCGCGTGCTCGAAGGCATGCGCAAGGCCGAGCAGATCGGTGCCGGGCTGGAGGCGAAGCTGGTGATTCACGCCGATGCCGCCATCCAGGCGCGCTATGCCGAGTCATCCGGGGAACTGCGTTTCTTCTTCATCGTCTCCGATCTGCACGTTGCGCCGTTGGCGCCGCGGCCGGATGACGCGGTGAAGGTGGAACTGGAGGGCGTCGAAGCATGGGTATCCGCCAGCGTCAGCGACGCCGCCAAGTGCATACGCTGTTGGCATCGCCGCGATGATGTCGGCAGCCACGCAGCCCATCCCGAACTCTGCGATCGTTGCATCGGCAATATCGAAGGCCCGGGCGAGGATCGTCGCTGGTTCTGATTTGCTTGCACTTTGCGAAGCGGAATTTCTAGGAAGCAGCAATCTGTTGTTCCTCCTCTCCTGTAAAGCAGGGGAGGTCTGGGGGGTAGGCTTTGATCCGATCTTTCAAGAGCAAAGCACCCCTCCCAATCTCCCCCTGCATGTAGGGGGAGGAGCGCAAGACATCGGTCTCCCTCGTAACACGCTATGCAGTAGAGAGGCCATATCCGAAATCCGCCCCATCGAGTTCCACACCATGCCCTCCAAACCCAACGCACTCCCCTGGCTGTGGCTATCCGCCGCCATCATCGCGCTCGATCAACTCAGCAAGTGGTGGGCGGTGCATGCACTTCAGCCGGCGGGTGAGGCGCACGTGGTGATTCCGGGTTTTCTCAACTGGACATTGATCTTCAATCGTGGTGCAGCCTTCAGCTTTCTGACCAGTAGCGGAGGCTGGCAACGCTGGTTCTTCGTGCTGCTGGCGCTGGTGATCAGCGCTGTGCTGGTGACGTGGCTGGCGCGCACGTCGCGGCGCGACTGGCGTACGGGTATGCCGCTGGCGCTGATCGTCGGCGGTGCGCTCGGCAACCTGGTTGATCGCCTCCATGCGGCGCAGGTCACCGATTTCATCCATGTGCATTTCCGCGAATGGAACTACCCGGTTTTCAATCTTGCCGATTGCGGAATCACGGTGGGCGCGGTGTTGCTGATCGCATTCGGGCTGTTTGCCGGCAAGCCTTCGGGCGGCATGCGATAATCGGGTGGGTTTTCCGGCTCTTGCGGGAGCGGCTTCAGCCGCGATATCCCGCTACCGGAACCTATCGCGGCTGAAGCCGCTCACACAGGATTCAAGCGCCGAGACTCCATGGACATCCTGCTCGCCAATCCCCGCGGTTTCTGCGCCGGTGTCGATCGCGCCATCGCGATCGTCGAGCGCGCGCTCGAATCGTGGGGTGCGCCGATCTACGTGCGCCACGAGGTGGTGCATAACCGCTACGTGGTCGACAAGCTGCGTGCCGATGGCGCGGTATTCGTCGAGGAACTGCACGAAGTTCCCGATGGCGCCACGGTGATCTTCAGCGCGCACGGCGTGTCGCAGGCGGTGCGCGAGGAAGCCGAGGAGCGCCATCTCAAGGTGTTCGATGCCACGTGCCCGCTGGTCACCAAAGTGCATATGGAAGTGGCGCGACTGGGCCGCATCGGCCGCAGCGTCGTATTGATCGGTCACGCGGGCCATCCGGAAGTCGAAGGCACCATGGGGCAGTGGAATCCCGCCAACACCGGCGAGATCCTGCTGGTCGAATCGATCGAGTGCGTGGAAAAGCTTTCGCCGAAGTTCCCGCATGCGCTGTCCTATGTCACCCAGACCACGTTGTCGGTGGATGACACCAAGGCGATCATCGAAGCGCTACGGGCGAAATTCCCGGACATCGAAGGGCCGCGCAAGGACGACATCTGCTACGCGACGCAGAACCGCCAGGACGCCGTACGTCGCCTTGCCGCTTCGGTCGACCTGATGCTGGTGGTCGGCTCGATCAACAGCTCCAATTCCAACCGCCTGCGTGAGCTGGCGGAAAAGCAGGGTGTTCGTTCGTTCCTGATCGACGGTGCCGAAAATATCGATCACGCATGGCTCGAGGATGTGAAGCGCATCGGGCTTACCGCTGGCGCTTCGGCACCGGACAAACTCGTGCGCGACGTCATCGCCCGTTTACAGTCGTGGGGCGCCGGCCCGGTGCGCGAGCTGGACGGCGAACCGGAAAACATCACTTTCGCGCTGCCCAGGGAGCTGCGGATGATCGGCAGCCAGACTTCGGTGGGCTTCTGATCCGAGACTATCCGGAACTGTCATCCAGATATGAAAAAGCCCGCACATGGCGGGCCTTTTCATATCTGGTGCCGGAAATAGGAATCGAACCTACGACCTACGCATTACGAATGCGCCGCTCTACCAACTGAGCTATTCCGGCAAAGAGCCGAGAATTTTACGGTGCAGACGGTTGGGGTGCAAGCGGCGAAGCTGGCCGAAGGGTATTGGGGAGGACAGTTCAGTCTTCAAGATCGAGCCGTTAGGGGTTTCGCCCTTGATACCTGCCGCACAACGCCAATGTGATCGCTGTCAATAATGCCGATCGTCGCTGGCCGCTCATCGGCCAATTCCTACCGCCTGTCGGTTGAGGCTGGACGGCGCTGGGACGGTGAGTACCCTGCATGCAGGGGCATTAGGGAGAATTCCAATGCAAGTCTTGTCGCGTCAGCGAGGTGTTTCGCTGATTGAGGTGCTGGTGGCGATGGTCATATTCAGTGTTGGCGTGCTGGGTATCGCGCTCATGCAGATCAAGGGTGCGCAATTTAGCAAGCAGGCAGGTGCTCGTACCGTAGCAGTTCTGCAGGCGCGGTCCTTGGCTGATGCCATGCGAGCCAATCCCGCGGGAGTCTATGGTCCTTCGGGTAACACAGGTGACTTAAGTGGCAGCTATTACAAATATGACGGTACAGCGGCTCCAGATCCCTCGAGTTGCGGTGATAGCAATGGTCCCTGTGCACAAGCCATGAGCGATCTGGCCGGCTGGTTGAAGGAACTCAATGCCGGAACAGCGACACCGGTGGCCAGTGTGCAGCCCAACCCGAATGCCGGAACATTGACCATCAAGATTAGCTGGAAGGCCATGAGCCCCGGAGTCATCAATGACACGACTACTGATGCATACCAATTTGACTATCAGCCTTGATCCAGGAAGAGCAGGCGGTGCGCTTTCAGCGCGGCGTGATCGAGGTTTTTCGCTGATCGAACTGATGGTAGCAATGCTGCTTGGCTTGCTTGTGGTTGCCGGGTTGATCAACCTTTTTATTGCCAATCGAAGGTCATATCAAATGCAGTCGGGCAACAATTTTCTGCAGGAGAATTTGCGCATTGCCTCCGATCGCATTGGCTGGTCGCTTCGTATGGCTGATTACTGGGGCGGCAATAAAACCGTGCAGGTGGGTACCTCGGCTGTCGATGCTGTTGGTGCCAAAGGTAGTTGTGATGGGGCGTGGGCAACGGCGGTGAATCCTACCGTTACAGGTGGCGGTGGAGTCTATGGTTACGCTGGCGCAGCGACGTTTCCATTGGACACGGCTTGTATAGGTGACTCCAAAAACTATGTTGCAGGGTCCGATGTTCTGGTTGTGCGCTATGCAGATCCGCAGGTGCTGGCGCCTGGCCCTGCGGAAGCTGGTTTTGCGCCAGCGGAGTCCAGCACAATCAGTGGTTCTCCCAAACAAGTCTTTTTGCTGAGCACGCCTGGTTCGTCAGCACAACTGTTCGCCGGGACGCCCCCTGCAACATTGACCGCAAAAGTGCACCGGTACGTCAATCCGTATCAAGTGGACATGTACTACCTGCGTCCATGCAGTGTTATTCCTAACAATGGAAGCACATGCACAGCGAATGCGGACGGCGGACTGCCACTGCCCACCTTAATGCGCATGCATTTGCAAAGTAGTGGTCAGTTGGTTTCTGAGCCGGTAGTGGACGGTGTTGAACAAATCAACTTCGAATACGGTGCAACAGGGGTGAACGGAGCGCTGCAGTATTGGAGTGCCAGTGACATCACTGCCAATGGTACTTGGGCCAATGTAATTTCGGTAAGGGTTTCTCTGGTGGCTGTAAATCCTACGCGTGATATTTCGGTTCCGCACGTCAAGACTTATGTTCTGGGAACACTGGGGAATTGTACCTATGTGATCAATAGTGGAGGTGCCACGACAACCGGTTGTCAAAATTTTGTCCCCTACGGTGGTGGCCAGCCATGGCAGTTTGCCCGGACGGATCAACAATTTGTCGTGCAGATTCGCAATCGTGTAAGGGGTTAAGGGCCATGACCATGCGTTCCGTTTTGGGGAATCAAAAGCCATGATTGCGTTCAAATACTCTCCCTTGAGCCGCGATCATCAGCGTGGTGTTGCACTTTTCGTTGGCCTGGTTTTTTTGGTGGTGCTTACCCTCATTGCGTTGGTTGTCATGAAAGGCACGCTACTGGAGATGCGCATGACAACCGCGAATGCCCGGCACGAGCAGGCATTCGAAGCCTCCGAAGGGATGCGAGCCATTCCAGAGGCGCTCTTGGTGGCCCACATGAACAAGTACAATCCTGGTTGGCCCGCCAGTTGGGGAGGCACAGTGCCGGACGCCATGTTTGGTCTGGATGCCATTTTCAATAATCGACCTCAATGGAAAACGCTATTGAAGCCCAGTTCGGGTGCGGACACTGGTATCCAGGATGCCTGCGGTGGCGCATCGCTGGTTTTTTTCTATATGGACGCGCCTCCCTGCGCAGGGCAAAGCGACGCGTATAACTACATCCCATCAAATTGGGCGCCTGCAATAAAAATGATTGTGTGCGATGACGGCACGACAGGTTGCGGAGCAAACAACCAGATCATCAGCACCATTTCCATCATAAGAGACGGTGTTACAGCGAATCAGGGCGCAGGGGCAGCGGCTCAGCAAGGTTATGCCGGCTTGGGTGTGGGTAGCGCGAATGGTGGTGCGGCAGTGCTGTTGCAGATACGCAGCGATGCCAAGGTACCCGGCAATGGTGAAGCGGTCACCATGGCTCAATATAAAGTAAATGTGCAGTGACATAGGGGTTTGCAAGCATGTCGATATTTTCAAATGCATTGCGCAGTCTGGCGATCAGCCTGCCGATTCTTGCAGTCAGCAGCATCGCCATCTTTGGCGTTTCCGCGCAAGTAACGTCGGTGACGATCCCTTCCGGGCAAATATCGACCCAGAACATGTCGGATTTCACTTCATATCCGAATGGCTCCAAAGTAGGTGCGAAGAAAATACCGCCTGTGGCAATGATCGTGGCGTCGACGGACGAGCAACTTTTCTACAAGGCCTATACCGACTACACGGACATGACCAACAAGGGTAGTCCGGACGTCACTTACAACAACAGTTTTGTCTATCAGGGCTATTTCAATCCGGATGTCTGTTACGACTACACAAGTTCCATATTTGTTCCTGCTGCTACGGCGACCAACCATGCATGCAGCGGCAAGTACAGTGGCAACTTCATGAACTGGGCGACGATGAGTCGCCTGGATATCCTGCGTTACGCGATGTACGGCGGCCTGCGCACGACCGACGATGCAGCTACGACAGTACTCAGCCGTGCCATCATCCCGAATGACGGACACGCCTGGGTCAAGGTCTACACCGGCACCGATGTCGCCAGCTATGTGAAGAGCGTGAGCGGCAATACCATCAGTCTGTGCAACGCCACGACCGGAAACCTCTCCAGTGCAACCTACACATCGAATGGATTGCATCTTGTAAGCGGTACCTATACGCAGTGGGCTTCGATGGAAGTCTCACAATGCGGTACCAGTACGACCGACAAGAACGCGCCTTCTTCCAACGTCACCGATCTGGTGCTTTCGGTGAAGGTCTGCGACGGTACTTTCGATACCCGGTCCATCTGCAAGTTGTATGGAGCATCATCGTTAAAGCCAACGGGCGTTCTTCAGCAATTCGGTCAGAGCGACAGTGCGCAGCAGATCAGTTTTGCCCTGATGAGCGGGTCGCGGACCACGCCTCGTTCGGGCGGGATACTCCGCAAGAACGCCTCGTTCATCGAGGGCAATCTCAGTGACGCGGGCACGGTTGACCACAGCTGCGGCACCAAGTCCAACGAAATCAACTTCAGCAATGGCACTTTTTGCAAAGGCAACAAAGAAGGCATCATCAACAATCTCTCCCTGATCAGCCTCAATACGACCGGCAACTACTGGGATGGCAGCCATTGGCAAGGGTGTAATCAATACGCCATCTACAATCGCTACACGGGAACCGGATTTCCTGGTAACGGCATTCTTGACAATCCCGGCAGCAATTCCAATGCCACGCAATACCACTGCGGAGCATGGGGGAACCCCGTAGCGGAGATGTACGCCGAGGCGTTGCGCTACATGTCGGGGGCCAACTCGGCGATCAGCGGTTTCGCCTCGGCAGATGACGGTCTTGGCATGAGTGCCCCGGCATGGAGTCCGCCGGTTACCAATACGAACTGGTGCGCCTCATGCGCCATCGTGCTCATTTCCAGCGGGCAGGTCACGTTCGATGGCGACGAGATTCCTGACCTCACGAATGTCCTGAAGAAAGACCCCAATACTGCGACGGATTCGATTGGCGCGAACGAAGGCATCAATGCGGGCAGCTATATCGTGGGGCGCATGCTTTCCGGGGCCAATGATCTGGTTGTCGGCGCTAACGTCAACACAACGAGTGATGTCTGTCAGCCGCAGATCATATCCAAATTTTCCTTGGTGCGGGGTATCTGCCCGGATGGCGCATCGATGGAGGGTAGCTACTTGCTATCAGGTGAGGCATGGCAAGCCTGGGTCAATGGCATCACGCTTGCCAAGGTCACCGATGACACGCAAAAGATCAAGCCGGTCAAGACTTATGCGGTCGCGCTCAGCGAAAGCATGCCGACATTCACTGTGCCGACCGGCGCAGGGACTATTACCCTCGCGCCGCTCTGCCAGTCCAGCAATGCAAATTCCAAGGCGGCGCCGGTAGAGACCGGATCTGCCAACTCCTATCGTACTTGCGGTCTGCTGGCACTGCAGTTGGGGCAGATCACGTCGCAAGTGGGGACTCCTAAGTTTGTTTACGGGCAGCCCTTTACTACCGACGGATCCAGGGGCAGTTTTACCGTGATATGGGATGATTCCACCTGGGGCAACGACCACGATCTTGATGTCACCTCGCTGGTCAGCTGGTGTGTGGGAGGTGCTTGTGGCTCCACTAGCGATAGTTCAGCAAAACCATCCAATTTTTGCTGGAATACAAACGCAGGCAATACCAGCGCAATTGGAACAGTAGCTGTTGACACCAGCGCCGTTTGCCAGAGTGGGCATTTGAAAAATGCCATCGGACCCAATCAGGTGCTGGTCAGGACGGAAGTCCTGACCGCGAATGCGGGTAATGATTTGTCGCTGGGATTTTCCATATCGGGAACTAGTGCTGGCGATGGTATTCATCGAACATTTTATCGGCGAGGAGACTCGCCAAGTGGCAACAGCCCCAATCAGACGCTTATTACCGGCACTTCAACCTATCCCAGTGCCTGGACTCCCGTACAGGTTGAAGTATTCACACCCTCCGGCTCGACTGCCAGCAATACATTGCAGAACCCGCTCTGGTATGCGGCGAAATACGGTGGTTTTACCTATCAGAGTTCAGGGGTTGGCAAGCCCGCGGCCACTTTGGATGACCGGCCCTTGCAAGCTGGCCAGTGGCAGGGGACCGACGGCAATCCGTCCAACTATTTTCTTGCGCGCAACCCCTCGGCCTTGGTGGCCGGCCTTCAAAATGCCTTTCAGCAGATTGCCGATTCGGGGAGTAGTGCGGACAATTTCGGCAATGCCACCACGCCCTCATCAAGCAACGATATCTCGGGTAACGGTTTGGCGTATCAGGTGCAGTACTTCCAGCAAAAACTGGGCGTGAGCTGGGTGGGTGGGTTGCAGGCGTTCTGGTCAGACGATAATGGTTACCAGAGGGAGAGTACGATCGCCGGTGGAAATCAGGTGCTGGACAGTGGTGCAGATTATGTAGTGAGTGGCAAAGACACCTCTACGGGTGCCTTGCCCAATGGTACGGCCAGTTACCGTTGTACATCGGAGCCGGTGTCGCCCGATGGCACCTCACCTTTCGATCCGTCCACCAGCAGCAATTGCTTGATCGTTTCAGCGAGCAATGCACTGAAGCCGGTATGGGACGCCAGCACTCTACTAGATGCTTATTACGATCCAGCCGCTGCAACTGGAACGAGCGACGCCAAGGCTATTGCAAATCTGTCGAAGCAGCGCATTTACTCGCAGGATGCTGGCAGTGGCGACAACATCGGGCAGCGCTACATTTTCACCTATTTGACGACGGCGCTGAATCCGTCGACTGCATCGGCTGCATTGACCATTGGGACACAGACCGATTTTGTGTGGAATGACACAAGCTGCGGCACCACTGGCACATACACGTTATCCCAGACATCAGGCTTCTGTGGGACATACGACGCCAGCAACGCTGTACGTACCGGGAATTACAGCTTGCTCAACGAGAAGGATCCAGGCTTGGCGCAAAAGCTTGTGAACTGGATACGCGGCGCCGAAGATACCGCTGATTATCGCGATCGCAGCAGTAGCGTCACCACCGGCAAGAATACCTATCGCTTGGGCGATATCGTTGATTCTTCACCCACGATCGTCGGCACGCCGGCTGAGGCCTACGATATTTTGTATAGCGATTTCAGCTACGCAGCTTTTCGAGCCAACTATGGCAGCCGCCGCCAGATGATTTATGTAGGTGCCAACGATGGAATGCTGCATGCCTTCAATGGAGGTTTCTATGTGCCCGCACAGTCGGCTAATGGTGCCACGCCAGCTACAAACCCCACGGCCTATCGCCAGCTGCCAAGCGCTTTAGGATTGACCAGCGGCGACCCGGGTGTGCCGGCGGGTAACAATTGGACGCTGGGTCAGGAAGCCTGGGCCTTTGTACCGAATAATCTGCTTCCACACCTGCGTTGGCTGGCCGACAAGAATTACACGCATGTGTTCTATGTCGACGGCTCGCCGGTGGTTACCGATGCGCAGATTTTCAAGACCCAAGCAGTAACCGGCACCAGTTCCAGTTGTCAGTCAGGCGCGCCTGTCGCTGCGGATATTGATGCGCAAGGTCATGTCTGTGGCTGGGGCACAGTGATGGTTGTGCCCTTTCGGCTGGGAGGCGGTGCCATCAGCGTCGACACGGTGGGTGCTGGTAAACCCACGGACACGCAGGCATCCAATTCGGCCTATGTGCTGCTGGATGTTACCGATCCGGAAAAACCACCGACCGTACTGGGCGAGATCGCTACGGGAACTTTCACGACGTCCGAGCCCTCCTTTGCGGTGCATAAGGGCGCGGATGGGAGCCTTCACTTCTTGCTGGCAATAGGTTCCGGTCCGGCGGATAACGGTGGCATTGGCGACTCTACAGCGACGGATGGCACCAATGATGCGGCCGATACCAAGCCTGTGGCGGCTCCGGCCGGAAAGAATCTGCAGG
The DNA here is from genome assembly GCA_036398675.1 of Rhodanobacter sp. GTDB lineage: Bacteria > Pseudomonadota > Gammaproteobacteria > Xanthomonadales > Rhodanobacteraceae > Rhodanobacter. Next base: position 16,157 of record DASWOQ010000003.1, on the reverse strand, counting down.
TGTGGGTATACGATCTGGCCGACATTCAAAACGATCAGGGCAGCAGCACGCCGGTAACGACTCCTGCCCCGATCAATGGACCTGCGGATAGTTTTGCAGGGGACATGATAGCGTCCGACTTCAACCTGAATTACAGCGACGAAGGCATCTACTTTGGCGTGATAACCAACCCGCCCCCGCAGCCCAATCCGCCGCCGAATCCCCCGTTGCCGCAGACCTACAGTGGTGGTTTGTATAAAATCAACATGAACACTGGCGTGGCTGCCACGCCGGATTCCAGTGATGCTGGTTCGTTTGCGCTGGAACAGGTCATTGCCACGGATCAACCGGTGACCATACGCCCCACCTTGGCAATGGATTCGGCAGGCCGCCCGATGGTCTACTTCGGTACTGGCCGCTCCTTCACACCAGACGACGACAGTGGCAGTACCCAACAAGGCGTCCAGCAGCAATATATCTACGGAGTGTCCGACAATAGTCTGCTGACATCGATGCCTGCCGCATGTCAGGTCATGCCAAGTGTGCCCACGCTGTTCAATGCCTCGCCTGTCAATGTTGGCGCGGATGGTTCGATAACCGGCCTGCCTACGAGCACTGGCAACGTCGCCACACTGGACAACCTGGAGAACCTGCTGCTGGCTACTTCCACGGATACCAACAATTGCTACGACTATTCAGGCTGGCAGCTGGCCCTGTCACCTGGCGACTCCGGCACGGCCAAGGCGCCTTCCGAGCGGGTAGTCAGCAGTCAGACATTGTTGGGGGGGATTTTGCTCACACCTACCTATGTGCCGCCGAGCAAGGCGATGGTCGATGCCTCGGGTTCGAGCGATTGCGATCCTATTCCAGTCCCTGGAACGAGCAACCTGTACGGCCTCAATTACCTTACCGGAACTGCAGATCCTCAATTGATGAGTACCTTCGGCATGAAGGGCACGAATATCTCCAGGAGCATCGCGTTGGGTAGCGGCAAGGCCTCGGCACCGGTGCTGCACTCTTCCGGGGGCACCGTGACGGCAGCTTTCGGATTGAGTGGAGGCACTATCTTGAAAGGCATCGGGACTCTCAATGCAGCCAAGAATGGCGAGATATCCTGGCGCGAACCGGGGGACAACCAATGAACACGACCCTACGCCGTGCTGCCGGCTTTACATTGCTTGAATTGTTGGTTGTGGTGACGATCATCGCGATTCTTTCGGCGATCGCGATTCCGTCCTACCGACAATACGTTTTGCGCGGACACCGCACGGATGCGACGCGGGCACTGCAGGATCTGGCTGCGCGGGAAGAGAATTTTTATTTTGCGAATAACGCGTACAGCAAGCTGACAACAGACCTCGGCAGCAGTGCCAGCGTGGCCGGCCGATATTTCAGCATTAACATTCCATCGGCGAGCAGCACCGATTACACGCTGCGCGCAACGGCGATCGACCCACAGACACAGGACACGATGTGCAGAGTGTTCACGCTCGACCGCGCCGGCAATTCGCTGTCGACAGATGCTGGAGGTGCCGATACTTCCACCACGTGCTGGGGGAAATGACCATGCGGCGCCCGATACGTACGAGGTTTCTTTCAGGTCGCCGATCAGGTTTCTCGCTGATTGAATTGTTGGTCACACTGGCGGTATTGGTAATCCTTATAGGAATGGCTTATCCAAGCATGCGCGACTTCATGCGGCGCAGCAGGGTCGTCACAGAATCCAACAACATACAGGCGGATCTGCAACTTGCCCGCGGGCAGGCGGCCGTTTCTCGGAACCTCGTGTCCATTTGCCCGCTGGCTACGGCGGGAACCAACGCTTGCGATGCCGCAGCCGCCAATTACAACCTCGGCTGGCTCGTTTACACGGCAACGACCGCTAATGCGGTTTATAACAGCGCTGCAAGTACCGCGGCGTCCGATTTGCAACACGTTGCGGGTTCCATCAAGAACATGTCGATACACGCAAGCGTTGCCGGCGTGCTTACATTCAACGCGCGGGGCGAGCTGCTCATCAACGGTGCCGAGGATGTAACTTTTACAACCTGTTACATGCCCGACGGTTCTGATGCCGGCACGAATACCGCTGCGGTACCAGGCATAGTGCTGGACATCACAGCATCCGGTCGCATCGCTTCAAGCACACTGGAAGCGGGTGCTGCCTGCGATTGAAATCGATGTGCAAACGAGTCATGCATGCGCTATGGATGCAGCAATCTTGTACCCAAGCCACCAAGTCGCTGAACCGGCTGCCTCAGTGCCGCGGCTAACGAGGCATCGGTGCTCCACAGTTCGGCATGGCTTCGAGCACGGGATATCGCCGTATAGATCAGCTCGCGGGTGAGTACGCGGTTGTCTTCGTCGGGCGGCAGCACCACGGCGACGTCGCGGTATTCCGAGCCCTGGCTGCGATGGATGGTGATGGCCCAGGCGCTTTCGTGGGTGGGCAGGGTGCGTGGCGAGAAGCTGCGCAGGCCGGGGTTGCCGTCGCGGTCGCTCCATTCGAACCATACGCGCAGGCCATCGGCGCCTTCCAGCGCGATGCCGACGTCGCCATTGAAAAGTCCGCGCGCATAGTCGTTGCGGGTCACGATGACGGGGCGGCCGTGGTACCAGGCATGCGTAGCGTCCACGCCGAATCGCGCAGCGAGGCGACGGGCGATCAATGCGTTGACGCCCTGTGTGCCGAAAGGGCCATCGCGCAGCGCGCAGAGAATCTGCATGCGGCGAAGGATCGACAGGGCCTCGGTGACGTCGGCATCGGATGCCAGCAATGCCTGCAGCGATGCGGCATGACGTTCGATCCATGCGTCGGCGTTGCCGCGCAGGTCGTTGCCGTCGACACAGTGGCGCAACTGCAGGTCGCCGTCCCTGCGGTCGGTCAGCAGGGCGTTCAGCCATGCGGCATCGGGGGAGCGGCGCAGCGCCTGGATGGCGTGCTGCAGCCCGCTGCCGGCGCGCCACGTATGCGTGAGCGTTACGATGTGACCCGCCAGCGGTGCGTCGTTTACTTCGCTGCCGGTGATGAAGGGCAGCGGAGAAAGAGTATTTGCCACCTTGGGCGAAAGCCGATGGATCGGTGCGCTGGCGACGATATCGGAAAGTACCGAGCCGGCATCGACCGAGGCGAGCTGGCCGGGATCGCCCAGCAGGATCAGCACAGCTTCAGGCCGCAGTGAATCCAGCAGTTGGCGCATCATCGCCAGATCCACCATCGACGCTTCGTCGACCACCACGATGTCCTCGGCCAGCAGGTTGTGCAGGCCATGGCTGAAGGTGTTGTCGGAAGGTCGATAGCCGAGCAGGCGATGCAGGGTACGTGCGTCGGCATGCGGAATCTGTTGCAGATGCTGCTGCAGATTCTGGGGGGGCGACTCCAGTCGCGAACTGGCTCCCTGGTCGAAGCTGTCGCGACTGAAGTCGCTCCCGCCGTCGCTCTCATCGAACAGCGTCGCCTGCAGCTCGGCCTTGCCTTTGGCGATCGCCTGCACCAGCCGCTGCGCGGCTTTGCCGGTCGGTGCCGCAAGCGCGATGGAGGGCCGTGACGGCAGGCCGCAGGCTTCGGCGTGGCGCAGCAGCATCAGCAGCATGCGCATCACGGTGGTTGTTTTGCCGGTGCCGGGGCCGCCGGTGAGTACGAAAAAGCGCGCGCCGGGAACCATGGCCACAGCTGCGCGCTGCCAGTGGGTGAGATCGGCGGGCGCGCCTGCGAACAGCCGTTCGAGGTCGGCGGCCAGGACCGCTACAGGCACCGGCAGCGTGCGCTGTGCGCAGCGCTGCAGAATCGCCGCGGCGAGTGCCGATTCATGCCGCCAGTTGCGCCACAGGTAGAAGCGGTTTTGCGCATCGAGCACGAACGGCGTGAATCGCGATCCATCGCCAACCCACCTGTGCCGCTGCAATTCGGCCAGGGCGGCTTCGTCGAAGCCCGCGCCGGTCTGTGGATCGGCCAGCCACGCACAGGAATGGCCGTGGCCTTCGGCGGTGCTGGCGATGCGGACCGCAGCGGCAAGCACGGGAGAACCGGAGCGCCCGAGTACCCATTGCGCCAGGGTCTGGTCGACCGCGCGCGCGTCGGTATCGTTGATGTCGGCCAGCGGGCGGTTCATACGGCAGCCTCCCGGTCGCCCGCGAAGGCATCATCCAGGGCCTCGATCAGCGCCACCGGCCAGCGATGGCGCCAGACCCCGAGCCCGGCCTCGAGGCCCAGCGCACGGACGAACAGGTACCAGCTCTCGCCGAGATGGCGTTCAGCCATATAGCCGTCCATCCGCTGGCGCAGATAGCGATGCAGGGCCACTGTGTAGAGCAGCGCCTGCAGCGGGTAGTGGTGCTCGCTCATGGCCGCCGCCAGAGATGCGCCCTGGTAGTCGCGTAGATGCGCGCCCAGCCAGTTGGTCTTGTAGTCGAGCACGTGGAAGCGCCCGTCCCATTGAACGATCAAATCGGCGAAGCCGGTCAGCATGCCGTTGAGCGTGGTGGTATCGAGGCTGGCCGGCACGACATCCGTTTCGCCATGGGCGATGCAGATCCGGCGCAGTCGTGCCAGCGACACCTGCCGCACGGGAAACTGGAATTCGAACTCGACGATGCGCTGGTCGGGCTGTATGTCGATCAGGCGCAGGCCGTCGCCGAGATCGGCCTGGCGCGCGCGGTCGATCAGCCGGCCGATGCGTTCCAGCATGTCGTCCGTCGATACGCCCAGGGGCTTGATCGCCTGGGCGATGAGCTGCGCGTTCAGCATCTGGCGCTGACCGGGCCAGACCACGTCGGGCCTGGCCAGCTCCAGCACGTGATGCACGGCATCGCCGAAACGCGGGCCGCGCCATGGATAGAGCGCCAGCAACCGGCTGTCTTCGGCGGTTTCCGGGCGGTCTCCGGCCAAGGCATCGTCGTCTGTACCGGTTTCGTCGGCGGCGCCATCGTCGTCGATCACCACGGCCGCGGCGGCATGCCGGGTGAGGCCGCTGAAACTATGCAGCCACTGGAAGGGTCGGGAACGCGGCAGAGGTGTCTGCGTGGCACGCGGGGTAGGTATGTCGAGGGCCGGCGTGTAGCAAACGATGCTGTCCCGGAACGGTGCCTGCGTGCGCATGCCTGCAATCTTGTCGACCAGTTGCGGCAGCGACGCTTCGCCTTGGTCCAGGCCGAGTTGCCGTTGCGCATCCATGATCAACCGGTCGACCGCCGCCCATTGCCACGCGAACTGTTCGTCGGCGGGGCGTTCTCCGAGGTCGACCCAATAGACGTGCAGGCCATGCACGGCACGGGTCATGGCAACGTAGAGCAGGCGCAGGCGTTCTTCGAACTCCTCGCGGAAATGCATGCCGCGATGAGCGATGAAATCGACCGATCCCAGATCGACGCAGCGGTGGCCGGCGCGGTCGTGATGGCGAAGCACGCTGGGTGCGCGTGACCTGCTGCGGTCGCTCACGCGCCAGATCAGCGGCAGGAACACGATCGGAAATTCCAGGCCCTTGCTGGCGTGGATGGTCAGCAACTGCACGCGACGCGCATCGCTCTCGATGCGCAACTGGCGTTCTTCCGCCGCATCGGTGTCACCGTCCTCGCCGGCCTGGCGCATTTCCATCAACCAGGCGTACAAGCCATCCAGGCCTTGTCTTGCACCTTCTTCAGCGGCCAGCAGTTCGCCGAGGTGGCGCAGGTCGGTCAATACGCGCTCGCCCTCCGGCTGCGCCAGCAATTCGGTGGCGCGTGCGGACAGCAAGGCCTCGATCAATGACAGCACCCCACGGTTGCGTATCGACGTGCGCCATGCTTCGAAACGCTCCAGTTCGCGTTCAAAGCTGTCGGGGCTGGCCTGCCAGGCGTTGAACTGGCCGATGCCGACGCCGAGCAGGCGCGTGGACAGCGCGCCGCGCACGGCCCGGTCGTCGTCGGGATGGATCACGGCGAACAGGATCAGCGCAAGCTCGCGCGCCACCTCGCCGATGAAGATGTTCCCACGGCCACTGCCGATGCAAGGCACGCCGCGCGCGATCAGCCGCGCGCGTAGCGCCATGATCTGGCTGTTGGTGGATAGCAGTACAGCGATGTCGCCCGGTGTGACTCGCTGCCCGCCGATGCGCTGCGTGGAATCGTTAAGCAGCTCGGCGATGCGGTTGGCGCAGTCGTCCAGCGCCAGCGCATCCAGCGCGGTCAGCGAAATCAATGGACGTCCATTCTTGTCCTGCGCAGCGCCGCGGAAGGGGTGGATCAGCAGCGGCTGCGCTACCGGCATGCCGTCGACGGTCCACGGTTTTTCATCGGCCCTGCCGGCGGCATGCACCGGTTGATAGCGGATCTGCGGATGCGCGAAGCCACCATCCGTCTCGGCATACCAGGCGTTGAACGTTTCGACCAGGGCACGGCTGGAGCGATGGTTGGTGACCAGCGAGAAACGATGGTCGGCCTGTTGGCTGGCACGCAAGTAGGCCGCGATGTCGCCGCCGCGGAAACTGTAGATGGCTTGCTTGGGATCGCCGATCATCACCAGCGCGCCGCGGCCGCGATAGATGCGGTCGAAGATCGCGAACTGGCGCTGGTCGGTGTCCTGGAATTCGTCGATCAATGCGACGGGAAACGCATCGAACAGGCGGTCGGCCAGCATGGCATCGGCCTGTTCGCCGCACAGGCGCCGGTAGACCGCGTCGATCAGCATCGTGTAGGTGAACACGTGGTGCGCACGGGCGCGGCGCGGCATTTCCCCAGTGCAGAACGCCGCTGCTGCGGCGAGCACCGCGCCGCGTGTGAGAATAGTGCGTAGGCCCATCAGGGAACGCAGCGACTGCAATCGCGCTATCAGCGGATGTGTTGAAAGGGTTCCGGCGGCTTTTACGGCTTCCTGGCCCAGCAGCTTTTCCGGCTCGAACACGTCGGTCAGCGACTCTTCCAGTTGCGCCTCGTCGCCACTGCGCATGGCCGCGGCAATTTCGCGCAGTCGACTGCGCAGCGCGGCGTTGGAACGTTTGTACAGGCTCGCCTCATCGGCCAGCCGCTGCAGCTCGGCGATATTCTCGTCATCGCCCAAGGCGGCGATCTGCCGTTCGAGTTCGGCCAGGCCACCGGCTTCGATCCGTGCATCCGGGCTGTTCGACAGCACCCCGAGGTCACGTAGCAGGCCTTCCGGTCCCGCCTGCAGCAGCAACGCGGCTTCGCGAGGATCGACGTCGCCGACGAGATAGCGGCGACGCCAGAAATCCTCCACGCATTCGCGCAGCAGTTGCTGCTCGTCGAACAGTTTGTCGCTGGCGAACGCGGCGCCGCTTTCCAGCGGATAGTCGCGCTGGATGCGCTGGCACAGCGCGTGGATGGTCGACACCGGCGCACGGTCGAGGTCGGCGCGGGCGAGTTGGATCTTGCGCAGCATGCGTCGATGGGTTTCCTCGTCCGCACACAGCGCGGCGAGATAGCTTTCCAGCGAATTTTCCTCCGCGTCCGGATCGAACGATGAGGCCTGCAACAGGCGCTCGGCCTCGATCAGCCGCTGGCGCAGGCGTTCGCGCAGTTCCTGCGCCGCGGCATCGGTGAAGGTGGTGACCAGGATCTGTTCCGCGCGCAGGTCGCGCTCCAGCAGCAGCCGCAGGTAGATCAGCCCGATGTTCCAGGTCTTGCCGGTGCCGGCGCTGGCTTCGATCAGCGTGCGCCCCTGCAGCGGCATGCGGCGCCAGTCGAGGACGGGCAGGGCGGCGTCTGCGGTGGTGCCTGAAGCGTGGTTCATTCGGCCTCTCCAGCGTCTTGCGTGGCCGGTGCCCGGGCTTTCAGCAAATGCATTCGGTCGGGATCGAGAACGGCGCATACCAGCTCCGTCGCGGCGACAAAGGCTCCATATGCCGCGCTGCCTTCGTCAAAAAGATCCAACCCGCGTGTCAGCAGTGCGGCATAACCGGGTGCGTCGTCATGTTCGCCGGCCTGGCTGCCGCCGGTGCCTTCCCACGCAGCGGCGGCCTTGCTCGTCCGCTCGTCCGGCTTGCCAAGCGCATAGGCTTGCGCGGTACGCGGAAAGAACAGCAGCGGCCGTTGCGCGGCGGACTGGTAGGCGTCGATCAGGCGACGCAGGCCTTGTCGAAGTTGCGCGGCATTCTGCAACAGCACAGGTCCCAGCAAGGCCGAGCTTTTGGCCTTGCCGCCATTCGCCATCGGTTCGAGATAATCGCCGTGCACGATCCCGGCCCGGCTCAGTTGCAACGCACTCCAGTCGATATAGAAGGCCAGCATTTCCCGCAGGTTCGCCGCGCGCGCGGGTTGTGCATCGAACAGCAGCAGGCGGCCGTCGGCGCCATGGAATACACGATCAACCGCGCCGGTCAGCCGCACGCCATCGCCAAGATCGAGGTCGATCGCCTGTGCCGATGAGCGTGCCATGCCATCGGCAAACAGCGGGCGTGCATGGCGGAGCAGGCCACGCAACGAACCGCGCAATGCGGCGTAGGTTTCGACGCCGATCGTTCCGCTGGCCAGCAGGCCGCTGCCTGCCAGCCACGCGGGTGGTTCGATCGGCAGTTCGTCAAGGCCATCGGCCAGCGCGTCGAACAACAGGCGATGTTCGACGCGCTCGATCCGCCCCAGTCGCGGTTCCAGCGGTTCGCGATCGGGCCAGCCCTGCTGGTCGAGCGCTTCCAGGCTGATGCCATGGCCGCGCAGCAGGGCATCTTTGGCCGGGTTGCGCCAGAAGCGCTTGAGCGCCGCGAGCGGGATTTCGCTCGTCGATGGCGTCGCCGTGCCTGCACTCGCATGATCCGCCAGAAAGCGTGGCACCTCGGCGGTCGCCGGTTTTTCCAGAAACGATGGGTCATAGGAAAACAGGCGCGGATCGTGCCTGGGCAGGCCCTGCGCATCGCGTTCGTAGTAGCGCGCATCGAACGGTTGCAGCGGATGCTTGAGCAGCCATGGCCGCGCGAGGTCCACGTCCTGCGCGATGCCATGCTGTTCGTCGAGGAATTGCAGCAGTTCGGCCAGCGGTGCGGCCGGATTGCGCGGTTTGCCATCACGCACGCCTTCGCCGATGAAGCTGACGTGCAGTGCATCGCGTGCAGACATCATGGCTTCCAGGAAAAGATAGCGATCCTCGCTGCGCGTATCGCGATCGCCGCGCCGCGGCTGCACAAGGATTTTGTTGAGCCCGGCGTCGCCACCCGGCCGGGGAAACTCGCCTTCGTTCATGCCGATCAGGCAGACCACGCGGAACGGGATCGAGCGCTGCGGCACCAGTCCGCAGAACGTGACGCCGCCGAGCAGGAATGCCTGGCGCTCGGGCACCGCTTCAAGCGCGCCGCGCACCGCCTCGCGCACCACGCTCCATGGCAGCGCTGCGTGGATATCGACCTCGGCGGCTTGCGTGCCGAGACTTGCGGCGAGCCGGCGAAGCGCATCGAGCGCATGGTTTTCGGCGTCGTCGCGCGGATCGGCGAGGAACAGCGCATCGATCAGTTCCAGCAGCCACTCGCTCCATACCGCCAGCGGCCTCGGGTTGGCGAACTGGCTGCGCGCGTGGCGCAATTCCGCGAGCAGGCGATCGAGCTGGCCGAGCGCCTCGGCCGCGGTGCCGGACACGCCATCGAGCGGCAGCACATCGTCGAGCATTTCACCGTCATCGGCATCGCCGACGATCAGGCCGGCATACATGCGGTCGAAGCCGAACTGCCAGGAATTCGCGTCGATGGCGGCAGCGCCGGCCTGCGCCTTCATCGGCGCATCGAGACCCCATGCCACATGCGAACGCCGCAGCCAGCGCTCCAGTGCATCGCGGCTGCTGCCATCGATGGCGAAGCGCCGCGCCACCGCCGGCACGTCGAGAAAATCCAGCACTTCGCTGACGGTGAAACGGCTCTCGGCCAGATCCAGCACCTGCGAGAACGCGCTCATCAAGGGATGTGCGCGCGACAGCCCAATATCGGCCAGGTGCCAGGGAATGTGCAGCGGATCGACGCGGTACTGCGCCGCCTCGCCGAACACGGCTGCGAGGTAGGGCGCATAGGCGCCGATGTCCGGCGCCATCACCACCATGTCGCGATGCTGCAGGGTCGGGTCGTCGGCCAGGCAGCGCAGCAGCGCATTCTTCAGCACTTCCAGTTCGCGCAGGCGGGTGTGGCAGGCATGCACGCGGAGGCTGGCGTCGTGGCGCAGCGGCAGCAAAATTTTTGCAACCTGTTCGTCCACCACCTGCTTGTCCGCTGTCCGGTAAACCGCTTCGAGTCGTGCGCGAATCGGTTCACCCACCAGTTCCGGTGTCATGCAGCGGATGCTGCTTTGCAGCCGCGCCAGCAGTGATGTTTCGCCGGGCAGCGGCTCGGCCTCGTCGAGCGGATCGCGTTCGTCCTGCGCTGTGGCCTCGTCCAGAGTCAGGCAGAAATCCTGCGCGATGCGACCCAGCGCCACCAGCAATGGATGGCCGATTTCGAAGTACAGCGCTTCCGGATCGTCTTCCCGCGCCAGTAGAAAGCGTCGGTTGCGCAGGTAGACCCAGTGCTCGCGGCATGGGTCGGGAAAATACAGGTGCACCGGCGTGTGCAGCGCATAGGCCTGCAACGCATTGAGCACATCGGGCGGCAGATGGCTGACACCGAAAACATGCAGCGGCGGGTCGTCGGCCAGCGCACTCTCCTCGCGCAGTGCCTCGAGCAGCGCCGTGCTGCGCTGCGCGCGATGGGGTCGGCCGATGGCGCCCTGCGCCTGTCGCCACAGCACGGCCTGCCAGTCGTGGGCATGCCTGGCGGGGTGCTGCTCCCAGTCGAGGATCCAGTCCGGACGGTAGATCAGGTATTGCGTGTACAGGCCGGCCATGTGATCCGCAAGCTGGAAGCTTCGCCGTGCCGCATCGTCGCCGCTCAGGTAGCCGGCGATCTCCGGCGATTTCAGTGTCGGCAGGGCCATCAACAGGCGCCAGCGCAGCGTCTCGTGCCGGTAGGCGCCGCCGATCAATGCTTCGTCGCCCAAGGTGCGGCGAGCGGTGCGCTCGAACCATTGCCACGGCAGAATCATGTCGTAGTTGGCGGCGATGCCATGCGTGCCGTTCGGACCAGGGCGGCGCGCGAATCGGCCGAGCAGCCAGCGCTGCAGGCCCGGATGCGCAACCACTACGGTCTGCGCGGCCAGTGGATTGGCCGGCCGCTGCGCCTCGAGCTGCTGCGCCAGTTCGTCCGCCAGCCGCTCCGTGCGGCTGCCGCGATGGACGATCAATCCGCCTGGGGTTTCCTTCATTGACACCGGCTCGGCTGGGTTCGATGACGCTGGGAGCACAGCATAGCGAGCCGTCGTCCCACAACCTGAGAATTTTCGGAGAAATCGGTCGAGTCGTGTCGATTCCTCCATCGCCTGTTCGTCGCGGTGATAGAGCAAGGGTTCCGCTGGCCGATCCTTCAGGCCATCACGGGTTCATGCTTCTTTCCAATCATTCGATCGGGCCACCGATCCAACAAGCAGGAGAACGACGATGCGCGTCATGGTGATGGTCAAGGCAACAGTGGATTCCGAAGCCGGGGTGATGCCCAGCGAGAAGCTGCTGACCGACATGGGCAAGTTCAACGAGGAACTGGTCAGAGCCGGCATCATGCTGGCAGCCGAAGGCCTGCAGGCCAGTTCGAAGGGCGCGCGGGTGCAGTTTTCCAGCAATCGCCGCACGGTGGTCGACGGTCCGTTCACCGAGACCAAGGAGCTGGTCGCCGGCTTCTGGCTGTGGCAGGTGAAGTCGATGGCCGAGGCGATCGAATGGGTCAAGCGCTGCCCGAATCCCTTCGAGGGCGATTCCGAAATCGAGATCCGGCAGGTGTTCGAGGCCGAGGACTTCGGTGAGGAGCTCACCCCCGAGCTGCGCGAACGCGAAGAGCAATTGCGCGCACATCTGTCCGGCAATCACTGAATTCCTGCAACTTTCGAACTTCTGCAAACCACAAGGAAAACGACGATGAAACTGATCACCTACCTCATGTTCAAAGGACAGGCCGAAGCAGCGTTCAATTTCTACGCCAAGTGTCTGGGCGGCAAGATCACCATGCTCTCACGCTACAAGGATGCGCCGGGATGCGAGGGCATGGCCCCGGAAGATCAGCAGCAGATCATGCACGTGCGGCTGGAAGTCGGCGACCAGACGTTGATGGCATCGGACAACCACCCCAGCATGCCGTACGAAGGCATCAAGGGTTGCTCGGTTGCAATCCAGACCAGGAGTGCGGCCGAGGCCGAGCGTCTGTTCAATGCATTGAAGGAAGGCGGCCAGGTGAACATGGAAATGGGCGAGACCGCCTGGTCCGAGCGCTTCGGCATGCTGACCGATCAGTTCGGCGCGGAGTGGATGGTTAATTGCGAGAAAGACCTGCAGGCGGGTTGATCGCCTTCGGAAAAGCCGAGCGTCGGAACGGCCTGCCTTCGAAACCCTTCGAGGTCGGTCTGGCCAGCCTGAAAGTGCGAGTGAAAATAGCGGTCATTGGCGCTTGCGCTGGCGGAGGGCAGATGGTGTGATCGGTCGCCATGACCGTAGCCGATGCCCACCGCGCCATAGATGCCGTCTGGCGGATCGAATCCGCCAGGCTCATCGCCGGCCTCGCACGCATGGTGCGCGATGTAGGTCTGGCCGAAGAACTGGCGCAGGACGCGTTGGTGGTTGCGCTGGAGCAGTGGCCGAAGAGCGGCGTACCGGACAATCCGGGCGCCTGGCTGATGACCACCGCGAAGCATCGCGCGATCGACCGGCTGCGCCGCAGCAAGCTGCTCGAACGCAAGCATGTGGAACTCATGCACGAGCTCGAGGCCGAACAGGAGCAAGCCGTGTCGAAGGTGGAGGCCGCTCTCGATGATCCCGTCGGCGACGATCTGCTCCGCCTGATGTTCACGGCGTGTCATCCGGTGCTCTCGGTCGAAGCGCGGGTCGCGCTGACCTTGCGTCTGCTCGGCGGCCTGACCACCGACGAAATCGCGCGCGCCTTTCTCGTTTCCGAGCCGACCATCGCGCAGCGCATCGTGCGCGCGAAACGCAGCCTGGCCAAGGCGCAGGTGCCTTTCGAAGTGCCGCGTGCGGATGAGCTGGTCGAACGCCTGTCGTCGGTGCTCGGCGTGATCTACCTCGTCTTCAATGAAGGCTATTCCGCGACCGCGGGCGACGACTGGATGCGCCCGGCGCTATGCGAGGAAGCGCTGCGCCTGGGCCGGGTGCTGGTCGGGTTGATGCCGCTGGAGCCGGAGGTGCACGGACTGGTCGCGCTGATGGAAATCCAGGCATCGCGCGCACACGCGCGCGTCGGGCCGAAAGGCGAGCCGATCCTGCTGCTCGAACAGAACCGCGCGCAATGGGATCGCTTGCTGATCCGTCGCGGACTGGCCGGGCTGGAGCGCACGGAGGAACTCGGCGGCGCCCTGGGTTCCTATGCACTGCAAGCTGCCATCGCCGCCTGCCATGCTCGTGCGCTGACAGCGGACGCAACCGACTGGAACCGAATCGCTTTGCTCTACGCCACGCTCGCACAAGTCATGCCTTCACCGATCGTCGAACTGAATCGCGCGGTGGCCATTGCGATGGCGTCCGGGCCTGGGGTGGGACTCGAGCACGTCGATAGGCTGACGGACGAACCAGCGCTGGAGAACTACCATCTGCTGCCCGCCGTGCGCGGTGATCTGTTGTTCAAGCTCGGTCGCTTCGATGAGGCACGCACCGAGTTCGAGCGGGCCGTTGCGCTGGCGAAGAATGCACGTGATCGCGAGTTGTTGCAGGGGCGTGCGCAGGCATGCCCGAACCTCGCCCCTTCCAGTCGCTGATATGAGTCGACTGGTTTCCGACCGCCCAGGCATGAATCGGCCCGTGCCTTGGCATGGATCGAGGTGACCGGGGCAGGAGCACATCGCGCTCGAACATAATTCATGCGCGAACAACTCAACCGATCGCCGAATGACCGCATCTGGGCTCACACAAGCCATTCCGGCTTTCTGGATCGAGTCATGAAAATGCAGATCGTTGTTCCATTTGTCCGTTTTCTGTTCGCTGCGTGCCTGGGACCGCCCGGGTCGTGTGGCTGATCCATAAGGGCAAAGGCAATGAAGCGAAGCTACGCAATTTGGCCCATGCGCTGATGGAAAATTACCATGGCCTGCTAATGACGGTGGACGTGCGTCACGCAAAATCTTTCGATCGCTGCGCTTCATACTGAGTCGTCTTCACTATTTCCACCAAGCTTGTTATCTCGGGTGAATGGTGCTTGAATCCAGCTGCCGATGGCGACGTCGAGTTGATATAGCGCCCTCAGCAGTCTGACAGACAAGGAACGGGGGAATTCAATGCTTGAAGGTCGCCGGTTTGTCGCGCGCTCCTGTGTGATCGTCGCGTGTGCAGCACTGTCTGTTTGGGCGATGAGCGCCAGCGCCCGGTCATCGGCCAGCCCTTACACGTGCCACGAGGCGGCTTGCGGTATTCCGCATGACGGTGCGTACGATCAACTAGTCATGGGAAAGGTGGCCGGCATTGGCAGTCCCGATGATGCGCAAGGTCTATTCAAACGCATGCGGATAGCCAAGCACTGGCAGGCTTTGCCCGCTAGTCCGTACAAGTTTTCGCAGAACCTCATTCCGATCGTTATCGATTCAGGCCGCGGCATGATGACGGTGCTGATGGCGCGGTGGGAGTTTGCCGCCGCTCCTCTGCGGCAGGGGGACTTCGTACGGTATTCGCCTCATAACGGCGGCGTTGAACCCCCTCCCAAGGATTCTGTCGCCCACAAGTACTGGGATATTGATGGTTGTGTCTTAGTGCTCTGCCGTGCCGGCGATTTGCGTTGTGCAGGGCGCTATTCGCCGGGCATTTATCGTAAGCGTGATGGGGTCGCCATCACGGCCATTAGCCAAAAGCCTCTAGCCGGTGCGCCGCCATTCGGCCGCGTAACAACGGTTCGAAAAGAGTCTGCTCACTGATCGGTTTCCCACCTACATCTGTCGCTAGGAATATGCCATGCGTGACATAGGGATAAGTCGTCGACTTCTTTGGCTAGCGTTCGGCTTTTGCGCCATTACGGCACCGACACCGACGTTAAGTGCAACTACCCCTGTGGTTACGCCCCAACGCTACGGCGTGTTTGAAGAACCGTTGGTCGTCTCTGGCAAGATTTCGGCACAGGGTGCGTATCAACTCCAACAAGTGATCGAGGCCTATCGTCGGCTAGGTGATGCCAGTGATACGACGAGCCTTGAGCACTTTCTTTCCACGCGAGCGGCAGATCCATGGCGAGCATCGCTGTGGCTCAACGTCGGTCTTGCACGCGAGCATGCTGGCATGTATTCCGATGCCATCAAGGCTTACGAGCACGCCGCTTCAGATGCTGCACATCAGGCGACGGTGGATCAACGCGCGGTAGGGCAGCGTGCCGTGGGCGAGTTATTGTTGCTACATACCAAACTAGGTCATCGGAGGGAGGCTCAGGCGCTCATCGCGGAATACCCTCATGAGCGTCAGGACGGTGTGCTTACTTCACCGTTGCAGGTGGCGCGCCAAGGTCTATATGACATGGCGCAGGATCCTGAGCACGCGTTCGAATGCGGTTGGCTAGCATTGACGACGCTATGGCATACACAGGGTCTGCATCTTCCTGTCCAGATTTTGCCCTCGATCAAGGGGAGCGCGGCTGGTTACTCGCTTAAAGACCTGATGCGAATCGCCCGCGTGGCGGGCCATCCCATCACCGCGGTGCACGCAGGCCTCTCTGCGGACATCCCTGTACCCGCCGTCATGCATCTGCGCAGCGGTCACTATGCCACTGTTGTGGCGCGTCAAGGCCAGAAATATCACATTATCGATAGTGCCATGGGGCGCGATTTCTGGGCATCCCGGCGTGCCGTGAATGCCGAGGCCAGCGGTGACTATCTGGTGTCTTCGCAGACGCCGCTCGCGATCAACTGGAGAACGCTTGGCTCTTTAGAGGCGGCACGGATTCATGGTGCAGGAGTCACTTCTACGCCTGATCTGAATGGAGGTACCAGCCCTCCACCGAGCTGCACTCCAGGCGCTGCAGGTTCTTCAAAGGGGATGCCACAGTATTGTGTGACCTCGATGCTGGTGGGTCTGGTGTTGAACGACACGCCTGTCAGCTATAAACCGCCGGTGGGCCCCCAGGTTGATATTCATTTCACCTACAACCAGCAAGATCCTGCACAGCCGGGAACATTTTCCTATTCCAATCTTGGACCGAAGTGGACGCACA
>DASWOQ010000002.1:0-42743 GCA_036398675.1 Rhodanobacter sp. | reverse complement strand
GGCGCCGAAGCGTGGTGTCACCTGGCATATCGCCGCCAAGCGAGGCAGCGTCAAGGCGATGCCAGAAGGGGAACTGAAGGAGGCCACGAAGCACGTGGAATACCTCAAGGCGGCGATACGGTCCAAGGTCGAACACCCGTTTCGGGTGATCAAGCGACAGTTCGGTTACCAGAAGCTACGCTTCAAGGGGCTCGTCAAGAACACGGCGCAGGTGCTGACGCTGTGTGCGCTGTCGAACCTGTGGATGGTCCGGCGAACGTTGTTTGCCTCTGCAGGAGAGGTGCGCCTGTGAGGCGAGAAAGGGGCCGGATTCTTGGGCAATCCGTCGTGCCGATGGGCAAAATACGTCAAATACCGAACGGCCGTCTGGACGGCCGTTGCAGATTCAGTAGATCAGACCTTCCCTAAGTGTCGCCGTGTCAAAACGATGAGTCATGTTGCTGTTTTCCGTGTTGTCACATCCAAGTTGACGGTGGTCACGCGGTGGCGCACGCATGACGCATAAAACGTCAAGCCTCGTGCTGCAATCTTCGTTGCAAAAGGATCACCAGCAATAACACTATGGCTTGACTAACTCGGCAAGCTTTGCCGCGATGTCTGCCATCGGATCTTCTGCAGTACTCAGACCGCTTCGCGAACCGAGTAGCGGGCTGACATTGCGGAGGGCTTCGTACGTCGTTTCGTGCACGATGGGAACGAGCAAGTCACGCGCTAGCAGCGCCGATAGTTCTTTGTCAGCAATACCCTCTGCCTGGACACGACGCAGGAGCGCTTGGGTAACCAAAACGATTCCAACTCTCGATTTCGCCAATCCCTTGTCAATCTCCCGCAACAACGATGTGCCTAATGCAACGTCTTTCTCGCTGAACCAAACCGAGACGCCGCGAGATTCGAGCAAATCGTGCAGCTGCTTTGCAGCCCCTTGGCGGTCGTCCCACGCATGACAGAGAAAAACATCGCGAAGGTCAGGCAGGGGCGCTCGTCTTTCGAAGTTCTCTCGGACTGGCGTAAGTGTCCGCACCTCTGCAGGTGTGTATACCAAGGTCGAGCCGGCTCGCGACCATCTCGGCCTTGCGCTCCCGCTGGAACTGCCACCGCTGCTTCGCCCGCCACCGCTTCCTTCAGAAGTTGGATAGGACGGGTATGAAGGATACGAAGGTGGCGACGAGTAGCCACCGTAGCGACTGGAACGATGGCGACAGGCAGGGCATGCCGCTATTGCCGCCGCTGAATGGTGTCCCCTTACTGGTGCTGTGCATCCAGACATCTGCGCATCTCCCTATGGCTTGTTCTCAGACGATTAGATACTCCAAAACAGAACATCCCGCCACGGTGGGCGGGATGTTGGTAATATCAGATTTACTCACGTAACTTACTGATTTTGTTGATGCTATGGCGGAGAGAGTGGGATTCGAACCCACGGTAGTGTTGCCACTACGGCAGTTTTCAAGACTGCTGCCTTAAACCACTCGGCCATCTCTCCGGAAACAAACTTCTCTCTTGCGAGAGCCTGCGCGCAGTTTATCAGGAACGTTGCGGTGGACGAACGGATGAACTGCCTTTGCGCGAGAGTGCGAACAGGCAGCCGAGCAGGATGGCGATGGGGATCAGGGCGCCGAGCAGCGGGAACAGCAGCACGGGTTCGCGGATCACCATCGGCACGATCTGCGTGGCGCTGGCGAAGACGATGGTCCAGATACGCCAGCTGCGACGCTTGCGCGCGAACCAGA
This sequence comes from Rhodanobacter sp., assembly GCA_036398675.1. GTDB lineage: Bacteria > Pseudomonadota > Gammaproteobacteria > Xanthomonadales > Rhodanobacteraceae > Rhodanobacter. The sequence continues at coordinate 41,013 of DASWOQ010000002.1, read as the reverse complement.
AGCTGCCGAGCACCAGCAGCAACGCGATGACCGACAGCACCAGATCGATGGTCGGCAATTGCCACACGGTGGCAAAGCTCAGGCGCGTGCCGATGAAGGAGAGCAGCACCAGCAGCAGGAAGTAACTGGTGTAGAACTCGACCTTATTCCAGGTGCCGCGCGCGGCTGCCGGCGCGTTCATGCGATGCGGTCCAGCCCGGCCATGTACGGGCGCAGCACTTCGGGCACGCTGATCGAGCCGTCGGCGTTCTGGAAGTTTTCCATCACCGCGATCAGCGTGCGGCCGATGGCGAGGCCAGAGCCGTTCAAGGTGTGCACGAGTTCGGGCTTGCCGGTGTCGGCATGGCGCACGCGCGCCTGCAGCCGGCGCGCCTGGAAGTCCTCGTAGTTGGAGCAACTGGAGATTTCGCGATAGGTCTGTTGACTGGGCAGCCATACTTCGAGGTCGTAGGTCTTGGCCGCGCCGAAACCCATGTCGCCGGTGCACAGCAGCAGTTTGCGGTACGGCAGGTTGAGCTTCTGCAGCACCTTCTCGGCGTGACCGACCATTTCCTCGAGTTGCGCATACGATTCGCCGGCGCGCGCAAGCTGCACCATCTCGACTTTCTCGAACTGGTGCTGGCGGATCATGCCGCGGGTGTCGCGGCCGTAGCTGCCAGCCTCGGCGCGGAAGCACAGCGTATGCGCGGTAAGCCGCAGCGGTAGCGCATCGGCTTCCAGGATGGTGTCGCGCACAAGATTGGTCAGCGGCACTTCGGCGGTGGGAATGAGGTAGCGCTTTGCATCGCCGACCTGGGTGGCGAACAGGTCTTCCTCGAACTTCGGCAACTGGCCGGTGCCCTGCATGCTCTCGGCATTGACGATCACCGGCACGTTGCATTCGAGGTAGCCATGCTCGGCGGTATGCAGGTCGAGCATGAACTGGCCGATCGCGCGATGCAGGTGCGCGATCTGGCCGCGCAGCACGGTGAAGCGCGCACCGGAGAGCTTGGCGCCGGCATCGCCGTCGAGCCAGCCGTGCCGCTCGCCCAGCACGACGTGATCCTTCACTTCGAACTCGAAGGTGTTTGGCGTCCCCCAACGGCTGACTTCGACGTTGTCGCTCTCGTCCTTGCCGACCGGCACCGACTCGTGCGGGATGTTCGGAATCAGCAGCGTGGTGTCGGAAAGTTTCGCCTGCGCCTCGGCCAGCGCCTGCTCGTTGGCCTTGAGCTTGTCGCCGATGCCGGCGACCTCGGCCATCAGTGCGGCGACATCCTCACCTTTCGACTTGGCCTGCCCGATCGCCTTGGAACGCGTGTTGCGCAGGTTCTGCAGCTCCTGCGTCTCCATCGCCAGCTGCTTGCGCGAGCTTTCCAGCGCCTCCATCGCGGAGACGTCCAGCGTGAAGCCGCGGGTTTCCTTGAGACGTGCGGCGGTTTCGGCGAGGCGCGAACGCAGCAGTGCGGGATCCAGCATGATCGACGTCCAGGTGAAGGTTTGAGCCGCCAATTATCACCGTGCGGCGCCGCTGGCCGCAATAAAAGCGGCCAGCGACTGATGGTTACATCATCGGGAACATTGCTCCATCGCGAAAGCGTGGCACGCAAGCGATACGGCTAGAGGTGTAACGAGGCTTCCTTCTGCACAGTCTGATAGAAGAGCTGCTTTGCCTCGGCATACAGCGCAAGGTCAAAATGATTGTGTTCCAGCAATTCGGCATAAAGGTTCGGCCCGAGCGCTGCTTCGATCTCGGCAATTCTTTCGCCAAGTGTTGCCGCACGCTCGAGACTGGCGTTGATGGATGGGAAACGATCCTCGACAGAAAATTTCCGGGTAAACGGTCGGATATAGGTCCTCAACCGCCGGATCGATTCGTCGAACTGATCGACCAGGCCTAGGAATGGCAGTGATTGCAATATCTCCCGGGCCCGACGGAATTCGTCTTCTCCCGCCACGGCGAAGCGAAGATCACCCTCATATGCGGCCAGATGCAATGTCTGGAAGTTGCGAATGACGCAGCCATTGTTCTCGGCCAAGCGCCAACGCACGTACCCCGCCAGGTCCTCTTGTTGCGCGACCTCGATGCCTATACCGCTGCTGCCTATCGGTTGACGGCGTTCAAAGGCGTAGACAGACCCCACTCGATCGATGGGATGCCGCAAAAACAGAATGGGATGAAAGGAAATACCGTCCGCTCTCGGTACCGGCAGCTGTGCGCCGTGGCTCGATATGGCACGCAGATGCGGATTGGCATGTGCAAAAGCAACAAATTCCTGCCCCGGCACCGCATGGCGCGGCACCTTCGTCTCAAGGGAATCCCATTGATCTTCGAATGCACGTTGCAGCAACACATCGACGGCGGTGCCAGAGTTCTTGAAAATATGGCAATGAAGAAGGATATCCCGCATAAGTCGGCGATTCCGGCAGGTTTCAGACGGCTGTAAATTTTGCGCTTGCGCAATTGGCTCAATGATCAAGGGCTACGGCGGGCCTGTTGCCTGGCTTCACGCAAGGCACGCAGTTTCTCGCGCAATTGCAGTTCCAGCCCGCGCTCGACCGGCTCGTAGAAAACGCTTCCGTCGAGTTCGTCGGGGAGACACTGCTGATCCAGTGCGATACCGCCTTCGGCATCGTGGTCATATTGGTAGCCCTTGCCGTAGCCGAGGCCTTTCATCAGCTTGGTCGGCGCGTTGCGCAGGTGCATCGGCACTTCCAGCGTGCCGCCTTCGCGCACTGCGGCGCGCGCCTTGTTGTAAGCCATGTAGGCGGCGTTGCTCTTGGGCGAGATGGCCAGCCAGATCGCCAGTTGCGCCAGCCCGAGCTCCCCTTCGGGACTGCCGAGCCGCTCGTAGGTATCCCACGCATCGAGTGCCATGCGCCAGGCGCGCGGTTCGGCCAGGCCGACGTCTTCCACCGCCATGCGGGTCATGCGCCGTGCGAGGTACAGCGGATCGACGCCGCCATCGAGCATGCGGCACAGCCAGTACACAGCGGCGTCGGGGTCGGACGAACGCACCGATTTGTGCAGTGCCGAGATCTGGTCGTAGAACTGCTCGCCCATCTTGTCGAAACGGCGCGTGCGATCGGCCAGCACCTGCGCCAGCGTGGTGTCGTCGATGCGATGGTTCCCGGCCAGTTCGGCGGCGATTTCCAGCAGGGTCAGCGCACGACGAACATCGCCATCGGCGGCCTGGGCAATCGAATCCAGCGATTCGTCGGCGACCTGCAATTGCAGGTCGCCGAGCCCGCGTTCGAAATCCACCAGCGCGCGCTTGAGCGCAGCCACGATGTCGGCGATCGACACCGGTTCCAGCACGTGCACGCGGCAGCGCGACAGCAATGCGGAATTCAACTCGAACGATGGGTTTTCGGTGGTCGCACCGATGAAGATGATCACGCCGCGCTCGATGTGCGGCAGGAACGCATCCTGCTGGGTCTTGTTGAAGCGGTGCACCTCGTCGACGAACAGTACGGTGCGCCGACCCTGCGCGAAATTCACCTCCGCGTCGGCCAGCGCCTTACGCACATCCGGCAGGCCGGACAGCACCGCCGAGATCGCGCGGAAATCCGCATCGGCGTAGCGCGCCACCAGCAGCGCCAGCGTGGTCTTGCCGCAGCCGGGCGGCCCCCACAACACCATCGAATGGATCTTGCCCGCTTCCAGCGCCCGGCGCAGCGCCTTGTCCGGACCGACCAACCGCTGCTGGCCGACGATCTCGTCCAGGCTGCGCGGGCGCATGCGTTCAGCCAGGGGCTTGAGTGCTTCGGGTTCGGCGAACAGGCCGGGGGCGGTCGTGGTGGGGCGTGGCATGTCGGCATGATACGGCATGCTGTGGATACCGAATTCACCTTGGCGCTCGGCCTTTGTGGTTATGATGCCCTCGCCATGCATGCCTGGGGGCCAGCAAGCAAGTGAAAAGGAAGACACCCACCGGTTCCACATCCGTGTGACCACTGCGACAGCTACCGTCCGCGACCGCCCAGAAGCCACCTTGCATACTGCATGAATCCTCTGCCCTTCCGTCGTTGTCGCCGTTCGCTGGCGGGCATCGCGACAATGATCCTTCTGCTGGCGACCCGGATGGCCTCTGCTACGGCCGCAACCGGCGACCCGTGGGCGCCGTTCGACACGCCCTGGTTCGACAAGATCGGCGTGTACGAAGGTCTGCCGCACTCGATCGCCACCGCCGTGGCGCAGGACGGACGCGGCCTGATCTGGATCGGCACCATGGGGGGCCTGGTCCGTTACGACGGCTATCGCATGCAGGTGTTCGAGGCCGCGAGCAAGCGCGTCCCGGGGCCACCGGATGTCTATATCCGCAACCTGCTCGCCCTGGCCGACGGCAGCGTGCTGATAGGCACCAATGCCGGCGGCATGGCGCGTTTCGACCCGTCCGGCAATACGTTCAAGCCTTACTCGATCGGCAGCAACGGCATCGCCGAGCGCAAGATCTACAACCTCGCCGACGACCATGCCAACGGTGCCTGGGTCGCGACCGATGCCGGGCTGGATCATCTCGACCTGCGTTCGGGCAAGGTCGAGCCCGTCGCCACCGGCGCTGGCACGAGCGTACGCAACTTCAGCGTGCTGCAGGATCGGGGGGGCAACCTCTGGCTTGGCAACAATAATGGCCTTTTCGTGCGCCACAAGGGTACGCAGGCCTTCGAGCAGGTCAACATCGCGGGCGAAAGCGACGCGATTGCCGCCGTCCTCGGCAACCAGATATGGGCGATCTTCGAGGATCACAAAGGTCGCCTGTGGGTCGGCAGCGGGCAGGCAGGCGCGGCGTACCGCGACGTGGATGGCAGGTGGCGCAGCGTGCCGGGTTTCAGCGGTCACCCGCAGGGAACGCAGCAAGCCACCGTACGCGATTTCCTGGAAGCCTCTACCGACAGGATCTGGATAGCGACCGACGGCAACGGCGTGATCGAGTACACGCCTGGCGCCGAACGTACCCGCACCATCGAACACGATCCGGCCATGCCGTCGTCGTTGCCCGGCAATTCGGTGCGTGCGCTGATGCAGGACGGCTCGGGAAACATCTGGGTCGCCACCGACCTCGGCATCGCGCGCAACGATCCGTATGCGCGCACCGCGTTCTCGCTGCTGCCTTCGCCGCTGGAACAGAACACGCTGTCCGACACCAATGTGCACGGCGTGTTCGTCGATTCGCGCGAACGGATCTGGCTGGGCCTGGGTGCCGGCCACATCGACATGATCGACCTCAAGTCCGCCAGCATGCACCACCTGCACCTGGGCGACAGCCAGTCGCACCGGGACGTGCAAACGTTCAGCGAAGCCGGCGACGGCTCGATCTGGGTCGGCACGGAGGGACTGGCACGCGTGGATCCGGACACGCTTGCCGTGCAGGACGCGATCCTGCCCGAGTTGAACGACAAGCCCGTGCTGAGTCTGCAGCCGGACGATTCGGGCATGCTCATCGGCACTTACGAAGGCGTGTTCCGCTACGACATTCGCAGCAAGTCGCTGCAGCGTTTCAGCAACGTGCCCGGCGACCCGGCCAGCCTCGCCAGCGATACGGTGCGGCAGATCGCACGCATCGGCGATGCGTGGTGGATCGGCACGACGCGCGGCATCAGCATCGGCACGAAACTGGACGGGAACAGCGGTTTCGAAAACCTGCGGCACGATCCGAATGATCCGTCGAGCCTGCCGCAGGACTATATCGGGTCGATCACCAGCGATCCGAAAGGACGCGTCTGGATCAGCACCTACGGCGGACTGGGCGTGGTGGAACATCCCGAGCTCCGTCCCTACCGCTTCCAGACCGTGGGGCTTGCGCAAGCTCTGGCCAGCGACAAGGTCAACGGCGCACTGGCCGACGACAACGGCCAGATCTGGGCCAGCCTTTCCAACGATATCGCGAAAGTCGACGGCGAAACGCATACCGTGCAGAACCTCGGCACGCGCGACGGCCTGCACATCCTCAGCTACATCCACACTGCGGCGGCACGTGCGCCCGGCGGCGAACTGATGTTCGGGGGGCTGGGCGGACTCACGGTGATCCGGCCGAACTGGCAGCCGCCGGCGACGAATGCTGCACCGCTGGCGATCACCCAGGCAACGCTCAATGGCGTGGCGCTGCCTTTCGGCAAGCTGCCGCGCGATGGCGAAACGATCGCGCTGGATCCGCCGAGCCGCAACCTGCGCGTGGATTTTTCGCTGCTCGACTACAAGGCACCGATGGAGACCGTGTACAGCTACCGGATGGACGGCCTGGACGAAGGCTGGACCGAAATTTCCAAAGGCAGCCTGCCCACCGCCATCTACACCAACCTGCCCCACGGCAACTACCGGCTGCAACTGCGCGCCATCACGCGCGGCATGCAGCCGCGCACCGTGGAAACTGCCGTCACCGTCGCGGTCCGACCGCGCTGGTACGAAACCGTCGCGGCGCGGCTCATCGCCGTGCTGCTGCTGCTGGCCGGCATCGTCGGCCTGGTGCACTTGCGCACACTGTACCTGCGGCGCCAGGCCAAGCAGTTGCAACTGAAGATCGACGACCAGACACGCGACCTGCGCTCGGCCAACCAGCGCCTCGACGAACTCGCCGGCACCGACGGACTGACCGGAGCCTACAATCGCCGCCGCTTTCTGGAGCTGGCCGGCAGCGAGCGCGAACTGGCGGAAGGACGCCCGATCTGCATTGCGCTGTTCGACCTGGACAGCTTCAAGCAGATCAACGACACCCACGGGCACCTCGCCGGCGACGTGGTGATCCGCGCTGCGATCGACGTGATCAAGCGGCATTGCCGGCAAGGCGATCTGGTCGGCCGTTATGGCGGTGAGGAATTCGTGCTGTGCCTGCCGGGCACCCAGCTGGCGCAGGCGCTGGAAACCGGCGAACGCATCCGCCATGCGCTCGCGTCCACCCTCCTGTCGCACGAAGGCCGGCCGATTTCGGTGACAGTGAGCATCGGCATCGCCGCGCTGCGGCCCGGCGAATCGATCGAGCAGTGGCTGTCGCGTGCCGACAAAGCCCTGTACGAGGCCAAGCGCAACGGCCGCAACCGTTGCGTGGCCGCGGCCTGAATCAGTCCGCCGGCCTGTCGGCGGACTCGTCCCCGCGTTTCGACGACCGCAACAGGCTCAACGCCATTCCGGCGACCAGCAAGGCGCCGCCGATCAGCACGACCCACAGCAGCGGCTTGCTCCAGTCGTAAGGAACCTTCGGCGCAAGCAACGCATCGGCACCGCCAGCATCGCTGCGGGCACCGAGCGTGGCCAGCGGCGGCTGCCAGGCACTGCCGTCGGCCGACCGCATTTTCTCCAGCGCGGCATCGACCGGGTAGTCGCCGCGCTGCCCCGCATAGCTGCCCGCCAGCAAGCTATAGGGACCGGCACCTTCGGCCAGAAACACGAACACGTCCGGGTGCCAGGCCACGCTCAACGTCGGCGCCTGCGCCAGCGGTGTGTCGGTGTGCAGCCGAAGGCGTTGCGCACGCACGGGCTCAAAGGAGTTCACCCTGGCATCGTCGGCGCCACTGGCCACTTGCACAGCGGTGATCGTGGCCAGCGGCGCATCGGCCACACCCTGATCGTGCGTGGTCAACGCAAAACGCGCAGCCGTGTTGCTGCCGGCCAGCGTTACGCGCGCCGCTTCCAGCGGCAATGCGGCGGGCATCTGGTAGTCGTAGTCGGTGCCGCCGGACGGCGACGACGTGGTGGCCTGGGCCTGCAACGTTTGCCATTGCCGCGTGGCGGCGCCGTCGGCGACGGCATCGGTGAAGCTGCCACTCAGGTTCACCGATGGCGTCTGCGCAGCGTCCCATGGCGCATCGCCATCGGTGAGGCGAAGCCGGTAATACCGCGCAGGCGCACCACCGATGCGGATCCTGGCCTGCTCCACCGCGTCTTCGCCGCGCTTGATGCTGACGATTTCGGTGTCGTCGCTGCGGTTGTCCCACTGCTGCAGGTCGTCGCTCGCGTCCACGGCGACATGGATGCGCAGATCCTGCGCCAGTGCCGACGGATCGAACTCGACGCTCTCCAGGCGCACCTCGCGCTTCGCGTCGATCAGCCACTGCGTCGGTTTCGCCACCGTCGCGCCATGCGGCTGGTCGATCACGATGTCGCCATTGGCATTGCGCTGAACGCGCACGCCATCGGGATTGCCAGCGGCGTTCGCGGGCAACGGCAACAGGTGCGCCTTGAGCGCATAGGGATGTTCCTGCGGCGGCGCGGGCGGCAGCGGCGCGAACGGCACCTCGCGCCCCTGCGCATTGATCACCACCAGGTCGCGCAGGTTCGCACCGCGCCGGCTTGCCGCATACACCGCGGGCGTCAACTCGATTCGCCACGCTTCGCTGCTGCCGCCGGTTTCCAGCGCGAACCGGTAGGCGTAATCACTGCTGGTCACCGCCGCCGCACATGCGGGCACCAGCAGCGAAAGCACCAGCAGCACGCGGGCATTCCGCGAGCACAGATTCAATGAATGACGATCAGGGCGCATCGGCGGCCTCCGCGGTGGATGGATTGGAATGCTTCGGCGGCGCCGGCGCGAGATAGCCGATCACCGTGCACAACAGGCCGTAAGCGATGAACGAGGCGATGCCGAACAGGTTGCCCAGATGGCTGCGATCGACCAGCAGCAGCTTGGCCAGCACCACTGCCATGGTCACCGCACCGGCCAGCCACACCAGCCGCTGGCCGCGCCGTGAGCCCCACACCCATGCCAGCAGGCCAAGCACGCTCCATATGACGGTCAGCGACATCTGCGCCAGGCTCGACTCACCCAGCGCATCGCTCCATGGAACGCCGCCGAGTTGGTGCACCGCACGCAGCGTGGCGCTGGTGGCGAACGCCATGCCGAGGATGCCCAGCGCGATCGGCCGGCAGCGGCGCAAGCCCGCCGGCGTGGACGGATCGCCCAGCCAGCGCGCCACGCACATCAGGATCACCAGCAGCAACAGCTCGATCGGATTGATCAACGGCAGATACCGCAGCGGCGTGGCATCGCCATCGAAAAACAGACCGGCCAGCCATGCCAGCGCCAGCACGCCGAGCATCGAATACAGCAACGGTGGGCGCAGGCGTTGCAACTGCTCCGGCAATGGCGGCGCGAGCCAGCGTGGTCGCGTCAACGTCACCCAGCACAGCAGGCAGACCGGTGCGAGCACCAGCGACACACGCCAGTCATCCGACAGCCAACGGCTGCCCACAAGGAAGACGCCGATCGCGCCAGCGGCGACCAGCACCCATCGCCACCACCAGCCGAGCTGGCCCAACAATGCCGCGACCGGCCGGGCACGAAGGCAGGCCAGGGTTCGCCAGCCGAATAGCGCACTGACCACCGCGGCGAGCGCGTTCCAGCCCCGCAACGGTTGCTGTTCCAGCATCCAGTTCCATCCGAACAGGGCTAGCATCAGGATGAACAACACCGGCGCGGTGAACGCGACCACCGCCCCCAGCTCGCGACGCCAGCCTCGCCTCGCTACTTCGGCGCTGGCCCAGGCAGTCAGCGCGAACAACCCGATGAAGCCCGCCATTTCGATGCGCGGCGCGACGTGGCGATCGATCTCGACGCCCGCCGCACCGAGCCACCAGCACAGGCCCCACACGTACAGGAACACCGCGGCAATCCGCTGCAGTATCGCGTCGCTGCCTAGCCGCGCATAGAACGTGCAACTGGCGAAGGCGCCTGCGGCCAGCAGCAGCGAGCCGATGACATCGCGGTCGAGCCAGGCCATCGCGATCGACGGACGGTTGTCGCCCATGCTGATCAGCAGCGCGACTGCGGCGAACATCTGCAACATGAAACCGCCCCAGCGCGACAACCGCCGCTGTTGCCGCAGCCCGAGCCAGATCAGCCCGGCACCTTCCAGCGCGAAGATGCTGCCGGTCAGGCTGGCGCTCAACGCCAACGGAACCGCCAGCGTGGCGAACGCAATGGCCAGCACCGCCCACGCATCGCGCAGCAGGCCCATGCCGCCCTGCTTGCGGATGCTCCACGCCACCACGACGTAGATCGCGGCAACCACCAGCGCGGACATCGCCAGCGGCTGGCCGCGACCGTGCAACAGCGCTGCCTGCAGCAACAGGCTCGCCAGCGGGTTGCCGAACAGCAGGCAGCCGTCGATCACCCGGCGCCGGTCCTGCGGCGCACGCAGCAGGTACAACAGCGGGATCGCCAGATAGAACAGGAAATGGAGGATCAGGAACGGCTCGGTGCTGCCGAACAATTCCGGCCGGTACTTCAGCACGCCCCATGCCGTGCCGATCCCGAACGTCGCGACGAAACCGAGCAGGTTCAGCACGCGCCACGAGCGCTTCCACGCGATACCGAGAATCGCGACGTTGAGCACGGCGTAGTAGGTGAAAAGCGCGACATGGCTGCCCTGCCCGGTCGACACCAGGATCGGCGCGAGAAAACCCGCCAGCAATCCGAGCACCGCGAGCGCCAGCGCATCCTGCAACACCGCCAGCATGCCGATGCCGGCGACCAGCACAACCAGCATCGCGAACGCCGCCGCAGGCGGCAGCAGGTGATACAGGCGGAACGCGGCGAACACGGTGATCAGCAGCACGCCGATCGCCCCGCCTTGCAGCGACAGCGCGAACGCGCGCCGCGACTCGCGCTGTCGCCAGCCGAACGCCAGTGCCGCGATGGCTGCCAGCGCGACCAGCGACACCCGCAAACCGATCGGCAGCGTCAGCAAACCGGTATCCGAGGCGTACTTCAGCAGCGCGGCCACGCCGGCGAACAGCACCAGCATGCCGATCTTCACCGGCACGTTGCCCTCGGTGAACCAGCGTTTGATCCGCACGACCGCCAGTTCCGGGAAGCCCGGCCCGCGTGGTAAAGCGGCCGCGCGGGCCGGAATCGCCGACGCCTTGCGTGGCGGCAGGCTTGGCGGCACCGTCATGTCGACCGGCGGTTCGGGATCGACGGCGGTTATCGTGCTCACCGTCTCGCCGATCGGCGCCGAGGTCGTGGCCGGAGTGGAAGCTATCGTCAATGGATGCCACGAGTCAGCCTTTCCGGCAGCGGCTTCGGGCGTTGCCGCACTCGCTGGCGTGAGCGACGACTCGAACCGCTGCTGCAGCCTCGCCAGTTCGCGCCGCAGGCTCGACTGCCGTGCCCACAGCAAGCCGAGCACCACCCCGACGGTCGCAGCAAAAAAATAGCGACCGAACAACTCGGCCACCGACAGCAGCACCAGCCCCACTAGCGCCCAAACGATATACATGCCCTCTCCCTGGTTACCCCGGCTTGTCGAACAGCTATGCGCAGCATGCGCATGCGCGAACCGCCGACGAGTCTGTCATGGACGGCGGTCTTCGCAAAATCCTGCAGCGCGCGACCAGAGGATGGCGATGGACGGCGCGGCCCGCCACTCCAGTCAGCCTGCGCCGATATTCCCTTCGGTCTTCCTTGCGTATTGGCAATAGAGGCCGTAACCGACGCCGCACAATCCGGTGAGCATGGCGGGAATCAGCAGGGTGCGTTCCTGCAGCACGCGGAACAGCAATGCGCCTGCCACGCTGCCGAGCAGGAAGGCTCCGATCACCAGCACGCAAACGCGGATGCGCAGCGTATCCACCTGCAAACCGCGCAGGCGCTGGCCGATGTAGATGCCCAGGTCGGTGAACATGCCGGAAACATGCGTGGTGCGAAAAACCATGCCGCTGTACGTGCTGGCCATGCCGTTCTGCAGGCCGGCGGCCATCGAGGCCAGGTACAGCCCGATCGAACTGCCTGCATCGAGCAGCGGCACCGCGGCAAACAGCAGCAGCGATTCGAGTACCAGCGCCACGCCGTAACGACGCCCGAGCATGAGCGTGCGTTGCTGCACGATCAACCCGCTGAGGATGGCGCCCAGCACGAACGCGCCGATCGACAGCGCCCAGTGCCACGCCTCTCCGCCATCGGCGATACCCAGCGATACGCCGAGCAGGCTGGTGGAGCCGGTCAGGTTGGTGATCGACTGGTGCCGGAATCCCATGTACCCGGCGGCATTGACCATGCCCGCGATGCACGCCAGCGTGCCACCGCCTATCCAGGCCCAGCGAGGTAACTGACGCAGCACGGGCATTGCGCGGTCAATCCTTCAGCGGCTGCGTGGTGATCACCGGCACGTCGCCGATCACGTCGGCACCTTTTGGCGGCACGAAGTTGAACGAATCGGGCGGCAGCGACGCATTGCGCTGCCAGTTCGAGAAGCGGATGTCGTTGATGGAGCCGAGCTGGTCGCGGAAGGTCATGCGGGCGAGGCCATTCGCGTCGAAGCCGAGGTCGGCATGCTCGAACTGCGGGTCCTTGCCGGTCGAGGTGAGCCGCAACCACGCCAGCCCATCGTGTTCGCCCTGCTCGCTGACCTTGAAGTTCTTGTCCAGTTGCTTGACGTCGGTCAGCACGGTCAGTGGACTGTGCGCTTCCTCGGTGCTCTGCACGCGTACGGTGACCTGCTCCAGCTCCGGGTCGTACGTCCAGACCCGGCTGCCGTCGGCGACGATGGTCTGCTTGTACGGCGCGAAGGTATCCCAGCGAAACTGGCGCGGCGCTTCCAGCGCCAGCGTACCCGAGCTGGCCTGGCCGGCATTGCCGTTGACGTCGGTCAGCGATTGGCTGAAGTGCCCGGTCAGCGAATGCAGGTTGCTGGCAAAGGCATCGAGCCGCGCACGCGCCGGCCCGACCGCAGCCGCGGCATTCAACGAACACGCCAGCATCAGGCTAGCGAGGGCAAACACGAAGCGTTTCATCGGATTCCCAGAAACAAACATGGCCATGGTGGCGGTGAAGTGTGCGTGGTGTGAACTTAATGGCAGACAAGTTACCCGGCAAAAGTAAGCTGGAGGTCAGTTTCTCGGCGGTGGCGGCGCCAGCACTTCGCGGTTGCCGTTGTGCTGCGGCGCGCTGACCACGCCATCCTGCTCCATCTGTTCGACCAGGCGCGCCGCGCGGTTGTAGCCGATGCGCAGATGACGCTGCACGCCGGAAATGGACGCGCGGCGGGTCTGCGTGACGATGGCGACCGCCTTGTCGTACAACTGGGTGTCGGCATCGCCACCTTCCTCGCCTTCCTGCGGCAGACCGGCGTCGTTGATGAACTTGCCGTCGGCAGTGGCCTGCACCTCTTCCAGCACGCCTTCGATGTACTGCGGCGCGCCCTGCGACTTCAGCCAGTTCACCACGTGATGCACCTCGTGGTCATCGACGAAGGCGCCATGCACGCGCTCCGGCGTGGCGGTTCCGGGCGGCAGGTACAGCATGTCGCCGTGGCCGAGCAGCGCCTCGGCGCCGGACTGGTCGAGGATCGTGCGCGAGTCGATCTTGCTCGATACCTGGAACGCGATGCGGGTCGGGATGTTGGCCTTGATCAGGCCGGTGATCACGTCCACCGACGGGCGCTGTGTGGCCAGGATCAGGTGCACGCCGGCGGCACGCGCCTTCTGCGCGAGGCGGGCGATCAGCTCCTCCACCTTCTTGCCGACGATCATCATCATGTCGGCGAACTCGTCGATGATGATCACGATGTAGGGCAGCGGCTCCAGCGGCTCTGCGGCGAGATTCGGCATCTCCGGGTTTGGACGGAACAGCGGGTCGAGCAGCGGCTGGCCGGCGTTCTCCGCGTCCTTCACTTTCTTGTTGAAGCCGCCGAGGTTGCGCACGCCCACGGCAGCCATCAGCTTGTAGCGGCGTTCCATTTCGGCGACGCACCAGCGCAGCGCGTTGGCGGCTTCCTTCATGTCGGTGACCACCGGCGCCAGCAGGTGCGGGATGCCCTCGTACACCGAGAGCTCCAGCATCTTCGGGTCGATCATGATCATCCGCACGTCTTTCGCGCTGGCCTTGTACAGCAGGCTCAGCACCATCGCGTTGACCGCGACGGACTTGCCCGAACCGGTGGTGCCGGCGACCAGCAGATGCGGCATCTTGGCCAGGTCGACCACCACCGGCTTGCCGCCGATGTCCTTGCCCAGCGCGAGCGCCAGCGGCGACTTCAGCTGGTCGTACTTGTCCGAACGCAGAATTTCCGACAGGTAGACGATCTGCTTGTGCGTGTTGGGAATCTCCAGGCCGATCACGTTCTTGCCGGGGATCACATCCACCACGCGCACGCTGACCACCGACAGGCCACGCGCGATGTCCTTGTCCAGGCTCGACACCTGCGAACCGCGCACGCCCGCCGCCGGCTCCATCTCGAAACGGGTGATCACCGGCCCCGGATATGCGCCGACCACCTTGGCCTCGATCTTGAAATCCTTGAGCTTGAACTCGACCTGGCGCGAGAGCACTTCGAGGGTTTCCTCGGAATAGCCCGGCCCTTGCGGCGGCGCCTCGTCCAGCAGCGACAGCGGCGGCAGTTCGCCCGGCGTGGCGGCGCCCACGAACAACGGAATCTGTGTTTCGAGCTTGGCGCGTTCGCTTTTCTGCACCGGCGCCGGCGCCGGCTCGATGCGCACCGGCTCGCGTTTGGCCTGCTTCACCGCATCGGCCTTCTTGACCACCTCGCGTTCGCTGCGCGCCTGTCGCGCAGCCATCGCCTGCGGCGCCTCGCGCCATTTGCCGCGTGCCCAAGCCCCCAGCCGCAGCACGGCCTGGCCGGTCCAGTCCGCCACCTTGAACCAAGACAGGCCGGTGGCCAGCGTCACCGCCACCAGGAACATCGCCAGCAGCAACAGCGGCGCGCCCTTGTCGCCAAGAGCGTGCAGCAACGCATTGCCGACCCAGATGCCGATGATGCCGCCGACGCCCTGCGGCTGCACCGGCTCGTCACGGAAATTGAGATGCAGCAGCGCCGGACCGGTGATGAAGAAGAACACGAAGCCGATCAGCCGCAGCGACGGCTCCCATGCGTGTGCCACGCGCTCGCCACGCTGGCGCAGCACCTGCACGCCAAGCAACAACAACAGCAACGGGAAACAATAGGCGACCAGCCCGAAGATCCAGCGCAGCAGATCGGCGATATGCGCACCCACGGTGCCGCCGAAGTTCCGCGCGAGATCGATCTGGCTGGCGTTCGTCCAGCTCGGGTCCTGGGCGTTGTAGCTGAACAGGCAGACCAGCAGGTACAGCGCCAGCGGCAGCAACAGCAGGGCGCCGGCTTCACGCAGCCGGCGCTTCAGCTCGTCGCTGAGTCCTTCCTTCGGTTGTTGTCGTACGTTCGCGCTGCGCGCCACCTTGGAAGCCTGCCTTTTTTTCCCCGTGCCGATCAGAGCATACCCTGCAATGCCGGATGTACCAGCTTGCCGCCGTCGACGTTGATGCCGCCGGCCAGCGGGGCGAACTCGCGCCACTCGTTACCAGATGCCAGACGCTGCACATACGGGAGGATCGCGGCAGAGATCGCCACCGACGAGGTCTGCGGCACCGCGCCCGGCATGTTGGTTACGCAGAAATGCGTCACGCCATGCACGTCGTAGGTGGGCTCCTTCCAGGTGGTCGGCTTCGAGGTCTCGAAGCAGCCGCCCTGGTCGATCGAGATATCGACCATCACACTGCCCGGCTCCATCGTCTTCACCATCGCCTCGGTGACGACGCGCGGCGCCTTGGCGCTGGGGATCAGCACGGCGCCGACCACGATGTCGGCATCGCGCACTTCCTCGGCCACCGAGGATTCATAGGCATACAGCGCAGTGACGTTCGGGCCCAGCGCCATCATCTCGGCGAGACGGTCCTGGCGCTTGTCGAACACCACCACGTTGGCGCCGGCAGCGGCGGCCAGTGCCGCGGCGTTGCCACCGGCGGCGCCGGCGCCCAGCACCACCACCTTGCCGCGCGGGGTGGACGCCATGCCGCCCAACAGCTTGCCCTTGCCGCCTTGCGGACGATGCAGCAACGTGGTGCCGATCTGGGTGGCGATGCGGCCGGCGATCACCGACATCGGCAGCAGCAGCGGCAAGCCGCCGTTCTCTTCCACCGACTCGAACGCCACGCCAGTCAGGCCGATGTCCAGCAGGCTCTTCGTCAGCGCCGGCTCCGCGGCCAGGTGCAGGTAGCAGAACAGCAGGTGATGCTTCTTCAGCAACGCCAGGTCGCCGGCCACTGGCTCCTTCACCTTGACGATCAGCTCGCCAGCCTCGTATAGCGCCGCAGCGTCCGGCACGATCTTGATGCCCTGCTTGACGTAGGAGTCGTCGCTGAAACCGCTCTTGAGGCCAGCGCCGGCCTGGATGAACACTTCGTGGCCACGGCGCACCAGATCGGCGGCGGCGGCAGGAACGAGGGCGACACGACCTTCGAGGGTCTTGGTTTCGGAGGGGATACCGATACGCATGTGAAGAAGAATCCTGTGGGAGCATGTGGTGAATCCATCGCGCAGTGGCCGCAATGGTGTCGTTGGATTTGCCGCCTACCTTGAATCGGCCGGGGGTATTCCCCATCCTTGCGGGATCACGCATCCCGCCAGCGCCGGTTGACTCCTTCGCATGGAGAAACCGTTCCGGCAGATGCAGCGAATAGAGTTCCAGGCCATCGGTAAACCCAAGGATTATAACAACTCATGAGCACCCCTAAACACAGCCGCCTGCTGATCCTCGGCTCCGGCCCCGCTGGCTACACCGCTGCGGTCTACGCCGCGCGCGCCAACCTGAAGCCGACCATGATCACCGGCCTGCAACAGGGCGGCCAGCTGATGACCACTACCGAGGTGGACAACTGGCCCGGCGATGTCGAGGGACTGCAGGGACCGGCGCTGATGCAGCGCATGGCCGAGCATGCCGAGCGCTTCCACACCGAGATGATCTTCGACCACATTCACCAGGTCGACCTCAAGCAGCGCCCGTTCCGGCTCAAGGGCGATTCGGGCGAGTACACCGCCGACGCGCTGATCATCGCCACCGGCGCCACCGCCAAATACCTCGGCATCGCCAGCGAGGAGAAGTACAAGGGCAAGGGCGTCTCCGCCTGCGCCACCTGCGACGGCTTCTTCTTCCGCGACCAGGACGTGGTGGTGATCGGCGGCGGCAACACCGCGGTCGAGGAAGCGCTGTACCTGGCCAACATCGGCCGCAAGGTCTACCTGGTGCACCGCCGCGACAAGCTGCGCGCCGAGAAGATCATGCAGGACAAGCTGTTCGAGAAAGAGGCCGCCGGCAAGATCGAACTGGTGTGGAACCACAGCATCGACGAAGTATTGGGCGATGAAACGGGCGTCACCGGTGTGCGCGTAAAAGACGTCAACTCCGGCGTCACCCGCGACATCGAGGCCACCGGCTTCTTCGTCGCCATCGGCCACACGCCGAACACCGGCATTTTCGAAGACCAGCTCGACATGCACGATGGCTACATCAAGATCCGCAGTGGCCTCGCCGGCATGGCCACGATGACCTCGGTGCCCGGCGTGTTCGCCGCCGGCGATGTGGCCGACCATGTGTACCGCCAGGCGGTGACGTCCGCCGGCTTCGGCTGCATGGCCGCGCTTGATGCCGAACGCTGGCTGGACCAAGTGGGTTGAGCGGAGCGGGAAACGAGTAGCGAGTGCGTAGTCCGATAGTCTTCGTTTCGTGCCCTCGCCTCTCGACCCTTTACCAATGCTCACCGCCCGCTTCCACACCACGATCGACCAGCTTCCGGCAGAAGTGTGGGACACGCTGCGCGCCGATGCCAACCCGTTCGTGTCGCACGCGTTTCTCGCCGCGCTGGAGCATGGCGGCTGCGTCCGCCCCGATTGGGGCTGGCAGGCGCATCATCTCGGCCTTTACGAGAACGACCGCCTGATCGCCGCCGCGCCGCTGTACCTGAAAGGCAATTCGCACGGCGAGTTCGTGTTCGACTGGAGCTGGGCCAGCGCCTGGGAACGCGCTGGCGGCGAGTACTATCCCAAGCTGCTCAATGGTGTGCCCTACTCGCCTGTGCCCGGCCCGCGCCTGCTGGCCGGCAACGACATGCAGACGCCGATGCTGCAACGTGCGCTGGTGGAGGCGATGCGCGAGGAAGCCGAACGCATGGGCCTGTCCTCGGTGCACGCCAATTTCCTGCAGCAGGCCGAGCTGGAGGCATTCGACGACGACTGGCTCGCGCGTTCGGACATCCAGTTCCACTGGCACAACCAGGATTACCGCCACTTCCCGCAATTCCTCGCCACGCTGAACCACAAGAAGCGCAAGAACATCCAGCGCGAGCGCAGGCAGGCCGAAGCCAGCGGACTGCAGGTCGAATGGCGCAGCGGCGATACGCTGGATCTCGACGAATGGCGCCGGGTGCATGCGCTCTACGAATCCACTTTCGATGCCAAGGGCAACCACGCCGCACTCACGGCAGCCTTCTTCAGTCGCCTCGGCGAACTTGGTTCCACCGCGCAGCTCGCGCTCGCACGCGACGAAGGCACGATCGTCGCGATGGCGCTGTTCGTGCGCAGCGCCAACGTGCTGTACGGACGCTACTGGGGCGCCGTGGTGGATGTGCCTGGGCTGCACTTCGAACTCTGCTACTACCGCGGCATCGAATACGCGATCGCCCACAAGCTCGACCGTTTCGAACCCGGCGCGCAAGGCGAGCACAAGATGGCGCGCGGCTTTCTGCCCGCCCGCACGCACTCGCGCCACTACATCGTCCATGAAGGCTTCCGCGATGCAGTGCGCGAGGCGCTGGTGCAGGAAACATTGGCGCGGGACGACTACGCCGAGGAACTGCGCGCGCATAGTCCCTATGCGAAGCTTTAAAATACCGTCATCTGGCAATTCTCGATCTGGCAACACCTCGCGCCCACGCGTCGCCGGATACATTTCCTGAAAGGACGGGGACGATGATCCAACCACTTTTTTCCAATGATTCCGAACGCGACCTGGCGGCGCTACAAGGCTCTTGGGAACAAATCGACTTCGAAGAAAACGGGCTGTCCAATCCACCGGACTCGCATGGTGCTTCTGGCGCGCTGACGACGTTCCACGGTAGTCATTTCGAGGTCCGGGGCGTCACTGGCGTCTTGTTGCTGGAGGGCGAATTTACCCTCAATGCATCGGTCGAGCCAAAAGCAATCAATTGGGTGGATGCCATGGGAGCAGACAGGGGCAAGCTGCTCCCAGCCATCTACCGACTGGAAGGTGACCGCTTCATTTTCATTGCAGCCGACGAGGGCATGCCTAGACCGACGATCTTTCGCACCACGTCCGGTCTGACCATGCGCACTTTTGTCCGCAGGTAGTTGTCGCCACGGCATCGACCGATGATCCACCTGCCGCAACTGGATCCCGATGCGCCGGACCGGTTCCCCGATCCGCGCGACGCACTGGTCGAACCCAACGGCCTGCTCGCGTTCGGCGGGGACTTGTCGCCGCAGCGGTTGCTCGCGGCCTACTCGCTCGGGATCTTTCCGTGGTTCAGCGAAGGCGAGCCGATTCTCTGGTGGTCGCCTGATCCGCGTTGTGTGTTCCGCACCGACACGCTGAAGGTCAACCGCAGCCTGCGCCGGCAACTTGCCGGCAAGCTATGGCACCTCACCGTCGACCACGCGTTCGAACGTGTCATCCGCGCCTGCGCCGCGCCGCGTACGAACGAATCGGGAACCTGGATCATGCCGGCGATGATCGATGCGTACGTGGCGCTGCATCGCCAGGGTCACGCGCACAGCGTGGAAGTATGGGAAGGCGAACGGCTGGTCGGCGGCATCTACGGTGTCGCGGTGGGCCGTCTGTTCTGTGGCGAGTCGATGTTCAGCGCGCAAAGCGGCGGCTCGAAGATCGCACTGATCGCGCTGGCCCAGTTGTTGCGCATGCTGGAATTCCCGTTGATCGATGCACAGGTCGCCAACGCGCACACGATCAGCCTGGGCGCGATCGAGATATCGCGAAGCGAATTCCTTCAGCATGCGAGCCGGCTGGTGCGGCTTCCTTCGCCTGCGGGAAGCTGGGTTGGCTACACCGGGCAACTGCTGCAGCCATCCTGACCGCGTCCGGCACGCGGAAGCTATCGCGCTGTGTCGGCGCCGAGCTTCTTGATGTCTTCCAGGTTGTCCAGGAACAACTGCACCAGATGCGGATCGAGCTGGCTGCCGGCGACATCCTTGAGATACTGCCGTACCTCGGGTTCCGGCCACGCCAGTTTGTAGACGCGCGGCGAGCACAGCGCATCCCAGATATCCACCACGCTGAAAATCCGCGCGGCCAGCGGAATCTCCTCACTGCGAAGCCCTTGCGGATAGCCGGTGCCGTCCCAGCGCTCGTGATGGCTGTATGGGATGTCGCCGGCCGCGCGCAGGAAATCCACCCGTTGCAGCAGGTCGTGGCCGATCTGCGGATGCTGGCGCATCAACGCAATCTCGCTGTCGTCGAGCTTGCCGGGCTTGATCAGGATCGCATCGGGCAAGGCCAGCTTGCCGATGTCGTGTAGCAGCGCACCGAAGGTGAGGTTGCGCAGTTCGTCGCCCTCCACGCCAGCCAGCCGCGCGAGCCCGACCACCATGCGCATCACGCGGTCGGAATGGTCGCCGGTTTCCTTGTGCCGGATATCCATCGCCGACACCAGCTCCCGCAACGTCTGCTTGTGATCGTTCACCAGCATCCGGTTGGCGAGCTTCAGCCGGCGCAGGTCGCGACCGACCATCCAGTACAGCATCATGCCGGTGACCAGCACGAACAACGCGCCTTTCAGGCTTTGCAGGAAGGTGATTTCGGATTCGCCATGCACCAGGACATTCAGCGTGTGGTCCGAGCCCCAGATCCAAAGCGTGGAGATCACCACGTAGGTCAGGGTTATTCGTAACTGGGGGCTCATCTTCACATCAGGGCTCCCGCGAGAACATCTCGCGCATGCGTGCGGATCAGGCAGGCATGCCTTCGCCCATTTTTTCGGATAACCCGGTGAATCTTTGTGACCCGGCTCTCAGTCGACCCGTGCCACGTACTTGCGGGAGACGTAATCGTCCAAGATAACGACGAATTCCCGGGCGATGTTGTCGCCGCGCAGGGTCATCGCCTTCTCACCGTCGATGAACACCGGCGCCGCCGGCGCCTCGCCGTTGCCGGGCAGCGAGATGCCGATGTTGGCATGCTTGGATTCGCCCGGTCCGTTGACGATACAGCCCATCACGGCAAGCGTGAGGTTTTCCACGCCGTCGTACTTGATGCGCCAGATCGGCATCTGCTCGCGCACATGTTCCTGCACGGTTTTCGCCAGCTCCTGGAAAAACTCGCTGGTGGTTCTCCCGCATCCCGGGCACGCGGTGACCAGCGGCGTGAACGAACGCAGGCCCATGGTCTGCAGCAGTTCCTGCGCCACGATCACTTCGCCGGTGCGCGAGGCGCCCGGCTCCGGCGTCAGCGAAATGCGGATGGTGTCGCCGATGCCTTCCTGCAGCAGCACCGCCAACGCAGCGCTGGAAGCGGTGATGCCTTTCGAACCCATGCCGGCCTCGGTCAGGCCCAGATGCAGGGCGTAGTCGCAGCGCGCGGCAAGGTCGCGGTAGACCGCGATCAGTTCCTGCACGCCGGATACCTTGCACGACAGGATGATGCGGTCGCGCGGCAGGCCGATCTCCTCCGCCCTGGCGGCGGAGTCCAGCGCCGAACGGAGCAACGCTTCGCGCGCAACGTGCGATGCGTCCCACGGATTCGCGCGTTGCGCATTCTGGTCCATCAATGCCGTGACCATGCTCTGGTCGAGCGAGCCCCAGTTGGCACCGATGCGCACCGGCTTGTTGTACTGGATCGCCTTTTCGATGATCGCGCCGAACTGGCTGTCCTTTTTCTTGCCGAAGCCGACGTTGCCGGGATTGATGCGGTACTTCGCCAGCGCCTCGGCACAGGCCGGTTCGTTCTCCAGCAGTTGGTGGCCGTTGTAGTGGAAGTCGCCGATGATCGGCACGTCCACGCCCATCATCGCCAGCCGCTCGGCGATGCGCGGCACCGCCGCCGCCGCCGCTGGCGTGTTCACCGTGATGCGCACGAGTTCGGAGCCCGCGCGCGCCAGTTCGGCGATCTGCTTCGCGGTGCTGGCCGGGTCCTCGGTGTCGGTGTTGGTCATCGACTGCACCACGATCGGCGCACCGCCGCCGACGCGCACCTTGCCGATCTGCACCGCCACGCTGGGCCGCCGGGACATGGACTCCGCGGCGCGCGGCGAAGGGGAAGCTGTTTCGTTCATCACAGGAATCGACCACATGACATGGCCGCCAAGGCACGGCGGCGAGGCATCAAGAATAACCGAACGTGGATGACACCTCAGCGGCGCAGCGCCGCCTGCAGCAGCCGGCGCTGCAGGCGATCGGCCAGCGTGACCGGGGCGTTCAGGCCCATGCGCTCCAGCGCTTCACCCTCGCCTGCCGCCTCGGGCCCGGGTTGCAGCACGGCGCGCAACAGCCGCAGCTTGCCGCGCCAGTGGCTGCCGGACGCCTTGAGCCAGTCCAGTGCCGGCAGCAGGCGCTGCTCGACCGCGTCGAAATCGCTGCCGAACGGAAATTTCGGCAGCAGGCCGCGTTGCTGCAGCGGCTGCAGCGCTTCGTGCAGGTATTTCGGGCGATGCCTGCGCCAGGCCTCGGGAATGACGAAATCCGCGGCGAGCTTGCCGTGCGATTTCGCTTCCGCGCACAGCGCATCGAGAAAGCGCGCGTCGCTGATCGACAGCATCGCCTCGATGCATTCGCCGTCGCTCTTGCCGCGCAGGTCGGCCACGCCGTATTCGGTGATGTAGAGATCGCGTAGATGACGCGGAATGGTGGTCTCGCCGTAATTCCAGCGGATATTGCTTTCGACGCCGCCGTTCACCTGCCGCGTCGCTCGCAGCAGCAATGCCGATCGGCCGTCGGGCAGCTCGTGCGCCATCGCCACGAAGTTGTACTGTCCGCCGACGCCGCTGACCACTTCGCCGTTTTCCAGCGTGTCCGAGGTCGCCGCGCCGAGCAGCGACGCCATCATGCAGGTGTTGAAGAAGCGCGCGCCGCGCCGCTGCAGCGTAGCCAGCGCCTGGTGGTCGCCGTAAAGCTGATTGACGTTGGACACCGGGCACATGTCGATCGCGTCGGGATCGGCGGCCTCGGTGGCACCGAGCCAGTCGTAGAGCTCGCGCGAACCCAGAAAGAACGCGCCGCGCAGATAGTGCCCGCCGGGTGTTTCCGCATTCAGGCGGCCGGCGGCGGAGGCGCGTTCCAGGGCGAGATTGTCCCAACTGCGACGCTTCAGGATGCCGCCGCACTGCAGGTGCATGAAGCCATCCATCACCATTTCGCTGGCGCCATACAGGCCGGCCTCGAACGGCGCCAACCCACCCAGCCAGCCCGCCAGTGCGTGGGTGTTGCCGCCAGGATCGAGCGCGACCAATGCGCGTCGCCAGATGGTGTTGTCCTGCTGGCGCAGTAGCAGCGCCTTCACCAGCGCATCGGACAATGCGCCGATGCCGATCTGCAGGCAGCCGCCGTCCTTCACCAGCGCACTGGCGTGCAGGCCGAGCGCGTACTCGGCGATGTCCACCGGCAAGCGCGGCAAGGCAAACAGTGGCGGAGACGCTTTCGGGGTCAGTTCCAGGTCGAAATAGTCCTCCGCCACTTCGGCATCGCCGCCGAGATACGGCAGGTCCGGATGCACCACCGCCACGCACAGCGGTCGTGGCTTGCCGGATGCTTCCAACCGCTTGAGGAAATCCAGGGTCAGGTCCGGGTTGCACGACAGGCTGTAGCACACGCCGTCCGGCCCCTCTCGTCGCGCCACCAGTTGCACCAGCAGGTTGATGTCCTGCATCGCCAGGTCGCGCGCCACATGCGTGTAGTTCTGGCTGATGTAGTTGCGTTGCGCGCTGCCCGAGTGCAGCAATGCACCGGATTGCATGTAGAACTCGTGCACTTCGACATTGGACGGCAACGCGTCGCGCGCCTGGTCCAGGGCGTACTGGGGATCGACTTGGTCGGCGCCGAAATGCCGCTTGAGGAACGGTTCGAGAAAGCGCGCCTCCAGGCCGGGTTTCGGCACCGGCTGGGTCAGCGACAGCGCGGTATACAGGCGCAGCGAGCGAGCGGCGTCTCTCTGTGTCAACCGGTACAGCACATTGAGCAAGCCATGCGGCTTGCCCAGGCCCAGCGGAGCGGCCACGCGCAGGTCCGCACCCAGCCATTCGGCAATGTGCTTCGCGCAGTCCTCGGTATCGGCATAGCGGCGCTTGGTCGGCATGCGCGGGATCATGCCAGATGCATGCCAACGACGGCGCCTGCACCGACCATGGCCTACACTCCGTACATGTCCACGCCATCATCGTTGCCGCCGACCACCAGCCGGCTGTTCGCCCAGCAGGCGCTGAGCCGCGCCGCCGGCGCGCCGCTGATCGAAGGCAATGCGATCGAACTGCTGATCGATGCACAGGCCAACTACGACGCCTGGCTTGCTGCCATCCGCGGTGCGCGGCAGCGGGTGTTGCTGGAGAACTACATCGTCCGCAACGACGAGGTCGGCTGCCGCTTCCGCGATGCACTGGTGGAACGTGCGCAGGCCGGCGTGATGGTGGCCGTGGTGGCGGACTGGGCCGGTTGCCTGGGCCAGTCGCGCAACGCCTTCTGGGAGCCGTTGCGCGCTGCCGGCGGCGAGGTGCGCATCTTCAATCCGCCACAGCTGGGCGAGCCGTTCGGCTGGATCAGCCGCGACCACCGCAAGCTGCTGGTGGTCGATGGCGTGCACGGTTTCCTGTCCGGCGTATGCATCAGCGCGAGGTGGCTGGGTGACACGTCGCGCAACGTTCCTCCATGGCGCGACACCGGCGTGGCGCTGCATGGCCCGGCCGTGGCCGAGCTGGAGGCTGCGTTCGTGCAGAGCTGGAGCGGCGCCGGCGAACCGATGCCGGCGCTGACGCCTGCGCCCGCGGCGGCCGAAGCGGTGGGCACGGTCGCGCTGCGGGTGATCGCGACCCAGCCATCGACCGCCGGCATGTACCGGCTCGACCAGCTCATCGCGTCGATGGCGCGCGAAACGCTGTGGCTCACCGATGCCTATTTCGTCGGCGTCGCGCCGTACGTGCAGGCACTGGTGGCGGCCGCGCGCGACGGCGTCGACGTGCGCCTGCTGGTGCCGGGCAGCAGCGACATCCCTGCAGTGGCCGGCATCTCGCGCTCCGGCTATCGGCCACTGCTGAAAGCCGGCATCCGCGTGTTCGAGTGGAACGGCTCGATGCTGCACGCCAAGACCGCGGTGGCCGACCGGCAGTGGGCGCGGGTCGGCTCGTCCAACCTCAATATCGCCAGCTGGCTGGGCAATCGCGAGATCGACGTGGCGGTCGAGGACGCCGGCTTCGCCAGCCAGCTCGCCGCGCAGTACGAACGGGATCTGCAGAACGCGACCGAAATCATGCTCGCGCCGCGCCTGCGCCGTCGCGGCGAAAGCGTGCAAAGCAGCCAGGCACGTCCGCGTCGCACGCGCGGTGGCAACGGCAGCTCCAGTCGTGCCGCCGCAAGCGCACTGCGCATCGCCAACAGCGTGGGCGCCGCGCTGTCCAACCATCGCGTGCTGGGCGATACCTCCAGCGGTCCGCTGCTGATCGGCACGATTGTACTGGCGGCGCTCGCGGTGGTCGCGGTGCTGTGGCCGGCATGGATCGGCTGGCCGTTCGCGCTGATCGCCGCCTGGTTCTCGCTCAACCTCGGCATCCGTGGCTGGCGCCTGCGCCAGAAGCACCAGGCCGGCCCGGACGACGAGCCGGATGACGACTGAGCGTTCGCCATGATCGGGCCTGACATGATCGGGCCTGAGGTTTTCCCTGCACTTTGCCTTTCAAGCGGATGTTTTCCAACGACTTGATGCGCCGCTCATGCTAGGCTCGCTTCCCTCATGCATGTGCCCTCCGACAACAACACGACACGACACATCCTCACGCCGAGCACGCTCAACCGGCTGGTGCGCGACCTGCTGGGCGACGTATTTCCGCAGGTGTGGATCGAGGGCGAGCTGTCGAACGTGGCGAAGCCCGCGTCGGGGCATCTCTATTTCACCCTGAAGGACAGCGGCGCGCAGGTGCGTTGCGCGATGTTCAAGCCGAAGGCGGCGACGCTGCGCTTCCGTCCCGCCGACGGCATGCAGGTGCTGGTGCGCGCCAAGGTCGGGCTGTACGAACCGCGCGGCGAGTTCCAGCTGGTGGCCGAATATATGGAGCCCGCCGGCGAAGGCGCCTTGCAGCGCGAGTTCGAACAGCTGAAGGCAAGGCTCGACGCCGAGGGCCTGTTCGCGCAGGCGCGCAAGCGCCCGCTGCCCCTTTACGCGAAACGCATCGGCGTGATCACCTCGGCCACCGGCGCCGCGGTGCGCGACGTGCTGAGCGTGCTGTCGCGACGCTGGCCGCTGGCCGATGTCGACGTGCTGCCGGTGCCGGTGCAGGGGCGCGAAGCGCCGCCGGCGATTGTCGCCATGCTGCGCAAGGCGTCGGCAAGCCGGCGCTACGACGTGCTGCTGCTGACCCGCGGTGGCGGTTCGCTGGAAGACCTCTGGGCCTTCAACGACGAGGCCGTCGCGCGCGCAATCCATGCCAGCGCCGTGCCGGTGGTTTCCGCCGTGGGACACGAGATCGACTTCAGCATCGCCGACTTCGTCGCCGACCTGCGCGCGCCGACGCCCTCGGCTGCGGCAGAACTTCTGGTGCCCGATGCGGTGGCCGTCGATCGCCACCTGCAACAGTTGCGGCAGCGGCTGGCGACATTGCAGCAACGTCGCTTGCAAACGCACGCACAGCGCGTCGATCACCTGCTCGCACGATTGCAGACGCAGCGACCGCAGGCACGACTGGCCCGCGACCATGAGCGGCTGCTGCACCTGCAGCGCCGGCTGACGGCCGTGCTGCGCGAACAGAATCATCTGCGTCAAAGCCGGATCGAACGCGTATATGCGCGATTGCTGGCACAGCATCCGCGCAACCGGCTGGCGCTGCTTGCGCGTCGCATGGCCGAACAGAATCTGCGTTTGCGCCGGGTCATGCTGCATACGCTGGAGCGCGATCGGACCCGGCTGGAGCATGTGGCTCGCGCTCTGCATACGGTCAGTCCGCTGGCAACGCTGGATCGCGGCTATGCGATCCTGTTCGATGCTAACAATCAGGTATTGCGCTCATCGAAGAACCTTTCCGCAGGCACCGCCCTGCGTGCCCGGCTTGCCGACGGCGAACTTCCACTGCGGGTCAGCGACGACAACCTGAAAAACTGATTCATCGAGCCGCGCTGTGCTCGTCGCTTCATCACATCGATGCAACGCTACGACCGACAAGCTTTCGCCCCGGTGCGCCTTTACGGAGAACTCGCGGTGCTCGACAAGATCTATCCCTACTACCTCGCCAACCAGCCGCAGACATCGAAGACGATGCTCGACGTGGTCGACAAATACAGCGGCAAGGTCGCCACGCGCGTGGCCGTGCCGGATGCGAAAGCGGTCGAGAAAGCGATCGATGCGGCTGTAAAGGCAACTACGCCGATGCGCGAGTTCAAGCCGTGGGCGCGCCGCGACGTGCTGCAGCATTGCGCCGTGCGATTCGCCGAGCGTCGCGACGAATTGGCTGAAGCGCTTTGCATCGAAGCCGGCAAACCGATTAAGGATTCCGCCGGCGAAGTGACCCGGCTGATCGAGACGTTCCAGATCGCCGCCGAGGAATCCGTGCGCACCAACGGCGAAACCCTGAACCTGGAACTGGCCAGCCGGCTGGACGGCTACCACGGCTACACCAGGCGCGTGCCGATCGGGCCGGTATCGTTCATCACGCCGTTCAATTTTCCGCTCAACCTGGTGGCGCACAAGGTGGCGCCGGCGCTCGCGGCCGGCTGTCCGTTCGTGCTGAAGCCGTCGGAGAAAACGCCCATCGGCGCGCTGATCATCGGCGAGGTGCTGGCCGAAACCGACCTGCCCAAAGGCGCGTTCTCGATCCTCACGCTGGACGGCGGGCACGCCGGCCCGCTGGTCGAGGACGAGCGCTTCAAGCTGCTGTCGTTCACCGGCGGACAGATCGGCTGGGACCTGAAGGCGCGCGCCGGACGCAAGAAGGTCGTGCTGGAACTGGGCGGCAACGCCGCGTGCATCGTCGACGCCGACCAGGGTGCGAAACTCGACTACGTGGTCGAACGACTGGTTTTCGGCGCGTTCTACCAATCCGGTCAGAGCTGCATCGGCGTGCAGCGCATCTACGCGCACGACGACATCTACGACGCCTTGAAGAAACGCCTGGTCGCGGCCACGAAAAAACTGGTCGCCGGCGATCCGAAGAAAAAGGAAACCTTCGTCGGCCCGATGATCGACGAAGCCGCCGCCGAGCGCCTGCACGGCTGGATCGGCGAAGCGCGCAAGGCCGGCGGCAAACTGCTGTGCGGCGGCGGCCGTAAGGGCAACATGCTCGAGCCGGCGCTGATGGAAAACGTTCCCGTCGATGCCAAGGCCAATCGTCTCGAAGCGTTCGGCCCGTTCGCGCTGCTCGCCCGTTTCGGCAAATTCGGCGAAGCCATCGCGATGGTCAACGATTCCGACTACGGCCTGCAGGCCGGCATCTTCACCGACAGCCTCGATCACGCGATGCGCGCCTGGAACGAACTGGAGCAAGGCGGCGTGATCGTCAACGACGTGCCGAGTTTCCGCGTGGACAACATGCCCTACGGCGGCGTCAAACTTTCAGGCCTCGGCCGCGAGGGCGTCCGCTACGCGATCGAGGACATGACCGAGTGTCGCCTGATGGTGATGCGCGAGCGCTGACCAACGCCGCATACGGCTCAACCGGCCAGCAAGGCGAGATCGCCGCTGCGCCAGCGTTCCGCATCGCGCAGCGGCGGCGCGCCGAACAGCCGGCTGTACTCGCGACTGAACTGCGACGGGCTTTCATAACCCACCCGGTGCGCGGCCGATGCCACATCGCAACGTTCGGTCAGCAGCAGCCGGCGTGCCTCCTGCAGGCGCAACTGTTTCTGGTACTGCAGCGGACTCATCGCGGTGATCGCGCGGAAGTGGTGATGCAGCGATGAGGCGCTCATGCTCACCGTGCCGGCCAGTTCATCGATGCGCAACGGCTCGTGGTAGTGGTTCTTGAGCCATTCGATCGCGCGGGAAATCTGGTGGCTGCGACTGCCGATGGTGGCGATGTGGCGTAGCCGCGGGCCCTGCTCGCTGAGCAACAGCCGGTACAACAGTTCGCGCTCGATCAACGGCGCCAGCACCGGCAGATCCCGCGGCGTATCGAGCAGGCGCACCAGCCGCAGCACGGTATCCAGCAACTCGCGACTCAACGGGCTCACCGAGATGCCGCGACCGGATGCGCCTGCCGGTGGCGGCATGTCCGTGTCGGCCATCAGCTCGCCGATGCGCCGCGTGTCGAAGCGCAGCATCGCGCAGAGGTAAGGCACCTCCGGTGTGGCGCCGATCACCTGCGAGGACACCGGCAGGTCGATCGAGGTGACCAGATAATTGGCCTGGTCGTAGCGGTAGGACTCGCCGCCCAGGAAGAGCTGCTTCGCGCCCTGCGCCACCAGCGCCAGGCCCGGTTCGTACATGGCACAGACCTGCGCGCCCGGAGCGGTGGCGCGGAAGAAGGTCAGCGCCGGCAACGCAGTCGCGTGATGGCCATCGGTGCGCGTCGATCGTTCAATGCGGGTTGCCAATTCCTCGCGGTCGCGCTGCAGGCGATCGGCCGGATCGGCCGTGGGAACATCGGTTTTCATTGCATCCGCACCCTTTTCGGAAGGATGGCAGATTGCCTGTTCCCGCACGCCGGCGCGAGTGCATGGCGAGGGCTTTTGCAGGATCGGGCAAGGATCACGCAGTATCCGGCTACCGGCAGATGTACCGCACTGCGCATACTCGCTGCATCAGTAATCCGCCCGTCCAAGGAGAAATGCATGCCCCTGAACATCCGTGGCTACGCTGCCCAATCCGCCACCACGCCCGTGGCGCCGCACAACTTCGAGCGGCGCGATCCGCGGCCCGACGACGTGGTGGTCGACATCCTCTATTGCGGTGTCTGCCATTCCGACCTTCATCAGGCCCGCAACGAGTGGCACAACAGCCTTTACCCGATGGTGCCGGGCCACGAGATCATCGGCCGGGTCAGCTCGGTCGGTGCCGACGTAGGCAAATTCAAAGTCGGCGACATGGTCGGTGTCGGCTGCATGGTCGACTCCTGCCAGCACTGCAGCTCATGCGTGCAAGGCCTGGAGCAATATTGCCTCGAAGGCGCCACGCTGACCTATAACGGCATCGACCGCCGCGACGGCCTGCCGACCTTCGGCGGTTACTCCGAACGCATCGTGGTCTCCGACAAGTTCGTGGTGAACATTCCCGACGCGCTCGATCCGAAGTCCGCCGCGCCACTGCTGTGCGCCGGCATCACCACCTATTCGCCACTCAAGCACTGGAAAATCGGCAAAGGCAGCAAGGTCGCAGTGATCGGCCTGGGCGGCCTCGGTCACATGGGTCTGAAGTTCGCCAAGGCACTGGGTGCCGATGTCACCCTGTTCACGCGTTCGCCAGGCAAGGAAGAAGAGGCGCGCCGGCTCGGCGCAAATCACGTGGTGCTCTCCACCGACGCGGCGCAGATGGAGGCGGTGGCTCACCAGTTCGATTTCATTCTCGATACCGTGCCGAACCCGCACGACCTCAATCCCTACCTGGCAACGCTGGCAGTCAACGGCGTGCACTGCCTGGTCGGCCAGTTGCAACCGCTGGACCCGCCAGTGAGCGCGGGTGCCGTGATCTTCGGTCGCCACTCGATCTCCGGCTCAGGCATCGGCGGCATCGCCGAGACGCAGGAAATGCTGGATTTCTGCGCCGAACACGGCATCAGCAGCGACATCGAAATGATCGCTATCCAGGACATCAACCATGCCTACGAGCGCATGCTGAAAAGCGATGTGCGTTATCGCTTCGTGATCGACATCGCTTCGCTCGGCAAGGCAGCCTGAGGCCGGGGCTTAGGGCGGCGCCGGGATCACCGGCGCCAGCACCGGCGGCGCGTTCCAGCCCAGCAGGTTGTAGACGTGGTAGCGGGCGATGCCTGCGTACTCGTGCAGCGCGATGTCGCAGAGGGTGATGTTCCAGGCATCGGGCCAGCTCGGCAGCGTAGCGTTGATCTCGTCGCCGCGCACCGGCTCCGGTTTCAGGCCGAAATGCGCGAAATACAGCAGGCTGCGACGCATGTGGAAACCGGAGGTCAGCAGCAGCAATCGCTGCGGCGCGTAGGTCGCCAGCATCGGGCGGGTGAACTGCGCGTTCTGCCAGGTGCTCATGCTGCGCGGCTCCACCTGCAGGTCGCCGTCGGGCACGCCGAGCCGGCGCAACACCGCGGCGTATACCACCGCTTCGGGGGAACCGTGTTCCTGCGGATCGCCACCGGTCACCAGCACCATGCATTGCTGGCCAGCCGCCTTGCATTCGCGGTAGAGCATGGCCGCCTGCGCAAGCCGTCCATAGGCGAATATCGGTGGCTCCAGCGGCGAGGTGCGCGTGGCGCGTGTGGTACCCACGCCGAGCACCACGATCGCATTGCGCGCGGCCCAGGGGCCGGAAACCGCCGGGGAATACGTATCCTGCAGGTCGTGCAGCAGCCAGCGCGGCAGCGGGCCGCAGGCGATCGCCAGAAACAGCAGCAGCGTCAGCCATGCCAGTCCACGCGCCAGGCCCCGGCGGCGCATCCAGCCTGCGATTGCCGCCAATAGCAGCAGCGCCAGTAGCAGCATCAACGACATGGAATGGCCCCCCCCAGGGAAAAGAGCCTGCAGGGTAGCGCAGCCTGGTGTCGGGACGGAGTCGTTCGTGCGGGGAAACACTGCGGTCGCTCCACCGCTCTTCGGAAACGTCAGGCCGTGACCATTTCAACGGCATTCCACTGGACATGTGTCGTGAACAACCCGTTGCGCTCTCTCTTGTTTGTCGCTTTCCTCACCGTGGCCGCACTGCCGGGGCTCGGTCGCGCCGCCTCGGGCGGCTATGTATCCCTTCGCGTACCTGATCTGGTGCAGGCCATCGGTTTCTTCCATGACGTGATGAACTGTGATGTGATCGTCGAAAGCGGCGCGCTCCATGCGCCGCCGGCAGCCATGCTGGATTGCGGCGACGGTACCACCGTCGAACTGATCCGCCAGGCCGGTACGCCGGCCCGCGAACCGGGCATCACCTTCGCCACCGACAATGCCGTTGCCGCCGCCGCGTGGCTGCGTGCCAACCACATTGCCATCGTCGGCCAGCCGATGCGCATCGCCGAGGGCATCGGCAGCGAAAAGGTCGTCGTCGATTTCGTGGCGCCGTGGGGCCAGCCGATGCAACTGGTCAGCCATGGCCGCCCGGATGATGAAGCCGTCGGCACGCGACTCGCCGCGCAGTAACGCGACACGCGTCCGGGTTTGCGCATCGGGCATCCGGCCAAGGCCGTATTGCCTATCCCTGCCCGCGCCGCCATCCGGCATCATGGCCCGACCTCACTTCGCGAAGCTGAGCCATGACCACCCTCGTGTTCGTCCACGGCTGGAGCGTCAGCAATACCTCCACCTACGGCCAGATGCCGCAGCAACTGCAGCAGCAGGCCGCCACGGCCGGCGTGCCGCTGACGCTGGCCAACATCTGGCTGTCCGAGTACGTGAGCTTCGACGACGCGGTGACGATGGGCGACATCGTGCGCGCATTCGACCATGCGCTGCGCGACCTGCACCTCACCGACGCCAGCTTCGCCTGCGTCACCCACTCCACCGGCGGGCCGGTGGTGCGCGAATGGCTGCGGGCGCAGCGCGACAAGCCCGGCAGCTACAGCACCATCAAACTCAGCCACCTGGTGATGCTGGCGCCGGCAAATTTCGGTTCGGCGCTGGCACAGCTCGGCAAGGGCGTGCTGGGCCGGCTGAAGTCATGGTTCGACGGCATCCAGCCGGGCCAGCGCATCCTCGACTGGCTGGAACTGGGCAGCGCCGAATCGCTGTCGCTGAACCTCGATCACATCCATGGCTCCGATCCAGTCGCCAGCGACCACTACCTGTTCGTACTGATCGGCGATCGTCCCGATCGTGCGCTGTACGACCACCTCAACAGCTACACCGGCGAAGACGGATCCGACGGCGTGGTGCGCATCGCCGCAGCCAACCTCAATGCGCGTCACGCGGTGCTGACCATTCCGGGCAACCCCGCCGCCGGCACGGTCGACACGCTTTCGCTCAACCTGCAGCAAGGGCCGCGCAGCGCGTTCAAGCTGATCGCCGACGCGTCGCACTCGGGCAGCGCGCACGGCATTTTGCAAAGTGCGGCCACGCCGACCATCGATGCGATCCTGCGCTGCCTGAAAGTGCACACCACCGCCGACTACACCGGCCTGTGCACCGCCTTCGACAACGAGAACGCACAGCGCGACGCGAACAAGGTGGAGCTGGATCCGGCCGGACCGTTCTCGCCGCGCGTGCACATCCACGATCCGCGCAGCATGCTGATCGTGCGGCTCGCCGACGAGGCGGGCGAACCGCTGACCGGTGCGGGCTTCCTGTTCACCGCCGGACCGCAGGCCAGCCCGGACATGATGCCGGACGACTTCATGATCGATCGCCAGGCAAACTCGAAGAGCCGCACCACCATCACCCTGTTCCTCAACCACACGCTGCTGGCCGGCGACGTGCGCGTGCCCGACCCCACCAACACGCGCAAGACACTGCGCGCCCCCGTGCCCAGCCATCGCCCCTACGGCGCCAACGTGCAGCCCACCGACCTGGCCGGATTGGTACATCACGCGCTGGCGAAAACCGCCGCTGGCGACGACCTGTTCAGCATGCTCGGCCCGCACCAGACCACCGTGCTCGACGTGGTGCTGCCGCGCAAGATCCACGAAGGCGTGTTCCGGCTGACGCAGAAGCTGGCGCCGGAGGACTTCAGCAAGCCGGTGCCGGGCGCGGTGATCCTGTAAACGAAGGCCCAACGAGGCGCAGCCGGATGTCCGGCTGACGCCCGAGTTCACGTATCATCCCGACCCACTACGCCGCAGTTGAGCGGTTCCGTGCAAACTGGCAGCTTTCAGTGTCTGCCGCTTCCGACCCGGGCATGCATAAAAAACCGATCTTCTTCGACCCCACTGGCCGACGAGCCAGCCGTGTCTCGCGCCTCGCGCTACTCGCTGGCGTGGTCAGCACGCTTTTTGTGGTGGCGTGCGCCGTCAGCCTGTTCATCGTGCCGAACATGGTCGGGTTGCAACTGGGCAGCCATAACAAGACCCGGCACGCATTGGCCAACGTCAAGGCCGCCGCGCCCGAATTGCTCAAGCCTGCGGCCAAGCTGGCTGCCGAAGTGCGTTCGCGCCAGAAGCTGCTGCGCGCGGCGGGGGCGCACTCCGCCAAGAACAACGCGGTGCATACGCCGCCACCGTCGTTGAACAAGCCCGCCGACCGGCCGCTGGCGATCGGCTTCTACGTCAACTGGGACGAAAGCAGCTATCCGTCGCTGAAGCGCGCATTGCCGACGCTGGACTGGGTCATCCCGAGCTGGATGCATGTTTCCGGCCCCGACATGGCGCTGCACACCGACATCGACGCCAAGGCGTTGAACCTGATCCGTACGCAGAAGCCGTCCGCGCCGATCCTGCCGCTGCTGCAGAACATGGCGAACGGCACTTGGGACGGCCCCGGCCTCGGGCACATGCTGGCCGATCCCGCGATACGAAAGGCGCGCATCGCGCAGGTCGTCGCATTCATCGATACCAATCATTTCCAGGGCGTGACGGTCGATTTCGAGGAAGTACCCGAGGCGTCGCAGAAAGACCTGAAGGCGTTCCTCAATGAGCTCAACGATGCCTTCGATCCGCACGGCTGGGGCATTGTGCTGTCGGTGCCATTCGACGACTCGTCCTGGGATTACGCCGGCTACGCCGACATCGTCGATTTCGAGCTGTTGATGGCCTACGACCAGCACTGGGCCAACAAGGATCCGGGCAGCATCGCCGCGCAGGACTGGTTCGAAAGCACGCTCGAAAAGCGCATGAAGGTGCTCGATTCGGACCAGACCATCATCGCGATCGGCAGCTATGGCTACGACTGGGCCAAGGGCCAGAACGCCGAGACACTGACCTTCCAGGACACCATGGATCGCGCGTCTGACGCGCAGGCCGATGTCGTCTTTGATCCCGATACGCAGAATCCGCACTTCTCTTACAGCGAGGACAACGGCGTCGCGCATCAGGTGTGGTTCCTCGACGGCGTCACTGCCTACAACCAGATCCATGCCGCCGACGACTACAAGCCCTACGGCTACGCGTTATGGCGGTTGGGTTCGGAAGATTCCTCGGTGTGGCCGGTACTCGGCCGCAACTATGGCGCGCCCGCGCCGGATGCGCTGCACACCATTGGCGAAGGCGAGGACATCGACATCGAGGGCCAGGGCGAAATCCTGCAGATCGCCTCGAAGCCCTCGCCGGGCGCACGCACCACGGAAATCGACAAGGACGATGGCAGCATCGACGACGAGTCGTACACCAGTTTCCCAAGCACCTATGTGATCCAGCGCGTGGGCACACTGCCGCACAAGATCGCGCTGACCTTCGACGACGGCCCCGATCCGGAGTGGACGCCGCAGATCCTCGACATCCTCAAGGCCAAGCACGTGCCCGGCACGTTCTTCATCATCGGCGAGAACGCCGAGATGTCGCCGCGGCTGGTGCAGCGCGAAATCGCCGAAGGCCACGATGTCGGCAACCACACATTCACCCATCCGAACCTCGGCGAAAGCCCGGCGAGCATCGTCGCACTGGAACTCAACGCCACCCAGCGGCTGTTCGAAGCGCTCACCGGACACTCGATGCGGCTGTTCCGCGCGCCCTACTTCGGCGATGCCGAACCGACCACCGCCGACGAACTGGTCCCGATCGGGCAGGCGCAGCAGATGGGCTACATCTCGGTTGGCCTGCACATCGACGCCGAAGACTGGCAGCGCCCCGGTGTGGATGCCATCGTCAAGAACGTGCTGAGCGGCATCGCCACCACCAACCCCGACCGCAAGGGCCAGGTGGTGCTGCTGCACGACAGCGGCGGCGAGCGCTCGCAGACTGTCGCAGCGCTGCCGCGCATCATCGATGGCCTGCGTGCACAAGGCTACGATTTTGTCACCGTATCGCAGTTGGCCGGGCTGACCCGCGACCAGACCATGCCACCGCTGACCACGGACTCGGTATCGCGCTGGGCTGACCGTTCGGTATTTCTGGCGCTTGGCTTTTTCGGCCATCTGATCCGCAACCTGCTGATGCTGGCGATCCTGCTGGGCATGGCGCGGCTGGTGCTGCTCGGCGGCCTCGCCCTGCTCAACCGTTCGCGGGAACGGCGCCGCGTGCTACCGGTGCTGGGCGACGACCCGCCACTGGTGTCGGTGCTGATCCCCGCCTACAACGAAGCGAAGGTGATCGCCAGTTCGATCCGCTACATCCTGCGCAGCCGGCATCCGAACATCGAAGTCATCGTGGTCGATGACGGTTCCACCGACGGCACGTCCACCGTGGTCACCGAGCACTACGCCAACGAACCGCGCGTGCGGCTCATCACCATTCCCAATGGCGGCAAGGCACATGCGGTCAACACCGCGCTGAACGAATCGAAAGGCACGGTGATCGTGGCGCTCGATGCCGACACCCAGTTCGAACCCCACACCATTCCGCGACTGGTGCGTTGGTTCAACGATCCCAAGGTCGGCGCCGTCGCCGGCAATGCGAAGGTCGGCAACCGCATCAACCTGATCACGCTGTGGCAGGCACTGGAATACATCACCGCGCAGAACCTGGAACGCCGTGCGCTCGCCGCGCTCGGCGCCATCACCGTCGTGCCCGGCGCTGTCGGTGCGTGGCGACGCGAGGCGCTGGAGCGGCTTGGCGGCTTCCCCTCCGAAACGCTGGCCGAGGATCAAGACCTGACCATCGCCGTGCAGAAGGCGGGTTACCACACGCTGTTCGACGCCGAGGCGATTGCCTGGACCGAAGCGCCGGACACCGCGCGCGGCCTCGCCCGCCAGCGCTTCCGCTGGGCCTACGGCACGCTGCAATGCCTGTGGAAGCACCGCGATGCCACCTTCCGCCCACGCTACGGCGCGCTCGGCATGATCGCGCTGCCGCAGGTGTGGCTGTTCCAGATCATCTTCTCGGTGGTATCGCCGCTGATCGACCTGGTGCTGGTGTGGCAGATCATCAGCACCGGCCTCGATTACCTGCAGCATCGCGGCCAGTTCGACGACACCAACCTGATCAAGATGCTGGTGTTCTACGCCGCCTTCATGGTCGTCGACCTCGGCGCCGCCGCCCTGGCTTTCGCGATGGAGAAGAAGGAACGCTGGAGCCTGATGTGGTGGCTGGTCCTGCAACGCTTCGGCTACCGCCAGCTGATGTACTACGTGGTGGTGCGTTCCGTCTGGACGGCCATCCGTGGGCCGTCGGTCGGCTGGGGACGGCAGGAGCGCAAGGCGACGGTGAACACACGGGATGAGGCGGACCACTGAACCTGATCTTGTGTAGCACACATGTGCTACATTTGTAGCATTCGCAGGAGGCCAGCCATGTCCACCACCACTACCATTCGTTTACCCGAAGAACTCAAGACACGCGTTTCCCGTGCTGCGAAGCGCGCAGGAACGACTACTCACAGTTTCATTCTCAACGCCATCGAGGAAAGAATCGATCAGGAAGAACACCGGACCGATTTCCACGATCTGGCAGACCAGCGCTACGCCCAGATCGTCGCCTCCGGCAGAACCGTCCCCTGGACCGAAATGCGTCGTTATCTTGAAGATCGCGTAGCCGGCAAATCGAAGACGCGTCCGATCGGAAAGAAGCTAATCCGCTGATGGCTCGGATCGAGTTTGCGCCCGCGGTCACCGACGACATCGACCGTATCGTCGATCATCTTCTTCAGCACGATATCAAGGACGCCGCCGCACGCGTCCAAGACATCATTTGCGCCATTGACATCCTCGACCGCCATCCGCTTATCGGCCGGCAGGTAGAAGCAGGCAAGCGCGAACTGGTGATCGGCCGTGACGCACGCGGCTATGTGGCGTTGTATATCTATGTTGCAGAAATCGACACCGCCTTCGTACTGGCGTTGCGCAGCCAGACTGAAGCTGGGTATACGCAGCAGCAATGACGTGGATCGACGGGCAATTCCGTCTCAACGTTGTCGACCGAAACCCGGCGGTTCGCTCAAGCACAAATGCAAAACCGGACACTCCGCGGCTCAAGCACTCCGTAACCGCATCGTCAGCCCTTTCAAAAAATTCCTCAGCAACTGATCACCGCACAAGCGGAAATTCTTGTGTCCCGGCTGGCGGAACAACGCGCTGAGTTCAGGCTTGGAAATGGGGAAGCCGGCGTCGGCAAGAATCTGGTGCATGTCGACGTCTTTCAGTTCGAACGCCACGCGCAGTTTCTTCAATACCACGTTGTTGGTGACGCGTTTCTCCACGGGGCGTGGCGGCAGGCTTTCATCACGGCCACGACGGTGGATGACCAGGCCATCGAGGAAATGCGCCAGCACGGCATTGCTGCATTCGGCGTAGCCGGGCTCCTCGTCCTTCTTCAGGAACGCCTGTACGTTCTCCTTGGTAAGCGGGAATTCCGCGTCCGCCAGGTGGGTGATGTCCACTACTTTTGCGTCGCTGAGGTCGAGCATGTAGCGGATGGCGCGCAGTGTGTCGTTGTTGATCATGTCGTTCCGTGGGACTTTCCAAGTACGCCATGCTACCGCGCCGCGCATGGCGATTAACCCCGTTCGGCGCGAACCGGCGTTTCATCTTCCACCAACCGGAGGAGAACCGCCCCATGAACGTGAAAGCCCTGTTGCGCAGTCTGCTGCTTGCCCTGCTGGTGATGCTGTTCGGCTGCAGCGTCCCCAAACCCGAACCCGTCGTGCCCGCGAGCGGCACAAAACCCGCCGAACCGCCGCCACCGCCGAACGCACCCGTGGTCCCCGCGTCACCGAAGTCCGTTGCCAAAGCCGACAAGGCGCTGGATAAACTCTCGCCACCTGCTGTCGCCGAGGTCGCGGAATCCGAACAATCCACCCACTCGAACCAACCCACGCCCTCGCCGCAGTTCGTCGCACAGCGCGCGCCGATGAGCGCAGGCATGGTGCCGCGCAGCTACATGATGCCGCCGATGGCGATGCAGCCGATGCCTGGCGATATCAATACGGAAAACTACACGCACCGCGCCACCAACCCGGTGCTGCTGGCGGCCGAGCAGCCGGTGTCCACTTTCAGCATCGACGTGGATACCGGTTCGTACACCAACGTGCGCCGCATGTTGAACCAGGGCCAGTTGCCGCCGGCCGACGCGGTGCGCGCCGAGGAGTTCATCAACTACTTCGACTACGGCTACACGCCGCCGGCGGATCGGTCGCAGCCGTTCAGCGTCACCACCGAACTGGCGCCGGCGCCGTGGAACGCGAAGCGCCAGTTGCTGCTGATCGGCATCCAGGGCTATCGCGTGCCGGCGGCGGAGATTCCCGCATCCAACCTGGTGTTCCTGATCGACACCTCCGGCTCGATGGATAAGCCGGACAAACTGCCGCTGCTCAAGGCATCGTTGAAACAACTGGTGCGCGAACTGCGCAGGCAGGATCGCGTAGCCATCGTCACCTATGCCGGCAACGCGGGCGTTGCCCTGCCCTCCACTGCCGGCGACCGCCATGCCGCCATCGATGCGGCGATCGACAACCTCGACGCGGGCGGCTCGACCAACGGTGCCGCCGGCATCGACGCAGCGTATGCGCAGGCCGAACAAGGTTTCATCAAGGGCGGCGTCAACCGGGTGATCCTGGCTACCGACGGCGACTTCAACGTAGGCACGGTCAGCGAGGACGCGCTCAAGACCACCATCGAGGACAAGCGCAAGAGCGGCATCGCGCTGACCACGCTGGGCTTCGGCGAAGGCAACTACAACGATGCGATGGCGGTAATGCTGGCCGACGTCGGCAACGGCAGCCACCACTACATCGACAGCCTGCAGGAGGGCCGCCGCGTGCTGGTCGACGAGATGTCCGCCACGCTGCTGACCATCGCGAAGGACGTGAAGATCCAGGTCGAGTTCAACCCGGCGCAGGTGCAGGAATACCGCCTGATCGGCTACGAGAAGCGCATGCTGAAGCGCGAGGACTTCAACAACGACAAGGTCGATGCCGGCGAGATCGGCGCGGGCGCCAACGTCACCGCGATCTACGAGATCACGCCGAAAGGTTCGGCTGCGGCGCGCATCGATCCGCTGCGCTACGGCGGCAAGTCCGCACCCTCGAAAATGGGCAACGAGCTGGCCTTTCTGCGCCTGCGCTACAAGCTGCCCGCACAGTCGGAAAGCCGGCTGATCGAACAACCGATTACTGCGCAGGCGGAAACGCACCCCGGCGAACGCTTGCGCTATGCCGCCGCGGTGGCCGCCTTCGCCGATGCACTGCATGGCGGCAAGTATCTGGACGGCTACGGCTACGCGCAGATCGCAAAGCTCGCCAACGATGCGCGCGGCATCGATGCCGACGGCTATCGCGCAGGCTTCGTGCAACTGGTGAGGCTGGCCGATGGACTGTCGACGCATGCGGACGGCATGGGTCAAGGCGTTGATCGGGAGATGAGTTCGAGGTGATGGCGGTGTGTCTGGCAGGACGGGACGGCGTCAAGAGCGACCCCACCCCAACCCTCCCCTGCAAGCAGGGGAGGGAGTGGTTCGCGGCGATGAACGGCAACCCCGCACGAACAACTCCTCCCCCTGCTCGCAGGGGGAGGCTGGGAGGGGGTAAAGCTCTTCGCCTCACCACCCCAACCCGCAGCGCGAAAACTGATGGCTTACCGCGCCACCTCATTTCGCTTACCCTCGACCACCATGGATGCTGCGGTCGACCCTGATGCGATGCTGATGCTTGCCTACGCGCGCGGCGACCTCGCCGCGTTCGAGGCGCTGTACACGCGGCATCGCGGCATGCTCTACCGGTTCCTGCTGCGCAGCGTGCGCGATCCACATCGCACCGACGAGTTGTTCCAGGAAACCTGGAGCCGGGTGATAGCCTCACGGGCGCGCTACCAGCCGCAGGCGAAGTTCACCACCTGGCTGCTGCAGATCGCGCACAACCTGATGATCGACGGCCTGCGCCGGCAGCGGCCGATGGCCGATGGTGAGGAAGCCGAAGTGGCGCTGGCGGCGGCCGCCATGCCCGAAC
>DASWOQ010000001.1:0-6496 GCA_036398675.1 Rhodanobacter sp. | reverse complement strand
TTGCGGATCGCCGGCGGCAGCGGCACCGGTTTGCCGGTCGCCGGATTCATCCACACCATCACCACGTGGCCGTCGCTGTAGAGGCGCGTCGCATCGGTTGCATCGACGATGCGATGGGAGATCGTCATCGAACTGCTGCCGAGACGATCGCAGCGCAGTTCGATGTGCAGCGAAGCCGGCCAGGCGATCGGCTGCCGGTAATTGATCGTGCTTGCGGCCAGCACCGGCATCGACGCCTCGTCGAACCACGGCCCGGGTACATGGCTCAGCCATTGCAGCCGCGATTCTTCGAGATAGGTCAGGAAGTTGGAATTGTTGACATGGTTGAACGCGTCGAGGTCGCGCCAGCGCACCCCAAGCGTGGCGACAAACAACGGTGCGTTGCTCGCCGCCAACTCTGGCGATGCGGCTTTCACGGCATCTGTTCCGGT
This sequence comes from Rhodanobacter sp., assembly GCA_036398675.1. GTDB lineage: Bacteria > Pseudomonadota > Gammaproteobacteria > Xanthomonadales > Rhodanobacteraceae > Rhodanobacter. Next base: position 6,065 of record DASWOQ010000001.1, on the reverse strand, counting down.
GGTTTCAGCAGATGGGCTCACGAGCGCTTCTTCCGTGGCATGGGCCGGTATTTGTCCGCCGACGCGATGTGCTTGGTGCCGGCCTTGACGCGCTTGTCGGCTCCTGGCGCCCGCGCAGACTTGTTCGCCTTGCTGGATTTCAGGTGCGGCGCGAGGAAGCGGCCAGTGTGCGATTCCTTGGTTGCGGCCACAGTCTCTGGGGTGCCGGCCACCAAGATGCGACCGCCGCCGCCGCCGCCCTCGGGACCGAGATCGACGACCCAGTCGGCAGTCTTGATCACGTCGAGGTTGTGCTCGATCACCACCACCGTGTTGCCTTGGTCGACCAGCTGGTGCAGCACGTCGAGCAGTTGTTCGATGTCGTGGAAGTGCAGGCCGGTGGTCGGTTCGTCGAGGATGTACAACGTGCGGCCGGTATCGCGCTTGGAAAGCTCCTTGGACAGCTTCACGCGCTGCGCCTCGCCGCCGGAAAGCGTGGTCGCGCTCTGGCCGAGCTTGATGTAGTCGAGGCCCACTGCACGCAGCGTGTCGAGCTTGCGGGCGATGGTGGGGACGTTCTCGAACAGCTTCAGCGCGTCTTCCACCGTCATGTCGAGCACGTCGGCGATGGTGTGGCCCTTGTAGAGGATTTCCAGCGTCTCGCGGTTGTAGCGCTTGCCGTGGCAGACGTCGCAGGGTACGTAGACGTCGGGCAGGAAATGCATTTCCACCTTGATCATGCCGTCGCCTTCGCAGGCCTCGCAGCGGCCTCCGCGGACATTGAAGCTGAAGCGTCCTGGCGTGTAGCCGCGCGAACGCGCCTCGGGCACCTGCGCGAACATTTCGCGCAGCGGCGTGAACAGGCCAGTGTATGTGGCCGGATTCGAACGCGGCGTGCGGCCGATCGGCGACTGGTCGATGTCGACCACCTTGTCGAACAGCTCCATGCCGGAGACCGACTTGAATGGCGCCGGCTGCGTACCTGCGCCGTTCAATTCCATCGCGGCGAGGCGAAACAGGGTGTCGTTGACCAGGGTCGATTTGCCCGAGCCCGACACACCGGTGATGCAGGTGAACAGGCCGGCCGGGATCGACAGGTCGACATGCTTCAGGTTGTTGCCGCTGGCGCCTTTCAGATGCAGCCAGGATTCGGCGTCGATCGGCTGGCGCCGCTCCTTCGGCACCTCGATCGCGCGCTTGCCGGAGAGGAACTGGCCGGTCACCGAACGCGGCGAGGCCAGCATGTCCTTCACGCTGCCCTGTGCCACGATTTCGCCGCCATGCACGCCTGCACCGGGGCCGATGTCGAGCACGTGGTCGGCCATGCGGATGGCGTCTTCGTCGTGTTCGACCACGATCACCGTGTTGCCCAGGTCGCGCAGGCGGGTCAGCGTGCCGAGCAGGCGCTCGTTGTCGCGTTGATGCAAGCCGATCGACGGTTCGTCCAGCACGTACATCACGCCGACCAGTCCGGCGCCGATCTGCGACGCGAGGCGGATGCGCTGCGCTTCGCCGCCGGACAGCGAATCGGCCTGCCGGTCCAGCGTCAGGTAGTTGAGGCCCACGTCGTTGAGGAAGGTCAGCCGTTCGCGGATTTCCTTGACGATCTTCAGCGCGATCTCGCCGCGCCAGCCGGTGAGCTTCAGTTCTTCGAAGAACTGAAGCGTGTCGTCGATCGATCGGTGGGTGAGCGATGGCAGCGCGTGGTCGGCGACGAACACGTTGCGGGCGGAGCGGTTGAGCCGCTGCCCTTCGCACTCGGGACAGGGCTGGTCGCTGATGTACTTGGCCAGCTCCTCGCGCACGGCCGGCGATTCGGTTTCCTTGTAGCGCCGCTCCAGGTTGGGCAGGATGCCCTCGAACGCGTGCTCGCGCGTGACCTTTCCGCCGCGTTCGGTGATGTAGCGGAACGCGATCTTCTCCTTGCCGCTACCGTGCAGGATGGCCTTCTGGACGTCCGCCGGCAGCTTCTGCCACGGCGCGTCCACGTCGAACTTGTAATGTGCCGCCAGCGACAGGATCAACTGGAAGTAGTGCGCATTGCGGCGATCCCACCCGCGCACCGCGCCGCCGGACAGCGGCAGCTCGGGATGGCCGACCACGCGGCTGGCGTCGAACACCTGGGTCACGCCCAGGCCGTCGCAGGATGGGCACGCACCCACCGGCGAGTTGAACGAGAACAGTCGCGGTTCGAGTTCCGGCAGCGAGTAGTCGCAGACCGGGCAGGAGTAGCGCGAGGACAGCAATTGCTCGGGTGCTTTCGCGTCGTCCATGTTCACCACGATCACCAGGCCGTCGCCGAGGCGCAGGGCCGTCTCGAACGATTCGGCCAGCCGCTGCTTGATGTCGTCGCGTGGGCGGAAGCGGTCGATCACCACCTCGATGGTGTGCTTCTGGCGCAGCGTCAACGGCGGCACGGCGTCGAGGTCGTACACCGCGCCGTCGACGCGAGCACGCACGAAGCCCTGCGCGCGCAGTTGCTCGAACACCTGCACGTGCTCGCCCTTGCGTTCGCGGATCACCGGCGCGAGCAGCATGAAGCGTTTCTCGCCGTCCAGCGCGAGCGTCGAGTCGACCATCTGGCTCACGGTCTGCGCTTCCAGCGGAATGCCGTGATCGGGGCAGCGCGGCGTGCCGACGCGCGCGAACAGCAGGCGCAGGTAGTCGTACACCTCGGTGATGGTGCCGACGGTGGAGCGCGGATTGTGCGAGGTGGATTTCTGTTCGATCGAGATGGCCGGCGACAAGCCCTCGATGTGATCGACATCGGGCTTTTCCATCATCGACAGGAACTGCCGCGCATATGCCGACAACGATTCGACATAGCGACGCTGGCCTTCGGCGTAAATGGTGTCGAAGGCTAGCGAGGACTTGCCGGACCCAGATAGACCCGTAATGACGATCAACCGGTCGCGCGGCAGGTCGAGGTCGATGTTCTTGAGGTTGTGCGTGCGTGCGCCGCGGATGCGTATGGTGTCCATGACGCTCGGATATGGGGGGAAGCTCCAACTATACCAAGGCGTTTTGGATGCGCTTCGTGTTGCCGCCGGCATCGTTTGCCTCCCGGCGGTTTCCGTCCATGCCGGGACTGTGGCCAAATACGTGTTCGGCGGCCGCTGCGGACCGCCCTCATCGGGGAGATGGCAATGCGTAAATGGAAGGTATGGAGCGCGGCGATGTTGCTGGCGGTAGGCGCGACAGGCCAGGCGCTGGCTGCACAGCCCAGCGCGCAGCAGGTGCGCCAGCTGTTCGAGGTAATGCACCTGAGCCAGATGTTCGGCCAGATGAATACGCAGATGACGGGCGTGATGGGGCAGGCGGTGCCTTGCGTGCCTGCGTCGTACTGGCAGGGCTTCATCGATGCGAACGGCACCGAACAGCTGATGGGCCGCATGGTGCCGATCTACCAGAGCCATTTCACTGCCGATGACGTGAACGGTCTGCTGAAGTTCTATCGTTCACCGCTGGGCCAGAAGGTCATCACCCAGATGCCGATCACCATGGCCGAGGGCATGAAGGTCGGCCAGCAGTGGGGACGCGCGCGCGGCGAAGCCATGATCAGGCAGCTTCAGCAGAAAGGCACGCTCGACGCTCAGGGCCGTTGCCCGGCAAGCCCTGCAGCCAAGCCCTGAGGACGGCGAAAGTCCTGGATGAGTCCGGTGGAAGGCCCTTCGGGGTTCACGTGGTCAGTATTTGACCAGCGCGCCGGCATCTCGTTATAATCTGCGGTTCGTCAGTCCCGGAAGGGTCATGGCGATACCCAAGAGAATAACGACAGAAGGGCATTCCGATGAGTTACGCAGTCATCAAGACCGGTGGCAAGCAGTACCGCGTTCAGCAGGGCGATGTCCTGCGCGTGGAGCTGCTGGACGCCGAAGAAGGCGCTACCGTGAGCTTCGACCAGGTGCTGTTGCATGGCCTGGGCGAGTCCATCACCGTGGGCGCACCGCTGGTTGACGGAGTCACCGTCAGCGCCACCATCCGCAAGCACGGCCGCGCCGACAAGATCCGCATCATCAAATTCCGCCGCCGCAAGCACTACAAGCGTCAGCAGGGTCACCGCCAGCATTTCACCGAAATCGAGATCACGGGCATCAACGCCTGAGCAACTGGAGCATTGAGTCATGGCACATAAAAAGGGCGTAGGTTCCAGCCGCAACGGTCGCGATTCGAACCCGAAATACCTGGGCGTGAAGATTTACGGCGGCCAGGCCATCGAAGCCGGCAACATCATCGTGCGTCAGCGCGGCACCCAGTTCCATCCGGGCAACGGCGTGGGCCTGGGGCGCGACCACACGCTGTTCGCGCTGGTCGACGGCACGGTCAAGTTCGCGGTACGCGGCGACAAGAACCGCCGTTTCGTCGATATCGTGCAGGCATAAGCCTTCCGCGATGCGGCAACGAAGGCCCCGCTTCGGCGGGGCTTTTGTTTTTGCAACGGGATGCCGGGATTTGAGATTCGGGATTCGAGGAAGCCAACGCCTGTCACGTCCCGTACCATGTTCACGATTGCCTGTTCTTTCCACTCCTGAATCCCCACTCTCGAATCCCGGTCCTCCAATGAAATTCGTCGATGAAGCCCATATCAAAGTCCAGGCCGGCGATGGCGGCAATGGTTGCATCAGCTTCCGTCGCGAAAAATTCATTCCGTTCGGCGGTCCCGACGGCGGCGACGGCGGCTTCGGCGGTTCGGTGTGGCTGGTTGCCGACGAGGGCCTGAATACGCTGGTCGATTTCCGTCACCAGCGCAGCTTTAAGGCACGCCGCGGCGAGAACGGCATGGGTAGCCAGATGTACGGCAAGGGTGGTGACGACACGACCATTCGCGTGCCGGTCGGCACCATGATCACCAACGTCGATACCGACGAAGTCATCGGCGACCTCACCAGCCACGGTCAGCGCATGCTGGTGGCGCAGGGCGGCAAGGGCGGCCTGGGCAATATCCACTTCAAGAGTTCGGTGAACCGCGCGCCGCGCAAGGCCACGCCCGGCACGCCCGGAGAAGCGCGTGAGCTGAAACTGGAACTGCGGCTGCTGGCCGATGTGGGCCTGCTCGGGTTCCCGAATGCCGGCAAATCCACGTTCATCCGTGCGGTGTCCGCAGCGACGCCGCGCGTGGCGGATTATCCGTTCACCACGCTCGTGCCGAATCTTGGCGTGGTCAGCTTGGGCACCGACCAGAGCTTCGTGATCGCGGACATCCCCGGCCTGATCGAGGGTGCCTCGGACGGCGCGGGCCTGGGGATACAGTTCCTGCGCCATGTGGCGCGCACCAGCCTGTTGCTGCACCTGGTCGATATCGCGCCGCTGGACGGCAGCGACGTCGCCGCGCAGGTTCGCGCCATCGAACTGGAGCTGGAGAAATTCAATCCGGAACTGCTGGAGCGGCCGCGCTGGCTGGTACTCAACAAGGCCGACATGCTGGCCGAAGGCGAGCGCACGGCGGTGGCGGAGAAGATTGTCGCGGAACTCGGCTGGACCCAGCCATGGTTCCTCGTTTCCGCGATCGCCCGCGAAAACACCATGGCGGTCTGCCAGCAGGTGCAGCGCTTCTTTGAGTCGCAGCGCGAAGTGGCCGTTGGGCATGTCGACATGTTGCCTGGCGACGTGCGGTTGCGCGGCGAGGAACCACAAGCCTGAGCAGCGCTTCAGTCACATGCGGAACACACCGAATCGCTGCGGCTCGATCGGTGCATTCATCGAAGCGGAAATCGCCAGCTCGAGCACGCGGCGGGTAGCGACCGGATCGATGATGCCGTCGTCCCACAGGCGCGCACTGGCGTAATAGGGATGGCCCTGGCGCTCGTACTGGTCGCGGATCGGCGCCTTGAAGGCTTCCTCCTCGTCCGCGCTCCAGCTCTTGCCGGCCGCTTCGATGCCGTCGCGCTTCACCGTCGCCAGCACCGACGCGGCCTGTTCGCCGCCCATCACGCTGATCCGTGCGTTCGGCCACATCCACTGGAAACGCGCGCCATAGGCACGGCCGCACATCGCGTAGTTGCCGGCACCGAAACTGCCGCCGATCACCACCGTGAACTTGGGCACGTGCGAACAGGCCACCGCGGTGACCATCTTCGCGCCGTCCT